>CATXTO010000005.1 GCA_958402445.1 uncultured Eubacteriales bacterium
GATATTGTGTGAGGGGTTTGTGGTAGATAAAGCTCAGTATGTATCTAGGGAGAAATGGTGCAGGAAAAACAACTCTTATGAGAATAGTCTGTGGACTAACCAGGCCAGACAGCGGGAGCGTATTTTATGACGGAAAATCAATTCGTGATTTAGGGGAACAATATCGAAAAATTTTAGGATACCTGCCGCAAAATTTTGGTTACTATCCGAGTTTTACTGTCCAGCGATATATGGAATATATCGCTTCATTGAAAGGGTTAAATAGGCATTTTAGCAAACGAAAAATCAGTGAGCTTTTAGAAATTGTCGGATTGCAGGAGGCTCCAAAAGCTAAAATTTCTTTCTTGTCTGGCGGGATGCGTCAAAGGTTAGGAATTGCTCAATCTATGCTGAATGACCCTGATGTTCTTATTTTGGACGAGCCCACGGTGGGGCTTGATCCTGCTGAACGTGTGAAGTTTAGAAATTTGATCAGTACAATTTCACAAGGTAAAATAACAATTTTGTCTACTCATATTGTTTCAGATGTTTCTTATATTGCCGATGATATTCTTTTAGTCCAGCATGGGCAATTACAATATTTCGGGAATGTTCAACAACTTACAACAGCAGTTGAAGGGAAAGTTTGGGAGGTGCTTGTTGAAAACCAACAGGCTAACAAGATTGCACAAGATTATATTGTTAGTAATATGCACCATACTCCGCAAGGCGCTATATTGCGTATTATTTCAGAGTACCAGCCTTTTCAACAAGCGAAAGCAATTCCACCTACTTTGGAGGATGCGTATTTGTTCTATACAGGGGAAAGAGGCGGTGAATTATGAAATTTGAATTGTATAAAATTTTTAGAAAGAAGATTGTACTAATTTTTATTGGAATAGGGCTATTATGGCTTTCCCTTTCTATATTACTTCCGGCCTTGCAATACAGAACATTTACTGAACAGATGGAGCCTTTGGCGGGAATAGAGGCTATTCATTATGATCGGGATTTGCGAAATCTGTATGCTGGACAGTACACGGCGGATGAATTAGCTCCACTGTATGCGGAATATGAAACAATATATAATAACCCGGACTATCAGCGTTCAACCGATGGGAGCGGATATTCCTTTTCTCCGGCGGATCGAAACACTACCCCACTAACTGATGAAGCCTATTATAAATATCTCAATCGGTATGGAGTTATTGCAAGTATTGGCAATCGTGCAAAATACTCCCCTCTGTATATAGAAGATGCAAAAATATCAGGAAATTTGGCAGAGCTCTACGAGGGATCAATCGTTCAGTCATCGGCAGAGGACAGCCTTGTACCTCCTGCTGATTTAGAAAATCCCATTGTCCAAAAGGTATTAGGAATGTATGATGTCTTGAATACTTCCTTTTATGGAGAATATCTTGAAGGATGGGTGTCATTTTTTAATACTGTTCCACTATTCTTTCAATACTTTGTGGGGTTAATCATTCTGATTGGAATTGCCCCTGTATTTGCTGAGGAAAGGCACTCCGGCTCTGACAAAGTATTGCTAACAACGCAATACGGGAAAAGCAAGTTGATCCGATACAAAGTTTTAGCGTGTTTTTTATTTGCAACTTTCGTTTTTGTCCTTTTTTTTGCTTGTTCTGTATTTGTGTGTATCGCGATATATGGAACATCCGGCCTAAAGGCCAGTATTCAATTAGTCGCACATTGTAATTTGTCTCCATATAACCTTTTCGTTGGCGGTGCTCTCATTTTATGGGGCCTGTTAGGATGGGGGGCTGCTTTGGTGACTGCGGCTGGGGCATTATTAATTTCGGCGGCAAGTCCAAATGCTTTTGCGGCGTTTATTCCCTCACTTATCGGATATATAGTGCCAGTAGCAAGTTTTGCGGGATTGTCCCCTACAATACACCGATTTATGCAACTACTACCGATAAATATAATTGGAGCTATAGATCGCCTTTTTAGTATGTCTGATTTCTATAATATTTTTGGTTTGCTGGTAGAGAAAAAGATCGTTTGCATAATTGTGTGGGCCGTTCTTATTGTACTTTGCGTTGTTTTTTCTTCTTATCTCTTTAAGAACAAAAAAGCATCAAATTGATATATTAAAGCTACTTCTGGACAATGTGCCCAGAGGTGAGTAATGAATAACAGATTTTTTATCCCCGCCAGACAGCAAAAGTGAAAAAACCTCAATCCGCACTAGGACGAGCCTGGGGCAAATGGTGGAGGAGGGCCACTACAAAGGCGGCAACGCCCCCTATGGCTACGACCTTGTAAAAAGCGGGCGGATCAACAAGCGCAAGCACGAGGTCTACGATCTGGCCGTCAACGAGGCCGAGGCCAACCTGGTGCGGATTATCTTTGACAAATACGTGCATGAGGGCTACGGGGCCCAGCGGATCGCCACCTACCTGAACAATCAGGGCTACCGGGCCCGGACGGGCAAGAAGTGGCACCACGCCAGCATCCGGGGTATCATTTGCAATCTCACCTATACCGGCGTACTGCGGAGCGGTGAAAGCCGTTCCCCGGTACAGCCCCATTTGCAAATCATTTCCCCTGAACTGTTCGAGGCCGCCTAACATATCCGTACCTCACGCGCCAACGCCGCCGAGCCGGAGCGTACTGTCCCTCGCAATATTGTAGGCAATTCGCTCTTGTCCGGTAACGTCTTTTGCGGCCGTTGTGGGGCCCGACTGACCCTTACTACCAACGGCAAGGCTTATCCCTGCAAGGATGACTCCAGCCGGGTGGTAAAGCGTGTGCGGTATATCTGTGCTATGGCAAGACCCGTAAGCAGACAGAGTGCGACGGGCAGACCGGCTATACGGCCCATATCCTGGACTGTATCATTGACAAGCTGGTGCGCCAGATTTTTGAACGCATGAAAGCCGTCCCCAAAAGCAAGATTGTCAATCTCCGCTACCGGGAAAAGAGGGAGGAGCGGAAAAGCCTGCTTACCTCCGTCCGGGCCGACTACACCAAGGCCGCCGCTGATCTTGATATGCTGAAGGTAGAGGTCATCAAGGCCCTGCGCGGGGAAAGCGCCTTTTCAAAGGAAATGCTGAGCACCCTTATAAGCGAGGCTGAGGCCAAATGTGCCGAACTGAAACAGAATTTTGAAGCGGCCCAGGCCGCCTGCGACGAGGGGAAAGCCGTTCTGGCCGCGCTCAACATCCAATATGACGACATCATTTCCTGGGCTGAAATGTATGACACGGCCAGCTTTGATGCAAAGAAAATGATCGTCAACTGCCTGATTGGCCGGGTGGAGGTCTACCGGGACTACAAGCTGCACATTGATTTCAACATTGACTTTAGCCAGTTTAGCCTCGGAATGGACATTGTGACCATAGCCGCATAAAGCAAAAATCCGCTTCTTTTCAGAAACGGATTTTTGTCTGCACTCTCTTGAATGTTGGTGGAGATAAGCGGGATCGAACCGCTGACCTCTTGAATGCCATTCAAGCGCTCTCCCAGCTGAGCTATACCCCCAAATTATAAGAGAGTGCATATTCAATTTGCGCCCTGCAAACTGCTTTTCTATAATAGCACAATTTTAGAAGTTGTCAAGCAGAACTTTATCTTTTTTGCGCTTTTATAGCTGCGGCGCGCAGACACGGCACGATTAAAAAAGTTCCTTGCTTCCATGAAAAGCATGGGCGCTATCAGAGCCCCGCAGAAGGCCGCTGCGGGGAGTCAGTATCAAGTCTTTTTCACAAACTTTTCGTGGCATTTCGGACAGGTGATGGAGATTTTTCCCTTACCTTTTGGGACCCGAACCAGTTGCTTGCATTTCGGACATTTAAAATACTTGTTTTTGCGGTCCTTCATCCGATCTAAGAACTGCAAATATCTACGGTTTTCCTGATAACGACGATAGGTATTGCGGGACATCATCCGGTAAATCACTAGGATCATAGGTAAATACGCCAACAGACTCAGCCAGCCGTTGCGCAGAAACATCCCAATGATGCAAAGTACCAGGCCGAAAACCAGGATAACCAGATTCAGCTGGTCCACGCCATAGCGGCCCTGAAAAAAACGGCGAAACCAATCGCCAAATCTATGCTTCATGCGTCCATCACCTTACGGAAATTGATAGACACATTATATGGCAAAATCCATAAAATTCAACAGTTTTTAAGGATTGTTTACGGATTGTTAAATATTCTGAGATATCTCAGAAACAATCTCAATAAAGCGCATCATGACAAGTAAGCTGGAAGACAAGCGGGCGCTGTGGTCGCACCGGTGGGCACACAATGCGGCGATGCGAAGAAGATGCGGTGCAACCGGGTCTATAAGCCGGGTTCTGTCGTGGACAGCCATCTATCTAGACCCGCCGTTGCCGACGGGTTCCAGCCACCTCTTGGGAACGGCCGGGCCAGCCCATGTTCCCTGCACGGTGTTGCTCCGGATAGAGTTTACAGCATCCCGATGTTCCCATGGGACGGGTGAGCTCTTACCTCACCTTTTCACCCTTACCCTCCGAAAAGGGCGGTATCTCTCTGTTGCACTTGTCCTAGGGTCACCCCCGGCGGGCGTTACCCGTTATCCTTGCCCTGTGGAGCCCGGACTTTCCTCACAGGACGCCTTTCGGCGTTCCCGCGCGGCTGTCCGACCCGGTTGCCGAAATATTGTACCGTATTTTTTTCGGGTTGTCAAACCCAGAGAGAAGATATCGACGGTTATTTTAAAAGAAGCGATTTGTGGACATGCAATGGAGTTCTGTTTTGCCGGAAAGAGGCAAGATTTGGCAGAGGGAAAAGCTTCCCAGTAAAACAAGCCGCCTGGAATCGGACTTTCCTTTTCAAATTGCGTTGCAAAGTTACCAGAAAACGGCTATACTAATTCCAGACTGACTTTGCAGAGAATGTATGAGGGAAATGGGGTGTTGGTATGGAGAATTCTGCTTTTGAGCATTATTTTGATAACCTGCGGGGAAAGCGTGTGGCTGTTTTGGGCCTTGGAGTCAGCAACCGGCCCCTGGCAAAACTGCTGCTGACCCATGGCTGTCAGGTCATAGGCTGTGACCGGACGCCCCGGGAGCGGGCGGACCAGGCGGTGTTAGAGCTGGAGAGAGACGGGGCCGTACTCCGCCTGGGTCCCAACTACTTGGAGGATTTACAGGCAGACGTGGCGTTCCGGACACCGGGAATGCACCCGAATATGCCGGCGCTGGTGAGGCTGCGGCAGACAGGTGTGAAAATCACCTCGGAGATGGAGGCGTTTTTTGAACTGTGCCCTTGCCAGATCATCGGCGTCACAGGCTCCGATGGAAAGACCACCACCACGACTCTCATTGCGGAGATGCTGCGAGAGGCCGGATACAGGATTTGGTTGGGAGGGAATATTGGGCAGCCCCTTCTGTCGCTGGTTCCCCAAATGAAGCCGGACCACTATGCAGTGGTGGAGCTGAGCTCTTTCCAGTTGATGGACATGCGGCGCAGTCCGCATATTGCGGTCGTGACCAATTTAGCGCCGAACCACCTGGACGTTCATCGGGATATGCAGGAGTACATTCAGGCCAAGCAGAATGTCTACCGCTATCAGAGCGGGTCCGACCTGCTGATTGTGAACATGGATAACCCCATCACCAGGGATTTTGTGGGCCCGGGCGCACTGCGGAAATTCTCCCGGCTGGGCAGGCCGGAAGCCGGGGTATTCCTGGAGAACGGCGGCGTGTATCGCTGCAGCCCGCAGGGACAAAATGCCCTGATTCTCCTGCAGCAGGAGATCTTACTGCCGGGTATCCATAACGTGGAGAACTATATGGCGGCCATCGCCGCCGTGGAGGGCCTGGTGCCTGACGTGGCGATACGGAAGGTTGCGGCGCATTTTGCGGGCGTGGAGCACCGCATTGAGCTGGTACGGGAAAAAGACGGGGTCCGGTATTACAACGACTCCATTGCCTCATCCCCAAGCCGGACCATCGCGGGCCTGCGCAGCTTCCCGCAGAAGGTCGTTCTGATCGCCGGCGGGTATGATAAACATATTCCGTATGATACGCTGGGACCAGAAATTTGCCGGCATGTCAAGCTCCTGATTGTCACAGGGGATACGGGGGAGAAGATTCGGCAGGCCACTGTACAGGCCCCGACCTACCAGCCCGGCAAGCCTGAAATTCAGAGCGTTCCGGAGTTTGCGCAGGCGGTGTTGACCGCAGCGCAGGCGGCAAGGCCCGGGGATGTGGTGCTTTTGTCGCCGGCCAGCGCCGCCTTTGACCGGTTCCCCAACTTTATGGTCCGGGGCCAGTATTTTAAGGAATTGGTACAGAGCCTATAAGGAGGATAGCGGATGAAGGAACTGCTGAAAACGGCGGATATTGTCCGGAAGACCCTGCGCTGTAAGCCCTGCGGCGCGGTGATTGTGGCGGCTGGATCCGCTGCCCGCATGGAGGGCATTGATAAGGTGATGGCGGATCTGGGGGGCGAGCCCTTGATTTTACGGACGGCGCGGGCCTTTCAGGCCTGTAGCCTGATTCATGAGATCATCGTAGTGACCCGACCGGATCTGATACTGCCGATTGCGGAGCTTTGCAGGGAGCTGGGGCTGGATAAGGTCCGCGCCGTGGTGGATGGCGGAAAGACCCGGCAGGAATCCGTGAATTTGGGACTGGGCTGCCTTTCCCGGAAAGCCAAGCTGGCCGCTATTCAGGACGGGGCCAGGCCGCTGGTTACGGTAGAGCTTATTGAACGTGTGGTTCGGGCCGCCAACACCTATGGGGCGGCCGCCCCGGCGATCCCGGTCAAAGACACTATAAAGATTGCCAAGGGAGGCCTGGTGGTACGTACTCAGGACCGTTCCTCCCTATATGCCGTTCAGACGCCCCAGGTCTTTGATTTTGACCTGATTCGGGGCGCGCTGGCAAAGGCCGAGCGGGATGGAGTGGACGGAACGGACGACTGCGCCGCCGTGGAGCGCATTGGCATGTCCGTGAAATTGGTGGACGGGGAGGAGCGGAATTTTAAAATTACCACGCCCATGGACCTGCGCCTAGCACGCGCGCTGTGGAGGGAGGAGGAGCAGTCTTGAGAATTGGGCATGGATACGACGTACATCGGCTGGTGCCGGGCAGAGATTTGATAGTGGGCGGCATGAAGGTGGCGTTTGACAAGGGCCTAGAGGGCCACTCCGACGCGGACGTTTTGCTTCATGCGGTGATGGATGCCCTGCTGGGCGCGGCGGGGCTTGGCGACATCGGCCGGCATTTTCCCGACTCAGACCCCGCCTACGCTGGCATTTCCTCCCTGCGGCTTTTAAAAGCGGTGGCGGAAAAAATTAAGGGAGCGGGACTTCACGTGGGAAATCTGGACGCCACCATTCTGGCGCAGGAACCGAAGCTTGCCCCGTACTTGCCGCAGATGGCTGCAAATATTGCCGTGATGCTGCAAACGGACGCCCGCAGGGTCAACCTCAAGGCCACCACGGAGGAGGGGTTGGGCTTCACCGGAGCCGGCGAGGGAATTGCCTGCCATGCGGTCTGTCTGCTGGAGGAGGAGCGCGATTGGTCGAATGAGGTTCCTTCTGTACACTGACGGAGCGAGTTTTTAACCAAAAATAAATAGGAGGTGTCGGGGAACGGTTTCCTTGGCACCTTTTTGCTTGACTTAGTAGGAAAGCAGGCTTTGGTTTAAATTCTGTAGGAAATTGATTCCACCAGGGGAGTATGGTAAAATAAAAGTGAATAGGTTTGGCCGTGAAACCATTGGAAATTACCGTAAGGAAACAAAGACTCTTTTGGGAGACGGGAGGTTATGCATGCGTAACCTAAAATGGAAGGGAGCGTTTCCCTGCTGCATCCTGGCGGCTGTACTGGTTATTTCCGGATGTGTCCCAGCAAAGGAGCCGGCGGTGACAGCCCCCAGCACAAGGCCAGAAGAACCCAGCGAAACAGCTTCGGGCCCTGCCCTGGAGCGCGGCATGCCCTCGGTCCGGCTGGAAGCACGTGATGTTCCCCTTGCCCCGGCGGTGGCCCTGGAGGAGGGGGAAACGTTGGAGGTGCTGTGGGCGTGCCCGGACCGTGTGCTCTACGCCATACAGAGCAGGCGGCAGGGGGATGCGCAGACAAACGCCCGCTTTGAAACGCGGCAGCTTGGCCTTTTTGACCTTGCCTCCGGCGCGGTCTCGGAATCTTGGACCCCAGAGGCCGGGAAGCAGGTGCTGTCCGGCGTATGTGTCGGCGCCCGGGTTTGTTACCTGGCCGCGGAGTTGGAGGGAGACGGCATGCCTCAAGCCTTTGATGTAAACGCCTATTCTGACGGGCAAATTACGGCAGTTGAGCAGGGCGCGCCCTGGATTCAGGACCTTACCGTGCTGCGAGATGGAACGGCCGTCTACAGCTACTGCCAGGAGACCGGGGGAGCCTTTGGGGTCCGCGCCGTGCGCCCGGACGGGCAGGTGCAGCAGATTTGTCAGTGGCAGGCGGGGGAGGACAACGAGCCCTTGGCAGGCGCGCTTTCCGCCTATGGGGATTCCTTTCTGCTGGCCCTGCGGCTGGACGGAGCTTTTGTTTTGCTGGAGGGGACCGCACAAGGAGAGAGCGCCCGGTATCCGCTGAAGCTGGGAACGGAAAAGCTGGACAACTTTTGTCTCACCCAATCAGGACCGATGGCCTGTTTGTCCGTGGCGGAGCAGACGCCGGAGGCCAAGCGGCAGCTGGTCCTGTTTCCGCAGACTGGGGACCCAATCCGCCTGGACCGGGTGGCCTCCGGCGCTTTATACCGGATGACCTGCAACGGCTGCTTTATCCTGGCAGTTGACAGCAATTACCGCCTGTATCTGGTGTATCCCGGCAAGGACAGGGTGGCCTGCCGGCTGCTGTCACTGGCTGAGCTGGGGGAAAAAGAGCTTGACGGCACGCCGGTGCAGCTGTGGCCAGACGATGAGATGAGATTCTTCTGCTATTTCCCCGACTCTATGCGGCTGCTGAGGCTCGCCGCAGCTCCGACGGCATAGGAATTATACCATTAGAGAATGCGACACATTTTACTGACGTGCTTTCTATCATGTGCTGGTTTTTCGCACCCTTTCGACCTCCCGGGCATAGGTTAGCCCGGGAGGTTTTGCCTTATGAAAGAGTATTTTGTCACATTTCGCTCAATTACCTTTGCCCAGAGGGGACAATCGGTTTTAAACAGCGCGGGGATTCCCTGCACTTTGCAGCGCACACCTCGCTGGATGGAGGAGAAGGGCTGCGGGTATTCCCTGCGCCTGAAGCCCGGTTACGCCAGAGAGGCGGTGGATCTGCTCAGGAGCAAATCTGTGCCCTTCAGCAAGTTCTATGCCCGCCGAAACGACAATGTATTGGAGGAGCTGCAGCCATGATCTATCTGGATAATGGCGCCACAACCCTCCATAAGCCCGCTGCGGTTCCGGCTGCGGTGCAGCGGGCCTTTGGCCGATATGCCAATCCTGGCCGCGGCGGGTATCCTGCTGCGATGGAGGCGGCGGATGCGGTTTACCGCTGCCGCTGCACTGCCGGAAGCCTGTTCCGGTGCGAGCCGGAACAGGTGGTTTTTACTTCCAATTGCACCCACGGCCTGAATATGGCCATTCAAACGCTGGTGTCGCCCGGAGCCCAGGTGGTCATTTCCGGCTTTGAGCACAACGCCGTGACCCGGCCGTTGTACGCCCTAAAGGCGCAGACACAGATTGCGGGGCGTCGGCTGTTTGACCCGGAGGACACCCTTGCAGAGTGGGAGCGGGCGCTAAAGACGCGGCCCGCGGCGGCTGTATTTACCCACGTATCCAATGTGTTCGGCTATATCCTGCCGGTGGAGGAGATGGCCAGACTGTGCCGGAAATACCAGGTGCCGTTTATCCTGGACGCTGCTCAGTCGGCGGGAAGCCTACCGGTGGACTTTCAGGCGCTGGGGGCGGAATTCATCGCCATGCCGGGGCATAAGGGCCTGTTGGGGCCTCAGGGCACGGGCTTGCTGCTGTGTCGGCAAAATCCAAAGCCTCTGCTGCTGGGCGGCACCGGAAGCCTGTCAGCCCAGCAGGAGATGCCGGACTTTTTGCCGGACCGCGGGGAGGCCGGCACCCTCAATGTGCCGGGTATCTGCGGCCTGGACGCCGGTCTGCGTTATATTGTGCAACAGGGGACGCAGCGCATCCGGGCCCGGGAAGAGCGGGAAATGCGCCATGCGGCGCGGGGCCTGGCTCAGCTGGGGCTGCAGGTGTTCACCGGCGCGTCCCAGTCCGGCGTGCTATCCTTCCTGCCGCCGGATGGGGACTGCGAGTCCGCCGCCCAGGCCATGGCGGAGCGGGGCATCGCACTGCGGGCGGGACTCCATTGCGCACCCACGGCCCACGAGAGCGCGGGGACGCTGGAAACCGGCACAATCCGAGTGAGCTATGGCCCGGACGCATGCCCGGCGCAGACGGAGAGCCTTCTGCGAGCCGCGTCCCGGGTGTTTCCCCGGAATTGAATTTTTTTGAATATCCCTTGCTATTGAAGGCTGAATCCGCTATAATCATTAAGATAATAGGCTTACTTTGTGCGCATGCCTATCGTCCGCGCTCAAATGGGGCGGTGGAATCCCTGGCCGTCGTGCCGGCGCAAGTGGGAGACTGAAGATATGAAGGCAATTGTGGAGTATTTTAACGAATTTTTCCGGCTGTTGAAAACCATTCAGCCGGCGGATATTATTGATATTTTGTTGGTAGCCTTTGTGGTATACCGGATTATTTTAATGATTCGGACCACCAGCACCTCAAGAATCGCCAAGGCCGTTGTGTTCGTGCTGCTGTTATCCTGGGTAACAGGGCTTTTAAAGCTACACGTTTTAAATTTCATCATGGGAAAGGTCCTGGAGTTGGGCCTGATTGCCTTGGTTATTCTGTTTCAGCCGGAGCTGCGGCGGGCTGTGGAAAAGCTAGGTGGCACCAGTTTGCGGGAGGTTCTGAGTCCAAAGGAGCGCAATAAGGAAATGAATGACGTCATTTCCCAGACTGTTACCGCCTGTGAGACCATGTCCCGGGAAAAGGTAGGGGCTCTGATGGTGTTCGAACGCAGCAGCCGGCTGGATGAATATTTTAAGACCGGTACGATGATTGACGGCAAGGTGTCCGAGCAATTGATCCGAAATATTTTTTTCCCAAAGGCGTCTTTGCACGACGGCGCCATGGTAATCCGGGACGGCCGTGTGGCTGCGGCGGGCTGCGTGCTGCCCCTGTCTGAAAATCAGCACCTGAGCGCGGATCTGGGGACCCGGCATCGGGCCGGCGTGGGAATCAGCGAGGTTACGGACGCGGTGATTGTAATTGTCTCGGAGGAGACCGGCACCATATCCGTGGCGGTGGGCGGCATGCTGAAGCGGCATCTGGCGCCTCAGACTCTGGAGCGGCTCCTGCTCAACGAACTCGCGCCGGAGGTGGAGACTGGGAAAAAGCCTGGTCTGCTGGGGCGGCTGAGTCGAAGAGCCGGAAAGGACGGAAGCCATGAAGAGTAAGATTCCAGCCATGCTGTTATCTCTGGTCGTGGCCTTGGGGCTTTGGCTGTATGTGGTCACGACTGTGAGTCCAGAGTCAGAGGACGTTTACTATAACATCCCTGTGGTTTTGGAGAACGAGAGCGCGCTTCGGGACAAGGGACTCATGCTGGTGAGCGGAGCAGAGTCCACCGTGACCCTGCGCCTGTATGGAAACCGGTCCGACCTCAACCGGTTGGACCGGAGCAGCATTACCGTGACGGCG
Source organism: uncultured Eubacteriales bacterium (assembly GCA_958402445.1). Taxonomy (GTDB): domain Bacteria; phylum Bacillota; class Clostridia; order Oscillospirales; family Oscillospiraceae; genus Faecousia. The sequence goes on from CATXTO010000005.1 coordinate 11,692, forward strand.
GACTTGAGTAAAATCTCCGAGCCCGGGGAGTACAATCTGAATTTCAACGTGTCGTATCCCTACAGCATTCCCTCAGCAAATATTAGCATATTAAAGCGAAATCCATCCATGGTGGCCGTGACGGTGGCGGAGTTCGCCACAAAGGATGTGCCCGTGGCGCTAAATTTTGTGGGAGATATGCGGGAGGGTTTGATATTAGACCGGGAAAACGCCGTGCTGAACTTTGAAGCCGTGACGGTTTCCGGCCCCAAGGAGGTCATTGACCAGATCGACCACGCGGGGATCGAGATTGACCGCACGAATCTGACGGAGTCCATTGATGCGGACTTCGTATACACGCTGCAAAATGCCGACAATGAGCCTGTGGATGTGTCGCTTGTGACGACCAATGTGGGACAAATTCACCTGCAGCTCCCAGTGGAGCATTACAAGGAAATCCCCCTGAGAGTGGAACTGGTTTCGGGCGGCGGCGCGACGGCGGAGAACGCCACCGTGGCCATTAACCCTGAAAAAATTGCAGTGTCCGGCTCGGAGGAGGCCCTGGCGGACTTGAATGAATTGGTGATCACCACAATTAACTTGGCTGAAATCGGGGCCCGATACTCCCAGGAGTTCCCCATTACGCTGCCGGAGAATGTAACCAACCGCGCCGGCGTGGACAGTGCGCGCGTGACGCTTGCGCTCAATGGCTTGGGGAGCGAGACCTTTACCTTGACCCAATTCCAGCCAAAGAATGTGCCGGAGGGCATGCAGGTAAACGTTTTAACCCAAAAACTGGACGTCATTTTGCGGGGGCCGGGAGCTGCGATTAAAAATGTGACCCTGTCGGATATCACAGCCACCGTCGATTTGCAAAATGCGGAGCCTGGCACATTTACCGTTCCCATCTCCGTGTCCGTGTCGGGACATGATGGGGTTGGTGCGTTTGGTAAGTACAGCGTCTCTGTCACCCTGACGATAAAACAGGATCAGGACGACACCACGCAAGGAGGCGTGTAACTCGTGCAGCAGGAGGCCTTGGTGCGCGCCTTGCTGCCGGATGGTAAGGCGGAACTGGTTTGCCGGCGTGCCAGCGCCTGCCCTGGGGAGTGCAGTCAGTGTGGCGGCTGCGCAGGGGCACAGCAGTGGGCCTCTGTGGCAGCGGTAAATTTAATTGGGGCGAAGGTCGGGGATTGGGTGATTGTGGAGACCAGCTCCGCCGCCGTATTACGCGCCGCGGCTTTGGTCTATTTGGCACCGCTGGCCCTGCTTTTGCTGGGATATTTTTGGGGCGGCGGCTGGGGCGCCTTCGGCGGGTTTGCCGCTGGGATGGGCGCAGCCGTTTGGCTGGGCCGCGATTGGTCCCGGAAGAAAAAAATGCGGTACACCATTACGGCGTTTTGCCAAGGGCTTTTAAATGCCGATACAAAAGGGGATAATGATGTTGATTAAGAGCATGACGGGATACGGCAGAGCCGTCGAAACGGTTGGAGACCGGGAATTTACGGTGGAGCTTCGGTCGGTCAATAACCGCTATTTGGATTGTTCGGTGAAACTGCCCCGGGCTTTGGCGTTCGCGGAGGATGCCGTCAGACAGCGAATCAAGACTCTGGCCTCCCGGGGCAAGGTAGATGTGTTTATCGCATGCAACTCCGTTGCAGCCAATGCCGTTCAGATTTCCCTGAACAGGCCGATTTTGGAAGGGTATTTGCAGGCAATGCGCACTATGGTCCAGGATTACGGGGTTTCCGACGACATCAGCGTATCCACGCTGTCCCGCCTGCCGGAGCTGTATCAAATGCAGCGTCCGGAAGAGGATGAGGAACAGGTCACGGCGGATCTGCTTCAGGTTCTGGAGCGCGCCTTGATCGCTTTCGATGCCATGCGCACCGCGGAGGGAGCCGCCATGGAAGCGGATTTGAGGCGGCGGATCGGCACGCTTTTCCGGCAAATTGCTGAGATTGAGGCCGGTTCCGCGCAGACGGTGGCGGATTATCGGGCCCGGCTGGAGGCGAAGCTGCGGGAGGTGCTGGAGAATACGGCGCTGGATGAAAGCCGGATTTTAACGGAGGCGGCGATTTTTGCAGACCGGGTGGCGGTGGATGAGGAGACGGTACGCCTGCGCAGCCATCTGGCGCAGATGGAGGCCATGCTGGACGGAGGCGGACCTATCGGGCGCAAGCTGGACTTCTTGCTGCAGGAAATGAACCGGGAGACCAATACCATAGGCTCCAAGTGTACGGACCTGCGGCAAACCAGGATTGTGGTGGATATGAAGGCGGAACTGGAGAAAATACGTGAGCAAATCCAAAACATTGAGTGATGGAGTAAGCTATGAAATTGATTAACATCGGTTTTGGCAATATGATTTCCTCCAGCAGACTCCTAGCCATCGTAAGTCCGGAGTCTGCACCTATCAAACGTATGATCCAGGAGGCGCGGGAGCGCGGGATGCTCATTGACGCCAGCTATGGCCGCAGAACCCGCTCTGTGATCATCATGGATACGGATCACGTCATTCTCTCTGCGATTCAGCCGGAGACTGTGGCGGGCCGTACCATGGACAAAACCGCTGGGGACGAGGAGGAAGAACCGTGAGAGAAGGCAGGCTGTTCGTGATCTCCGGGCCCTCCGGCGCGGGAAAAAGTACGGTGCTCAAGCGAATTTTAGCAAATCATCCGGATTTCTTTTTCTCAATTTCCGCCACAACCCGTCCCCCAAGGCCGGGAGAGGTGCCGGGAAAAAGCTACCACTTTATCAGCAAGGAGCAATTTGAGGCCATGATTGCGGCGGACTCCCTGTTGGAGCATAACCTTTATGCGGGCAATTACTATGGCACACCGGCTGAGCCCTTGTTGGAGGTGCTGCACCGGGGCGGTTCCGTGCTGTTGGACGTGGACCCGCATGGAGCGTTTCAGGTTCAGCGCAGGCGTGCGGACGCCGTATTAATATTCTTAGCGCCGCCGAGCGTGGCGGAATTGGGGCGGCGTCTGCACGCGCGGGGAGACACCCCGCCAGAGAAGATACAGGCCCGGCTGGAGCAGGCGCGCTGGGAGTACCAACAGGCGGAGAGATATACTTATATTGTGGTCAATGATCAAGTAGACCGGTGTGTTCGGGAGATTGAGGCGATATTGGCGCAGGATCCCTCCGCAGACCGTTATTTATATCAAAATCGAAAAGATGCTCTGAAGGAGGAACATTAATATGCTTTATCCCCCCATGTCTGAATTGCTGCAGCATATCAATAGCCGCTATCTTTTGGTCAACGTGGTCGCCCGCCGGGCTCGTCAGATTGCCGCAGAAGCAGAGGAAACCCAGGAGGCGCTGGAGGACAAGCCGGTAACCATGGCCATCCGGGAGGTTGCGGAGGGCAGGCTCATGGCAAGCTTAAAAGAAGAGTACACCAAATAGCGGAGCCTGGCCGCTGAAGGGAGGGACGGCATTGCTTGCGAAGGTTGCGGTTTCCGCGGCAGTCTATGCCATTGATAAGCCCTACAGCTACCGGATTCCGGACGGGATGCCGGTTGCGCCCGGGATGCGGGTTATGGTGCCCTTTGGACGGGGAAACCGGCGGACCGAGGGCATCGTTCTTTCCCTGGAAGCCGGGGAGGAGACAGAGCTCAAGGGAATCGATCAGCTTTTGGACGATACGCCGGTGCTGGACGGAGCTATGCTTCGTCTGGCCGCTTTTGTGCGGGAGCGTTATTATTGTACGTTTTATCAGGCTATCCGGGCGGCGTTGCCGGTAGGGCTGTGGTTTCAGGTGCGGGATACCTTTGAGCTGGTGCCGGACTGCCCCTGGCGAGAGAAAAAGATTCGCCAGAAGGACGCTGAGGCGGTTCTGCAAAGGATGGAGGATCTAGGGGGCCGTGCCCAGTATGCAGATCTCCGGCAAGGCCTGGAAGAGGATGCGCTGCAGGACGCGCTGCGGTACTTGCTGAACAAAAAATGGATTACGTCCCAGTCGGACTTCCTGCGCAGGGTCGAAGATAAGACCGAACAGATTGCGGTCCTCTCCGCCTCTGCCGAGGAAGCCATGGAGTTTGCGGTCCGACGGCGAAAATCCGCGCCAATGCAGGCTGCGGTTTTAGAGCTCCTGTGCGCTGTGGGAAGCTGTGCAGCCAAGGAGCTGCGCTATTATACAGGTGCCACCGCCGCCACGGTCCGGCGGCTGGAGCATTTGGGCTATTTGCAGTTGTCCCAGAGGCCGACGCTGCGGTGCCGGGAAATTCGGCCTGCGGTGTTGACCGGCCCGTTGGAGCTCAATAGAGACCAGCAGGCCGCTTTTGATACGCTGTCCCAGCAGATGAGGCGGACGCCGCCTGGTGTGGCCCTGCTGCATGGCGTTACCGGCAGCGGAAAAACTTCCGTTTATCTCAAGCTGATCGCCCAATGTTTGGAAGCGGGGAATACCGTGCTATTCCTGGTCCCAGAGATTGCCCTGACGCCGCAGCTTTTGAGCCTTTTTGCCGCACATTTTGGTCAGAAGGTCGCTGTGCTGCACAGCAGTCTCTCTGCGGGCGAGCGGTATGACCAGTGGAAACGGGTGCGGGCGGGAGCGGCCGGGGTTGTGGTGGGAACCAGGTCGGCAGTGTTTGCGCCTTGCCGAAATTTGAGCCTGATCATCCTGGATGAGGAGCAAGAGCACTCCTATTTATCAGAAAATACTCCCCGGTATCATGCAAGGGAAGTGGCGATTTATCGTGGGGTCAAGGAAAGGGCCCTGGTTTTGCTGGGGTCAGCCACACCCTCTGTGGAGACCATGTACCGTGCGAAGACCGGGGCCTATGCCTATTGCGCACTGCCAAATCGGTATAACGGCCAAGCCTTGCCCCAGGTTCAAATTGTGGATTTGAAGCAGGAGCTGCGAAACGGCAACGCTTCTGCCATCAGTGCGCCCCTGGCCAGGGCCATGGAGGAGAATTTGACCCGGGGAGAGCAAACCGTTTTGTTCCTAAACCGCCGCGGCGCCAGCCGAATGCTCCAGTGCGTTCAGTGCGGGGGGGTGCCCGAGTGCCCGAGATGCAGTGTTCATTTGACGTATCACAGCGTCAACCGGCGCCTGATGTGCCATTACTGCGGGCACTCCGAGCCTGCGCCATCCCGATGCCCGCAATGCGGCGGGCCGTTAAAACAGGTTGGGGTTGGAACGCAGCGGGTCCAGCAGGAGCTGACAGAGCAATTTCCTGGGATAGAAGTGGCCCGCATGGACGCGGATACGGTGAGCGCCGTAAACACCCATGAAAAAATTTTAGAGCGGTTTCAGCGAGAAAACATCCCTGTGCTTTTGGGGACGCAGATGGTGACCAAGGGGCTCAACTTCCAGCGTGTAACGCTTGTAGGCGTTTTGGACGCAGATTTGTCCCTGTATCTGGACAGCTATCGGGCGGCTGAGACCACATTTAACCTGATTACCCAGGTTGTAGGCCGGGCAGGCCGTGGCGATCAGGCTGGCCGGGCCATCATTCAAACAATGACGCCGGAACACCGAGTCCTCACGCTGGCCGCGGCACAGGACTACGCCGCGTTCTATGAGTTGGAGATCGATCTGCGGCAGGCCAAGGGTTGCCCGCCGTTTCGAAACCTGTTTACCGTGACCTTTTCCGGCCCGGAGGAGGTCCGGGTGCTGCGGGGCGCCATGGTGTTCCGGGACAGCCTGCTGCATTGCCTGGCCGCGCCGGAATACCGGCAGGAAGACGGTCAGGTTTTAGGTCCGGCGCCGGCGCCTGTATTTAAAATAAACTATAACTACCGTTACCTGCTGACCCTTCGTTGCCAAGGGGGCCGTCCCTTGCGGCGCTTGCTGGCCTATCTGCTGCGGCAGTTTGCCCAGGACAGGGCAAACCGGGGGGTTACAGCTTTCGTTGATGTAAACGGATATGAATGAACGGGTTGAAATGAGGAATTGCAATGGCATTGCGAAGAATTTTAACGGAAAAGGACCCGGCGCTGCACAAGGTGTGCAGGCCGGTGGATAAGTTTGACGCCCGGCTGGCGAAGCTTTTGGACGATCTGGGGCAGACGCTGCAAGAAGCCAATGGCGCGGGCCTGGCTGCGCCCCAGGTAGGTATTTTGCGCCGCGTGGTTGTCGTGGATGTGGGCGACGAGATCCTGGAACTGGTCAATCCCGTTATTGTAGAAGCCAGCGGCGAACAGGAGGGTCCGGAGGGCTGTCTCAGCGTGCCGGGAAAATGGGGCATCGTCAAACGACCCAATGTGGTAAAGGTTCGGGCGCAGGACCGGGACGGCGTATGGTTTGAGGCAGAGGGGCAGGAGCTGGTTGCCAGGGCCTTCTGTCATGAATTGGACCATTTGGACGGACGTCTGTATACGGAGAAGGCGTCCCGCTTTTTGACAGAAGAGGAATTGGAGCAGGAATAAAGGGGATGGGCAAATGAGGATTGTATTTATGGGAACGCCGGAGATCGCGCGAACCTGCCTACAGCGCGCGGTGGAGGAGGGCCTGGATGTCATCGCCGTGTACACCAAGCCGGACGCACCGCAAAACCGGGGCATGAAGCAGGCGGAATCCCCTGTAAAGCAGTACGCCAAGGCCCAGGGGATTCCCGTGTATCAGCCGGAGCATTTCCGGCAGGACGAGACCGTGGAGCAGCTTCGGGCGTTGCGGCCGGATATCATCGCCGTGGTAGCGTATGGTAAAATTTTGCCCCAGCGGGTGCTGAATATCCCGCCCAAGGGGTGCGTCAATATCCACGCCAGTATCCTGCCGGCGTTGCGGGGTTCCGCCCCGGTGCAGTGGGCCATTCTCAATGGGCTGGAGGAAACCGGCGTCACCGCAATGTATATGGCGGCGGAGATGGATGCGGGAGACATCATCGAGATTCGCAGAACGCCTATCGCGCCCGAGGAGAACACGAAAAGCCTAATGGAGCGCCTGGCGGAGATTGGAGCTGGGCTGCTGGCGGACACGCTGCACCGTTTTGCAGCCGGAACTGTGACGGCGACGCCTCAGGACCCGACTAAGGTTACCCTCGCACCCATGCTTAACAAGCAGATGAGCCCCATTGACTGGAGCCGGTCGGCCCGTGAAATTTGCTGCCATATCCGGGGCTTGGATCCATGGCCTGTGGCGACCATGGAACTGCAGGGAAAACGGTTCCGGGTCTATCAGGCATGGGATACCCGGAAGACCACGGAAGCGGCGCCGGGTACGCCTCTGGGCGTGACCAAAACCGGGCTGGAAATGGCCTGCGGCCATGGCGGCGTGGTAGAGATCCGGGTCCTGCAGGCCGATGGCGGAAAGCGCATGGGCGCGCCGGATTATTTCCGGGGTCATCCCTTGCAGGAGGACGTCTTTCAGTAGGCGATCATCTTGTTTGACCGGTACAGAGTGCAATATTGTTCTGATCTTCAGGAAAAAAGGGGGCATTCCCGTGGCTGCGAGAGAGACGGCCCTGGGCGCGCTGATTGCGTGCAGAAGACAAAAGGCCTGGTCCGATGGGATTTTAAAGGAATATGTGCACCGGGATCAGCTGGACCGCCGGGAGGCCGCGCTGGCGTCACAGCTCTGCTACGGCGTTTTACAGAACCGGCTTTTGCTGGATTATTATTTGGGGCAGCTGCTGCGATGCCGGATTCGGGATTTGCAGCCGGTGGTCCTGGATATTCTGCGGTTGGGCCTGTATCAAATTCTGTTTTTGGACAAAATTCCGCCCTCTGCCGCAGTGAACGAGGCGGTGGAGCAGGGCAAGCGATATGCCAATGCCAGAGCGGCCGGACTGATTAACGGGGTGCTGCGCAGCGCGATCCGGCAGGGCGGTCAGCTTCAGCAGCCGCAGGATCTGGCGCTGCTTTATAGCCACCCGCAGGCCCTGGTGGAGCTGCTGCGCCAGGAGCTGGGGGAACAGATGCTGGAACAGGTGCTCCAGGCAGACAATCAGGCGCCGGAGACGGTGCTGCAAGTCAATTGCCTCCGTGCCTCTGACGAGGCGGTACAACAATCGCTGGAGGAGGCGGGCGGAATCTGCACCCCCCACCCCTGGCTGGAGCACTGCTTTCTGGTCAGCGGCGCCGGGGGGCTGGAGCGGTTGGAGGCGTTTCGGGCGGGCCTGTTTTATGTGCAGGACGCGGCCTCCCGCCTTGCCGTGCAGTGTGCGGGGATTCAGCCGGGGATGCGAATCCTGGATAGCTGCGGCGCACCTGGCGGTAAGACCTTTGCCGCGGCTATGGAGCTGGGAGGGCAAGGAATGGTGCTCTCCTGCGATCTTCACCTACATAAATTAACTTTGATTGAAAACGGCGCCCGGCGGCTGGGCCTGGATTGGATTCAAACCAGGCAGCAGGATGCGAAGGCGGTGTATCCCGAACTGAGGGATTCCATGGATGTTGTTTTGGTAGACGTTCCGTGCAGCGGACTGGGCATCATACGCAAAAAGCCCGACATCCGCTACAAGGATTTGGAGCAAATTCAGGAGTTGCCGGCGCTGCAAGGACAAATTCTCTACCAGCAGGCACAATATGTCAAACCCGGCGGTGTACTGCTCTACAGCACGTGCACCATCTTGAGGCGGGAGAATCAGGAGGTTGTACGGGCGTTTCTCCAGGAGAACCCAGAGTTTTCCCCGGAGCCCCTGCCGCTGCCGGCGGCGCTGCCTCAGGATTCCAGCGGGATGCTGACCCTGCTGCCCGGTCAATATGAGACGGACGGCTTTTTTATCTGTAAGCTACGGAGGCATGCATGCGGGACGACTTGAAATCCATGACCCTGGAAGAAATGACTCAGGCATTCCAGCTTCTGGGATTGCCCCGCTTTCGCGCGGAACAGGTATTTATCTGGCTGCATCGGGGCGCCACCGCATTTGATGCGATGACTAACCTGCCCAAGCAGCTGCAGAAGCAGTTGGAAAGCCAGTACCTGATTTCCGTTCCTCAGATGGTCCGCAGGCAGGAGTCTCAGCGGGATGGGACCGTAAAATACCTCTGGAAGCTGACGGATGGAAATTGCGTAGAAACGGTGCTGATGCGCTATAAATATGGCAACAGCGTTTGCATTTCGTCGGAGGTGGGGTGCGCCATGGGCTGCGCCTTTTGTGCCTCTACCAAAGGCGGATTGGTGCGGCGCCTGCGGCCTGCGGAGCTGCTGGACCAGGTACTCTTTACGCAGCGGGATGCCGGCGCGCCGGTCTCGCACATTGTCCTCATGGGGATTGGCGAGCCGTTGGACAATTATGACGCGGTGATGCGGTTTTTGACGTTGGTCAATCATCCGAGGGGGCTGAACATTGGAATGCGGCATATCAGCCTGTCTACCTGCGGCCTGGTTCCCAAAATCCTCAGGCTGGCGGAGGAGCGCCTGCAGCTGACGCTGTCCGTGTCGCTCCATGCCCCCAGCGACGAGCTCCGCTCCCGGCTAATGCCCGTCAACCGGGTTTATCCCATTGAGAAGCTCCTGGAGGCTTGCCGAACTTACTATGAAAAAACCAGTCGTCGGATCTCCTTTGAATACGCTATGATTGATGGGCTCAACGACACGCCGGCGTGTGCGCGGCTCCTGCTGGCACGGCTCCGCGGCTTGCCCTCTCACGTCAATTTAATCCCGTTAAACCGGGTGGCGGAGAGTCCTCTGCGGCCCAGCGGCCGGCAGGCAGTGGCACAATTTCAAAAAATGTTAGAAGAGGGTGGGCTTGCCGTAACCGTCCGCCGCACCCTGGGCGGGGACATCGACGCCTCTTGCGGACAATTGCGGCGAAATTTTGAAAAATCTGCGGCAGCAGATGGGTCAAGGCAGAATTTGCCGGAAGAAAAATAACCGGAAACGATTGCATTGTTCCCAAAAAGCTGGTACAATTTTTAAAATGAACCGGTGGGAAGGGAGGCTCCGCCATGCAGGCGTGGGGACTGACGGATCCGGGCTGTGTCCGGACCCAAAATCAAGATGCCTTTCGAATTGAACAATTTGACAGCAATGACCTGCTTTTGGTGGTCTGCGATGGGATGGGCGGCGCCAAATCCGGAAACATCGCCAGCTCTCTTGCCATCGACGTTTTTGTGCAAGAGGTACGCAGGTGTCAGAAACCGGGGTTGCTTTCAGAGCAAGTGGAGCAGATGCTCCAGGGCGCTGTAAAGCTGGCCAATAGCACCGTATTTGACCAAGCGCAGCAATTTGAAGACTTTTCCGGGATGGGGACCACTCTGGTGGGGGCGTACATAGCCGGAAGCGAGGCTTATGTGGTCAACGTAGGTGACAGCCGGGCGTACCTTTTGAATCGGGATGGCGTCCGGCGTATTACCACGGACCATTCCCTGGTGCAGTTGATGGTACAGCGGGGCGAACTCACCCGGGAGGAGGCAAAGTCCTATCCCGCAAAAAATTTAATTACCAGGGCCATTGGAACGGAATCCACCGTAGAATGCGATTTGTTCCGGCATACGCTGCAAAAGGGCGACTGCCTGTTGCTGTGTACCGACGGGCTTTCCAATTTGTTGGATGATCAAGAGATGTTGTTTGAGGTGGTCCATGGCGTAAACAAGCAGCTGTGCTGTCAGCGGCTGCTGGGTATCGCCAGAGACCGGGGCGCGCCGGACAATGTGACCAGCGTCCTGGCTGTGTTTTAGGACAAAAAGAGACGGATGTGCAACATGGAGAAAGGAGTTCTCTTTATGGATAAATACATTGGGCGCCTGCTGGACAATCGATACGAAATTTTGGAAGTCATCGGTACCGGTGGGATGGCGGTTGTTTACAAGGCCCGCTGTCACCGGCTGAACCGGCTGGTGGCCATTAAAATACTCAAAGAGGAATACTCGCAGGATGAGGAGTTCCGCCGTCGTTTTCACGCGGAATCTCAGGCGGTTGCGATGCTCAATCACCCCAATATCGTCAGTGTGTACGACGTGTCAACCAGCGGTGACGCGGACTACATTGTGATGGAACTGGTGGATGGCATGACCCTGAAGCAGTACATGGAGAAACGGGGCATTCTAAATTGGAAAGAAGCGCTGCATTTTGCCATGCAGATTGCCAAGGCCTTGGAGCACGCCCATAATCAGGGGATTGTGCATCGGGACATTAAGCCGCACAATGTGATGATTCTGAAAAACGGCTCGGCTAAGGTGACGGATTTCGGCATTGCCCGCATCATGTCCTCCCAGAATACCCTGACCAAGGAGGCGCTTGGCTCCGTTCACTATATCTCTCCGGAGCAGGCGAAGGGAGGCAGGGTGGATAACCGCTCGGACTTATACTCCCTGGGCGTTGTTATGTATGAGATGCTCACAGGGCGGCCTCCCTACGACGGAGAATCTCCGGTGGCGGTTGCGCTGCAGCATATCAACGGCGGCGCGCCCATGCCCAGTACCATCAACCCCAACATCCCCGGCGGTCTAGAGCAAATCATTATGCACGCCATGTCAGTGGATCCGGTCCGGCGGTACGCTTCCGCCACGGAGATGCTGTACGATATGGAGGAATTCCGGAAAAATCCGTCCATTTTGTTCTACTTTGACGCAGACCCGGAGCCGGTCCAAGCCCGCGCCGCCGTTCCGGCTGGGGTTGCGGCAGGCGCGGCGGCGGCCCGCAGGCCCGCGCCCCGCAATTCCGCGGAGCGGGTGGCGGGGGTGAGGCAGGATGCGCCCCGTCCGCGTCAGCCGGAGCCGGACCGGGCGCGTCAGAATTCTGCCCGGATGCGGCCCGCGCCGGAGCCGGAGGAGGAAGAGCCCCGCCGCAGCAAGGGCGTCACCATCGCGGTGATTTCCTGCGCAGTGGTAGCCGTCATTGCCGTTGTGGTTTTAATTGTACTCATGACCAAGGGTGGGGGCGGCGTTATGGTGGAAGTCCCCAGTTTTGTCGGAGAGGTCTTTAACGACATTGACCAGAGCAAATATCCGGATCTAATTCTTTTGGATGACGAGTATGTCTATGATGCAGAGGTTGAGGAGGGAAAGGTCATTTCCCAGGACCCGGACGCCCACACCAACGTGGCAAAGGGTACAAAGGTGAAGCTTGTCATCAGTATGGGAGTTCAAACCGGAGAGATGAACGATCTGGTAAATCGAACCAAGGAAAATGCACAGAAGTATCTGGACGGGCTGACGGATCTGAATTTGACCATCGTGATGGAGGAGGAATTCAGCACCGAAATTGAGGCGGGCCGCGTGACCCGTACAGACCCGGAGGCCGGGGAGACGCTGCAGGCAGGCCAGACCGTTACGGTTTGGATCAGCAAGGGCCCCCAGACCATGACCATGAAGGACCTAAAGGATGAGACCCATGCGAACGCAGAGGCCTATCTTAAAAACCTGGCCGGTATGAATCTGGAAGTTCGGGCGGAGGAGGAGGCCAGTGAGGAGATTGAAGTGGGGCGTGTCATCCGGACTGAACCCAAGGCAGGGGACACCCTCACCGCCGGCCAGACGGTAGTGCTGTATGTGAGTAAGGGAAGCGATGTGGTTATGGCCAAGGTACCCCAGGTTGTTGGTATGGATATTATTAAGGCCAGTTCCATTTTAAAGGACGCAAATTTAAAGTGTGATTATGATTATGTGGACAGCGACAAGCCAAAGGACCAGGTCGTCAAGCAGTCCGTCGACAAGGGCCAGGAGGTCCCGGAGCAAACGGTGATTAAACTGGAAATTTCCAAGGGACCGGCGGAGACGCCGCCTCCCACCGACCCAACCGTATCCAAAAAGGTGACTTTACAATTGCCGTCAGACATTACTGCCACCTATATCATCGCAGTTTACTATCAAGGTGAACAGGTAAGAGATAACTACGAGGTGCAGGTGGGAGAGACGGAAGTAAAAGTGATTTTGGATGGCAAGGGCGTGCAGTATTTCGATTTCTATGTCAATGGGAAAAATGTCACCAGCTTTAAGGTGGACTTTACGAACTCCGGCGAGGAAAAAATCCCACTGAGCTTCCGGGTGGATGGATGATCGGTAGAATTGTAAAATCTCTCAGCGGTTTTTATGATGTACAAACGAAAGAGGAAATCCTGATTTGCAGGGCAAGAGGCAATCTACGCAAGGGGGACCTGACTCCGCTTACGGGAGACCAGGTGGAGGTGTCCGTCTCACAGGGACAGGGCATGGTGGAGCGGATTCTCCCCCGAAAGAACAGCTTCGTGCGGCCTGCTGTGGCTAATTTGGACGCTCTAGTGGTGTTTGCCGCCAATGTCAATCCGGTGACGGAGCCGTTTCTCATTGACCGGGTGGCGGCCATTGCGGGCAATCAGGAGGTCCCGGTGGTGTTATGCGTGAATAAGACGGATCTGGACCCAGGAGACCGGCTGGCTGCAATATATGAGTCCGCAGGGTTTCCGGTGATTCGGACCAGCGCCGAGACGGGTGCAGGCATACCGGAGCTGCGCCAGGCCATTACAGGCAAGCTCACGGCGTTCACCGGCAATTCAGGTGTGGGGAAAAGCAGTGTGTTGAATCGCTTGGCGCCTGGCTTGGCAATTCAAACCGGAAGCGTTTCGGAAAAGCTGGGCCGGGGCCGTCACACCACCAGGCATGTGGAGCTGTACCGCTTGGAGGAAAATACCTATGTGGCGGATACGCCGGGCTTTTCCTCCTTTGACACGGATCGGATGGAGCTCATTTTGAAAGAAAATCTCCAATATGCCTTTCCGGATTTTGCGCCGTATGTGGGGCATTGCCGGTTTGCGGACTGCACCCATCTCACGGAGCCCGGTTGCGCCGTGACAGAGGCCCTGGGCAAAGGGGCAATTCAAAGAAGCCGGTACGAAAGCTACGTTCGGCTGTATGAAAAGGCTCGGGAAATCAAAACTTGGGAGCTTACGGAAAAGGAATAGAGAATAACCGCGGGACTGGTCTGAATCGGCCCCGCGGTTTTTCTTCGTGTTGTATAGACAGCGCGGCAAAGCCGTGATAAAATAGACGGAAAGCGGTTCCGCCGTTACTATTTGCGATTGCCTGACCGGGGGCGCCGCAAGACCAGAAAAGGAGAGTTTATATGGAGAGACATCCCTTGGCTGGGCTGGAGCCCGCCTGTGTATTTCGCTTTTTTGAGGAAATTTGCGCCATTCCCCACGGGTCCCGTGATACGAAGGCCATCAGCGACTATTTGGTCCGCTTCGCGCAGCAGCGGGGCCTTCGCTGGTTGCAGGACGAAAGCAATAACGTGATTTTGTTTGCAGCCGGGACACCTGGCTATGAAGATCATGCGCCCGTGATTCTTCAGGGGCATATGGACATGGTCTGCGAGAAGGATCCGGAATCCCCCATTGATTTTTCCAAGGATGGCCTGGACCTCACACATGACCAGGAGAACCTGTTTGCCCGGGGCACAACCTTGGGCGGCGACGACGGGATCGCCGTAGCCTACGCTCTGGCGCTTCTGGACGCCAAGGACCTCCCGCATCCGCCGCTGGAGGTCATCCTCACGGTGGATGAGGAAATCGGAATGCTGGGCGCAGCGGCCGTTGACATTTCCATGCTGCGGGGCCGGACCCTGATTAACCTGGATTCGGAGGACGAGGGAGTCCTGACGGTCTCCTGCGCGGGAGGCGCCACCTCCACGCTCCTGCTGCCTGTAGCCCGCCGAGCCGTTTACGGCCCCTGCGTCTGCTTGACCGTACAGGGCCTGCAGGGAGGGCACTCCGGTGTGGAAATCCACAAGAATCGGGCCAACGCCAACAAGGTTATGGGTATGCTCCTGCACAGGATGCAGGAGAGGATGCCCGTGCGCCTGGCCAATTTGTCCGGTGGAGCCAAAGACAACGCTATTCCCAGAACCTGCCGGGTGAGCTTGGTGGTCATGGATCCGAACATGGATTTCATTGCAGAGCTGGCGCGGTCCGTGGAGGCCGAGGCTCAGGCTGCATTCGACGATCCGGCGCTTGCCATCTGTGTGGAGCAGGCGGAGGCCTTGGGCGGCATGGCTTTGAGCCCGGAGGACTCCAAACGGGTTATTGATCTGTTGCAAGCGGTTCCCAACGGAGTGCAGGCCATGAGCCAGGATATTGCTGGATTGGTTCAGACCTCCTTAAATTTGGGGATTGCACAGCTGGAGGAAAATCTACTGCGCTTGACCTTTTCAGTGCGCAGCTCCGTCAATGAGGAAAAGCAGGAGCTGCTGGACCGGCTGCGGAAGCTGGCGGAGCAGTTTGGAGGCACTTACGAGCAGATGGGAGAGTACCCCGCTTGGGAATACCGAAAGGACTCTCCGCTCCGGGAGCTGATGGTGCAGGTCTACCAGGAGCTGTTCCATGCCGCTCCTCAGGTTGTGGCCATTCACGCGGGCTTGGAGTGCGGTATCCTGGGGGATAAGCTGCCTGGTTTGGACTGCGTCTCCTTCGGCCCTCAAATGCAGGATATTCATACCAGCCGGGAGCGGCTGAATATTGCCTCTACCGCCCGGATGTGGGAGTATTTATTAGAAATTCTGCGCAGGCTGTAAAGAGGCGGATCATGAAAATTTTTGATGTCCATTGCCATGTATATCCACCCGCTATCGCGGAAAAGGCCGCAGAGGCGGTGGCCGAGTTTTATCAGGTACACCGGGGTGAGGAGGTGCCGCACCTGACGGGGACCCTGGAGACGCTGTTGCGGGAGCAGGGGGAGGCCGGAATTACCCAATGCTTGATTCACTCTGTGGCAACGGTTCCGCACCAGGTGCAGCGGGTCAACGCCTCTCTGGCTCGGATTGCAGGGGAAAGCGGGGGCCGTTGTATCGCCTTTGGCTCGCTCCATCCCGACAGTCCCAACCTGGCCGCCGACGTGGAGCATTTGCTGGGGCTTGGTCTGCGAGGGGCGAAGCTGCATCCGGATATGCAGGACTTTGCGCTGAACGACTCCCGGGCGATGCGGCTGTTTGAAGCGGGAGGAAACCGTTTGGTTTTTCTGCTGCACACGGGGGACAAGCGATTTCATCGCTCTAACCCCCCTGAGTTCCGCGCCGCCCTGGAGGCCTTCCCGCACACAGTTTTCATCGGGGCGCATATGGGCGGCCAATCTTTGTGGGAGGAAGCGGCCCATACCTTGGCGGGGAAATACGAGAACCTGTATGTTGATGTTTCCTCCACCATGTATGCCATGTCCTCAGAGCAGTGTGTCCGGCTGATTCGGGCCTTTGGCGCAGACCGGGTGCTGTTCGGCACGGACTTCCCCATGTTCCGCCCCAAGGACGAGGTGGAGAATTTCCTGGCTTTACCCCTGACGGAGGCGGAGCGGCATGCAATACTCTGGGACAACGCGGCCCGACTTTTGTGCTTACAGGAGCCGCCCTTGCTGCAGTGACTCAGGCGGGCGGTTACGCTGCGTTCTGATGATCCAGGTTGCTGCTGGGTAAAATCAATATGCCCGTATGGTCCGCATGGCGGAAATAACAGGCTGCCTTTTGCTTGATCGGTTCATTCCGGTCATGAAAAGGCATAGTAGAGATCGAAAAAGGAGGCTCACGAATGTCCAGCTTTGCCATTGTCACAGATTCCGCCGCCGAGTTGTTGGAGCCCTTGGCTGTGGAAAATGATATTCACGTTATGCCCATGGAGTTTATTTTGAACGGAAGGTCTTACCAGCATTACGCCGACTATCGGCAGATGAGCGCAAAAGCGTTTTATGAGCACCTGCGCAATGGAGATGCGATCACGACAGTTGCCATTAACCCAGGAGCCTATGTGGCGTTTCTGACCCCATTGCTGGAGGCGGGGCAAGATGTTTTGCTGCTGGTATTTTCATCCGGTCTGTCCAGCACGTATCGAAATAGCCTTTTGGCTGTGGCAGAGCTGCAGGAGAAGTTTCCGACCCGTAAAATCTACGCAGTGGATACCTTGGCGCCTTCCGGGGGACAGGCCCTTTTGGCCTGGCATGCGGCGCAGCGCCGGAAGGCAGGAGGCACCATTGAGGAGACCAGGGACTGGGTGGAGGAAAACAAGCTGCACCTGGCCCATTGGTTTACGGTGGACGATTTGATGTTCCTGAAGCGAGGCGGCCGCATCTCCGGCGCTACAGCGGTGATGGGAACCATGTTATCCATCAAACCGGTGCTACACGTAGACAACGAGGGGCATCTTGTCAATGTGTCAAAGGCACGGGGCAGGCGCGCGTCCTTAAAAGCTTTGGTGGACCGCATGGAGCAATCCGCCATAAAGCCCGGGGGGCAGACCGTTTTCATTGGACACGGGGACTGCCTGGAGGATGCGCAGTGGGTGGCGGAGGAGGTCCGACGGCGCTTTGGCACCCAATCCATCTATATTGCCTATACCTGCCCAATTATTGGAGCCCACTCCGGCCCCGGAACCCTAGCGCTGTTTTTCCTCGCCACGGAGCGTTAAAGTTTTTTTCCCTTGTCTGCGGCGCAAGGGCAGGAAGTATGCCGGCTGAGCGCATGGCGTAAAGAAATAAACAGAAACAGGATGGTCGCCCCGATGCTGCAAAAATATTTGCTCGTTTTCTTAGTTTCTATGGTACCCATGGTGGAGCTGCGGCTGGCTGTACCGATGGCGCTGGGGATGGATTTGCCTACGATTCCCTCCTATGTGGTCTGCGCGATTGGGAATATGATTCCCGTGCCGTTTATTTATTTGTTTGCCCGGAAGCTACTGGTCTGGGGCTCTAACAAACCTGTGATTGGCAGGCTGTTCAGCTGGTGCCTGTTGAAGGGGCACCGATGCGGCGAAAAGCTCAAGGCCAAAACGGGACGCGGACTGTTTGCGGCGCTGCTGCTTTTTGTAGCTATCCCGATCCCAGGAACCGGAGCGTGGACCGGAACCCTGGCCGCTAGTATATTGGATATGGAGTTTCGTCCAACGGTTTTGGCTGTCTTGGCTGGCGTCGCCATCGCCGGGATCATTATGGGGCTGCTGGGCGCCGGGGTTCTCCATGTATTCTCAACGCTTTGAGCTTTTTCATAAAATAGTCTACTAATATTACCATAGAACTGCAAGCCTGCGTCATCTTTCGAGATAACGCAGGCTTTTTTCAATATAGCCGGCCTGGCAAGATGGCCTCACCTATGATTACTTATGCTTTCCTGATGCCAGCTGTGAATGTAGCCATTGACACCTATACCGCTGCCAAGACCTTTCAAGTTCGTGTGACGGAGAACACTCCGGAAGGCGGCACCTTCGCCAACATCGGTTATACCACAACCAATCTTTTGGTGCCGCAGGGGGATAGGGCTGTGGTTTTGGTAACGCCTTCTCCCGGAGATACAATCAAAAACATTTCCGGTACTGATACAGACAGCTATGGCAATACCGCGGATCTCTCCGGTGCGTTTAACGCCGAGGCCGGCACCTACACCTTCACCATGCCTGCCGCAAATATGGTGGTCACGGCGACGTTTACGGAGGTCCCTGATACCGCCACCTTGCAGACAATAGGCCAGGGGCGGGTTTTCCTGAACGGGTACTTTACCGACAACATAAGCGCCGATTATCTGGATACGGTTACGGTATCTGTGACGCCGGCGGTTGGATGGAAGCTGGTCTCCCTCACTGTGGACGGCGGTAAGTTTACTGGAAACGAGGAAACTCAGGAGATCGGAGGCACCTACACGCTTACTATGCCGGAGCGTGATGTTCTGGTGGAGGTGGTTCTGGAGAAGCACGTCTATGACGGCCATCCAGATTGGAAACTTCTACAAAAAGGGCCACAGTTTTGTCATCACTGACCCGGCGGATTTCGCTGCGGTAGGGGAGCGGGTCTGCGTCATGGCCGACCCGTATGACGGATACCGTCTGGAGAGTATAGCTGTCGTGGACATTGATGGCAATTCAATTCCGGTCGGCTTTGTGTCCTCCACAACGGAATACGCGCAGAACAGGAGCTTCATCATGCCGGCTTCCGATGTGACCATCACCGTACTGTTTACTGTTCAGGGCTCCTCTACTTACGCGGATGTTCGAACTGTAGATGTTCAAGAACTACTGCGACAAGGTTTTCTTTCGGTAATTACTCGCCGTCGTATTGGGCTACCCAGTGACGGCAAAACTAAAAAATCAAAGCCGCTCTAAACGCCTGCGGGTGTTTAGAGCGGCTATCTTACTGGTTGACGACATTTTGGGGCGTTCCCTGTAGAAAGCGTTCCAGATTTTGAGCAGCAAGGTCCATCAGACGCTGGCGGGTCTCTCGGGGGACCCAGCTGATATGCGGCGTAAGATAGCAGTTTTTGGCGGTAAAAAGAGGATTTTCCGGTAGAATGGGCTCCTGGGATACCACGTCCAGGGCGGCCGCGTACACCTTGCCACGGTTCAGCGCGTCCGCCAAATCCCGCTCCACAATCAGCCCGCCCCGACTGTTGTTCAGAAGAATCACGCCGTCTTTCATCTTTTGAATGGTATCGCAGTTGATGAGACCGGCTGTTTCGGGAAATAGCGGGCAGTGCAGAGAAATGACGTCGGATTGCGCCCAAATGGTATCCAGAGAAACGCACTGAATACTTGCGGTATCTCGTGGGTTAGGATCGTAAGCCAGGACCTGCATCCCCAAGGCCCTGGCAATGCCGGCCGTAGCCTGGCCGATTTTGCCCAAGCCAATGATTCCCATGGTTTTTCCCGCCAGCTCTATGAGGGGCCGGTTCCAGAAGCACCAGTCCGGCTGCGCGCTCCATTGACCGGCATGGACCGCCTGACTGTGCTCGGCAACGCCGCTGCAAATGGCCAGCAGCATAGCAATAGCGTACTGACTCACGGCGGCCGTGCCGTAGGTGGGGATGTTGGTGACCGCGATCCCCAGTTCCTTGGCCGCCTGGATATCCACCACGTTGTAGCCCGTGGCCAGCATGCCGATATAGCGAAGCTTTGAACAGGTGAAAAGGGTGGCCCGGCTCAGGGGCGTTTTGTTTGTCAGGACGATCTCCGCGTCCTGCAGCCGTTGGACGCAGCGTTCCGAGTCCTGCGTCCGGTCATATACGGTGAGGCTACCCAGCTTGCGAAAGCTATCCCAGCTCAGATCGCCGGGATTTAAGCAATATCCATCTAGCACTACAATATGCAAAGATTCCACCTGCCCATTATAAAATTGAATCGTCTCAGCCCCGTCGGATGGCAGTGCCGTTTCAGGCAAACGGTCTTGACACGGCCTTGCGCAAAGCTCAGCACTTCTGCGCGGAGACCAGCAGCATCATAGGCCGGCGGAGCTCGTCCAACATACCGGGCATGTCGCGCATCCGCTCCGGTGGCTGCGGCTCCACCACCCGAAGCAGGCGGAACCCGTTGGTCAGCAGGCCATCCAGATAGGTGGTGAGAGTTTTATGATATTTTGTCACGGATGCTCCCAAAAAATTTGCGTTTCGTTCTCCCTCATAAAAGTAGGAGTCCACCGGAAAGTGCTGAATGGCTCCTGTTTCATCCCGGAACCAATCCTGAGAGCCCTGGGCTGTAAAAATGGGATGCTCTACGGAGAAAATAAACTGCCCGCCCTCTGATAAAATATGGGCAATCTTTTGTACCAGCGGTATAAAGTCCGGTACGTAATGCAGAGCGAGGGAACTGAGGACAAGATCAAAGCTGCCCGCCGGGGCTTCAACATCCTCCATGGCCGCACAGCGGTATTGAACCTGGGGGACTTGGGTTTTTTCCCGGGCCACGGCCAGCATTTTTTCAGACAGATCGACGCCGAGTACGGAGGCGGCCCCATGCTCCGCCGCATAAATGCAGTGCCAGCCATAGCCGCAGCCCAAATCCAGTACCCGCTTGCCGGACAGGTCCGGCAGCAGGGATTGCAGCGTCTCCCATTCTCCCGCACCGGCCAGCCCCTGGGTGGAACGGGTCATCTGACTGTATTTTGCAAAAAACGCCGGGTCATCGTACTGATTGTTTTGCATTTCAATCCGCCTTCCTTTGTTAGTTTGTATTGGCCCATTCTACAACAAACGGGGGCGGAAAGCAAGAAGGAGCGAAAGTACTTGTGCGATTTCCATAGGGGTTAGTCCGTGCCTGGACGTTTTGTCTCTAAATAGTACAAGTATACGTCCTCCAGGCTCAGGCTCTGCCGCACCGGCATAAAGCCGTCCGGCAGAGTGTCGCCTATCAGGCGCAGCACCTGCCCTTCTTTTCGCTGCTGCACATTACCCAGACCGTATTGCTGCTGATAGAGGATAACCTCCTCTGGGCTGCAAAGCCGCTCTCCCACCTTGCCTTCTACCGAGGCGATGAGGGCCTCCGGCTTCCCGGCGCGAACGAGTCTGCCGTGCTCCAGCAGCAGAACGCTGCTGGCGATGCACTCAATATCCGGCACGACATGGGTGGCCAGCAGGACAATCCGATCTTGGGAAATTTCCGAAATGAGATTCCGAATTCGTATTCGTTCTTTGGGGTCCAAACCCGCGGTTGGTTCGTCTAGGATGATCAATTCCGGGTTGCCCAGCAGGGCCTGTGCCAGCAGGACCCGCTGGCGCATGCCGCCGGAAAAGCCGGCCAGCTTTCGATGGGCGTCCTGGCTCAGATGCACAATTTCCAGTAGCCTGTCGACCTGTGCCCGGGCGGTCTTCCGGGGAAGCTGCTTGAGCTGCGCCAAATAGAGAAGAAACTCCCAGGCGGACATTTGCTCATACAAGCCCTGCTCCTGCGCCATATAGCCCACCAGCCGGCGATAGCTGGCGCCCAGCTTGAGAATGTCGGTGCCGTTCCAAAGAATATCGCCGGACTGACGGCGAAGTGTGTCCGTCAATAGGCCCATCAGGGTGCTCTTTCCGGCACCGTTGGGACCCAAAATACCATATACTCCCCGGTCAAAGGTGAAGGTAAACCGGTCCAGAGCCAGATGCGTTCCATAGAACTTGGTGAGATTTTGTAGCTCCAATTTCATGCGCGATACCTCCTCCACCTGCGTCCGGATAGCCAAACGGCAACCCCGCCGATTGCCCCGAAACCGACGAAATAAAGGGATTGGGGAACTATGCCAATGCCAGCCAACTGGTTTGGCCAAGAGATTGGGGCCAGCCATGCGGCTCCCGGGAGCGATGCCAGAAAGGCGGGCAGAAGCAGGACTACGATAGAAACCGCAATGCTGCCGGTTTGAAAGGCCACGCAATTAGAGATCAGCAGGACCACCATACCGGCGCTGAGTAGCCCAACCAAACGACAGAGATATAGAACGGCAAGATACAGGGTAATAGGGGCGTGACGTAGGCTGGGAGCCCACTGTTCCAAGCTCAGGCCGCTGGCCTGCCAGCCGGGAAAGCCACCCGAATTCTGCGCCAGGAGCTGCCACTCCCGTGCGGAGCCAGCCAGACAGATCAAGAAAATGGCGCCTGCAGCTAGCAGGATTTTGGCCCGGTGGAGGTGCCCTCTGCCATCCGGCAGTGTCTGTAAAAAAGTACGGGTTCTACTGTGGGCCTCGTATCCGAAAATTGGTGTTAAAAGCAGGATAATTGCCAGCAGAGATACAGATTGGTTTTGTACGCGCCAGGTAAGCGAGGACTCCCCGAACACATTTTCATAGACAAATTCGCCCAGCAACCAGACGCTGTCGTCGCCGTTCTCCCAGAGCGCCTGCGCGCGGCCGGACAGCTCCTCCAGGGCCTGAACCCGGGCAAGCCGGAAGGAGAGCTCGGAGGACAGGATTTGCTCCGGCAGCCCCTCGCCTTGGAGCTGGGACACCAGCTCCTCATACTGCTGAAACGCATCCGTTACTTCCTGATTGATCTGGTCCATGGTCTCCTGGGTGACTGGGCCCTGATATTTCTGATAATACTGCTTTAGGAGCGCATCCTTTTGCTCCAGGTATTGTTGGGGGAGCGTTACTTGCGTCCAGGCGAACAACAGAAATGCCGCCAGCACCAGCAGCCCCTTGCTGGTGATCCACGATTTGCGCCATTCCGCTCCGGCAAGGCCGCAGCCTTTTCGGCTGCTTGGGAGCCGAAGGCCGGCACACCACTGGGAAAATCGCGCCTGCTCCTTAGGACGGCGCCGCACCTGCCCGAATACGCATGCGGCGGCGCAGCCAGCGAGAAGCACCGCCTGCACCAAGGCTACCAGTACCGGCTCCCAAATCAAATGTCCGAAAATCTCATAGTTGATATAGCGGGAAAAGACCGGCTCCATAGAGGCGAAGGTGAACAGATTTACACTTCGCAGCCAGGGCAGAGCGTCATAGGATTTAAGGGTTATGAACCAATAATACTCTAGGCAGAGGAATGCCGCCGATAGAATGAGACCCAGGTTGCGCGGCAGGTAAGACAGGACAGCCCACAGCAAGAGGCCCATGAGGCAGACACCTAACACATGCAGCAGCGCATAGAGCGCCAGAAACCAGCCTACGGACATGGGGACGGGGAAATAGCGAAAGGCCTCTATGGACTGGATAAGGCGGGAGCAATCGATGCTGGCGCCATAAAACCACATGGAGACCACCAGCTTCCCGCCAAAAAACACCACAGCACCCACCACCGCGGTGAGGGCCAAAGCGCCAAAGCGCCAGAGCGCCAGGTGACCGCGACCGCCTGCTGTGGCGTAAATGGCGTTGCGCAGATTCCTGCGCCGTTCGTCCAGGCATAAAAGGACGGTAGCGAGCACCAGCAGGAGCGAACAGAGGGGGATGGTCCGGTCCTGTAGAACTGAGAGCACAACCTCATCGTTTCCCGGGATAAGCGTCTGACCGTGCATGGCTGAGAAATCCTGCACGGTTTTTTCAATGTTGCGGTACGCAAAGGAGTCCGGGTCGCTGAAAATGGAAATGGTTTTCATGGACTCCGCCTGCCGTTCAATTTGTTCCAGGGAGGCTGCATAGCTGGAAATGTACTGTAGCCTTGCTTTCCAGCGCTCCACAGCAAGCTGTGCGCCGCCTCCAGGCGCGGACTCCCCGGCCTGCAGGCGCTCGATATAGTACGCCAGATTTGGGCGGCGTTCCAGCATACTTTGCACCTGCCTTTGATAGGCGGACGGGTCCTCCGACTGTAGACGGAGCAGATAATCCGCCATCCCCCAGTTTTGGAGCTCCTCCTGGGCTGCCTCCAGCTGGCTGATGCCAGCTTCCGCCGGCAAATCCGCCAGACGGGCCTGCCAGGCCGCGTGGGCACTCCGGTATTCCTGCATGGAGACCGGATTCTGCTCCCGTTGGAGTTTGAGAAAGAACAGGATGCCGCCGACAATTAAAAGGAGTAAAACGGCGAGCCAGCCTGCGCTTCCAAAGATTCGTTTCCACTCTTTCATAGCAGTTATGGATATGTCTTTTCAGACAGATTGGCGGGTGGGTTGATGGGAATCCATTGAGCCTTGCCGGTTGAAATATTGTTGACGCAGCCGGCAAGAAGGAATATCGATAATGCGGTGCAACATACCAGCAATCTCTTCATAAAAACACGCCCTTTCCACGAATTCTTCTGTGTTCCAGGAGGAATTTCCTCCTGGAGCATAGCTTCTCCCTAATTCTGTAAGATTTTCCCACCCGAGCTGTGTCCCTCCATTGAAATCGCAGCGGTTCAATTTGGTACTGTCGGCCGAGATTGTTCCATACCGGCCTCAATGGGAATCCACTGGAGCTCTCCGGTTGGAATTTTGTCTTTTTCAATGTAATAGCAGGGGATATGATTGAGCGTGGAAAAATTGTAGAAGAAGACCCGGTCCGCTGTCGTAAAAGCATAGCTTAGGTGAAAATCAATGCCGTCGGTAGAGAGAAAGGCGATTTCTTTGGTATCCCGGTTATAGATATGCAGGCCATGCTGCTCCGGAGGTACTGTACCGGTTTTGTCGGACCCGGGAGTGTCATTATTCAAATAAATGTATTGTTCGTCATAGACACCCGCGCCCTGCTCTACCACGGGGTCGGCATCCCGCAGTTTTGTGGTCTCTCCGGTTTTTGGGTCCAGACGGTAGAAGCCTTCGCCCAGAGTAAACCAATCTATTTCTGTGTCTGAGGCATATAGGTCCCCCAAAAAGTTCAAACGCCAGTTGTCCATAATCAAGAGGTACTCTTGCGTCTCGATGTTGTAGCCCCAGAGCTCGTGGCCTCGCTCCGTTTCTTCAATTTTAAGTGCAAGGACCCAGGGGTATGCCTTTTTAAAAATTTCGTAGCGGATATCCTCTTCACCGTTCACGCCCTTGAAAATCGGAATAGGAGGCTCGTTGGAATCCAGGGAGACCAGGTAAATGGTGCGGTTGTTACCCTCCTCAATGTCCGGCGCGTCATAAGTGACCACCAGGTAGGGCCCACATTTTCCGGCGGCGATGCCATAGGAATCGGAAGCATTGAGAAAATCCAGCTTCCGCACCAGGTGCCGGTTCTGCCCGGTGAGCGACATCTGGTAAATCCCGCGCTTTCCCATTTCTTCCGTGTAGAGATAATACAGGCTCCCATTGTGATAGTAGATACCGGGTGTATCAATCAACGCGTCGCAATCTTTGTTGTGGTGGTCGCATTCCGGCCGCCCGCACAGGGGCGTTAAATTGCAATTTGTGTCCATAAAATACAAATATTTATGGTAATATATATTTGCAATACCGGGATTGTCGGCGAGGATATAGTAACCGCTGTCGGTGGCGGTCCAGCTTCCGGACCAATTCATAAATTGGTTATAATCAATTGTGGCATCTGGCGGCGGGGAGAATGGCTCCGTGCTGGAATTTTGCAGATTGTTGACGCAGCCGGCAAGCAGGAAAATCGAAAAAGCAGTAAAATATGCCAGCAATCTCTTCATAAAAACACGCCCCTTCCACGAATGCTCCTGTGCTCCAGGAGGAAATTCCTCCTGGAACACAGCATCTCCTTAATCCTGCAAGTCTTTCCCACCCATGCTGTAAACGGTTTCTCCGTAAAGCGCAGTGTTTCAACTTTGCCTTGTACGTTAAGCTTCCCCAAGACCGGCCTCAATGGGAATCCACTGGAGCTCTCCGGATGGAATTTTGTCTTTTTCAATGTAATAACAGGGAATTTTATTTAAGCTTGGGAAATCATAGAAGAACACACGGTCTGCCGTGGAAAAGGCATAGCTGGGCTGGTGTTCCAGGCCTTCAGCGGAAATGAAAGCAACCCGGTTGCCGTCCCGGTCATAGATATGCAGGCCCCGCTGGTCCGCTGGGACGACGCCCATATCGTCTATGCCCTTGGTGGCGTTGTAGAGGTAGATATATTGATCGTCATATGCTCCGCCACCCAACTCCACCGCTGGATCGGCTTCCCGCAGCTTTTTGGTCTCGCCGGTGGACAGGTCATGGCGGTAAAAGCCATCACCCATTAGAAACCAGTCCAATTCCTTTTCGGAAGCGTAGACATCCATTAGGTTCATACTCCAAAAATTAAAAATTAAACTACGTTCTTGAGTCTCTACATTGTATCCCAAGACCTCATATCCATGTTCTGTTTTTGCCCCAAGAACGAATAACCATGGGTATTTTGCGGTCCATGGGGTGTAAGAAGTGGCGTCTTCTTCGCCCAGCTCTCCAAAAATACAAGTGGGCGGCTCGTCGTTATCCAGGGAGACAAGATAAACCACCTGATTGTTACCGATGCTGATATCTGGAGCTTCATAGTTTACCACCAGATAAGGACCGCATTTTTTCGTGGAGAGACCATAGGATTCATAAGCGTTGAGAAACTCCAGACTCTGTACCAGTCGCCGGTCTTGACCGGTCAGAGACATCTGGTAAACACCTCGTTTTCCAAACTCTTTGGTAGAGATGTAATACAAATGGTCCTTATGGTAATAGATTCCTAGCGTATCGATTAAGGCGTCGCAGTCGGCATTTTGGTGGTCGCACTCGGGTCGGCCACACAGGGGCGCACAGTTTAAATTGTGATCCATGAAATATAAAAAGGATACGGCGTCAGAATCCGCGATACGCTTGTTATCGGTCAGAATATAATATCCGTCCTGCGCCTGGGCCCAGCTCCCGTGTGTGCACGTATATTGGTTATAATCCAGATTAGAGATCATCGGCGTGGTGGTGGGGTCCGTCTTGTGCGTGCCGGTGTTGCAGCCAGCGAGGAGCAGGAAAAGCAGTGCCAGGAAGAGAGCAGATATTTTTTTCATGGTGGTCACCCTTTCAGCGTGTTCCTATGCTCCAGGAGGAGTAGTATCCTCCTGGAGCTGGTAAATATAACGATTACTTTATAATCATTTAATTGTAAATTTTACTGTAAATCAGAAGTAGAAAGGCTATAAATGTTACTACCCCGGACCAAATATTTAGCAACAACTGAAATTGCAAAATAATTGCCGGAATCCCATAGATGCTCATGGCCGTATGTATCAGGTGAGGAAGTCGTTTTATCGTAGATGTCAGCAATCCATCCGGTTATCGCACTCCCACTCAGAATATAAAGATTAACACCTAACGTTGTTTTGTACTGATAACCGATACGACCGGACACGCGGTCAGCACGAGCATAGAGGTGTACGTCAAAATACCCGTTTAAGTGAATACCTTCTTCGTCCAGGTAAATTTCCTTCATTCTTGCGGAAGCTGGAGAGGCTCCTTCTAATACATTCTCGTTTTCGATTTTAGTAGTCATCATCTCTTCCAAGTCCGCAGCCAAAGCCGGGCTGCTTAGCGCTAAGAGCATGCAGACACACAAAAATAGACAAAGAATTTTTTTCATCTGATGTAGTTCCTCCTATCAATCTGGCGTAAAAATCAATTCTACTCTGTCTTCTCTGCCGTGGGATAGGAAGTAATCAGCCCACTGGAATCTCCTCTTTGCCAGTTGGTTGAAAAAAACACGCCGGCGGCTCAATTAGGCTTCTGATTTTGTAGCTGCTGGCGTGACGGACTATAAAATTACGGACAGGGGCACCCACCCTGCGCGATAAAAAAGCCGATCCTTTATCTGGACTTTTTGCCATTATACTAAAAACTATTTGCAATGTAAAGCAGAAAAACGCTGCTGTAAATTGTTAAAAATGACGAAGTTCGTCCATTTGTACGGAAAACAGTCAAAAGACATATAAGATATTGGGGAAAAGACGAGATATGGCAGGAAAGCAGCAGGTCCCCGACGCAAATTTGCGTCGGGGACCTGCTGCTGGCACCCCAGAGAGGACTCTAACCTCCGACCTGCCGCTTAGGAGGCGGCCGCTCTATACAACTGAGCTACTGGGGCATATGAGGTTGTCAGAATACGAATCACGGCTTATTGTAGCGGAGTTTTCTCAGCCTGTCAAGGTTAAATGAGGAAAACTCAGCGTCAAGGCGTATCTGCGGCCTGCGGAGCGTCGGAAAGAGAGGCCTCGTAGATCACGTTTTTGGGAAGACCGGTTTCCTGTGCCGTCTGGCGGGCAGCGTCCTTACGGGAGGCCCCAGCGGCCATAAGAGTCCGGATCCGTAAAACCGCCGTTTCCAAAGGAACTTGCCTGCGTTCCTCCGGTGCCGCGCCGGCGATGACCAGCACAAATTCACCCTTTGGGGGAGCCTGCTCATAACGGGAAACAGCGGCGGAGAGCGTGGTACGCACCACCTCCTCGTGGAGCTTGGTGAGTTCCCGGCATAGGGAAATGGGGCGGTCCCCACCGAATACCTGCGCCATATCCCGCAACGTGGCCAGCAGCTTGTGGGGCGCTTCGTAAAAAATCATTGTGCGAGTCTCTTGGGCCAGAGCGGTCAGATGCTCCGCCCGATTTTTTTTGGCTGTGGACAGAAAGCCCTCAAAGGTGAACCGGCCTGTGGGTAGACCCGAGATGCTCAGTGCTGAAACCAGAGCGCAGGGGCCGGGGATAGCTGAGACGGCGATGCCCGCGCCGGCACACTGGCGGACCAGGTCTTCACCGGGGTCGGAGATGGCGGGGGAACCCGCATCAGAGACCAGGGCGCAGGTTTCCCCCCCCAGAATCCGTTCCACGATTTCCGCTCCGCGAACAAGCTTGTTATGTTCATAATAACTCAAAAGGGGCTTGCGGATTTGCATGTGATTCAGAAGCTTCAACGTGACGCGGGTATCCTCCGCAGCAATGAAGTCCACTTGTCCTAGGACTTCCCGGCAGCGGGCGGAGATGTCGCCCAAGTTCCCGATGGGGGTGGGCACCAAGTAGAGCAGACCTGCCATCATGGACCTCCAATTTTGTATAAATTATTTCCCATTACAGGGCGGGACGTTTTCCAGGGATAAAACCAGATCAGATTCTAGGTGGAGTCCGGGACCGGCCCCCAGGCGGTATTGCAGCAAAATCAGGGATACGGGTCCGGCGGCCCGATGCCGCACCAGACGAAGCCGTTTGGGCTCCAGGCGGAGTGCGCGGCCCCAGAACATCAAATCAGTAAGACGCTCCGGCTGATGAACCAAATACAAATCTCCGCCGTAACGCAGGAGCCAGGCCGCTGCCTGGAAGATCGCCTCTAAGGGGCAGCAGTCCTCCCGGCGGGCCTGAAGGGCTCCGCGGTTGGCCGGGGGAGAGCCGGTGGTGGGGAAGTAGGGCGGATTACTGACAACGCAGTCAAAGCGTCCAGCGGGCAGCAAATTGCGTACCTGCCGCAGGTCGCCCAGAAGGCTCTGCATGCGTGGCGCCAGTTGATTGCGGCGAATGTTAGCCAAGGCGGCGGCATGGGCTTCCGGCTGGAGCTCTAAGCCCGTGACGGTGCAGGTGGGATAGCGGTCACATAGCAAAAGGCCCAAGGTTCCGCAGCCCGAACCCAAGTCTGCCACCCGCTGGGCTCCCCGCAGCCGAACAAATTCCGCCAAGCGCAGAGTGTCCGTACTCAGGGGAAAGCAACCTGACCCGAGCTCTAAAACCAGACCGCCAGGAAGTGTTTCAAGCTGGCCCATTTCTGTGTTCCTTTTCAAAAGAATGTGCCTGTGCCATGGCGGCACAGGCACACGCGGCATCTTCCATTAGCCCTCTTCAATGGCCTCGTTGGGGCAGGAGTCCTTGCAGGTACCGCAGTCCACGCACTGGTCTGCGTCGATGACGTACTTATCATCACCCTCGGTGATAATCCCCATGGGGCACACATCCGCGCAGGCGCCGCATTTGACACAGGCATCGGTGATCACATAAGCCATGATTGATTCCTCCATTTGTAGATTCATGTAAGGCACTTGGCATGTATTGCTCAATGCAATGCTATTCTACCATGTTTTTTTTAAAATGCAAATGAAATTTCTTCCGTGTGGGAAAAAAGCCGCCGTATATTCTCAAACCCCCTTGGACAGAATCCAATGCGTGAGGTGAGAAATTTGGCGGCAGTACCCTATGCAGGAAAAACGCGGCAGCTACTGGTTCAGGCGGCCGCGGAGGCCAGGGGGCTTGGACACAGTTATGTGGGCAGCGAACATCTGTTGCTGGCGCTTTTAAACCAGCAGAACACTATGGCGGGCACGATTCTGCGTAGCGCGGGTCTGGACCCCGAGCTCACCCGAATTATGACGGCGGCGGTGACAGGCCTGGGAGCGCCGGGCCTTCGCCTGCCCCAGGGACTCACGCCCCGTGCCCGGCGGATTCTGCGATGCGCAGCCGGGGAAGCGTGTCAGTCCGGCAGCCGCCGTATCTGGCCGGAGCATGTGCTGCTGGCCATGGCGCGGCAGCAGGATGCGTCTGCGCGGCAGATTTTGGAGATGTCTGGTGTGTGTGTGGACGGCGTATTCACGGAGACCATAGACCGGGTCAATCAACACCACCAGGTGGAGGAGAAAAGGAAGAGGAAGGTGGAGCCTACGAAACTACTGGAGCAGTTTAGCGAGGACCTTTTGGAAAAGGCGGCGTCCATGGAGCCGATCATCGGCCGTGAAACGGAGATCGAGGCAGTAATCGGGATCCTGAGCCGAAAAAATAAAAACAACCCGGCGCTGATTGGCGAGCCCGGCGTGGGAAAGACCGCCATCGCGGAGGGCCTGGCCCAGCGGATGGTGGCGGGGAGGGTCCCGGTGCAACTCCGGGGAAAGCGTTTGATGGGTCTGAACATGGCTAACCTGGTGGCCGGGACCAAGTATCGCGGCGAATTTGAAGAGCGGATTCGGGATCTTTTGCAGGAAATCCGCCGGGCGGGCAATATTATATTATTTGTGGACGAGATGCATACCATTGTGGGTGCCGGCGCTGCCGAGGGAGCCATTGATGCGGCTAACATTTTGAAGCCGGCGCTGGGCCGGGGCGAGCTGCAGATGGTAGGCGCTACGACCCTGACCGAGTATCGAAAGTATATTGAGAAGGACCCGGCTTTGGAGCGGCGGTTCCGTCCCGTCATGGTGGACGAGCCCTCCCCAGAGGCCACGCTGGCAATCTTACGGGGGCTGCGGGGCGGCCTGGAGCGGCACCATCACATGAAAATCACCGACGAGGCTTTGACGGCGGCGGTGGAAATGTCCCGTCGGTATCTGCCGGAGCAGTTTCTGCCGGATAAGGCCATCGACCTGCTGGACGAAGGGGCGGCGCGGGCCCATCTGGAAGAACTGCGCACGGGACATGGGAGCTATGAAACGGAAAAGCAGAACCTGGAGCGGGAGCTCTGCGACGCCGTTCGGGAAAGCCGGTTTGAAAAGGCGGCGGAGCTGCGGGATAAAATGCAGCGGATGCTCACCCGAAACGCCGACGGAAAGCGGGGCCGCGTGGTAACGGCGGCTGATGTGGCGGGGGCGGTCTCCGCCCGGACCGGTATCCCAACAGGCAATCTGGCCATGGAGGAGCGGCAAAAGCTGCTGGGCCTGGAGGACGCTCTGCGGCGGCGAGTCATCGGACAGGAGGAGGCGGTGGCTGCGGCGGTGGCTGCGGTACGCCGCGGCAGATCCGGCCTGGCGGATCAAAATCGGCCCATTGCCAGCCTCTTATTTACAGGACCCACCGGCGTGGGGAAGACAGAGCTGTGCCGGGCCCTGGCGGAGGAACTGTACGGGAGTCAGGACGCCATGATTCGTCTGGATATGACGGAATATATGGAGAAGCAGTCGGTGTCCCGGCTCATCGGCGCGCCCCCCGGCTATGTGGGCTATGAGGAGGGGGGCACGCTGACGGAGAAGGTCCGCAGACGGCCTTACTGTTTGGTGCTTCTGGACGAATTGGAGAAGGCGCATCCCGACGTTACGGGAATCCTGCTGCAAATTATGGAGGATGGAGTCCTGACGGACAGCCTGGGCCGGACGGTGAGCTTTAAAAACGCGCTGGTCATTATGACCTCCAACCTGGGCGGGGAACGGCGCGGCAGCGAGGGCCTTGGATTCGTGCCGGACGGACGGGAGGACCGGGTCATGGCCTGTCTGCGAGAGCGGTTTTCTCCAGAGTTTTTGGGTCGAATTGACAGAATCGCGGTTTTTGCACCATTAAATTCGACGGTTTTACGTCAGATAGCGGACAACCAATTGGAGCGGCTGCGCGCCAGAGCCGCAAAAGGCGGGCTTCGGCTGGTATTCGACCAGACGATGCCGGAGGCTTTGACGGCAGGCTGTGGCCAGAGCGGAGCCAGACAGATTCGACGGAACCTACAATGCCTGGTGGAGGATCCCTTGGCGGAATTCCTCCTGGCCAATCCACCGGGAGGCCGAGGGGTTCAAATTCGTTGGGATGCACAAAAAAAACGGGCAGATTTCTCGGTGGAGAGAATCCGCGCCTGAGATTCCAGAAACAGCCGCCTGGTGGAGCAACCGGCGGCTGTTTGGCGAAATTAATATCGAACAAACGTTTAAAATTAAAAAATTGGTCGAAAAAGGGGAGAAACCTGTGAAATTTTCTGGCGGATTGTTTGAAAAAGAGATTGATTTTTTCCTGCCTTGGGGTTATACTACTAATGCGTGGAGTAAAGGGGAAAATTTGTGGAGTAAAGTGGAGCGAGGTGAGGACAAGTGATCGGCAAGTATACGGCGAAAGTCGATGAGAAAGGCAGATTGATTGTCCCTGCCAAGCTGCGAGCGGAGTTGGGCGAGGATTTCTATGTCACCATTGGCACCAATGCAAGCCGACGCTGCCTCACCATTTATACGAAGGAGGGCTGGGAGAGCCTATGCGCCAAATACGACGCGTTGCCGCTGTCCCAAAAAACCGGAACCACCAGCTTTTTATTCTCCAACGCGGTGGAGTGCAGCCCGGACAAGCAGTTCCGTTTCCTGCTCTCCGCAAATCTATATCAGTATGCCGGCATCACCCGGGACGTGGTGATCGTGGGACGGGCGGGTCAGGCGGAGATATGGGATGCCGAGGCCTATGGCGAATTTGAACAGGCCATGCTCACCCCGGAAAATTTGTTTGCGTCCCTGGAGGCGATTGGGCTGTAATGGAATTTCAACATAAGCCGGTGCTTCTGGAGCCCTGTCTGGAGGCGTTACACCTGCGGCCAGACGGAATCTATTTAGACGGCACCGTTGGAGGCGCCGGGCATTCTAAACGGATCGCGGAGCGATTGACCACGGGCCGCCTTGTCTGCCTGGACCGGGATGAGAACGCCTTGGCCGCTGCAAGGCAGGCGCTGCAGGCGGCAGCGGAACGGGTCACTCTGGTCCACTCCAATTTTCAGGATATGGAGCGTGTGCTCCAAGACCTAAATATACCGGCTGTTGATGGAATTCTGCTGGATTTGGGCGTATCCTCGCCGCAGTTGGACGACGGAGCCCGGGGCTTTTCCTACCTGGAGGACGCGAGGCTGGACATGCGCATGGACCAGGGGGATGCCCTGACGGCCTACGAGGTGGTGAACACCTGGCCGCAGGAGACGCTCAAGCGCATTTTATATGAGTACGGAGAGGAACGCTATGCGCCGCTGATTGCCGCGGCCATTGTCAGAAGGCGGGCGTCACAGCCAATTGCGACCACCCTGGAGCTGGTGGAGGTCATCCGAGCCGCGATGCCGGCACAGGCGCTGCGGGAAAAGCAGCACCCAGCCAAACGAAGCTTCCAGGCCATTCGCATCGCAGTCAACGACGAGCTGGCCGCCGTGCGCCGGGGCATGTCCGCGGCCATTGCCAGTCTGGCCCCCGGCGGCCCCCTGGCGGTCATCACATTTCACTCGTTGGAAGACCGAATTGTAAAAAACGCCATGCAGGAGGCAGCCCGCGGCTGCACCTGTCCACCGGAATTTCCAGTGTGCGTCTGTGGAAAAAAGCCGCTGGTTCAAATCATAACCAAAAAACCTGTGACCGCCTCCCGGGAGGAGCTGCAGGAGAATCCCCGCGCCCGCAGCGCCAAGCTCCGGGTCTGTAAAAAACAAAGCAATTGAAAGGAGAATCGAAGATGGCACAGCGCCGAACTGAGTTCGAGTTCCGTACCGACGGCTCTGCCGCCTACGATCCGTCCTACTTTGCTGGGCAGGAGAGTACAGCCCAGCCGCTGCCTCAGCCCAGGAAAACGCCCAGCCGCCGGCCGAGACCCGGGAAAAAAACCAGAGTCAGACAAAAAATGGCGGTTTCCCCCTTTGCTGTGCTGGGAATGACCATGGCGATTGTTATGCTGGTTTTAGTGATCTTCGGCTATGTTCAGGTGTATGAGGCCGGCAGTCAGGTAGACGAAATGCAAAGCCTGGTGGCGCAGCTCCAAGAGGATAACCGGAATTTACAGAATCAATACGACAGCAGTATCAACCTGGAGGAAATTGAGGCCAGGGCCCGGGAATTGGGGATGCAGCAGCCCTCGGCCAAACAAATTATCACGCTGAACATTCCCGCCCAGGACACCGCGGTGATTGCCAGAGAATCCGCCGCAAATCCCATTGCAGCGGCCATAAATGCAATTGTGGATACCTTCCGCAGTCTGCTGGAATATTTACATTGAGGAAAGAATACAGTTTTGACATAGGTTCGTTCGCGGTGGGCAGTGAGGCTTGTCTTGCTGCCCACATGCTGCACAGGGCCTAAATCCAAAGGATACCAGGTGGAGTTATGAAATCCAGAAATCGTGCAGAGCACCGGAATTCAAAACATAAAACACCGCGTCGGCAGGACAGAGTCCGGGCCGACCGAGGAATGCTAAGCCGCACCGGAGTGATTATGATCCTGTGCGGTATTGTCGCGTTTTTGCCAGTTGCAGGCATGCTGATGAATTTAATGGTATTTCGCCATGATGAATACGCAGAAAAGGCATTGAATAACCAAACCCGGACAACCACAATCACCGCGTCCCGGGGCAGCATTTACGACCGCAATATGAACGTAATGGCGGTTTCCACCAGCGTGGAGAACGTATTTTTGGACCCCAAGGAGCTCAGTGACAACAAGGTGGATTTGGACTTGGTTGCCAGCACCCTGGGTCAGATCCTGGATTTGGATCCCCAATGGATCAAAGAGCAGGCGGCGGATAAGACCATGCGGTATAAAATGCTGGCGACGAAGCAGCCGGCGGAAGTTACGGACCAAATCCGGGCGTTCATCAACGATAACGACATCATCGGAATACATATGGAGCCCAACTCCAAGCGCACCTATCCGTACAGCTCCTTGGCCGCCCAGGTCATCGGGTTTACCAACGCCAGCAATGTGGGTGCAGAAGGAATTGAATCCTATTACAACAAGTTCTTGGAGGGCACCACCGGAAAAGTCATCACCACCAAGGGCAACTATGAGACGGAGATGCCCTACTCCTATGAGAAATACTACGAGGCAACGGACGGCGACAGCATTGTGCTGACGCTGGACACCACGGTTCAGTATTATTTAGAAAAAAACATGGAGGCGGCTATTGAGAAATACGACGTTCAAAATGGGGCGTTCGGCCTTGTGATGAATGTCAATACCGGAGAGATTTTGGCCATGTCCACGCTGGGCAGCTACGACCCCAATAACTATTTGGAAATTACCAACCCGACGGTGCAAATGGAACTGGACGACTTAAAAAAGGCCTACTTAATTCAGACGGAGGGCACGGAGGCTTACGACAACGCACTGAGCGCATATCAGGACGCCTTGGTGGCGGCCCGGCTGGCACAGTGGAGAAACCGGGTGGTCTCCGACGGCTATGAGCCTGGCTCCACCTTCAAGGTGATCACCATGGCTGCGGCAATCGAAGAGGGGACCACGACGCTCAACGACAGCTTCTTTTGCAGCGGCGCGGAAAAATTTGCAGGACGCGGCGACCAGCCCCTGAACTGCTGGAAGCACGGGGGACACGGCTCAGAGACCACCTTCCAGGCTTTGCAGAATTCCTGCAACATCGCCTTTGCCCACATCGGTCTGTCCCTGGGCGGCGAAAAATATTATGCCTATGCCAAGGCCTTTGGCCTTTTGGAGACCACGGGCGTGGATATGTCCGGCGAGGCTTCCGGTTATTTCTTCCCGGAATCTACCATCACGGACCCAAACGCCAACGGCTATGAGGCGGCCGTGATTGCGGGCTCCTTTGGCCAGACCTTTAAAATCACGCCGTTGCAGCTGGTCCGGGCGATTTCCGCCGTGGTCAACGGAGGCTATGTTCTACAGCCCTATGTGGTGAGCGAGATCCTGGACTCTGACGGCAATGTAGTCCAGAAAGCGGAGCGCACAGTAATCCGGCAGGTCATCAGCGAGGAAACCAGCCAGATTATGCGGGAAATGATTGAGTCCGTAGTCGCCGAGGGGACCGCAAAGAGCGCCCAGATTGCGGGCTATGCCATTGGCGGCAAGACGGGTACCTCAGAAAAAACTGACGTTTACGACGAGAATGGCCAGAAAACCAACGATAAAATTGTTTCATTTGTGGGGATTGCGCCCATGGACGATCCGCAGTATATTGTATTGGTGGCCTTGGACACCCCATCCAGCTCCAGCGGCATTTATATTTCCGGCGGCGTCATGGCGGCGCCCACAGTGCGCGGCGTTCTGGAGGATATTCTGCCGTACCTGGGTGTGAGCCGGGACTATACGGACGTGGATATGAGCGGGGTTGAGGTGGATATGCCCGCCCTGACGGGCTTTACGGAGCAGGAAGCCAAGGAAGCCCTGGCAGAGCAGAGCCTGACCTATGAGGTGATCGGAGAAGGAGATACCATCACCGGACAAATCCCTGCGGCCGGGACCAAGCTGCCCGGTAATTCCCAGGTGATTTTGTACATGGGCGAGGAAGCCCCCGCAGACCTTGTGGCCGTTCCGGACTTTTCAGGCATGACCATCAGCCAGGCCAATCAGGCCGCCACCAATGCCGGCCTCTACATTCTAGTCAAAGGCGCCTCCGTGGACAGCGGCAGCGTCACCGCCACGGGGCAGGATGTGTTGCCGGGGATCGAGGTAAGCCGGGGCACCACCATCCGCGTGGAGTTTGTAGACCATTCGGCACAGGATTAGGGCACAAACCATTGCAAAGGAGCCGTGTGATTTGAAGCTATCCGATTTGCTGCGCGGCGTGGATATTCTGGCCGCAGATGCAGACTTCTCGCTGGATGTATCCGGCGTGCAGTATGATTCCCGGAAGGTGAGGCCGGGTGAAGTATTTATTGCCATTACCGGCTTTGCCACAGACGGAAATCGCTATATCGAGGCGGCGCTGGAGCGCGGGGCGGTTCTGGTGGTCACGGACCAGACGCCGCCTCCCCAGGCGCCCTATGTGCTGGTCTCAGCGGCCCGGCTGGCCTTGGCCCAGATGGGCGCGAACTGGTACGGCCATCCAGCTGAAAAGCTGACGCTGGTGGGCGTTACGGGAACCAATGGAAAGACCTCTGTGACGTGGCTTTTAAAGTCCGTACTGGAGCAGGCCCGGGGCTACAAGGTTGGGCTAATTGGTACGGTGCAAAATATGATTGGGCAGCAAGTGCTTCCCACAGTGCGCACCACACCCGAGAGCTGGGAGCTTCAGGGCCTGCTGGCGGACATGGTTCGAGCTGGCTGCACCCACGCAGTGATGGAGGTTTCCTCCCATGCCCTGGCCCTGGAGCGGGTGGGTGGCATGCACTTCCAGGTGGGCGTATTTACCAATCTGACCGAGGACCACCTGGACTTCCACGGCACCATGGAGGCATACCAGAAGGCCAAGGCGCTGCTCTTTCAGCGATGTGAAATTGGCGTGTTCAATTTAGACGACCCCTATTGTGAGGCGATGCAGGCCGGGGCAGCCTGCCGGATGCTCACAACCTCCCTGCGGGACCGGAAGGCGGACCTGTGGGCCAGGGACCTGACGCTTGCGCCGGACCACATCGCGTTTACCGCCGTATCCCGCGGACGGGACGCGCCGGTAACCTTGGGCATTCCCGGCGCTTTTACCGCGTATAATACATTGTCCGTATTAGGCGCAGCGGTTGCTCTGGGGCTTGCCCTGGAGGATGCGGCCTACGCCCTGCGTACAGCCCAGGGCGTGAAGGGCCGGATCGAGGTCGTTCCCACGCCGGGAACGGACTTTACGGTTTTCATCGATTACGCCCATACGCCGGACGGTCTGAAAAATATCCTTCACGCGGCGCGCGGCTTCAGCCGGGGGCGCGTGGTAGCCCTGGTGGGGTGCGGCGGTGACCGGGACAGGCTGAAACGGCCGATTATGGGTAGAATTGCGGTGGAGCGAGCGGACTTTGTGGTATTTACCTCAGACAATCCCAGGACGGAAAAGCCTATGGAGATTCTCCAAGAAATTTTGGCGGGTGCTGTGGGCTTCCATACCCCTTATGTGGTGATAGAGGACCGCCGGGAGGCGATCCGCTACTGCCTGGACCACGGGCAAAAAGATGATGTGATTGTACTGGCGGGCAAAGGACACGAGACCTATCAGGAAGTTGCAGGCAAAAAGCGCCATTTGGATGAGCGAGAGGAAGTGGCGGCCTGGCTGGCCGCCCGGCACCCAGAGAAAGAGGTGAAGCTCCATGAGCAGGATTTCCCTAGAACAGGCGGCCCAATGGTGCGGCGGCCAGATTGACCCCAAGTACGCGCAGGTTTGTTTCTCCGGCGCCTCCAATGATTCCAGAAATACTGAGCCGGGACAGCTGTTCGTGGCGCTGCAGGGAGAACGGGACGGACACGCTTTTATTCCCCAGGCCCTGGCTGCGGGCGCGTCGGCAGTTCTATGCTCCCAGCAAGATGCAGACTACCCGGCCATTTTGGTACCAGATACCCGCCGCGCCTTGGGGGACATTGCCAGAGAAGCGCGCAACCGCCTTGCGATTCGCGTGGTAGGCATCACGGGATCCGTGGGCAAGAGCACCACGAAGGAGATGATTGCCCGCGTCCTGTCCAATCGCTATAAAACCGGAAAGACCCCTGTGAATCACAATAACGATATTGGGCTGCCTATGGCAATTTTAGCGATACCGGAGGACACAGAGGTGGCCGTTCTGGAAATGGGAATGAACCACTTTGGGGAGATGTCCTATTTGACCTCCATTGCCAGGCCCGATGTGGCGGTCATCACCAACATCGGCACCATGCACATTGAGCATCTCGGCTCTCGGGAGGGAATTCTTCACGCAAAGCTGGAGATATTGGAGGGGTTGAAGCCCGGCGGTAGGGTAATTTACAATGGAGATGAGCCGCTACTGTGGAATTTGCGAACCAGCAGTGCGGTCAGACCCCAGTATTTCGGCCTGGAAAACCCGGCCTGTGAGGTCTTAGGCACCGAATTGCGGGAGGAGGAAGGGCGTATTACCTTCACTGTGACCGCCCAGGGAGAATCCTTCCCGGTCACGTTGCCGGTGGAGGGCCGCCATTTCGCTAGTGACGCGCTGGCAGCTATTGCCGTAGGCCGGCTGCTGGATGTGCCTGTAGAGCAGATCCAGGCAGGCCTGGCGGGCTTCCAAAGCATGGAAGGCCGGCAGGAGATACTGGAAGCTGGAGGCTATACGATTATCAAAGATTGTTATAATGCAGGCCCTGAGTCTATGGCTGCGTCTCTGTCAGTCCTCAGCAGACGAAAGGGCCGCCGGATTGCAGTGCTGGGTGATATGCTGGAGCTGGGCGTGTGTTCTCAAGCGGAGCACTATCGCGTGGGCCGCATTGCGGCGGGGAAGTGTGATTTTCTGTTTGCGCTAGGGGAGAACGCGGAGCGCGTGGTGAATGGCGCAGTGACGGGGGGCATGCGTCCGGAGCGTGCTCTGGCTTGCAGCGCCATGGAGGAGCTGGTGGAGGCCCTGAGAGCCTGCGCCATGCCCGGTGACGCACTCCTGTTTAAGGGCAGCAGGGGTATGAAAATGGAACGTGCTCTGGAGCTGTTCCTTGCAGGAGAAAAATAAATTCGGAGGCTGTTATGCGCAATGTAATTCTGACGATTCTGAGCGCCTTTGCATTGGGGCTTTTGCTGGGCAGATTCCTCATACCGCTGCTTCGCAAGCTGAAAGCGGGACAGACGATTCGGGAAGTGGGTCCCAAGTGGCATGACGTCAAGGCGGGCACGCCCACCATGGGCGGCTTAGTCTTCATTGGAGCGAGTCTTCTGTGCCTGGTTTTCGGCATTGGTAACATGCGCAGCGGAGATTTTTCAGCCCTGTTTGTGCTGGTGCTGGCGCTCTGTTTTGGACTGATTGGTTTCCTAGATGATTTTTTCAAGGTCCGGTATCAGCGCAACCTTGGATTGACGGCGCTTCAGAAATCTTTGCTGCAGATGGCAGTTTCCGCTCTGTTCTTGTACATTCTGTACCGAAATGGCCTGATGAGCTGTGACCTTTACATTCCGTTTGTCCAAGTCACTCTGCAGATTCACCCCATTTGGTATATGTTCTTTGCCATGTTCGTCATGGTCGGCGGCGTGAACGCCGTGAATCTGACCGATGGGGTGGATGGCCTGGCCACAGGCGTAACGCTCCCTGTCATGGTTTTTTTTACAGCCACAGCTCTTTTGGCGGGCCGAGAAAATTTGGCGCTGTTCTCTGCGGCGCTGGTGGGAGGCTTAGCGGCTTTTCTGACTTTTAATTTTCACCCGGCGAAAGTCTTCATGGGAGACACCGGCTCTTTGTTTCTGGGCGGTGCGGTGTGCGGGATGGCCTTTGCATTGGACATCCCTCTGGTTTTGATTTTAGTGGGTCTTGTGTATATTGTGGAGACCCTGTCCGATATCATTCAGGTGGTGTATTACAA
Source organism: uncultured Eubacteriales bacterium (assembly GCA_958402445.1). Lineage (GTDB taxonomy): Bacteria > Bacillota > Clostridia > Oscillospirales > Oscillospiraceae > Faecousia. The sequence continues at coordinate 52,405 of CATXTO010000005.1, forward strand.
GCTGACGCATGGAAAGAGAATCTTTAAAATGGCTCCGATTCACCATCACTTTGAGATGTGCGGGTGGAAGGAGGAGAAAATATTTGCCGTGTTTGTTGGCGTTACTTGCCTGATGTGCCTGTTGGCCTGGTTCGGTATGGCTGGGCGCTATTCAACGTAATTTTTTGGAGAGGAGTGGTACCATGTCCACAGAGCAACTGACCCAGGTGGCTGCGCAGCGGCAGCAGCCCCAGGTGGATGACCGTGGCATGATGGATGTACCGTTCCTGGTACTGGTTTTGCTGCTGGTGGCCATCGGCCTTTTAATGATGTTTTCCGCCAGCTACGCCCGCGCTTACTATGAGACGGGCAATTCCGTGCATTACTTTATCAGGCAGGCTGCATTTGCGGCAATCGGGCTTGGCGCCATGTATCTGGCCAGCCGGTTTAATTGCCATCTGTGGCAGCGGTTTGCCAAGGTCATTTTTGGCATCAGTATTTTCCTCCTGATTGCTGTGCTTTTTGTGGGCAAGTCCGCGGGCGGCGCCAAGCGCTGGATTCAGATTGCGGGCCAGCGGTTTCAGCCCTCTGAGGTGGCAAAGTTTGCCCTCATTTGCATGATGGCCTCCATGGTTGCCCAGTACAAAGAGAAAATGGCGGATTTCCGGTATGGGGTGCTGCGTATGGGCGGCGTGATGCTGATCATTGTGGCGCTGGTGGCCCTGGAAAAGCACCTGTCCGCCATTATGATTTTGGGCCTGGTGTCCGTGGTCATGATGTACGTGGGCGGAACAAAAAAGAAATGGATATTCCTGGCCATGGGGATTGCGGTGGTGTTTGTGGTGCTCTACATCTCCTTCATGGGTTATGCTGGAGACCGAATTACCGCGTGGCTGAATCCGGAGGCGGACTCCAGCGACAAGGGCTATCAGGTTCTGCAATCGCAATACGCCATCGGTTCCGGCGGCCTGTTTGGTCTGGGCTTTGGCAAGGGTCGGCAAAAGTATCTGTACTTGCCGGAGGAGCACAACGACTACATTTTCGCCATTGTCTGCGAGGAATTGGGACTAGTAGGGGCGCTGGGTATTATCATCCTATTTGCCCTGCTGATTATCCGTGGATACTGGATCGCGCTGCACGCTGCGGACCGATTTTCCACCATGCTAGGAGTGGGCATCACCACGCTATTGGCCGTGCAGGTGGTTTTGAACATGGGGGTTGTGAGTAATCTGCTGCCGTCTACCGGCGTAGGCCTTCCCTTTTTCTCCTATGGAGGCACCAACCTGTTGATGAATCTGGGAGAGATGGGAATTATGCTCAGTATTTCCCGCTGGAGTTCCAGCACCAGAAGCTGACGGGAGGGACGGCTTTGAATGTGATCTTTACCTGTGGTGGGACGGGCGGCCATATCAACCCCGCGATTGCTGTGGCCAATTTACTGCGAGATCGTCGGCCAGACAGCAAAATCTTGTTTGTAGGCGGAGAAGGGGGCATGGAGTGCTCCCTGGTCCCCAAAGCGGGATATCAGTTGGAGACCCTGAATCCTTACAGCTTGCGGCGGAGCCTGACGCCAAAGGCGATTGTCCACAACATATCCGGGATGTATCATACGATGCTTTCCCTGCGCAAGGCCAAGCGGTTGATCCGCAGCTTTCAGCCGGATGTGATCGTAGGGACCGGCGGTTACGCAAGCTTTCCGATTTTAAAGGAGGGCGCCAAGCTGGGCGTTCCCACCTGCGTCCACGAGAGCAACGCCGTACCGGGCCTGACAACCCGTATGGTAGCGGATCGAATGGATAAAATTTTGGTATCCTTTGCCGAGAGCAAGGCCCATTACAAGCATCCTGAGCGGGTGGAGGTAGTGGGAATGCCCGTGCGGCAGGAGTTTCTTTACACCAAAAAAGAGGACGCCCGCCAGGCGCTTGGCTTGGACGAACGGCCCCTCATTGTCTCCGCCTGGGGCAGTCTGGGCGCGCGGGACATGAACAAGGTTATTGCCGCATTTTTCAAGCTGGAGCAGGATGCCGGCTGTCCCTATCAGCACATCCACGCCACCGGCTCTTATGGCTGGCATTGGATGCCGGAGTATGTCAAGGAGCTGGGCGTGGACCTGGTGGCGGACGACGGTCTGGAAATGCGGGAGTATATCTATGATATGCCCATGCTGATGGCGGCGGCGGATTTGGTCATTGGCCGGGCGGGCGCTTCCACGCTCAATGAGATCGCAGCGTCCGGTACGCCGTGTATCATTGTACCCTCCCCAAACGTCACGGATCATCACCAAGAAAAAAACGCCAGAATTTTGGCGGACCGCGGTGCGGCGCAGGTAATTCCGGAATCGGAATGTACGGGGCAGTCATTATTCCGCCAGGTGCAGGCCCTGCTGGGCGATTCGGCCCGCTGCCGCGCCATGCGAAGGGCACTGCTCAATTTAGCGGTCGTGGACTCCGCAGAGCGAATTTGTGGAATCATCTTGAAGCTTGCAAATTTGAAAGCCTGAAACACCGGCACCGAGCCTCCTGCATAGGATGGGCAAAACCCATCTGGGGTGGGAGGAATCGGGCGAATGGAATATTTTTCTGTGCGGGGCGGACATCGGCTACAAGGGAGCTTGACCATTTCCGGCGCGAAGAACAGCGTATTGCCTCTGCTGGCTGCGTCGGTGCTGTTTCAAAACGGCTGCGTGCTACATAACTGCCCATGCCTCACAGACGTGGAGGCGGCGATAGAGATTTTAAGGCATTTGGGGTGCCGGGTGGAGAAAAAAGACCATGATATTTGGGTAAACCCAGGCGGTCTGACCTGCTGCGAGATTCCAAGGCCGCTCATGACTCGCATGCGTTCTTCCGTTTTGTTCCTGGGCCCGCTGCTGGCCAGGACGGGGCGTTGTACGCTGTTCGAGCCTGGGGGATGCTGTCTGGGGGCAAGGCCGATCGACCTGCATCTTTCCGGGCTGCAGGCCATGGGCGCGGAATTGACCTGGCAGGAGGACCGGTTGGACTGCCGGTGCGCCGGGCTGACCGGGACGGCGGTGACGTTGGCCTTCCCCAGCGTAGGCGCTACAGAAAATTTAATGATGGCGGCCTTGGGCGGCCAAGGCACGACCACCATTTATAATGCGGCAAAAGAGCCTGAAATTGTGGATTTGGCCTGTTTCCTCCGGGCAGGCGGCGCCAGAATTTATGGAATGGGGACTTCCATGCTGCAAATTGAAGGCGGGTTCCCAGACTTTGCGGAGTATACGGTCCTGCCAGACCGCATGGAGGCCGCTACCTTTTTGGCTGCGGCTGTCTGCGCTGGCGGCGATATCTGCGTGAAGCGCGTCACCCCCAGCCATCTGACGCCGGTGTGCAGTACGCTGGAGGCGGCGGGCTGCCTGGTGACGGCTTCGGACGATAGCATTCGCCTGCAAACCAGGCGGCTGTGCAGCCCGCCGCCGATTCGTACGGCGCCTTACCCCGGTTTTCCCACGGACGCGCAGGCGCCGATTATGGCGGCGCTGCTGCGGGCCGAGGGAACTACGGTATTTGAAGAAGCAGTATTTACAGACCGGTACCGGCATGTACCGGCGCTGCGCCGTTTAGGCGGTAAAATTCAAGTCAGCGGCGCGATAGCCGCGGTCACCGGTGTTTCCAATCTCACCGGTGCGGTCCTGGAGGCAACGGACCTGCGGGGTGGCGCAGCCATGGTAGCGGCTGCCATGGGCGCGGAGGGAGAGAGCAAAATTACGCAGATTCACCATATTCTGCGCGGATACGAAAATTTTGCCCAGCGGCTTTCTTCGCTGGGCGCGGACGTACGATGGATACAGGATCCAGCGGCCCCGTGAAGGCCGCAATGGAGGGACAGGCATGGAACGAGATAGACAGAACTCCCAGCGGCACGGAGATAGCGGCGGAGGTAGGGACCGGAAGGAACCCTTGCCGCGGGGCCATAATCAAGCGCCGGAGGAACGGGGCGGGCAACCGGGGCGCTACCGAGACTCCAATCGAGACCGGAACCGCACCGGTCCCAGACAAAGCCAGGCGGGCCGGCGTCGACCGTCGGAGCAGGAGCGGGCGGCGAGGTCGGATCCAAACCGGCGAGAGCATTCGGCGCGGGAGCCTGCGGCGGAGCGGCAGCGGACGCACGAGACCCAGCGCAGAAAAACGGCGCAAAAAAAACGAATGCCGCCTCGTCGGACTTCACCCAAGCCTTTTCACAGGCGCAGCTTTGTTTTAAAGCTGTTGACCACGGCTGCGGTTGTGGCGGCCATTGCCCTGGGTCTGACTATCTTTTTCAAAGTTCAGACCATTACGGTAACCGGAAATCAAAAGTATACTGTTGAGGCTGTGCTGGAGGCTTCCGGCATCGAAAAAGGGGACAATTTGCTGACCTTTGGCAAAGCACGGGCAGCCGGGCGTATTTTAACGGAACTTCCTTATGTCAGTCAGGTCCAGATTGGTATAAAATTGCCGAATACGGTTAATATTGACATCGTGGAACTAGAGGTCGTCTATGCAATCCAGGCCTCGGACGATAGCTGGTGGCTGATGAATTCCGCAGGAAAACTGCTGGAATCCGTGGATGCGGCGGAGGCAGAGAAGCACACCCAGGTGGTTGGCATACGCGCAGCGCAGCCTGGCGTAGGCGAAACCGTAAAAGCGGCTGAACAACCAGGCAAGCCGGAAAAGCCGGAGGAGGAGACGGCCCCTGCAGGCACGCCGGCGGACCGGGCGGACGCTGCGGTAGAAATTTTAAAAAGTCTGGAAAAGACCGACCAAATGGGCGAGGTCACGCGAGTGGATGTCTCAGAGCTTTACGACATCCAGCTTTGGTATGGACAGCAGTATCAAGTTTTGCTGGGCGGCCCCACGGAGCTGCCTTACAAGATACAGTATATGACCCAGGCAGTAGAAAAATTAGCAGATTATCAAAGCGGAGTTTTGGATTTGACATTCCAGGAGGAGAAAACAGCTCGATTTATCCCCTGGTAACGCTTTGGAAAAAATTATGAAAATATTTGCCGAAATATGAGAATTTCTATTGACCAAACGAAACTTCCACGATAAAATAGAAAAGTATAAGTGTGCTGATCTTCTGCCGATTGCGGCGTGAATACAAAGTATACATAGGAGGAGAACAAATATGTCTGACATGTATCCGGATAAGGTTGTAAATATTAAAGTGATCGGCGTGGGCGGCGCTGGCAATAATGTCGTCAATCGGATGATCGAGGCTGGCGTAGACGGCGTGGAGTTCGTTGTGGTCAATACGGACAAGCAGGACCTGAATAAATCAAAATGCTCCAACAAGGTGCAGATTGGAGAAAAGCTGACCGGCGGCATGGGAGCCGGCTCCAAACCTGAAATCGGCAAAAAGTCCGCGGAGGAGAGCCGCGCCGCGATTTCCAAGATTCTAGAGGGCACCGACATGGTGTTTATTACCGCAGGCATGGGCGGCGGCACCGGGACCGGCGCTGCGCCGATTGTGGCGGACCTGGCCCACGAGGCCGGCATCCTGACCGTTGGTGTAGTGACGAAGCCCTTTAAGTTTGAGGGCGCCAACCGTATGAAGCAGGCGGAATCGGGGATAACCGCGCTGTCGGAAAAGGTGGACTCCTTAATCATCATCCCCAACGACCGGCTCAAATACGTCACGGATCAGAAGATTACGTTTGCCAATGCTTTTGGCATCGCAGACGATGTGCTCAAGCAAGCTGTGACTTCCATTTCGGAATTGGTCGGGTTTTCGGAACGTGTAGTCATCAACCTGGACTTTGCCGACGTATCTGCTGTGATGAAGAACGCGGGCAGAGCCCACATGGGTGTGGGCATCGCCTCCGGACGAGAAAAGGCGGAACAGGCCGCCATGACCGCCGTGGCCAGCCCGCTGTTGGAAACCTCCATCAATGGGGCCACGGGTGTGCTGATCAATGTGACGGGTTCTCCGGAACTGACCCTGGACGATGTGGAGACTGCCGCCAATATTGTGCAGGAGGCGGCCAATCCCGAGGCGAATATCATCTTCGGCGCCACCTACTCGGACGACTTCGAGGACGAAATGCGCGTCACCGTGATTGCCACGGGCTTTGAGGAAAAGAAGCCGGAAACTGGAAAACCGGGCGCCTTCACCAAGGCTGGAGAGAAGGCCAAGCCGGCTCCAGTGGCAAATGAAGATGTGGACGACATCGACGAAATTTTTAAAATTTTTAACCGTTGAGTTTTTACCGTGTAAGCGAAGTGCAATTCATAGTCCTGCACAATGAGCCGGCGCGCTGTACGGGAGACCTCGTATAGCGCGCCGGTTTTCTAACCAAACATGAAAATGATAAAAAAATTTGTCAAAATATAAAAAAATTGTTGAATTCCCTCTTTACTTTTTTAATTTTATGCATTAAAATGAAACTGTACCGGAATTTACAATATATTTATTGGAGGATTAACTTATGAACAGCAGGAATAGAAAAGCCAATCCAGACAGCAGCCTGTACCGCGCGATCTTGGCGTTGAAAACCCCGGAGGAGTGTTATAACTTTTTCATGGATTTGTGTACGGTTCCGGAGCTAAACGCTATGGAGCAGCGGTTTGAGGTGGCGCAACTACTAAACCAGGGCATGATTTACAACAAGATTTTAGAGCAGACCGGTGCCAGCAGCGCGACCATCAGCCGTGTCAACCGTTCCTTGAACTATGGCACAGACGGCTACCGCATGGTGATTGACCGCCTGGATGAAAGCGAAGGGGAATGAGCGTATACGGGGCACTGGCGGAGTCCTATGACCGGCTTACCAGAGATGTCGACTACGACCAAATCCTGGCGTTTGTCCAAAAGGTTTTGGCGCAGAACGGCCTGCACCCGCATTCCGTTTTAGATTTAGCCTGTGGAACCGGTTCCATGTCCTTGCGGCTGGCCCAGGCTGGATATCAGGTGATTGGGGCGGACTTGTCCGAGGAGATGCTCACAATGGCTTTTGATAAGGCTGTTGGGCTGGACAACCGCCCCATCTTCATCTGTCAGCCTATGCAGCGGCTTCGTCTGCCGGCTCCGGTGGACTGGGTTTTTTGCGGCCTGGACAGTATCAACTATTTGACTCATCCGGCGGACTGCCGCGAGACATTCCGCCGGGTATTTCAATGCTTGAAGCCGGGCGGTATGTTTCTATTTGATATCAATACGCCGGAAAAACTCAAGGCCATGGACGGTCAGGTTTTTTTGGATGAGGATGCGGAAGTATACTGTGTCTGGCGAAGCGAGTATGAGCCGGAAGAGCGGCTCTGTTATTATGGCATGGATCTATTTCAGCGGCATGGCTCCCTCTGGCAGCGAAGCTTCGAGGAGCACCGGGAGTACGCTTACGAGTTGGATGAAATTCAAGCGTATTTGCAAGAGGCGGGGTTTTCAGAAATCGATTGCTTTGGGGATCGGAGCCTGGAGCCGCCGCAGCCTGGAGAGCAGCGAGTTTATTGGAAGGCAGTCAGGGGGAAAGCTTGATGAGAGACTATATCGTGCGCGCGCTATCGGCGGAGGGCTTCGTGAAGGCCGCAGCCATCCGTTCCACGGAGATGGTTCGTAGGGGTAGACAGATTCACAAGACCACGCCAACCGCCACAGCGGCGCTTGGGCGGGCTCTGACGGCGGCATCCCTTATGGGAAATATGCAAAAGGTGGAGAACGGCTCCGTGACGCTGCAGATCAAAGGCGGCGGCCCCTTGGGCACCATTTTGTGTGTGGCGGATGCCATTGGAAATGTGCGGGGCTATGTACAGAACCCGGGAATCTCTCTGCTGGAGAAATACCCGGGCAAGCTGGACGTGGGCGCTGCGGTGGGAACGGACGGCATGCTGACGGTTGCCCGGGATTTGCAGATGAAAGAGCCCTATGTGGGCAGCGTCGCTTTGGTTTCCGGAGAAATTGCCGAGGATGTGACGGCGTATTTCGCGCAGAGCGAGCAGACGCCGACGGCTTGCGCCCTAGGTGTTCTAATCGACCGGGATCAGTCCGTTCAGGTAGCGGGTGGCTATCTAATCCAATTGTTGCCAGAAGCGCCGAAGAGCGTGGCGGAGAGGCTGGAGAGGGGGATTCAGGAGGCGGGCGCGGTGACGGCAATGCTGGCCCAGGGCCTGACGCCTGAGCAGATGCTGCAAACGGTTTGCGCTGGTATGGATGTGGAGTTCCTGGAGACAACGCCCGTGGCCTACCGGTGCTATTGTTCCAGGGAGCGAGTTACATCGGCCCTGATCAGCCTGGGGGAGCAGGAGCTGCATGAAATCGCGGAAAAGGGAGAAACTGTAGAAGTCGGTTGCCAGTTTTGCGATACAACCTATGCTTTTGACCCGACGGAAATCAAAGGGCTGGTGCAAAAGCTTCGCGCCGGGAAGCGCGGGAGCTAGCGTTTCCGCGCTCCTATTTGCGCCTGGGAGTGCCGCCGCTTCATGGACTTGCTAAGTGGAAAAATCTATGAAAAAAGCGAAAAAAACGCTTGACAAGGACCAGAGCCATGTGTATAATTAAACCCGTCGCTGAGATGTGCCGAGTTTTCGTTTGCCCTGTGCGTCTTGGTTTGCACGGTTGGGGAGCATAGCTCAGCTGGGAGAGCACATGCCTTACAAGCATGGGGTCACAGGTTCGAGCCCTGTTGTTCCCACCATTATTTGGCCCGGTGGTGCAGTCGGTTAGCACGCCAGCCTGTCACGCTGGAGGTCGACGGTTCGAGTCCGTTCCGGGTCGCCATAGCATCGGAGCAGAGCGCCAGCTCTGCTCGTCATGCCTCTGTAGCTCAGTCGGTAGAGCAGGGGACTGAAAATCCCCGTGTCGTTGGTTCGATTCCGACCGGAGGCACCAGGATGCGGGTGTAGCTCATCTGGTAGAGCGCCACCTTGCCAAGGTGGAGGTAGCGAGTTCGAGCCTCGTCACCCGCTCCATTTTTGTTCTATTATGCCCTTGCCTTCCGTTACATATGGTACCGTGGCCAAGTGGTAAGGCAAAGGTCTGCAAAACCTTCATTCCCCAGTTCAAATCTGGGCGGTACCTCCAAAGCAAAAACGCCAGCTTATGGGCTGGCGTTTTTGTTGTTAGTTTTCCGGCGTGTAGATTGGGAAGGAGCATGCGCACATGCACGATTGGTTTACCATAATTGAAGTGGACGCGGATACCTATGCCATCTGCGAGGACCGGCATTGGGAGCGTGTGCGCAGCTATCTCCTGGTGGGTTCGACTCGCGCGATTTTAATTGATACCGGCTTGGGTGTTGCTGATATCCGGCAGGTGGTGAGTCGTTTCACATCGTTGCCGGTCACGGTCGTGACAACCCATGGGCACTGGGACCATATCGGCGGACACGGCCTTTTTTCAGAGATTTTGATTCATGAAAAGGAGGCGGCGTGGATTTCCGGGGAGTTCCCCATTCCGCTCTCCGCGGTCAAGGCCAATTTGCTGCGGGAACCCAACGAACTTCCAAGCGCTTTTGATCTTGACGTTTATCGGGTATACGCTGGGGGCCCGACTGCCTGCTTGGTTGATGGTGACTGTCTGGAGCTGGGAAACCGTAAATTGGTAGTCTATCATACGCCGGGCCACTCTCCGGGCCATATCTGCCTCTGGGAAGCGGACCGCGGCTATCTTTTTACGGGGGACTTGATTTACTGCGGCTGCCTGTACGCGTTTTATCCAAGTACGGACCCGGTGGCCTATCTACATTCGGTGCATCGTTTGCAGGAATTGCCGGTAAAAAAGCTGCTGCCTGCGCACCACACACTCAACCTGCCGGAGGATTTTTTGCGGCAGGTGGACGCGGGGTTGCAAGAGCTCTGCCGGGCAGGCAAGCTGCATCATGGCAGCGGTCTGTTTACCTTTTCTAACTTTTCCATTCAAATGTAACGCAAGTGATTAAAGCATTCACATGAAAGGGAGAACACAATGAAGCAACTGATTTTAATTTCCGACATGGAGGGGGCCAGCGGTATTTTTGAGCAAAACAGGGCTGCATGTTCCCATGGATCTCAGCTCTGGAGAGAATACGGCAGAGACTGCATGACCAGTGATGTGCTGGCCGTCTGCGAGGCCGCCAACGCATGTGGAGTGGACGAAATCTTATTTTATGACAGTCACTTTGCCGGATGTCCAGAGTCCAATGTCAAGTTGGAGTTGCTCCCGAGTAACGTCCGGGTCGTCGACACGCCAGACCGCTGCTTTTTATGGCGGAGAATCCGCGGACAGGCCGCCTGGGAGCCCTATGGTCTGATAACCGTTGGCCAGCATGCCAGGTTTGGAGAGCCGGACGCCTATTTCCCGCATACCATTCAAACCCCGCCAATCAAGGGTTTTTATCTCAACGATAAACACATTGCGGAAATCGGCCTGAGCGCGCTCCAGTTTTGCGGTACTCCATATGTAGCGAATATCGGCTGCGCCGCTTCTCACAAAGAGGCGCGGGAGCTCAGCCAGACGGTGCATTGCATCACGGTAAAAAATCGCAAGACTCATTGGGAACCAACCTATCAGGAGACGTACCCCTTGATCTTTGAGGGCGTTAAAAAAGCGTTGGCGGATATGCAGAATTTGCAGGTGCTTCAGGTTGCGGAGCCCTGCGAATACAGGATGGAGCTCACGGAGGGGTTCCATTTCGTACCCCCGCAGCGCCTGAGCTGGCTGGGGAGCTTTACGGAGCGACAGGCAACTTGGACCGCGCCGAACATTGAAATCGGACTAGAGCTGTTTCACAATGTCCGGGCCTGTATTCACAAGGATGCGGTGTGCGGCGAAGGATAAAAAATAAGCGACACCTCCCCAAAAATCCCACCCGTTACCGGGTGGGATTTTTGTTGGCTTTTGCGTTACGTAAGAGGAAGAAGCCTAGTAAAGGGACTTGGTGATAACGATTTGATTATTTACTTTATCTAGCCTTAAGGCGTCTCCAGAGGCCATGGTGAACTTCGCCAGGTCTTCTTCTGTGAGACGGTAGTTGAGACCTTCCGCCACGGGTACTTTCCGCATGGACAGACTGGCTCGGATGGTGAGATTGGTGGCCAGGGGTCCGCCGATATAGACGACACAGCCTTCTGCAAGGCTCACATTTCCATCTGCATCATTTACCCCATTTTGTAGATAGATATCGCCGTCTAGTTCCATTTGCTTGCCGGATTCCGGGGCGTTGACGATGATACGGGCGCCGGAACCGTTACCAATGGCAGCAATGGAGCCGCCGGTTTTGGCCGTATTGTTCCGGAAGACGCCGCCGTTTAAGACAATATCTCCGCCATAGTAGGCATAGAACATGCCATTGGTGCAAACGCAGTCTTCCACCAGAATGTCGTTGATAATACAATTGGACCGAGCGCCAATGGAGGTGGAGCTGCCCCAGGTCAGCGCGATAGCGCCGCTGCCGCCCTCGATGTCCCGGAAGGTGGCGCCGTTTATAATTAGATTCGTATCCTGCTTGGCCAAGCCGGAAGTCAAAGAGAAGACGCCGCCCATGCTGTTGGCAGTATGATTCTGGAATACGGTTCCGGCGTTCGCTGTGACGAGCGTGCCGGTTTCGCTGTCGCTGTCGTAATCCAACGAGAACATAGCAGCGCTGTTGTTTTTGACAAAGGGTTTATTTCCGTCAAAAATAATATTTTCCATAGTGACATGGCAGGCTTTAATGATGAAAAACTGACCGCTGCTATAGGAGGCGTCCCGCTTGACCATACACCGGGGGGCGTAGTCCCCGAAGTCCGTAAAGCTCAGACTCGTATCCTCCGTAATGGTCACCTTATTCACCAAGGAGATGACGAAGTTGGCGTCTGCAGGGATGGTTCCCGCCGCATCCACCTGGGCTTTCAGGATCTCCTTGGCCTTGGCAAAGGTTTTGACTGCCGTATTTTTGGTCAGACCGTCGTTTTCATCCTTGCCGGATACGCCGTTTAAGTAAACAATGATATCGTTGTTGGGAATCTCGTCCAGAATGATTTGGTTGTGTTCCTGGTCCAAAACCACCTGATACGCGCCTTCAATATCATTGAGCACCTGGACGCGGCTAAAGTCGTCCTGGGTCAGCTGATACTCGTCGGTGCCGGACAGGACAACCGCGCCCACATAGAGGTCGCGCACCTTGACCAACAGCTTTTCGCCGCCTAAATAGGACAGGGGCTTTTTCGTGTAGGGGAACACGAGCTTGCCGGAGGAGGTATTCGAGTTGCTGAAGAACACATAATCCTCCAGGACCAGGCTTCCGCGTTCCTTTGGATCAATTTGGCAGACGTCATAGGAGGTATACACGCCGGCGCTGGCGTCGCCGTTGGTGTCTTTGCTGCCGGAAATAGTGCCTCCTGTGAGCACTACAGCGCCATATTTGCTGCCGTGATAAACGGCTGCGTTATTTACGCTTTTTGTGGTGTTGTTGACAATCCGGCCGCCATTGATCTCAATATACATGTAATAAGAGGTGCCGCTGATGGCGCTGGCCATGGAGCCGGCCAGATTCTCGGAGATTTCACCGCCGTTCATGATAAAGGTGGCGGTGGCGTCCTCCGTTCTGCCGCCCATAATTCCGATGGCGCCGCCGGTGTAGCCGGACTCATTTTTGGTGATTTTGCCGCCATTCATGATTACGGTGCCGCCTTGGTATAGGTATATGGCGCCGCCCTGGCCCTTATAGTGATAGTTATTCTGAATGACAGTGCCGTCGTTGATGGTGAGCTCGCCGCCCACTGGGATGTACAGGCAGTGTCCCATCTTGAGCTGCGGATCCGAAAAATCGATGTTTTCCCGGTTGCCGTCGATGGTGATGTTGCTCAAGGTCAAGCTGCCTTCCACCACGATGAGGTCTGATACGCAGCGGTCCCAACGCTTGACGGTACAGTCCTTTCCATTGAGACTCCAGGCTTCTTCCCCGGAGACGGTGATGGTACCGGTTATATAGATGGTGCCATTTTGCACTTTGGGCGGAATCAGAGCCTGCGCTTTGGTCATGGTCTTTAGGGCGGTCTCCGGCGTCAGGCCGTCGTTGGTGTCTTTTCCGTTGACGCCATCTACATACAGGGTCATATCGATGCTGCTGTCGTTTTCCCAATAGGCATACAGCGTCATATCCGATAGGACGGCAACAGTAAAGTCCCATTTATCGCCGGCGGTGGTGTACCAGCCCTCAAATACGTCATCTGTTTTGACTGGATCCTTGGGTTTTTCAACGGCATTACCGTGGACCACTTTAACGGTCGTTGCGGGCTCGCCGTTGCAGGGGTCAAAGGTGACGGTGTGCCGGGCTAAACCAACCTCCACTTTTACAGTTGCGTCCTCCGTCAGACCGCCCAGGACATAGTTGCTATCCATATTTCGCAGATTGCCGTTGGTCGCGGTGATATCATAGATCTCATACCCATCCTCCACGGTAAGCCGGAATTCCGCATAGCTCACGTTTTTATCCAAAGAAATTTCCGAAACGGCTTCTCCCTGATAAAAGACCATGTAGTGCTCGCCAGTGAAAGTGATGGTGAAAGGCCCCGCGGGTTCGGTGGGTACCGTGGGCTCCTGGGTTGGTTCTATGCTCTCGGAGGGTTCGGTGCTCTCCGTGGGTTCCACTGTGGGGTCCGGCTGCTCCTTCGCCACAGACAGGAACACGCTGATGAGCTTTGCGGCTTCCGCCCGGGAGATATTTCTCATGGGCTGGAAGGAGCCGTCCTCATAGCCGGCGATGATGCCTGCCATCTGTAAGGTTTTGACCGCGTCCTTGGCCCAGTTGGGAATCCGATTGCTGTCGGTAAATACCTTTTCAGCCGCCGTTTCCGGTAGCAGCAGCATGGCATAGCTGGCATACCGCAGCAGGAACACGGCCACCTGGGCCCGTGTCACCGGCGAGTTGGGACGGAAGGTCCCGTCCTCGAACCCCTCTGTAATGCCGTTTTGAACCGCCCATTCCACGGCGCCTGTATAAAAGTGGCCGGGTTCCACGTCGGGGAATGAGGTCTTGGCATTGTTGTCTACTTGTACGCCGGCCATACGGCTCAAAACGGTGACAATCATGCCCCGGTCCATGGTATTGTTGGGGCTGAACTTGCCTTCACCCGTGCCGTTAAACAGGCCCTTGTTTACAACATCCTGAATATAAGGGTAGGCCCAGCTGTTGGGGTCCACATCCGTAAACTGACTGCCCTGCGCCGCAAGCGCGGCAGGGATCATGGTCAGTACCATGCAAAACACCAAAGCCAGGGACAGGACCCGTCTCCGTAATTTGTTGGTACGCATTGTTACCTCCTATTCTACTGTGGCTCAGTGCTTCAAAACGGTTTGGGGGGTGCTAGGAATCGCCTTTAGGTTTTCTATGGGGCATTCGGCGTTTGCGAAGCTGGTCATGGGCGTCTTGGCCAGATTGTCGCCGGTGCGGTCCATGTTGTCCTCGTTACCTGTGGCGTACAAACCGACCACGGGCCATACGCCGGACGGGAAGGAGCCGCGAACCACAACCTCCTCTGTCTCCTCGTTGACGGCGACGATGCTCACGCTATTTTCTCCGTCGTACCGGGTCCAGAAAATCCAGCCGGATTCAAAATCATAGATAATGGATTGATTGCGGTCCTGACCAGAGATGGAATAACCGGTGGGAATGATATTTATTGAGGTCAGGGTATAGCCGGACCCCTCCTCATAAATGCCCACCAGGTAGAGAGAGCCACTGCTGGAGAGGAGGTAGAAGTAATCATAGGTGCTGTCGTAGCCGGCATAAGCAACGCCGTTAATGCAATTCAATAAGGAGCTGAGATTCCAATAGGAGTGGAGGCACCCCTCTTCCTCTGGGTCTACAACCAACAGGTTATATCCATAGGTTGCCAGACCAAAGCCCAGATGCGGGGAATAGGTCATGTCAGTAAAGGGAGCCGCCGTAGTACCAACCTTCTTGGTAGCGAAACTGTTTTCGGGGTCCACTGTGTACAGCGCGCTGTCCGTGGCGGCATACAGCGTGTCGCCCAGCATGGTGGCGGAGATAAAGTCCTCGTTCAAGGGACCGGACAGCTTGGTATAGGTCGCGTCATCCACGTTGATCTTTGCAAAGTTTGCGTTGTTGTCGGAGCCATACACAATGCCGTTCACGGTCTTGTCAATTTCCTTGACGGTGATAGAACAAGTGGCTTTTACCGAGGGGTCCAGCTTGGCGGCTGCGGTGATTACCGCTGTACCGGCCTTGATGCCGGTCACCACGCCATCCTTGGTAACGCTGGCCACAGCGGGATTGCTGGAGCTCCAGACGATACTCCGGTCACTCAGCGTCCAGGGCAGAACATAGCCCTCCAGGGTCTGGCTCCGACCACTGTATAGGGTAATGTCGCTCTGAATAAGCTGAACATCCGTCACCTTGTCCGTATCGCCGAAGGATTGGCCGGCTTTGGAAACATAGTACAGGCCGGTGGTTTCGTTGACCAGATCACTCACCGCAGTGGCTTTGCCGGTAGCCTTGTCGAGCTTCACAAGATGGGACTCGGGCTGGGCGAAGATACCGGGCTTATAGAACTGCGCCCAATACAGGTCTCCGGTGGCGCGGTTACAGGTCATGGATTGGATATAGTTGGCCTGATAGCCGGTGCCGCCGATGGTCTTCAACTCGCCCAGCGCTTCCCCGTTGACGGTGAAGCTATAGAGCACGCTCTCTGTGTCGGAGCTGGTGACGGCATAGAACACACCGTCCTCCGTACAGGCTAAAGTCTGCAGATTGTCCTTGGTGCCCTCCAGCGTAAATTGACCCAGTTCCTTCACTGCGCCGGAGAGTAGATCAATCTCCAGAATGATGTTGGACTGAATGGTGCCGTCTTCCAGCGTGCGTGCGGTTAGGCCGTATAGCTTTTCGTTGGCGGGATTATAGGCCATATCCTGGATCGCGGTATAGCCAGTCTGACAGATGACGGTGGGCTCATATTTGCCGTGCTCCATCACATACAGGTAGCCGTCCAAATCCGTGGCAAAGACGTAGCCGTTGACCTGCTCCGCCGCGCCGAAGTCCATGGCAGATTCTACCAGTGGCGTAGGATTGTTCGCCGTGGTTTCATCAAAGTTAATCCAGCTGGACTGCGCGGGAAGATAGGCGAAGAATCCGGTCATGACGTCTGGCCCCTCGCCGCCGCCGTTGCCCAGCTCTAGGCTGTAGGCAGCAGAGTTGCCTGCGTAGTCCACGACTACGACCGTGACGTTGTCCTCATGGATTTCGCTCATGTCGATGTGCATTGCCACATCTGCGCTGACTTCCGTCTGGTTGGGGGAAACCGCGTTAAGCAGCTTGGTGCCGGCCTCGTTATATACCAGTACGGCTGCAATGTACTGATTGTCCTTGGCCTGCACGTTGAGCAGCTTGGCGTCAGTGATTGCGTCGCTGGAGAAGTACATGGTTTCCACATTGGGCGCTTCGTTGTCAATGGTCAAGGGCATGGACCAGGTTGCACCCTTGCCAAGCTGGCCCTTGAGTATGCCGTCCGGCCCCATATTGTACTCCGGGACCATGGTGAGGGTCATGCTGACCTTGGTATTGTTGGGAAGCGGGCTGCCATCCGCATCCGTACCGGCCCAATTAATGGCTTTGTTAGTTCTGGTGTACATCCAGGCGCCGCCGTTGGTGTAATAGAACGCGCTGGCTTGCTTGCCGTAATCCTGCTGGAAGTAAACCTCACCGGTTTCCGCGTTGGTGATGGCGAAGTTCACGTTCGCGGCGTTCCGAACCAACTGGTAGGTGAGATCGTAAATGGAGTCGCCTGCTGCGGAGGAGAGCGCATTCCGGTCTCCGATGTAAGCATTATCGTCGGCGTATAGGTTCAATCCGAAATGATAGCTCGAGGATAGGTCTTTGAATTGTTTGTTATAGTAATTTTCAATGCTAAAGGGCAGATAGGGGGTGTGGGCTTCGCGGTCGAAGTAATCCTCGGCATACTTAAACCGGTCCAGCATGGACGGATCGGTCCAGTTGCCGTAGAATCCCAGGAACGGGATGGACTGGTCCACTGCCAAAACGCCCTCCTGGTCCGCCTGAGAGCGCAGGTAAACATACCCCTCCACGTAAGTGCCGTTGACAAAGTTCTCCTCCAGGTATGCCCGGCCGGCCGGCGTCAGAGTGATGGTGGCAGTGACGGTGACGGTGCCGTGAGCGGGCACCGTGATGGCGCTTTGATCCAGCAGGTCCTGCAAAGTCAGTTCTCCATAGGACCCGCCGTTGAGCAGGTCGCTGAGGATCTGCGCGTCAACCGCCTCTACCACGCCGCTGCCGTTCAGGTCGGCGGCCTGGAGCGCGTCCCCGGTCAGGAATGCCGTTCCACTGACGTGCCGCAGGATGGCCAGAATGTCGGCGTCATCCATCTTACCGTCGCCGTTGAAATCAAACGGCGCTTCGCCGGTGAAGGCTACGTCCGCGTCCAGAGCCACGTCGCTGGTGCGCATAAAGCGGTTACCGTCCTGCTCCAGGATCCCGGGGGCCAGGACGCTCGCCTCCAACTGGTAGGAGGCGGGCTGATCGGTGAGATTATTGACGTGGAAGGTAAAGGTGTATTGGCCAACCCGGTCCGGGTCGTCGAACAATTCCGCCTTGACCTTTCCGTCGTTGTTACCCTCCATGGTGATGTAAGTGGGGCTGGTCACAGCGCCCACCACGCTAGCTAAGCCAGCTCCCTGGCTTCTGGGCGAGAACTCCACGTCGGAGTTGTAGTCCATCGAGGGGACCGCGGTTCCCATCAGCAGGGAATTGACTAGGGAGCGGGCCGTAATCCCTTCTTGCTCCGCCAAACCATTCTCCCGCACAAATTGTCCAACTACCGCGGCCATGCCGGTCACGGAGGGGGCCGCCATAGAGGTGCCACTCATATGGCCATAGGTACCACCGTTGGTGGTGGAATAAATATTGCCGCCAGGCGCTGTGATTTCAGGTTTGAGAATCAAATTTCCTGGCACGCCCCAGGAGGAGAACTCGCTCATAACGATGGTGTCGCCGCCGGCATCCTTATCTGTGACATAGCCATGCATGACGCGTAGTGTGCCGGCGTAGCGGCCCTGCGCATCCTTCTCTGACAGCTCCAGGATTTTTTGGACCTGTGTCAACTGAATGGAGACGGTTGGAAGTTTGTAGGCAAGCTGCATATTCAAGCCGCCGGGCTGGTTGTTGTATACGATCAGGCCCGTAGCCCCGGCGTCCAGGGCATTTTTCTGCTTGACGGTAAAATCAATATCGCCGCCCCGGGAGACCAAAACGATTTTGCCCTCCAGGTCCAGGCCCTTAAAGTCATCCAGGGAACCGGCGTATTTTACCGTGTCTGTCGGGTCTGCCGGGTTGCCCAGGAAAATATAGGGATAATCCGTGCCGCTCTGGTCCTCAGAGGTATCCAAAGATTCGAACGCAATGGTCGCTTTGTCGTTGTAGACGAAATTGCTTCCCTTAACTTGAAGGTAGGATCCGGTGGCACCGGTATTGTCGGCGCTGGCCACCGCAAAGGAATTTTGGTAAGAACCAGGGGAACCAACCCGGTTGGTGTTGGCGTCGTCTGCGTAATTCAGGCCGGTGGGGGAGTTGCTGTATTCCGCCCAATAACCGGAGTTGCCACAGGACATAGTGACGACGGTCTCCGTTTTGGAGAGGCTTGCCATGATTTCATTGATATATTCCTCGTCGTCATAGGAGAATCCAATGGTGGGCGAGCCCAAGGACAGATTGACCGAGTCGCAGTTCAGTACGATTGCATCCTCAATGGCAGCCATATAGTCGTCCGGATATGCGCCGCCGCCCACGCCAAAGACTTTCATGGTGAGAATTTGCGCGTCGGGGGCAATGCCTACCACACCGCTGGCGGGGTACTCATAGGAGACTCCGTTTTCTCCAGCAACCTGCACGTACCGGTTGGCTGTGGCGATACCGGAGACATGGGAGCCGTGATCGCCTTGAGTATCCAGATCGTGGGAAATGTTCAGGCTCTCATCAATATAGTTGAAGCCGTAGGCAATCTTCGAGTTCACGTGCAGTTGTTTGGCAGTGAGTCCCTCAAAGGCGGCGGAGGCGTGCAGCTTAGGAAGCACGGCTGCGATTTCCTCTTCGTCCAGAAGGTTGTAATCGCTGATTTCCTTCCCGCTTTTCGCGGAGCTGACCATCAGACCATACTCGAACGCCTGGCTATCGAAGGAGGGGTGGTCGGTATCGATTCCGGTGTCGACGATGGCGATGCGGCTTCCGGCGCCAGTGTAACCCTCCAGCCAGGCATCATAGCTGCCAACCATGCCCCCGGCGGAGACCGTATTGGGGTTGGCTGCTTCCAGCGTCTTCTCCACCTCATAAACGGGTGCGATATGTACGGCTTTCACGCCTTTTACCTGCTCAATGGCCGGAATGTCGCCATACCGCACATTGGCGGACATGGCGTTGGCCACCAGGGTCAGGTTCCAGCGGATTTCCAGGTCCTTGCCGCTGAGCGCTTCTTTGGAAATGCGCTGTGCTACGGCGTCCTGGGCTTCCGCAAGGCCCTCCGCGTAGTGCATGGCGCTCTTGTTGGAGGCGATGTCCGTGGTGGAATATCCCCTTTCAAGGGTGGATTTTCCATCCAGGACGATGAAGACACGGACCTGATCGTTCTCGTCGTACAGAGGCATATCCTCTGCTTCTTCTTCAGAGACTTGCTCAGACGTACTCGGCCGAACGAAATCCGCGCTGATCCGACTGTATTCTGCCGGCGTCTCGCTGGCCTGGGCTATCGTACCCGGTAGGAACGCCAGAACCATACAGAGCGTCAGAATCAGGGAAAGGACTCGTTTGGATAACATGTATTTCATTACTTCCTCTCCTTTCTCAGCTCAGCGCTTCAAACATCATGATAAGCTTGGCAATCTCCGCTCTTTTGCAGTTGTCCCAAGGCGCCAGGACGCCAGCGGAACGCCCATTCATTAAGTTGTAGGCGGTTGCCCACTGCAAAGCCTCCACCGCCCAGCCGGATACCTGCTTGGCATCCTGGAAGGTGTTGAACACGCTGGCGTCCACCGTCCATTGGTTCCCTTTAAATTGCCAATAGCGATAGAGAATTGTCACCGTCTGCTCCCGGCTTACAGGGTCGTTAGGACCGAACCGTTGGGTTCCATACCCCCGTACCAAATTATTTTGGTATGCCCATTCCACATAGGGCGCATACCAAACGCCCGGCTTCACATCCGTGAAGCTGCTGGTGGCATATTGTTTAACGTCAATTCCCTCCATAGCGCCCAGGACCTTGACCAGCATACCGCGGGTCATGGGCTTGCTGGGGGCGAATACCGTGTCGCTCATGCCAACCATGATACCGCGGACCACGACATAGTCCACCGAATCGTGATACCAGGCTTTTTGATCCACGTCCACAAACTTTGCCGAGGGGCAATTTTTGCCATCGCAAGCTGCGCGGACAGAGACATCAAAATCCTTCGACTCCGGAATGGCTTGATATTTGGCGTCGTAGGCCTTCACCTCCGTGATCTGGAAGGTATAGTAGCCCACTTCGGCACCTGTAAAGGTGAGAGTCAGGAGTTTGACATCCTCCTTTGCTGGAGTGCCGGTCCAGGTATAGCGGACGATACCTTCCTCCTTTGCGTTGATGTCGGACAAAGTCTGGGTGGAACGAGAATCTGATAATTTCAGACCTCCCCCATATTTGACCGAGAACTCGCCACTGGCGGCGCCATGTACCCCGCTGGCATACAGCGTTACGGTGATGGTGCCGTTTTCCGCCGTGGCGGCGCCACGAATTGCGTTGTCGGTACCTGCCGCTCCGACTGTCAGCATGCAGCTCATCATGAGCATACAAGCCAGCAAGGCCGCTATCAGCTTTTTCCTCATACCGTTCTTCTTCCTTTCCTCGTTTTTTGAGCAGTTTAAACGTATGCCACCACCCTGCTGCTCGTTCGGGGTAGCGGGCTAATTAATAATACAATCATTAATTTCAAATTTCAAGATTATGTCAAAAATTTTATAAAATTAACCAGGAAATTTATGGAAGTTGCATATTTTAAAGACAAACATCCGCATTACATAGACAAAAAGGAAAGTAATGACGAATATTGCGAAAAAAGGGCGCTAAAAGCGAGTAAACAAAGTTCAGCATTGCGGAACGAATTTGAAAAAGACACGAAAGTCTCCTGCCTGCAGGCGGGAAGACAAAAAGTCACATTTTTTGCGGGTCAACATAAGCTTTAAAGGAAGGCTTTCCATTTTCTCATAGAATTGGACATGAAGGAGGTTCTTTCTTCCTATGAATATTTTTCGACCAAGTGAACCTGCAAATATCTACCGGCCTGGTGCGGCCGTGGACACCTGCTGCTCGTTCCAACCCTGTCAGGATCCCTGCGGGAAGCCGCCCTGCCCCTGCCCGTGCCCGCAGTACTGTCCCGTACCGGGGCCTCCGGGCCCACGAGGCCCGCAAGGTCCGCAGGGTATTCCAGGACCGAGAGGTTCCACAGGACCACAAGGCGTGCAAGGCCTGCAGGGCCCCCAGGGAATCCCGGGCCCGACCGGACCACAGGGAGTACAGGGCTTGCAGGGTCCTACCGGTACCACTGGTGCTACAGGCGCACAGGGAGTCGCTGGCCCCATTGGCCCTACTGGTGCAACCGGGGCCACGGGACTGACTGGCGCGACTGGGTCTACAGGCCCGCAGGGCCCCGTTGGTCCAACCGGCGCCACTGGCAGTGACGGTGTGCAAGGCGGTGTTGGGCCCACTGGTTCCACCGGTGCGACTGGCGCGACTGGTGCCACTGGCCCGGCTGGAGCGGTCGGCGCCACCGGTCCACAGGGCCCCGTTGGCCCCACCGGTGCATCCGGTTTAGCTGGTCCGACAGGCGCAACCGGTCCAACAGGTCCCTCCGGCCCGACAGGCGTCACGGGGCAGCAAGGCCCTGCCGGTCCCACCGGCGCAACCGGACAGACTGGCATACAGGGAATTCAGGGCCCGCAGGGACCTGAGGGCCCGCAAGGGCAGCCCGGCCCTCTGGGTCCGACTGGCCCCACAGGTTTGGCAGGCGTGACGGGTGCTACCGGTCCTCTGGGCCCGATTGGCCCCACCGGACCTACCGGCGCCACGGGCCTGGCTGGAGCGACCGGCGCTACTGGGGTGACCGGAGCCACAGGTTCAACTGGAGGCACCGGAGTCACCGGTCCAATCGGCCCAACCGGAGCCACTGGGGCAACCGGCGTCACCGGAACAACCGGACCTACTGGCGCAACTGGCCCGACCGGTCCCACTGGCCTTACGGGTGCTACCGGTGTAACAGGAGCTGCCGGCGCTACGGGCCCTGCTAATGGCCTAAATGCTTATGGTGGGCGTTTTAACAATACCGCACAAACGATTAATCTAGCTGTCGGCGTACAAACGCAGCTCAGCTTACCCGAAACCATGCCGGCCCTAAACGAGAGCTACACGACGGCAAACAGCGTGACAGTTGCCCAGGATGGAAACTATGAAATAACCTATTTTATATCTGCTACTGCATCCGTTGCAACAACTCTCACCCTGGCCGTGCGGCAGAACGGCACCAATATACCATCGTTGGTGATCTCCCGTCCGCTTACAGTTGGCACAAGTTCTATCTACAGCGGCACGGCGATCGTCTCACTAACCGCCGGCAGCACTATCGACATGGCCCTATCTGCACTGCTGGCGGTAGGCGTGACGCTTGGCACAGGAGTCAACGCCAGCTTGACGGTCAAAAAGCTGAATTAACGTTATCTTTTTGAAATAGGCGCCACTGGCCCCGCCGGTTTCAGAAACAATGCAGGCAAAGGATAAATTGTCCCCTGTCACGAAATAAGTCTGCAAGGACTTTTACAAGAGATAAAAAATCTGCGCAAGCAGATTGCAATATAACCGGGCCCGGGGGAGCGCGGCCCCTCCGGGCCCCATCTTGTTATGCTAGGGAGGACAGCTCGTGATTACCATCAGCCTGTGTATGATTGTCCGGAACGAAGCAAAAAATCTTTCCCGCTGCCTGGATTCTGTCCGAGATTTGGTGGAAGAGATTGTGATTGTGGATACGGGCAGTACGGACGAAACCAAAGAGATCGCATCCCGCTATACAGACCGCATTTTTGACTTTGTATGGGTGGATGATTTCGCTGCAGCCCGCAACTACGCCTTCTCCAAAGCGACCATGGATTATTGTATGTGGTTGGATGGGGACGATGTGGTGGAGCTGGAGGACCAAAAACGTTTTTTATCCCTGAAAAAATCGCTTTCTTCACAAGTGGACATGGTCATGCTTCGGTATCATACGGCCTTTGACTCCTTCGACAAGCCTGCTTTTACGTATTACCGGGAACGACTGGTCCGGCGAGGGGCAGGGTTCCGCTGGGAGGGGGCGGTGCATGAGGCTATCGTGCCGTCCGGAGTTGTTGTGTACGACGAGACGGCAGTAACGCACCGAAAAACCGGTCCGGGGGACCCGGACCGGAATTTGCGGATATTTCGCCGTCTTTTAGAAGCTAAGAAGGAGTTGTCGCCCCGAGAGCAGTTTTACTACGCACGGGAGCTCACGTATCATGGAGAGGATCGGGAGGCGGCTCGGATTTTTGAGGCTTTTCTGGATAGTGGGCAGGGTTGGGTGGAAAATCAGCTGGAAGCATGCCGGAATCTGGCCCAGTGCTATTTCCGCCTGGGACAGCCGGAGCGGGCATTCATTGCACTTTTACGCAGCTTACGGTATGGCCCGCCCAGGGCGGAGCTCTGCTGTGAGGTCGGCAAGTTCTTTTTTGACCGGGACGACTACCGTTCGGCTGCATTCTGGTATGAACGGGCCTTAGCCTGCCAGCGCGAGGACACTTCAGGCGGGTTCATCATTCCGGATTGCTACGATTACCTGCCTTGTCTGCAGCTTTGTGTCTGCTATTACCGTATGGGAGATGTGGAGCGTGCAGAGGCATACAACGAGCTGGCGGGAATTACGAAGCCCGCAGATACCGCTTACCTGTTTAACAAGCAGTTTTTTCGAGAGAAAAGGCAACGGGCGTGCATTAAGAAGGAAGAGGTCTAATTACTATTGGATGGAGTCGAAATGCCTAGCAGGAAAAACGGGCCTGTTAAGACGCTTAGCGGTGGTGGACAGGGGAATGACCCGTTCCGTCCCAGTGGGGGACACTAAAGCCTGAAAGCACGAGCGGGCCTAGCGGTCAGAAGCCATGCCGGTATTCCGCTTCCGGAGAAAAATTTAATTGCCGGGCGTCCTCATCTGCGGCGACCACGTAACTGGAGAATAGGGTGATCGTATATTTGTCCGTAGGAGTCAGAAGCAACATCTTACGATGGGCTTGATACCTTGGAGGGATATTGATTTTCCACCTTCTCTGAGAAAAAAGGAGCGCCGCAGAGAGGTATTTATCCTCTGCGGCGCTGATCAACTTAGAAACGATGTGTCAGAGCTTTTTTTCGCCAAAAGAGCAGCAGAACCGCCAACGAAAGCACGCTGATGGTCAAAATTGCCCAATACAAGGCCAGGTGGGAAGAATCGCCGGTGTAGGGTGGCGTTGGATCAGTGGAATCAATGGGCAGCTCCTCGGCGGTGAAGACCCAGGTAATTGTGCCGGCAGTGTCCTGAAATCGGTTGTCCAATGTGGCGGGCACTTGCAGGCTCACCCTCAGGTCGGTTTTACCGCCGGAGTAAAAGGTGCCCAGCAACACGTTTTCAGACAGACCGTCCTGCTGATCCGCGGGGGCTTGAAAAATACGCCTGTCCCCCTGTTCCACTGTGACCTGCAGCTGGGAGAGGAATGCTCGATCCGCCTCGGAGACAGCCTCCGCACGCAAATACAGCTTTACCTTCACCTGTTTGTCTCTGTCATTTTGAATTTGAATGATTTGCTGCACCGTATCGCCGGGCATCAAGTTTTTAAAGGAGCCAAATAGGTCGTCGCCGTTTCCTTCGGGCAAATAAACAAACTGTTCAGCGCCGCCTTTGTAAACCACGGTAGCCTCTGCAGCTTGAATCGGCCGATGAGTCCCGCCCAGTATTGCAATCCAGAATAGAAGCAGGAGTAGTTTCGCAATTGTATTCCTTCTCATGGTTCGGCTCCCTTCGGTACGATGGACCCGTCATTTTGAACGGTTACCGTCCAGGCCTCCTGCACGGCTTGCGGAGGATCGGCCTGAATGGCCTCAGCTAGTACCTGCAGCCGCAGCCGGTAGCCGGCTGGCGCAGCCTGATTTTTATCGGCGCATTCCTTCACCAAAACCGCCGTAATTTCACCCGGTGCAATCGGGTCCGGGTAGTAATAATAGCCATCGGCGCCCAAACGCCAATTTATGAGATTGAGCTCCAGAACGCTGCTTAGGTCCGGCGCTGCTGCAGAGACGTTGCCTGCGCCATCCACCCAATTGGCCACCAAGGCTACCCGCAGATAGGCGGCTATATCACTGGTATTTTGAATCTTTACATCGGATTTTGTCTGCCCGTCAAACGTTTCCTGTACCTGGCAGCTGACCTGGGCGGGCTGGAAGCGGTTAAACAAAGGTGTTGTGCTGTCTGCCAGCCAGGCGTAGGTCCCGCCGAGAGCCCCCAGCAGGAGCAGCAGGGTCAGGCAGGGGACGAGTGCCTTCCGTCTGGCAATATGGCGCCGCCGGAGCAAGAATCTGCCGGGATGCGTTCGGGTCTCTTTGTTCATCACACTGCACCCCCGTGTATGAAGTCAAAGATATTGTCCGCCGCCGCGCAACCGTCTAGCCAATGGATTTCAGTCCGCCTGTTTTCCGCTCGGATGGATGCGCTGGGATTCCCACGGCTGAGAACCGCGGACCAGACAGAGGCGGGCGTATAGCGCCAGGACCAATCGGCGTGTTCCGTCACGGTATAGGCGCCGATGGGAAGACCGGTTATGGTCACAGAGCGGTTGCTCACCACCGCCACCTCCAGGCAAATATCCTGGTTGGTTTGATCTGTTCCGCGGACCTGGAAGAGATAGCTCTGGGAAGCATCCACATGGGAGGAACCGGCTTTTGTGATGGTTAGGAAGCAGGCTTGAACATGAACCCGAAAGTTGCCCTCGCTCGGCTTTTGGTCGCAAGTGCAATCCGCGGAGGGGCTCCAGCGGAAAATAGTCCACTGCGTGATATTGGTCTCTCCGATCCAGGCCTGGACGGAAACCACGGTGTCGGCCTGAAACGCCGCCGCGTCCGGCGCATAGGTATAGAAGAGGCTGGGAGCAGGACCCGCCGGCGCGGCAGCGTCCGGGGAGCCGGTCCAGAGAAGACTGGCCTGGCTGTCTTCGTAATCCGGGGCTTCGCCCAGATAAATGGTTTGGTCCTGCCATGTGATTTCGGGCCGGAAGACAAAGACTTTGGCCTCTGCGGACAAGCCGTCTTTCCTCAGCGCGCCACTGGTCACACAGCAAGTCAGGCGATAGGCGGTATCCTCTGACAAGACCGGCTGCTCGGCGGACCGCCAAACCCATGTACCTTCAGCCTCGCCCGGCCTGAAGATATAGGTTCCAATGACGGTATCTTCGTGCATCAGCGTGTATTCGATGGTGACAAAGCGGCTGTTGACGCCGTTGGGCCGGTACCCTCGGGCAAATGCCAGAAGTTGGGACAGGTCTACGCTCTGCGACAAGTACACGGACTGATTTTGCGCCGCAATTTCGTACCGCAGGGGGACGTCGACGCGGGGGAGGGGGAAGGGCTCGAATAGATCGCCCTCCCGGTATATGCCGGAGCTTCCGTCGTTGGTAGGAACCTGCTCGCCGCCGAAAAAACTATCCTCCGGCTCAATCAAAATTTTTACAATCAGCTTTTGTCCCCGATAAGTGACCAATCCTGTGGCGGTATCGGTTTGGGTGCCCACCCAATTCTCTGCATAATCAAATCCGGTCACGGAAATGGTTTTTCCCTCTACCGTGACGCTGCCCGCAGAGAAGGGAACCGGGTGGGCCCAGGTGTCCGCTGCGATGTACGAGGCGGTAAACAGCTGGATTACCGGAGGGCCCGCTTCCGGCAGATTAAAATATGGCGAGATCACGTCCTTAAGGACGGTGGACGCGTCCAGCTTTACCCGGGCTCCGCCCTCTTCAATTTGGTCGGAGATCTGCTCGAAGATGTCCTGCAGGGCTTTCGAGTCCTGGGCGGACAGATAATAGCTGGGCGTTTGCGCGACGCCGTCGTTGGAGGAGAGGCGCTGCATAAACCAGTTGGATTTTTCCACGTCTGTGCCGGATGCGCTTCCGGTGCTGGTGGCGTCCGCCCCGTCAAAGATTCCCACGCCGTAGACCGTGGCCTGATAGGTTCCTTTTGTGTTGGCGGCTTCCATAATGGCGGAGCCAGCATATTGGGCGTCATATCCGCTCCAGCCAGGCGCGCCGTCGGTGAAAACGATGACCACGCGGTTGCGTTTTTCACCTGCGGGTACGGGATTGGCCGCCAGAATGCCGTTGGCCATCTCCAGGCCCAAATGGGTCAGAGTGCCGCCGTCGGCGTCCAGGGCCCCAATGGATGCGGCGATGTTGGCAATACCGCTTTGGCTCCGCATGTCCTGGAGAGCGTTTGCATATTGTCCTTGGGCGGAGATGCCGTAGGTGTATTCCCGGGAACCAATAAATACCTCGGAGTTAGCGTAGCCGTAATAAGCACCGTTGTACCGGTTACCTGAGGCAAATCCGACCATCGCGATACGGTGCGCCACGTCGTCCTCCGTTCCGGCCACACCGTCGGCTCCCGTCGTTTTTTTGACCACGGCGTCGGCAAAACCAGTGATAGCGGCGGTTAAAGCGTCTAGCCGGGATGTAGAGCTAGAATCCCGGGCATAGAGCTGCACGCCGGCCTCGTCATCTCCGCCAGTGAGCACCTCGTTGACGCGCAGGGTAACTGTCTCGCCATTTAGAGCGTAGCGATAGGTATATCGATAGCCGGTTCTCTGCTGCGACTGTGTATAATAGAGGTTGGCCGGTACAGTATTGTCGCCGGTACTTTCCTCCAGAAGAACGTTGTTCGAGCTATTGTAGTACCGGTAAGTTCTCCTGCTGCTGCCGTTGCCGCTGCGCTCCACCCGAACCTTTTCATAGCTTCCGCTTTGCAGCATGTACAGATTCTCCCGACTGCCATACAGATAGGAGTTCCGCCAACCCGTCAAGGCGCTGTAATAAACCTCATAAATTGCTTCCCGCTGCAGACTTACTTGTATGTAGCTGCCGTCCTCCAGCAGCGCCCAGAGATTATTGCGGTTATTATAACTATAGTAATTTGTGTTGGTGGTTTGGCTGTAAGCACGGAACTGATAGCCAAAAGGATCGCGCATGGAACCGGACTGGTCCAAAACCAGGATGATATCCGTGGGCACGTCCGACTGTACGACGCTGGAAATGGACTCGCCAGTGACGTAAGCCTCCAGGGAAAGCGAAACAGACCCGTCCTCCTGCGTTTCCGCTGTTTTTTTTAACTCCAACCCATTTTCGTCAGGATTGTCGCCCCCAGCACGACGGTTCTGCGTTGTGGCTCCAGCGACCGGAGCCAGAAACGGCGCGGCGTCAGTATAGTTTTTCCCAACATAAAATTGCTGGCTTTCCGACAGGAGCGGAAGGGCTGTGCCCTGTTGCGCAGGTCCTGCCTCCGCCTGCTCTGGTTCTGTATAGCCTTCCTCCGGCCCCTCAGGAGCGAGGACGGTTGTTTCCTGAATATCGGGAAGGGTGGTCTCCGCCGAAACGGCAGGCGCTACCTCCAAAGGTGTTGCGGGAACGGTGGTTTCCTGGGGCACGCCGGTCTCCGGCACTGTTGCGCCGAGCGTCTCCTGGGGAAGCGTCTGCTCTGCAGTGGCCTCCGGGCAATCGTCCGCCAGGGCATCCTGAGCGCGAACGCCGAAGGAGGTCAGGCTGAGCAGAATCGTGACGAACAGGAGCATGGAGACCCAGGCCCTGCGGTGGTTTTTCTTTGGTTTCACTTTTGTCCCCTCCTTATTCTGCAGGCCAGCCGGTAGCTTCCCAGACCGTTCCGCCGTTGTTATCATACTGTACGGCCTGCGCTTGTATGGATATGGTGACCGTGCAGTTCTGATAGATGTTTCCCATATCGGGTGAGGCGCGCAGCGTAGAGAACAGGTTCTCCGTAACGTGGCCCGCCGTTAAGGGCGATCCATAATAATACCAGCCGTCCCGCTCTTCCCAATGCGCCGTATCCAAGTCCAGAGAGAAATATGGGGCAAAGGAAAGCCCGTTGCTCACCTGGGTCTGCAGCCGTACCCGCACCCACATGGCGGCCACGCCGGTATTCTCCAGATAAACTTTTTTTGTAATCTCCGCGCCTGGCATGACGCCTGAGAGCGCGCCGGATGGAAAGGGCTTGCCATCGGCACCCACCTCATGAAGCTGCAGAGAAAGATTTCCCATGGTAATTACGTTGTTGGCCTTTGTTTCGTCCGTAAAGTAGGCCAGGGTGCGATAGGGCAGAAGCGCCAGCAATAGAAGAAGCAGGGTCGCCGCCAATTGTTTTTGATGCATCATACATCCCTCCCGGGTCCAGATTTCCTTTCATGTGTCCTTGACAGGCCACACATGGACTTCCCGCCGTTTGCAGGAGGCCTATGTGCGGCCTGCCCCATGGGCAGGCCGCGGAAAAGTGCTGGGCTTTAAAATGCGTCATAGGTGCCAGGTACGCCGAAGGCCGTATCCAGCGCAGAGAAGGCGTCGCTGAACCCGGCGGATTGAACGCCTTCCGCCAAAACCTTGATCTCCCAATTCTCACCCAAAATTTCATTGAGTTCTGCCACATCGTCACCCGTGGCCCGGGAATCCAAAAAAACCTGATAGATTGCGTGGTCTTCCGTGACCGACGCCGGTGCCAGAGGCTGCCGATAGGTAACCACGTAGACATGGTAGACAATGCCGTCTATCGTGGTATTATAGGAATTCCAGAGACCGCCGCTGGTCTTTTCCCAGGACCAGTGTTTCAGGGAGGCTTCGCTGTATGTAAAATGCAGCAGGGGATTTGGTTGTGCGTCTAGAACGGCGGGAACAGCGATATGGACCCGGGCATAAGCTGGCTCCGTGCCGGTATTTTTCACGTCGACTTCCTTGACAATGGCATTTTGCAGCGTACCGTCCTCCACACTTCCCGTGGCGGGCAGGAGTTTGGAGTTCTGCTCAAAGTTTTCCAGCAGCTGAATTTTGACGTTCCCCACTACAAAGACATTATCCGCCTGATCCTTGTCGGTAAAGTAGGCCAGCGAGGTGCCAGCGATGGCGATGGCGGCCACCGCGACCAAAAGACAAAGAGCGATAGCTTTTCTTTTCATTTATAGAAACTTCCTTTCGTCCGAAATAAGCGGCGCGCCGGCAGTGTTCCGTCAGGGGTTGACAGGCGCGGCCCACGTGCCGCCCAAAATGGCTTCGAAGGCCAGTAGGGCTTCCGCTGCCGTCTGACCAGCAGCCTGATGGGCGTAAGCGGTGACGGTGATGGTTTTTTCTTCCAATGTGTTGATATTTTCCTTCGTAACCTGTTCACCGCTGATCGTCACAGTCGTAAAGACCTTCGTGAGCGTCGTGTCGTTGGCGGAGGTCGGGACCTGTGCTTTGTACGAATAGATAGTCTTGTTGCCCTGTACCGAGACCGGGGTCCAGTCGCTGTGAATATTCGGTATGCCAACGATGGCATCATCGATGACCAGGTTGTTTTCCACGCAGACCAGCACCCAACAGGCCTCGCTGTTGGCCAGGATCGTTACGGTGGGGTCTTTGGCGATTTCCGCGCCGGGATAAACTTTCGCAGGGTCTTTGTAGTTGGGCTCGTCCAGTTTGATTTCGATGTCGCCGGTGGTAAAGGTGTTGGTAATTGCGGCGGAATCCGCCAGCCAAGCCAAGCTTCCGCCTACTGCGCACGCGGAAATCAGCAGAACTGCCGCTACCAGAATCCATACCCGTTTTTTCATGTACATTCCTCATTTCTCATCATTTTATAATGTATAATCAGTGCCGCCGGGCACAGATTACCCCCTCTTTGCATGCCGCTTGCACTCCGCCTTTTCCTGCTTTTTCGATTTGCCCAGCAAATCCGGGAGAAATGCTCCCAGCAGAAGCACCAGCACGCCGGCTGCGGCAAAATATACGCCAGGAACCGTGGTGATTCCATTTAGAAAATAACCCACTCCGGGTACGCAGAATACAACTACGCCCACAAGGTTGGCCTCCTGCACAGGACTGCCGTCAATGGTATCGTTGGCGTCGCCCTTTGTGGTGAGATGCCGGGCTACAGAGTCCACGGCCACCACCCGATGCGTCGCAACCTCCAACTCCGCGTTTTGGACGAAGGTGATAATGTCGCCCACCTGAATTTGGTCAAATTCCGTTTTTTGCACAAAGAGCAAGGCGCCGACCGGCAACGCCGGCTCCATACTCCCGGAGAGTACGGCATAGGGTGTGATACCAAATAGCCGGATGCCTACCAATATCAGCGCCAGGAGCCCTGTAATGGCGACCAGGGCGGTAGTGAACCAACTCCAGACTCTTCGCAGTCTGCGCAGATTGACAGCCGTTTTCATCACCTCCTGTGTTATTCGGGAAAATAACGGCCTATGTACAGCTCTTTGCCCTGTTTTAAGGGTATACTATAGATAGAACGCGATTTTTTCCCGTATGGAAATCTGGAAAACGATCACTCCTTTCTGACTAATATGGATACTTTGTTCTGTTCAACCGCCTCGTATCGGTCTATGACAGCTTGAATGGCCAGCCGGGCGGTATGCCCCGCCCTTCGCCCCTTACTGACCTGAAGCAGTGTATCGTAGGGGATGTTTGCCTCCGCTGCCAATTGTTTTTTCGTAATGCCGCGCCGCAGACAAAATGCGGCCACAGCGACGCCCCATTCATTCATGGGATCACGGTTTCCTTGCTGCATATGTGCCTCCTTTGCAGATGAAGAAGTCTCCGGTCTGCCTTTGGGGCGCGGTGCCGTCGTCCGGCACGGGCCAAAAAAGGCGGAGATTTGGGCTTGTCAAGTTATAGTGACTTGTTGAAATGACAAAAGCATGCTATACTTCAGATGCAGGCAGTCGTTATAACTTGACAGAAATATACTGTGCTTCCATTTTAATCTACAATTGTATATATGTCAAGTTGAAATGTGGATTAATTGGGGAGATTTTTTATGACAATACAGGAACGTATTTTAAAGCTATTGGAAAGAAATAGGAGACAACAAAAGGAATTGGCGGCATATATCAATGTTTCCTACTCCACACTCAACAGTTGGCTGCGGAGGAACCGGGATATTCCTGCACAATATATAATACGTATTTGTAGATTCTTGAGCTGTACACCTGAATATCTCATCGAGGGAGAGGAGAAGCCAGAACAAAATACCCCCGCCATAACGTGTCTCAGCGATGAGGCGCTGCGGATGGCCGCTGTGTGGGACACTTTGGATGTGGCGGGTAAGGCGATTACTCTGGGAGAGGTTTACCGCCGTGCGGAGTTAAGCTTCCGACCTTCCGAAGAGCAGAGTGGAAAGCCGTGGAAACAGGCAAAATAATTCACTTAATTTGGCTTTCGGCCAGATGAAAACAGCGCCCGACGGCACAACCCCATAAAATAAACAGACGCCCTGCGCATCTTAAATGCGCAGGGCGTCTGTTTTTCAAAACTGTTTCAGCTGATTTTGCTGAACAGCGGCTTTTCCACCCGTTTGTATAAAAGAAGAGTCAAGGCAGAGACTACGGTACCTTTAATTAAATTTAGTGGGACTACAGAAAACAGCACCAAAGTGGAAACGGAGTGAATTCCGCTGTTTATGGTGCTTCCCATGCCCACAATGGCGTCCAGAGGCACGCCATAAAGCACGGCGAACTTGGGAAGCAGGTACACCGCGTTGAAAATGCTTCCAAAAACAGTCATAGCAACCGTCCCCAGGGCCAGACCAATCCAAGCGTTGCGCTTAGTTTTGTGCATATGATAACAAATAGAAGCGGGGAGTACCAGAGAACAGCCTATAACAAAGTTTGCAAAATCGCCCACGAACGCAGTGGTGGTGCCTTTGATGAAAAGCTTGAGGATTATTTTAATGGCTTCGCAGACTACGCCAGCGGAGGGTCCTAAGTAAAACGAGCATAGCAGCACCGGCAGCTCCGAGAAGTCCAGCCTATAAAAATCCGGAGCCAGAAATAAAAGCGGAAAATCCAACAGGTGCAGAATCATGGCCAGTGCGCCGCACATGGCCACAATGGTTAACCTGCGAGCGGGGGCGATACGCCGTTTTTGCGGCAGAAAATGCTCTGCAACCCGGGCCAACACGCCCAGCGCCGCGATGATCAGGGCGCACACCAGAAGAAAAGACAGGTTATCTCTTGCGGTTTGCAGCAGTTCTTTCAAGCTTCATCACCTCATACAAAAAATAACGCCCGGAGGAATACTCCGAGCGCGAAAATTGACGCACCAAAGAGGTGCGCATCTTCTTCCATCCAGACTCTACTGTCGGTGCTGGACTTCCACCAGCTCGGCGCCGAGAGGTTCGGCGTTCGCGGACTCGCGCACTGCGCTCACCGCCGGTCGGGAATTTCACCCTGCCCTGAAGATTCCATATTATATTTTTACTATACCGCTGCCTTCTTTGATTGTCAACCCTTTTCTTTTTCAAAAGGATGTGCTATAATAATTACAAATCGTTACATTTGCCTGGCCGGGCTGTAGCGGGAATGTAACTTTAAGAGCTACTTGGTATGCCGGGCAGGGGAGTAGTATGATTTGTGCATTCACTGGTCACCGACCGGGGAAGCTGCCCTGGGGAGATCGGGAGACGGACCCGCGCTGTCTGGCCCTCAAGGTTCAGATTGCCCAGGCAGTTGCCCGGGCGAGGGAAAAGGGCGTGGACACCTATGCCTGCGGCTTTGCCAGGGGCTGCGATTTTTATTTTTTGGAGACGGTTTTGGCGCTTCGGCAGACGGCCCCCCGGTTACGCTTGGAGGCGTGGCTCCCCTGCCCAGAGCAGTCGGACCGATGGCCGGAGGCAGACCGGGTCCGGTATACCTCCGGCTTGCGGCAATGCGATGCGATCCATGTGTTGGAGCCGGTTTATTCCCCCGGTTGCATGCTGCGCCGGAATCGGGCGATGCTGGATCGGGCCGACTTCCTGATCAGCGTTTATGACGGTTCCGGTGGCGGAACCGGTGCCGCAGTGGCTTACGCGAAAAGGCTTGGGGTACCTGTGGACGCACTTTGGCTTTGACTAGCCGGGCATTTGGAAGCCCTGTACCACGCCGCTGGCAGAGGTGTTGGTGATGTCGCCGCCGATGACCTGATCCTTATAGATGAGGAGCGTGGCATAAACCGGGTCGGTGGCTTCCGGGTAATTGCGGATTTCGTACACATAGCGGGTGGCGGTCTTCCCGGCGTATTGGGTCAGGTCAAATCCCTGACTCATCTGTAGGGCGTTGTAGCGGTCGTAGACCTCTGTGGTTTCCGCGGGAATCTTCACCTGTTGGGTTTCTACAGGCGCCGGTGTGACCTCCCAGCCGAAATCGGTTAGGAACTTAACCCGACCGTCGTTTGTCGAAATAGAAACCGGCTGCTGGGCGGGGACCTTGGGTTCTTTTCCGCCGGCTAGGACGCAAATCAGGACGATCAGCGCCACCACGGCCACCGCGACGATGGCAATTTTCTTTTTATTGACTTTTGCGGTCATAACGACCATGACAATCCCTCCAGTTGTAAGTTGGTGATACATCCTATTCTACTGGTGGGACAAATAGAACGGGAGGGGGGACAAGATGCCGCAGCGGTTGGACAAAATGCTGGCAAACGCTGGAGTCGGCACGCGCAGTCAGGTCCGGATGATTCTGCGGGCAGGACGCGTTGCCGTAAACGGGATGGCAGTTCGGGATGGATCGGTTCAGGTAGCGCCGGAATTGGATTCCATTTTTGTAGATGGCGTCCAGGTGGCCGCTCGGGAACGGATTGTGTTAATGCTCAATAAGCCTGCAGGTTTTATAAGCGCCACGGAGGACTCCCGCGATCCAACGGTAATGGAACTGATCCCGAAGGAGCTGTGTCGCCGCGGTCTGGCGCCAATCGGCCGCCTGGACAAGGAGACGGAGGGACTGCTGCTGTTTACGGACGACGGCGCGTTGGCGCATGTGCTGCTCTCTCCCAAGTCCCAGGTGTCCAAGCGCTACTATGCGCGGCACAAGGGGCAGGCAACTCCGGCGGATGTTCAAGCCTTCGCGGACGGATTGGTGCTCCAGGATGGGACCCAATGCCTGCCGGCGCGTCTGGAACCGATGGGACCTGGAGAAAGCATGATCACAGTTTGGGAAGGGAAATACCACCAAGTCCGTCGGATGATGGCGGCCAGGGGGCTGCAAGTCCTCTACCTAGAGCGTCAGGCCGAGGGCGCGGTGACACTGGACCGGCTTCCCCGGGGCCAGGTCCGGGTTCTGACGCCGCGCGAGTGCGACGCGCTGCTTCGCTCGGAGGACTGAGCGATAAGGGCGAATCATTCGGCAACTTTACGGACGCCGCCTGGCCAAAAGCTGGAAGCGCAGTGTCAAAATCGGGTATATTACATAAAAAACCAAATCAGTTTTGCAATATTTTGTCAAATGCCACTTGCAAAATGTGCAAAATCGGTGTATCATGGGGGTGTGATTTTGTGTAATACGCAATTATGCAATTTTCAAGGAGGGCGCTTCCATGTCCAATCGAATCTTTCAAAGTGTAATTATTCAGTTGAAGGATGCCACAGACCGCGTGCTGGGTGTCATAGACGCGGAGGGTAATGTGGTTTCCTGCAGCGAAAACGCCCTGCTTGGAGAGCGTTGGCCGGATGCGGCCTTGAAGGTCGGCAGCTCTTTTGATTCCTTGATCTGCTTTGATGGGAAGATGTATAAAGCCATCGTGGGTAGCAGCAATTATTTTGAATATGCGGTGTTCGCCGCAGGGGAAGACGAGCTGGCCCGGAGCCTTTGTACCATGGCCTATGTAGCGTTGAATGACGCGAAGACATTTTATGAGGAAAAGCACGACCGGGGTACCTTCGTAAAAAATATTATTATGGATAACATCCTGCCGGGAGATATTTACATTCGGGCGAAGGAACTGCATTTTTCCACAGACGCGCCTCGCGCCGTGTTTCTGATCCGGCAGATTGGGCACGGCGATGTAGCGGCGGTGGACGTGCTGCAGGGAATGTTTCCGGACAAGCTCCAGGATTTTGTTCTGAGCATCAATGAGACGGACATTGCTGTGGTTAAGCAAATCAGCGCGAATACCACGCCGGATGATCTGCTTCGGCTGGCCCAATCCATGGAGGATGTTTTAAAGACGGAGCTGTTTATCAAGGCATCGATCGGCATCGGAACGGTGTCCAGCCATCTGCGGGAGCTGGCGGATTCTTATAAAGAGGCCCAAACCGCCATTGACGTGGGCAAAGTGTTTGACACGGAAAAGAGCATCATCAATTATGAGAATCTGGGAATTGGAAGGCTAATTTATCAGCTGCCCACCACTTTGTGCGAAATCTTCTTGTCCGAGGTCTTCAAAAAAAGCTCCATCGATTCGCTGGACCAGGAGACGCTGTTTACCATCAATAAATTTTTTGAAAATAACCTGAATGTCTCCGAGACCTCCCGCAAGCTATTTGTGCACCGCAATACTCTGGTCTATCGGCTGGAGAAAATTAAAAAGCTCACAGGCCTGGACTTGCGGCAGTTTGATCATGCGATTATCTTTAAAGTGGCCCTGATGGTCCGCAAATATTTGGCCTCTCGGGAGAGCCACAATGCCTGATTTCGATAAATTATCTGGAGCAAAAGAACTATGATTGAATTCAAAGATGTTGTCAAAGCCTATGACACCGGTACAAAGGCCCTGAAGGGGATCTCCGTGGGAATTGCCGATGGGGAGTTCGTCTTTTTGGTGGGGCCCTCCGGTTCCGGAAAGTCCACCATCATTAAATTGATTACCGGTGAAATCCAACCGACCTCCGGCACGGTGGAGGTCAACGACTTCCATTTGGAATCCATCCGAAAGCGGGAGATTCCATTTCTGCGCCGTACCGTGGGGGTGGTATTTCAGGATTTCCGTCTCATTGCCAATAAAACCGTATATGAGAATGTGGCGTTTGCCATGCGCGTCATCGGCGCAAGGGAGAAAGAAATTCGAAAGCGGGTTCCCTACGTCCTGGAGCTGGTTGGCCTGGAGAATAAGAGCCGCCGGCATCCCGGGGAGCTTTCTGGCGGTGAGCAGCAGCGCGTGGCGATCGCCCGGGCTCTGATCAACAACCCCGCCACCATCATTGCGGATGAACCCACCGGCAATTTGGACCCGGCCCGTTCCTTTGAAATTATGCTTTTGCTGGAGGAAATCAACAACCTGGGCACCACGGTGCTGGTGGTGACCCACGAGCGGGAGCTGGTGGAACGATTCACGAAACGGGTCGTCGCAATTGACGATGGTCTGGTAATCAGCGATGGAATGGACGGGTATTATCACTATGAAGAGCAATAATGTTGGATACTTATTAAAAGAGGGCATCCGCGGCATCTTCCTGCATGGGTTCATGTCGTTTGCGGCTGTGTGTGTCACCGTGGCCTGCCTGATTATCATCGGCAGTTTTTCTCTGGTTTTGTACAACATCAATATGTTAGTGGCGGAGCTGGAGAAGGAAAACGAGATTCTTGTCTATGTAGATGAGACGTATAGCGAGGCCGAGGCGAAAAGCGTGGGCTCGAAG
Source organism: uncultured Eubacteriales bacterium (assembly GCA_958402445.1). GTDB lineage: Bacteria > Bacillota > Clostridia > Oscillospirales > Oscillospiraceae > Faecousia. Next base: position 90,003 of record CATXTO010000005.1, read on the forward strand.
CTCAATATGATTGAAAACGTGCAAAAGGCCACGTTTGTCAGCCGGGAGCAGGCTTTGCAGGATTTTGTGGCGGAGCAAGGCACAGACACGGCGTTTGAGGGTGTGGATGCCTCCACTCTGCGGGACCGTTTTGTGGTGATCCTGGAGGATAACGCACTGATGAAGCAGACCGTGGCCCAGATACGCCAAGTACCGGGCGTCGCAGATTTAAAGGCGAATTACGAGCTGGCGGAGGGCTTCACCACCATACAGCGTGTCCTGCGGATTGCCTCCGCCGCCATCATCGTTGTGCTTTTGGCGGTATCCCTTTTGATCATTTCAAACACCGTCAAGTTGGCGATGTATGACCGCCGGGATGAAATTGCCATTATGAAAATGGTCGGGGCGACCAACGGGTTTATCCGGATCCCGTTCTTAGTGGAGGGGTTCCTGTTGGGTTTCTTTGGCGCTGCGGTGGCGTTCTTTCTGGAATGGGGGCTTTATGACGCGGTGGTAAACCGGATCTCCAACGTGGACGCCTTGGGATTGTTTGATTTGGTCCCCTTTACGGCCCTGCTCTGGCCCATGGTCGCAACCTTCAGCGCGGCGGGCCTATTTGTAGGCATTTTTGGAAGCCTTGCTTCCATTCGGAAGTTCTTGGATGTTTAAGCTTGTGCAAAAAAGGAGATGTTAACAAATGAAGCGGAAAAAGCTGGTTTCCATTGTAGCTGCGGTTCTGGCCTTTCTCTTGGTCTTGACATTGGTGCTTAGTATCATTCCCTCCCGCGTATTTGCCGCCAGTTCCTCCTCCATCAAGCAGGAACTGAAGGATTTGGAGGCGCAAGCTCAGGAAATTGAGAAGGCTAAAAAGGACCTGGAATCCCAGCAGGCCGCCAATGCCTCGAATACGGAGGACGTGGTCTCCAGAAAAAAGGATATTGATCAAGAAATTAAAATCATCCATGACGAAATCAACAACATCAACGCTCAGATTCAGAGCTATAACCAACTGATTGCGGAAAAGCAAAAGGAACTGGATGATGCGCAGACCCGGCAGCAGGAGCTCAATGAGCGCTACCGCGTACGCCTGCGCACCATGGAGGAAAACGGCAAGGTCTCCTACTGGTCTGTGCTGTTCAAGGCGAAGAGCTTCACGGATTTACTGGACAGCATCAATATGATTTCTGAAATCGCGGCGGCGGACCGGGCTATGATGGAGCAATTGGATCAGGTGGCGCAGGAAATTCTAACGGCGCAGGCAGAGCTGGCGGAGGAAAAGGCCGGCCTGCAAACGCAAAAGGACGCCTTAGCGGACAGCCAGGCTGAGCTGGACCAGAAGAGCGCGGAAGCCGATGAGATCTTATCGGAGCTCATTGACGACGCGGCCCAGATGGCTGAGACGTACGAGTCCTATGAATCTCAGGAAGCCTCGCTGAGCGACGAGATTGCGCAAAAGGAAAAAGAATTCAACGAAGCTTTGGACAAAGAAGAAGAGGCGCGCCGGCAGCAGCAACAACAGCAACAGCAAAACAACAGCGGCGGCGGGAGCTCTGGCGGCGGGAATTCCGGCGGTGGAAGCACCTCGTCCTCCGGCTGGCAGTACCCGCTGCCCTATGCCACCGTCACCTGCGGCTATGGATGGCGGACGCACCCCATCACTGGAAAACAGAGCTTTCACAACGGAGTGGACTTGGGTGCGGCGCAGGGAACACCCATTTACGCCAGCCGTAGCGGAACGGTGACCACCGCCACTTACAGCAGCGTTTATGGCTATTATGTCACCATTAACCACGGGGACGGTTATTCCACGCTATATGGTCATATGACCCATTATACTGTTTCCGCAGGTCAAACCGTATCCCAGGGTGAGGTGATTGGGTATGTGGGTTCTACCGGCTGGTCCACGGGACCGCACCTGCACTTCACCATCTACTATAACGGCTCGACAGTAAATCCCATGAATTATATCTAGTTTGTTTCGTCCCTACATAGCGTTTTCATTTCCCACAGCCCTTTTGGGCTGTGGGTCAATGATTCTTGTTTGCTTTTGTGAGGTATTATTTTGAAAAGATTTCTAAAGGTTCTCTCCTATGTGGCCGTAGCCTTACTGGCCTCCGCTTTGACTTTGACCGGCACACTGTATTGGGGCCGCAGCATGGAGGCACCGCGTAGCGGTGAGTCCAAACTGAATCAGCTCCAGGACATTCTAGACACGTACTTTATTGAGGACGTGGACCGGACAGCCTTGGAAGACGCTGCGGCAAAGGCTATGATCCAGGCTACCGGAGACCGCTGGAGCTACTACATCCCGGCTGCGGACTATCAGTCCTATCGGGAACGGGCGGAAAACGCCTATGTGGGCGTGGGAATTACCATCTCCCCCATAGAAAACCCGGCAGGCTTTGAAATCGTGGAAGTGGTGCCCGGCGGTCCCGCGGCAGAGGCTGGATTAGAGGTACACGACGTACTAATCCAGATAGAGGGCAAAAGCTGTGCGGATTTGGGCATGGAAGGCACCAAAGATCTAGTCCGGGGGGAAGAGGGGACTTCGGTTCGCGTTACAGTGCTGCGGGATGGTCAGGAAAAGGAATTCTCCGTAACCCGGCGGCGATTTGAGACGCCTGTGGCCACCTACGAGCTCCTGGATTCCGGCTATGGACTGATTACCATTGAGAACTTTGAGTCCAAATGCGCGGAGGAGACCCTGGCAGCGATTGAGGCCTTGACCGCCCAGGGTGCAAAAGGCCTGATTTTTGACGTGCGGTTTAATCCTGGCGGATTTAAGGATGAGTTGGTAAAAGTGTTGGATTACCTGCTGCCTGAGGGGCCGTTGTTCCGCAGCGTGACCTACGACGGGCAAGAGAGTACGGATTACTCTGATGCAGCGCATCTGGAGCTGCCGATGGCCGTTTTGGTCAATCAGGACTCGTATTCCGCGGCGGAGTTTTTTGCCGCGGCGCTGCAAGAATATGGTGTCGCAAAGGTTGTTGGTACGCAAACCTCCGGTAAGGGGTATTTTCAAAACACGTTTCGGCTGCTGGATGGTTCTGCGGCGGCGATCTCCACCGGCAAGTACTTTACACCGCATGGCAACAGCTTGGCCGGTGTTGGGATTTCGCCGGATGTTCCGGCGGAGGTAGAGGAGAAGACCAACGCGGCCATATACTATGGGGAGCTGGAGCCCGCCGATGATCCGCAAATCCAGGCTGCGATTTCCGCCTTGAATTCTGCTGTTGAACCTTGACGGCGCCTGGAAAATCTTCTATAATCACAGACGATAATAGGTGACAGCCACTGATCCAAATGAAAAGGGGTATGAGTGTATGGCAAAAGAGTTTAAACTGACCGGCGCCAGAGTGCAGGAACTGGAAGAGGAACTAAATTACCTGAAGACCACCCGCATGCAGGAGGTCGTGGAGGATATTAAGGAAGCCAGGTCTCAAGGAGACCTGTCTGAAAATAGCGAGTATGATGAGGCCAGAAACGAACAGGCCAAGCTGTTTGGCCGCATTACGGAGATCGAGGAAATCCTGGCTCATGCCGTCATTATCGAAGATGAAAATGAGGCCAACGGCCGCATCGGCTTGGGTTGCGTCGTGTCGGTGAAAGACATGTCCACAGAAGAGGTTTCAGAGTTCCGCATCACGGGTTCTCAGGAGGCCAATCCAATGCAGGGTAAATTGTCGGACGATTCCCCCTTCGGTCGGGCATTGGTGGGGAAGACGGCAGGGGAGACCGTTGCAGTGGAAGCGCCCACCGGGCGATTTGATGTGCAGATCCTGAGTGTTTCCAGATAAGAAGCAGAAATAGAGAGGCTATTATGGGAAAATTTGTACCTGATTCCGAGCTGTCTCTCAGCGACCAGGTTCGGATTCGCAGAGAAAAGCTCGCCCAATTGCAGGCGGAGGGAAGAGATCCCTTTGCCCAGACACGCTTTGTGGCCACCGCCTGTAGTACGGAAATCAAAGAGAATTTCGAGACCATGGAGGGCAAGCCGGTATCCGTGGCGGGCCGTATTATGAGCAAACGGGGAATGGGCAAGGTGATTTTCTGCGATTTGCAGGATCATGCCGGGCGCATTCAGCTTTATGCCCGCATGGATGAGATGGAACCGGTGTCGGAATATGAGTCTTTTAAAAAGACCGACATTGGAGATATTGTTGGCGTCCAGGGCGACGTGTTTCGCACACAAAAAGGGGAAATTTCGGTGCGGGTGCATCAGGCGACGCTGCTGAGCAAGGCTTTGTTGCCGTTGCCGGAAAAGTTCCACGGCCTGACGGACCTGGAGTCCCGTTACCGCCAGCGGTATGTGGACCTTATCATGAATCCGGAGGCCCGCCGTACCTTTGAAATCCGGTCCAGATTTATTTCCTATGTTCGGCGCTTTCTGGACGCGCGGGGCTACATGGAGGTGGAAACGCCGGTATTGAACACGATTTCCGGCGGCGCCACTGCCCGCCCGTTCGTGACGCATCACAATACGCTGGATTTGGATATGTATATGCGTATAGCCACCGAGCTGCATTTGAAGCGCTTGGTAGTGGGCGGTCTAGATCGTGTTTACGAAATCGGGCGAATTTTCCGCAACGAAGGGATGGACCCGAAACACAACCCCGAGTTTACTACTGTGGAACTATACCAGGCCTATGCGGATTTCCACGATATGATGGATTTGTTTGAGGAGCTTTTGTCCTCTGCGGCGGAGAAAATTCTGGGCACGCACCAGCTAGAATGGCTGGGGCACCAGGTTGACCTGACACCGGGCTGGCCCAGAATGACCATGGCTCAGGCGGTCCAGCAGTATTTGGGCGTGGATTTCATGAATGCTGCCACAGATGCCGAGGCGGAAGCATTGGCCGCCTCGGTAGGCGTGGTGCTGGGGGCCGAAAAGGAGCACACCTGGGGGAATTATCTGTACGAGTGCTTTGACCAAAAGGTGGAGCAGATGCTGGTGCAGCCCACCTTCATCACCATGCATCCCGTGGATGTGTCCCCCCTGGCGAAAAGGTCTACTCAGGACCCCAGGCTGACAGAGCGGTTTGAGCTGTTTATCTGCTGCAGCGAGATGGGCAACGCCTTTTCCGAGCTGAACGACCCTATGGACCAGAGGTCTCGTTTTCAAAAGCAGGTGGAGCTGCGGGAGCGTGGCGATGCGGAGGCCGGCATGATGGATATGGATTATATCAATGCCTTGGAGTATGGATTGCCTCCCACCGGCGGCTTGGGTATTGGCATTGACCGGTGCGTGATGCTGCTGACCGGCAGCGCCACCATACGCGAGGTGATACTGTTCCCCACAATGAAACCCTTGGCGAAGGACTAAGTATAGGAAGCTCGAAAATGCAGGACTTTTGAGGTGTTTGAACGGTGATCAGCTATACCGTTACGCCAATTTTACGCCAAATTATGCAGAAAAATGTGCAGAATTAGAGCTGGCCTATCAATTGACAATGGAATTACTGTGCAAATGTTAGAGCCTCGCTAAAAAGTGCGGGGCTCTATTTTTGTCCATTGGTCACTTCAAACCCAAAAAAAGGTTGCATTTTCCGTGGTCTAACGGAGGATGAAATAGGTTTGTGAAAGAAGGGAAACATGAGACAAGGGGTTCTTGTCTATGACATGAAAAACGGACGGATGGGCATCCGTTTCAGTACAGATGGTTACTATGGTGGTTTGCATTGTGGAGAAACAATGGATGTGTTCATGAATAACCGCTGACTTCCCACAAGGATAGAGTATGGGAGTGGTTGGAATCTAGTTAATGTTAAAACAAAATCTTCAATTGGGTTAAGCATGAGAGTATGGCAAAGATCACTATCTATAAGGAGGAGCCTCAAATGAAATGCTTAATAAAATATCAATGGGTAAAATTAGCGAGAAACCATCTGCCATAGGGAAAAGGAATCATGGAAGCTTGGACGAAACTAACATTTCGTGCAGCGTTTCGAAAGGGGAAGGCATCCTATTGCAGTCATATAAACGATATAAGCCCTGGAACATGGGCAGGAGTGTTGTAGCATACTGGGCGTTAAAAGCCACACAGAGACATTGAAAACGCTAGATATATTATTATTCAGAGGCTCGTAGACCAAGGTTTATACATTTGGCGATGCAGGGCGTGGCTGGACCTCTGGCGCCATACGGTGTATCAGGATCCGCGAAACGCTTTTACCTATTTGGCGCCGGCCGTCCAGTTTAAAAAGTAAGGCGCCGCGCTTACCCTTGTGAATCTGAGGCGCCGTAGGGGCTGGGAGAAGGCAAAAGTGTGGCGATTCCTACAAAAGCATGGGGATGCTTTCACGCTGCACAAATTACTCGGTTTTTTGGAGGTCTCATTTTCAATATACAGTACCCCACCGATACTGAATATACAAGGCCATCACAAGAGGAAATAATCCGCATTTTGGGTGAGAAAACGCATGTAGCAGGATCGGACAACTACTGACGCAACCGGATGATCTCCTGGTACAGCAAGAGCGTTCATGCTCCTGAAAAAATGCTACGCAGATGGAATCTCAGGATTGCCGTGTTGCAGATTTGTCCCCTATAATACGCGTGTATCTTTCCCGGTGTTGGAACTGTAAGAATTGCTATAAGAACTGTTAGATGAAGTATGTATCTCATCCAGCGAACAATCGAGAGATTTGAGGACCGTTTTGCATTACGGTCCTCATTTTCTTTCCACACAAGGAGAATCCCCATGAGTGAAGTAGCCAGGAAAATACAGATAAAGCCTGGTTCGAGTTATGGGGTTACTCTGCCTGATTGTCGTTTTCTGCATAGTAGCAGCTATCTCACTGCCATTCATCATTCTTAATCAGGTGTTTCGAACGGATCCGGATATTTTGAATGCCAGCATGTCCACAGGCTCTTACGAGGAAAAAGAGAAGGAGCGCGTCATTCCGCTGACTTACTCGACCTATGAGGCTGCCTCGGTGACGGTTGTCACCGCAAAACTCAGATCAATGGCGTACCTCAATGCCGATACACCACCGCGACGCGAACCTATGACACGTCGACCAGCTCTGCAGGTATCACTGAGCCGGTAACCGTGCCGAGGAACCGTGCTGGAGCGCTGACAGCCAGCGGGAAAAAGGCCGCCTGAGGTATGGTGGCGATGTGTCCAGCGTTTGTGCTTTTGGACCACAAATCATGATGAACAAAACCATGTACACGGTGGAAGACCGCGGCGGCAGCGGAATTGAAAGAGACCGCGGCCAGGTCGATACTTTCGTGTTAAAACGCCATGCGGATGAGCCGGAGTTAGTTCCGTGAACACACGATACCCATTTTTACGCCGCTCCGGTTTGGGGATCAGGTCCCATTCCCCATAAAGCCACACCGTGTTGGGATGGATCCCGATCAGCTTTGGCACCTCGGCGGCTTTGAGAGACCAAAGCCGCCGTTTTTCTGCTATCCTGTAAAAATTTCATACTGGCCCCACATTGATGTGTTACCCTGGCCGTGTATCCAAACGCACAGCATTCATGAGAAATGATGCATCGGCCCTATGTGAGAGGTATTGGCCGCCATATCACCGGGAGATGTTGCGTAGCGCGAAAACGCTGACGGCGGAAAGCCTGCGGGCATCGCAACCCGCTCGGAAAGATCAAGAGATACGGTTCAGGGATAACCGTGCCGGAACCTATGTGCAGTACCATGGCATCACTTGCTGGTTTTCTGCTTTCCTATGTCTGCTTGACAAGACTAATTAGATTAGTTAAAATGTTATTATCAAAAGTTTTGGAGGGCACATTATGGCACGAGCGGGTCTTGACAAAAATGTTGTGATAGAACAAGCGGCTCAGTTAGCCAACAGCATGGGGCTCGAAGCGGTTACATTAAAACTTCTGGCGGACAGTCTACACGTCCAGCCGCCGTCCCTTTACAATTATATCAAGGGGCTTGATGATCTGCAAAATGAATTGATGCTCTATGGCTGGCGGCACATGGAAGAACAGATGCTGGAGGCTGCGGTAGGTGTTAGCGGGTATGCCGCATGGGAAGCGATTTGCAGAGCATTCTATGGGTACGCCACGGAAAACCCCGGCGTGTTCAGCGCCATGCTCTGGTATAACAAATATCAGAACGACGAAGCGAGGAAGGTCACGGAAAGGCTGTTTTTGATCTGCTCGAAAATCACGTCCTCGTTAAACATTTCTGCGGAGAATTGCAATCATCTGCTCCGCACCTTCCGGGCGTTTTTAGAGGGGTTTTCTTTATTAGTCAACAACCACGCGTTTGGACACGCTCTGTCGGTAGAGGATAGCTTCAACCTTTCCTTGAAGGTGATGATTGCAGGTATGAAGGAGTTGGAGGGACGCTAAATGCGTAAGAATCATTTACTGTTCTTTCAGTGGTGAAACCTAGCTTGGCAATCTTTTCTTAGTCACAAAGTAGGTGGGTACAAGGGGTCGCCCTATGGGAAAACAAACTATTATGAATGAAATGTGCCGTTTTTGTTTCCCAAGCGAAAGGCATCCCGCAGGCAATTTGGAATTCGCAGAGGAGAAACTATGATATGAAGAAAGAATACGAGGAACTTCACAACAATATTGCGCAGCATATGGAGAACATCTGCGGGATCGTTGCGATGAAAGACGGCACCGTGGCATACAGCGACTATTGGCACGGCTTCAAGCCCAGCGACGCGGTACATGTCATGTCGGTAACAAAGAGCGTGGTATCGCTGCTTGTGGGCATTGCGATTGACAAGGGATTGATCGGCGGCGTCCGGCAGCCTGTGTTGAATTTTTTCCCTGATTATATCGTGAAGCGCGGGGAAAAAACGATTCAGACCGTTACCATCGAGCATCTGCTCACCATGACCGCTCCCTACAAATACAGGTCGGAACCATGGACGAAGATCTGCTCCTCGGAGGACTGGACGAAGGGCGCTCTCGACATCCTCGGCGGCAGAGCCGGAATAACCGGCGTATTTCAATATTCGACGTTGGGTATCCATATCCTCACCGGCATCCTCGCAAAAGTCAGCGGCATGAACACGGTGGATTTTGCCAACCGATCCCTGTTTGAGCCCATCGGCGCCGCGCCGCACCGCAACTATCTGGCAATGACAGCCGAGGAACACAAGGAGTTTACGCTTTCCCAAAAGCCAAAGGAGGACATTTGGTTTGCCGATCCACAAGGCGTTGGTGCGGCAGGCTATGGGCTGTGTCTCCGTGCACGGGATATGGCGAAAATAGGTCAGCTTTGCCTTAATGGGGGCGTCTGCGATGGGAAGCAGGTCGTTTCCTCTGCATGGATCGCGGAGAGTACGAGGCCGCGCTTCCAGTGTGATGAGAACTATGGAAATATGGGGTACGGGTATCTGTGGTGGACACCGGAGGTTGGAAAGCCCGCCTATGCGGCGATTGGCGACGGCGGGAATGTGATCTATGTAGACCCGGAACAAAACATTGTCGTGGCGGTAAGCAGTACCTTTAAACCCCGAATCTTTGACAGAGTGCAGTTTATCCAGGAGCATATTGTGCCTATGCTGGTTAAGTGCAGATAAAATATTTTGCTTTTTTCTGGGATTAATTGGAGATTGGATGCCCGATAAGCTGGAATTCTGGAAGGATAAACTTATGAAAATAGTATGTATTGTATTGAATGTAATGGCATTCGGCTTTTGTGTTGCTGGCTTTCTGGGACATTCAGCAGCGTGGGCTGCGGCTGCTGTAAGCTTTTTTGCAGGAAGTATGGTTGTCGTTGGGCGAAGAAATAAGAAGGATACGGAAGATGAAACAAAGTAAAATTGGGAGGGGATCAGCGTGGCGGGTTTTGAAGTAACTGTAGCCCAGATGGACGAACAGATGGTATATGGGCTGTGGAGAAAATCGAATGATAAAACGATCCATGGGGATATCAAAGCCCTCTCGGAAAAGTATCATGCCGCTGTAGAAATACCCGAAGGAAAAGTGCTCCCTTATTTCGTTTTGTCGAGGAATTATGAGGAACGAAGCAAAAATTTTGAACTGTTGATCGGCAGCACGATCCGCAAAGATGGATTGGAGTGTTTTGTACTTCCTACCGGCGAATACGCCAGCATCACAGTGAAACCAAAGATGGGGTTTTTATGGGGTGCTTCTATTGGAGAAGCTAAACAGTACTTTTATACAAAATGGCTCCCAGGGAGCCCGTTTGAGGCGTTAAACATGGAGTATGAGTATCACACGGAGGAAAGCATCGGGAAACACCCAACGGCTACGATTGTTTTTGCCATTCAGAGAAAAGAATAAATCCCAGCCTGTCTGACTGAGAAACCGAAATTTGAGAGTGAGATGAAACTATGGATATTTGGGAGAAGCTATATTTTAAAGCAAAAGAACAGTATCATCCAAAAGCAGTTTCCCCATTTGTATATGCACACCATGTTGTTTGCGCATTAGAAAGTGAAAGTGGAGAAATCTTTACTGGATTCTGTATTGAAAGCTGTAGCGGTGTGCTTGATTTATGTGCAGAAAGAATGGCAGCACTAAATATGTATGCCAATAGTGGGCAAACAGTTATTAAAAGACTGATAGCTTTTAGGGATAAAGCGCCTCTTGGAGAAGGAAGTGGAATGCCATGCGGGGCGTGCAGAGAGTTTTTAATGCAGTTAAATATTAAAAATAAAGAAATGGAAATTATGGTTGATTACGAAAAAGAAGAAACGGTGACTTTAGAAAAGCTCTTGCCGGATTGGTGGGGTATGTATCGTTTTAAGAATAATCAATCTGATGGTTAAATCCCAGTTTGTCGGTATGGCGAGTGATGGAGTTTTATACTGGACGGAGGTTTTACAGTGAAGAAAATGATGAAGTCCTTTACCTTTTGGTGCTTGATCGTATCAATCATTGAGATTTTTATGCACCAAATCGGACAAGATTCAAAAAGTATAGTGTTAATTGAGTTTAACCCATTACTGAATATGATTGCTGATTCTCAAGGCCCGTTCTATAGTCTGATGGCCTCTGGCCGGCAGGTTTCGTGTAATACGATTGCTGGGCAAATATCTATTTATTGGTACATAGGAGCAGTTTTAACTTTTGCGCTTTATGGCATTGTTTTGGATGGAATTAAAATGCTATTTCGTAAATTCAATCCCAAAAAGCAAGAATATTCTGATACATCTTATTAGCCAAAGCTGACCACGCGGAGCAGGCGCTCTTGATAAATGAAAGTTTGGAGAGATAAACTATGCTGGGTGATTTTATAAAGGGCGCGTTCCCTTTCGTGCTCATCGCAATTTGTATTGCCATTCTTTTTGCCCATGATCGCAAAAGGGACGGTAAGGAGAAAGATAAAAACTATTTAGACGAAGGAATGTGCCTTGGTATGTGTATTGGAGTCGCGGTTTCTACATCCATGCACATCAACCTGGGGATAGGAATCAGTCTGGGTATGCTGGCCGGTGAAACGATAGGGATGCTGGTGAAAAAAGACGAATAATCAGAACTTGAAGGGGGACAAAGAAATGTTGCGTGATGCTGAAAAAACAATCGGGAATCTCATTGATAAACAAGGGGTTACCTTTATTGCCTCAATCTCGGAGGATGGCTTTCCCAACATGAAGGCGATGCTTCCGCCACGGAAGCGTTTGGGCATCCGGGAGTTTTATTTTACGACAAATACCTCTTCCATGCGGGTTGCGCAGTACCGGAAAAACCCCAATGCCAGTATTTACTTCTGCGACAAGCGGTTCTTCCGGGGGGTCATGCTAATTGGCAGCATGGAAGTATTGGAGGACCCCGCCAGCAAGGAAATGATCTGGCAGGAGGGCGACACCATGTACTATCCCAAGGGCGTGACCGACCCGGACTATTGCGTTCTGAAGTTTGTCGCGGTCAGCGGACGCTACTACGCAAACTTCCATTCGGAGAGCTTTGAGATCAATTGAGTACCATAGAAAATGAATGAGCGCCGGCTGGACGCAGACCAGCCGGACGCAGGATAAAAATAGAAAGGTGGTGGATCACATCAACCGAAAAGTCAAGCTTCTAATTGCGCTGCTGGGCAGTCTGCTGATTGCAGTGCCTCTGTATCTCTTTCTGCACGAAGGTGGCCACGCCCTCGTCGCGCTGCTGTGCAGCGCACAGATCACCGGCTTCAGCATCCTGGGAGCGCATACCTCTTGGGTGGACGGTAGCTCTTCCCCAGCCACGGCCACGCTGGTCAATGCGGCCGGTATGCTGCTGCCGGCGTTGGTTGCGCTGGTGTACGCGCTGTTTTACCGCAGCGAACGGACAGGCATATTCTACCGCGTTTTTTCCTGTATCTTCATCGTGGTGTCCGGTGGCTCCATCCTGGCTTGGGTGTTGGTGCCTGCGCTGTGTTTGGCCGGCCATGTGCCCGCCAACGACGATGTGGCGAAGTTTTTGCAGGTTTCCGGCTGGTCGCCCCCACTGGTAATGGCGCTGGCCCTGATGCTGTTCAGCATAGTGTTGGGCGTAGTCTGGCGTCGGCGCATCCTTCAGAATTACTGGGCCGAAGCAAACAAAAAATGATTGGAAGATGCCAGGGATGAGTTGCGATGATTGAGAAAAATCCAGCTTTTTTGGCTTCAGTCAACTTGGACAAGATCAAATTGTTTTGTTTAAGGCTCAAGGGAAAGTGAGTTTATGGATGAAACGGACCGGGGTGTACGTGTGGCGACAAGACGGATTTTATTAAATGGAGCCGCGGAATTGCAGAAAAAATGCAAAGAGGTCATGTAGGTCGATGATCACATCCGGCTTCTGCTCAATGGTATGATGCATACGCTCCACCAGACCGAAGCCGGAGCCGCGCTGGCTGCAAACCAAGTCGGCATTTTACGGCGGCTGGTGGTCATTGATTATTGTGATCAGCGTTAAAACTGGTGAATCCTCGCATTATTGAACAAAGCGGAACGCAAGAGTGTATTGTGGGCTGCCTGAGCTTCCCGAACCGGGCCGGAAAAACAAAACGACCACAGAGGGTGATTGTTTAGGCATTGGATGAGATGGCCAAATGCCTTTGCCATGAGATCAAGCACTTGGATGGAATCGTCTTTCTCGATCATGCAATTGAGGAAGTGTTTTTCGAGGATGAATAGGTGCGGCAGATTTCATATCGTTCCGTAAGACCTGAAGGAAAAGTCTATGAAAAAAGTCATTGAAATTTCGAAGAGGATGGACATTCCCTAAGACGCGCAAGGATCTGTGCGAGTTGCCGGGGGCGTATGTCTACATGGAGAGCGAGCTGCCGGACGGTCCACGGGCAAATTACTGGACGACAGCAAGACCTACCTGTGCTGTCAGGTTCCGATCAACGAAACCGAGTGCTACGGCGTGGCCTTCGATGAAAGGCAGATCGTCATTTACAGATATAAAAATGATGATTCTAAAAGTAAAGTCGTTCAGGTGATTGCTCTGTAAGAAGGGCCGCCAAAGCAGATTGGTACTTATGGAGGGAACGTATTGTGGAGCTTATCAGAATAACACATGAAAATATTGAAGAAGAACACATTTGTTGTGCGATTGCAAGTAATAAGGATTGTCAGGTGCTATCAAAAAAAGCATGGTTAAAAGAACGATTGGACGAGGGCCTTGTTTTTCTGAAATGCAATGTTCGTGGGAAATGCTTTATCGAGTACATTCCCGCTGAATATGCGTGGGCGCCGGTTGAGGCGGATGATTACATGTATATTGATTGTCTGTGGGTATCCGGGCAGTTTAAAGGACATGGATACTCGAATCTTCTTTTAAATGCGTGCATCGAAGACAGCAAAGCCAAAGGGAAAAAGGGGCTGGTCATCCTATCTTCAAAAAAGAAAATGGGCTTCCTTTCCGATCCCAAGTTTATGAGGTATAAAGGATTTGAAATGGCAGATACGGCAAGCCCCTATTTTGAGCTGCTGTATTTGCCTTTTGACAAAAGCGTAAAAAAACCAAAATTTAAATCTTCCGTGAAAGCAACAGATCATGGTAGCAGTATGCAGAATGGCTTTACGGTATATTATACCAGTCAGTGCCCTTTTACGGCAAAGTACGTTCCAATTCTTGAGGATATGACCAAAAAGAGAAATGCTCGCTTTCAAGCGGTTCCTATTCTTACAAGAGAACAGGCCCAAAACGCCCCTGTCCCATTTACAACATTTAGCCTGTTTTATAACGGCGAGTTTATAACCCACGAAATACAGTCGGAAAAGAAATTTGAAAAAATCCTTGCTGAGAAGGGAGGATAGGTCATCCTCGGCGAAAAAGGCGCCCGGGGGATTGTTTGAATTTGGAGGAGATGTTAACGTGAAAAAGAGAAAATCTCTATGGGCATTTACAAGTCTATCAATAATAAGCCTTTGTATCTATATTGGTGTTGTAGCATACAATTGGGGATATATGCAAAGTGCCATTGACAATCATACTGCTTATTTTAGTGCCCCTTCCTATCTTGCAATTTTTACGGGAATTCCTTTTATAATTGCGGCAATAGTTTTTGCGATTATTGCAATAGCTGTTCGTAAGAGAAAATGAGCATTTTGCGTGGTACATCTTATTGGTTATAGCCTGTCCTTGGCAGATATAGTGAATTTTAAATTGAAAGAAAGGGCGGGTGGAGATGAGAGAGATTATTAATTTTATTGAGGCGAATGTAAATGGTAAGACACTGATGACAGAGGAATTGGTTTACGAACTAGAAAATGGCGCGTTAGAGGGCGTATACTCTGATCAAATCTCCTTTTCTAATCTGAAGTATTCTCAATGCGGATTTCAGCTAGATATGTTTATTGTATCGAACGAGAAGATATGGATCCTGGGAAAGGATAGACAACGAGAGGAATTACGAAAAGATCTCAGCGCTGTATCCTTGTTCCGTTTTGAACTGGTGGAGCGAAAAAGTACGAATGGTATTACAGGCTGCTTTCGATTTATTTCCGCTTCAGGAAAAGATGTGGCGGCAGAGGCCATTGTAAGTGGTATTTATGATGTTCGCCTTGAAGATGATGTGCTAAAATTATCGGAAGATCAAGTATTGTATCGGGATCAGCCGATACAAGGCGAGGGTTTTAAGCCCGTAGCATTTCAATCGGAACATCGTTTTTATGTGAAAGACGGAAACCTACACTATGAATACGATGGCAAGTGTTTTGACGTGGACACAAAAACCATGCAGCGCAACGATACCTCCGATACTTTTCCTCCGTTTGTATCAATCGAAAAGAAAGCAAATCAATATTCGTAGTTGCTTGCTTGACTGAGACTAGGAGGAAATATTGTGATTCGACAATTAAGCAGTTATCTGACAAAACCGGGGCTATATGCTCCAAGCACAGGAGAATTCTGGAATGACGCGCATATATCCAAGGGAATGTTGGCTGCGCATCTAAATCCGCAGGAGGATGCGGCCACCCGCAGGCATAAATTTCTTGATCAGTCGGTTCAGTGGATCTCTAAAATCGCGCCGCCCTCCCAATATCAATCCTTACTGGATCTGGGCTGCGGCCCCGGCCTTTACGCGGAGCGCTTTCACAAGACTGGATACTCCGTCACAGGCGTGGATTTTTCCGAACGTTCGATTGCGTACGCAAAAGAGCAAGCAATACAGCATAACAACGACATCGAATACCACTGCCAAAACTATCTGACGATTGATTACACAGATCAATTTGATGTCGTCACGTTGATCTACTGTGACTATGCCGTGATGCCGGTGGAGGAAAGGCTTCTCTTGTTAAGCAAGATCTATCAGGCGTTAAGACAAAACGGAAAATTCATTGTTGATGTTTTTACGCCAAGTATGAGAAAAAGTGAAAGCCGAACATGGCAATCCTGTGTAGAAGGCGGTTTTTGGTGCGAAAGGCCGCATATCTGCTTGGAGTCTGTCTATCAGTATGACGACGAGGACGCCACAGAGCTTCGCCAATGTGTTGTTTTGACCGACGATGCGATCAGCTGTTACAATGTATGGGATCATTTCTTTACCAAACATAAGCTATTGTCGGAAATTCAAGCCGCAGGTTTTAACAGTTTTGCGTTCTATGGTGACGTGGCAGGAAAGGCATTCTCGGATGAAGGCGAAACGATTTGTGGCGTTTTTACAAAGTAGAGCTTTTCTACGCCTGATTGGGTAGGGCAGCCCAGCTGATAAGGCTTCCCGGAAATTGGGATTTATTGAAAGGACACAATGATGGAGATCGAAACAGAGCGGCTTCATATGATTGCGCTTACCCCAGATCAGCTTGAGCTATGGACGTATAACATGGGAGAACTTGAAAAAGAACTGCAATGCTCCTACAAGGGGGAACCGATGGAGGGCTTGTTCCGTGAAATTGTATGCGGACAGGCTAAAAAGGCCCGAGAAGACCCTGACAATTATTTATGGCATACGTTTTGGCTTATCGCTAAAAAATCGGATCATTGTGTGGTTGGGTCGATTGATTTTAAGGACGTTCCAAACAGCGATGGAGAAGTTGAAATAGGCTATGGCTTAGGGCGCGCTTTTGAACATAACGGGTATATGACGGAAACGGTTCAGGTGTTTTGTAATTGGGCTTTGCAGCAAGATGGAGTAAAGCACATTATTGCGGAAACAGATCTTGATGGCGCTTCCTCACAAAAAATTTTAAGAAGATGCGGTTTCAAAGAGTATGCCAGACATGATACGGTATGGTGGCGATTATAGATCTCAGCTTATCGGTCTGATGGGATTCGCCTTTGGCGGAGAAAGTGCACAGAAGAAGATTATTTCTATTTTGCGATGGGAGGATAAATAATTATTGGGTGGTGAGAAGATGATAACAGGGTACTACTGCACAAATATTTTTTCTGAGCAAGCAAAAGAACTAATTGAGTTTTATAGAAGAATATTAGAAATCCCATTTATAAAAACCGATGATGACAATTCAAACGGGGTTTATCTCGGCTTTATAGAAAACGCACCCACTCTTTGTATATGGGATTGCAAAAAATGTAACGTACAGCCGACTGGGCATCAATCCTTTGTATTTCAAACAAAAACTCTTGATTTAACAATGAAATGTTTGAAGGAAAAAGGGGTTCCACTGTCTGAAGCCATTAGATATGATTGGGGAACTTACGAAGTTCACTTAAGCGATATTGACGGAAACGAAATAGTGATAGTTGAGTTTGTTTGATAGATGGCTTCTGTTTATAGGAAGATTGAGCATTTTGCGCAGTTTGCCTTCGTGGGAATGGCCGCCCTCGGCGGATAAGGGCACTTCGTAAGTTTGAATTATAGAGGACATAAATATATGAGTAAATATAACCCTTTATGGGAATATGTACAGAAAAATGGAAGTCTATCTTTTGAACTCACGTTTGAAGAAATACAAGCAATTGCAGGAATACCAATAGATCATTCTTTTCTAACATATAAAAAAGAGCTTACAGAATATGGCTATCAGGTCGGAAAAATTTCTATGAAAAAACAAACAGTTGTTTTTAATAAGGTAGGTGAATAGATCAAAATCTGTCGAGTACGCCTTATTGGAAAAGACCACCCTCGGCAGACAAAGGAGTTACTTCAAGATGAAAGAGATGATATGATGAAAGACTTATTGAAAGAGAAAGCATTCAACTTTGTCAGCGCCAAGGACAAGGAATTCATAGTCGCTTTTGACGCTGAAATGAATCGCCTGGGGTATACCTGTGACCGAACCATTGGGGACGGATATTGCTGGGGACGAAAAATGATTATCTACACGAAAGCGGATGTCAAAAGCAAAAAAACATACGCCCGGATTTATCTGCGTGAAAATGACCTGATCCTCCGCATGTATTTCAGCAATGTGGATAGGCAGAGGCAGGCCATTGAACAGGCGCCTGACTACGTTCAGCAAGCCTTTACAGGCGATTACGGAGCTTGCAGGCATTGCCACAATAGGAAAGAGGACGGTTCCTGCAGTCATCGGAAAAGCTACACGATTCACGGCAAACAATACGATTTTTGCGATGGATTTGCTTTTTGGTTCTTTTCCCCTGACCTCGCAAGATTACCAGAGTACATCAAGCTGTTTCTAGCCTTTTATCCTGAAAAAAAGAGGAAGTGTCAGGCAGGCTTTAGTCCAAGGGTGAGGTGGGTACTTTGACCAGAAGGTGCTTCACATAAGAAAGCCTATCGCATGCATCGACCTGAGTAGTAGGGTGGTACTTAAGAAAGGGAATTGAGTAGTGATGAAGATATATGTATTTGGGGTTACTCTAATCCCCGCAATGAAGTCTTTGGACAGAGAGAATCCCATAAAATTAGTACTTTCATAGCTTATAAGCATGAAAAGTCGTCGGTTTTACGACACTTTTACGACGAAGGAGTAATATAGTCAATGAGGAGAAAGTACCCCCGTCATATTGAACAGCCCCAGGTTGTACGGACAGCACCAAAAAGGCCCCCGGTAGGAAAAA
>CATXTO010000006.1 GCA_958402445.1 uncultured Eubacteriales bacterium
TACCTCACATCTGCCAGATAAATTACATTGCTTTCAGTTTGTATCTCAGTAGATTCGGCCCCAGGAGGCCATATACCCCTGGCTGCAAAGAAACAGAGAAACGGTTAATTGCAATTTTGTCTTTATATCGTTTACTGATTTTATCTATATCAAGCACCATAACAACGCTCCTCCATACCTTTGAATCGGATCGCCGTCATCCCAATAGCAAACAGCATCAAGACAACACTTCCGAAGTAAAAACCCAGCCATGTATTATTTAATAGAAAAGGAGAATTACGCATCTGGATCAACGCCAAAGTTAAAAGTGCAGATATAGATAACATAGCATAAGGCGAAGTGACTTTTATAAAATCAAAGACTATAATAGTTAGCACAATCGAAATATTAAAAGGAATTAGTCCACGGCACAACAATTCTAAAATATCAAGTTGATGATAAATTCCAAACGCAAATGACATAATTCCAATAATTAAAAAGTTACAACTACTTACTAATGCCATTTTTACCGCCAGCGTTTTGATCGGGCTAAAAAAACAGACCGCCTCTGTTTCCCCCATATTATAAAACTGGGTTTTTAATAGTTCCGGTAGAATATAAAAAGTCATTACCGGGACTATTGTTAGGAAAAGTATTTGAATATCCTCTAACCTTTGTGTACTCGTAAAGTTTAAGAGGAACAGCAAAAAACAAATAAACTGTATTAACCAAAATACTTTTGAAATACTCTGGAGTTGATTTAGTACAAAATTTTGTTTTGCACCTACATTTTTTGTCTGTTGTGACAACAGCTCTGCCGCTTTCTTAATTGTGTCTTGCTTGGCGCAATCTCTCGTTTTAACTACCGGATAAGCGGATATAAAATCGTAAAATGATTGATTATCTTTCAATCGGACTCGACCTCCTTCAATAAAACTTTTAATTTATTTAAACCCTGACTAATGCGTGATTTTACAGTCGATGGGTTTGTTCCTGTTATTTTTGCAATATCCTTAATTTTCATGTTGTGGAAGTATCGGAGCAGGATTGCATCTTTCTGCATATCAGGTAATTCCCCTAACGCTTCTTTCAAACAAGTGTGCTGTGCTTGTTCAATGAAAATCCCCTCAATGTCTATCCCTGCATCAATACCTATTGAATTGAGTTCCTCTTGCATATGTGATTTATTTTTTCTAAAATAATCATTTGCCGCATTTACTGCAATCGTAAATATATAATTAGAAAACTTCCCCGTAGGGCGGTAACGCGATAGGGTATTAACTAGTCGTAGAAAAACTTCCTGGGTTAAATCTTCTGCAAGTTCTACATTTCTGACCTTGCGAAATAAATATGAAAAAATATTATCATAGTATTTATCGATAAGTTTTTCTAATGTTGCTATATCGCCTTTTTGGGCTTTTCGGATAAGCGTAAAGTCTGTGATATAGCTCCCCCCTCTTTTTAAGACATAGGCACTTTCTAATCAATCGCCAACATTAAAGAAAAGATTTCATATTCATCATCGGTATTATCCTTGCCATACAATTTTATAGAAGAAGTCATATCGTCGAGATCAATACCATCTGGTAAATATAACTCGCTTCCGACCTCCAAACAGTTTGAGGTATTATTGCTTTCTACTGGCTCCGTTTTTGAAAGTAAAGTTTCTACTGTTCCAATGGCGGTATAGCCATCCGGGAGGGTATTACAGCTATCTCCAGTTGAAATAAAAAGATGGTCACTTACATAAACGCGATCTGAATATATCTTAATCTCTGATGTATCTTCCCCACAGGCAGCTAAACTGAACAATAGTGCGGGAACAACTGTCAGAGCAAGCGCGTACTTTTTTGCAAAGAATTTCATTGTAATTGCCTCCTGTTTTGGTGTTCTACTTATATTAACGTGATTTTTTCAAAAAGGACTTAAAATAGCAGAAAATTTTTTGAGAGCAGTTGTAGCGTGTAAGCGCACGTTTCGGCAAGCAAGACAAGTGTATAGACACTTGCCATTTTCGCCCCGCGAAAATGCTTGTTGGGGTGCCCCAAGACCCGCTGGCACCTCTGGCCTCGTCAGCACAAACTGCGCTGGCTACTTCTGGCCAACTTGGGGCTGTTAACAAAGTATGCAACAAGGGAAAGTGGTGGTAAAATAAGAGAAAAGGCCGGTGGAGTGGTGCAGGATGCAGCTAAAATATTACATGGTGACGATAGAAGACCTGGTGCCGAAGGGGCATTTTCTGCGGAAACTGGAGGCGGCGCTGGATCTGAGCTTCATGTACGAGGAGACAGCGCATCTGTACAGCCGGAAAACGGGCCGGCCTTCTATCGATCCTGTTGTGCTGGTGAAGTATCTGCTGGTGGGCTACCTGTACGGCATCCCGTCGGAGCGGCAGATCGAGGTGCGGTGCGCGGACAGCAATTCCATTCGGTGGTATCTGGGTTTGGATTTGGACGGGCGCGTGCCGGACCACAGCACAATCAGCCAGTTAAGGCGACGGAAGCCGTCATTCCGGAAGGTATTCCGGCGGCTGTTTGAGAAAGTGGTAGGACAGTGCATCGCAAAAGGCCTGGCCAGCGGACGGGTAGTAGGGACGGACTCCACCCATGTGAAAGCGAACGCGTCCCGTGCATCGGAGGAGCTTATGGAAATGCCTGAGGAGCCGGGTGCGTACTGGGAGCGGTTGAACGCCTATGAAGAGGAGGGCCTGGAGGAGCTGGAGAGGAGGACGGGGAAACGGCGGAAGAAACGGATAAAGCAGATCAAGAAAGATAGCCGCCGCAGCCATAAACGTATAAGCCGCACGGACCAGGAATCCGACCATATGAAGCGCCCGGGCAAGCCGCAGGGACCGCACTACCTCGCCCACCAAACGGTGGACTGTGACCATGGGGTGATTCTTGGCGTCACAGTGACGCCGGGCGACGTCCACGACTCCGTGCCGTATCTGGAGCATCTGGAGCAGGTCCACCGAACCGTTCTTCCCATCCGGACCGCCACGGCGTACGCCGCCTAAGATTTCCCACTGGCCCACAGGGAGCTGGAAAAGCTCGGCATCACCTTCTGCGTCAGGCCACAGCCGTTTGCGGACAGAACGGAAGTGGAGTTCAAACGAGACGCCTTCATCTATGACGAGACGCAGGACCTCTACCGCTGTCCCAATGGGAAGGAGCTGCGCGTGAAGGGTCTCTACCACAGGGCCAGCGGCGTATATTGGGAGTATTGGGCGGACCGGGTGGACTGCCGGAGCTGTCCCCTCCGGGCAAAATGCCTGAGCGAACGCGATAAGCGTGGGGCGCGGAAGCTGCTGGACACCTATTTCCGTTCTGCTGTCCGGCGGGACCTGGCCCGGCAGAACGAGCCGGACTACCTGAACGCCCTGCGCAAGCGGCAAATCTGGTGCGAGGGTACCTTTGCCGCCCGGAAATGGGGGCACAACTTAACGCGCGTCTTGCGACGAGGATTAAAGGCAGCGGAGGACCACTGCCTCCTCTCGATGACCGCGCTGAACCTCAAACGGATGATGAAGCACTTGAGCTGACGCCATTGGGCGCCTTTTTTTCTGCCCACTGGACGATGCGCGTCTTGAATAGGACTCTTTGTCAACAGCCCCATTTTGTCTCGTTTCGGCGGCGTGGCCCCGTCAGGGGCCGCCTTATCAGCCATAGACGGGCGGCCTTTGCGGAGCTCCGCCGCTCCCGGCGCAGACTGATCCGCTTTTTCAGCCTTCGGCGGACGGCCCCGGCGCGGCTTTTTCTGCTCCGCCTCAAGCTCGTTGGAAGTTTTCTCCCACGGCTCCCGATCATCCGGCCCGACCAGTTCACCGGGCGGCACAGGGCCGGAGCGCCCAGCGTCGGGAACCTCGGCCTCCGGCGCGGGCTGTTCAGCCTGTTTTGCGGCCACACGCGCCGCCGCAAGGTTAATCACTGTTGTGGAGGGATCGGGGACTTCCTCCATGCCGGGGATCGTGCCCTGTTCCACCGCCTGCTCCGTTACAGAGGGAGCAGGGGGAGCGCCGGGAATATCCGGCGAGGGGGCCTCGGGAACGATAGGCTCCTCCGGGCCCATGTTCTTTTTTTCAGCTGCCATTCGCTAACCTCCTTTTTTGTGGTATAAAAAAGACCAACATTCGCTGGCCGTAGGGTAATTGCCCTCCTTTCGATTTACAATAATTATAATAGAAGTGCCGCCCATAGTCTCACTTGGGCGGCACAATCTTCCTTTTATAATTTACAATTATATCTTTGTATGCTATAATTTTTTTGTCAGTACGAGCAGTCAGATCAGACTCCGTTTGGCTCATGGAAACATGGGCGGCATCGTATCCGATTGATATGGATGCATTCTCTCCAGCACACATCCCTGTATCAGCATCCTCACACACCGACATACCGACACCGGACTTGTTTCCGTAAAATAGTGTGTATGTGTGTCACGATGTGTAGTGCTATGTTGTTTGCTGTGAGACGAAACAGACAGACCTGTTTTGGGAAGTCGGATTTGTGCTGGTGCGAAAAAGTGATATAGGGCTGCATATCTCCTTTGTTATTGGCGGAACGGGAAGTCCCCTCAGCTTCTGTTGGGGGCCAATAATAACGAAGGAGGTGAACATCCGTGAAAAAAGCGGACAAGCCGAGTGTTGTCATCAACATTTATGGTAACAACAACAAGGTTTCCTTTGACGGGAAGCGTTCCCGTCTCCCTGTTATCGCGATTGTTTTTGTCGCGGTAGCCGTACTGGCTATATCACTTTGCTGCCCTGATTTGCTTGCTGATTTTGTCCGCTGGATAATCGGCAAAGCAATCAACAGCTAACACCAGCACATTTTAAAAAGAGATGTGTAAACCTTTGGAATATATCGATTGTCCGCCGTTTTCATTGAAATCAAAGAAAGTTTTGCAGCATTCGCTTGGTATCAAGGACAATCGACTACTTAAGCAAGACTATGTCGCCTCATTGGTTGAGCCGTACATTGATACTAATGGTAAGCCTCGCCTTATAGAGCCACCAAAGCCCGAATTAAAAAATGTTCAGAGACGAATAAAGAATATGTTAGGGAGAATAGTAGTTCCCGACAATGTTTTTTCGGGCATTAAAGGCCGTTCATACGCCGATAATGCTTTTTTTCATACAGGCGAGCATTTGCGGTATCTATTTAAAATTGATTTGACAGCCTTTTTCCCTTCTATTAGCAGGGAAACTGTATATAGATTTTTCCACGATGATTTACTTTGTGCTCCAGATATTGCGGATATCCTTACCAATTTTACAACTATTGACTTATTGAAGTCTAAAACTCGAGATATTTCCGCTGTTAGGCAGTTTCTGAAAGAGAAAAACGTGACCTGTTATAATCATTTGATTTCAGGTGCTCCCACAAGTCAAATTTTATCCTACCTGGTTAATCACAAAATGTTTGATGAATTACAGACATTAGCAGATGAGCGTACAATCACCATGACGTTATGTCGATGATATTACTTTCTCAAGTGAGAATTATATATCGCCGCAGTTTAAAGAAAAAGTATTTGGGATAGTTAAAAAATACAACTATCAAATATCAAAAAAGAAGGTAAAAAGCTACTTAAAACTATATCCCAAATTAGTAACCGGGGTAATAATTGATGCTACTGGAAAACCTGCATTAAAAAACTCATTGAGCAAAAAAATTGCCGATGAGCACACTTATTTGCGTGAGCATCAAGAAGATTGTAAAAGTCGTCAACGATTAAGGGGACTACTCACAGCAGCAAGACAAGTCAATAAAACCGCATACCCTTCTATATATAGCTTTGCTTTTGACAAATAGAGTAGTCAAGCGAAACTCCAGATTGGGAGCTTTCCAGCATCGTGTAAAAGGTCACTACTCGAAGAATGATGGCCAGCGGCCACAGTTCTAATAGATTTCATTATTTGACAACTTGAGTCCTCTTTCCTGCGTATCAAAGCATTTCTCCCGTGGCCTCCTTAGAGGGGGCGTTACACGATTGTAGTGGGAGAGCGCTTGAATGGCATTCAAGAGGTCAGCGGTTCGATCCCGCTTATCTCCACCATTTTTCTAACCTCTTGATGATTTTTGCATATTCTATCTCTCACAAAATTTGCTTTTTTGCACCCAAGCCAGATAGGCCCGCATTTTGTGTCCACTTAAAGTATAACCTCAACTTTCCCTGCTTTTCAACTTCATACCATTCAAAAAGCGTCCCATTCTTTGGGGCGCTTTTTGCGTTTCAGAGGCGTTCATCCGAACACCTCATTTTTGTAATCATTTTTTAGAAGGTGTGCCGTTCAAACCGGTCAGTTAGCTTTACAATTATTTTGTAGCAAAAACGCCCCATCCTGTCACGCTATGGGCAGGATAAGACATTTTTATGCATTATTTAAATGTGCACGGATGCTGAAACAGCTGTTTTCCTCTTCGATCTCCATATCCCCATAATATTTTCTCAAGCATTGCTTTACGTTATTTAAACCATAGCCATGCCCTTTTTCGTGCTTGCGCATTTGATATGCTTCTCTGTATGGGTTCTTCAATTGATAGAAGAGAACGTCATTGTGCAGACGCAGGTGCAGGTCAATGCATCGCTGTTCAGCCGGGACTTCTTTACATGCGGCAATGGCATTGTCCAAGGTATTGCCAATGAGAATATATAAATCTACTGCGGAAATAAACAATGTGGACGGTACTTGCACGTCCAGTTTCAGGTTAATTTCCGCCTCCTTGGCGGTATGGAGATATTCGCTTAAAATTATGCTCAAAACCGTATTATCAACATCGACAAGGCTATCACAGCTTTCCAGGGCACTTTGCGCCTGCGCCAAAACCTCACTGGCCTTTTGAAAATTGTTCTCACTCGCCAATGCCTGCATTGCCAACATATACTTACCTATATCATGACGCAACGCACGAGTCTCCTCCTGCTCCGCATGAAGCTGGGAATAGTATTTTTCTTGCATAGCATAATGGTGTTTTTGTAAAGTTGCCTCTTGTTGGGCTAAGTCGGAAGCCTTTAGCCGTTCGGAATAAAACACAATTAAAAGATTCATGTACAAAAGTCCAATTGCAACAATGGTAAACGCAGCTGGCAGATCTTTCGCCGATTCCTGGGCATATTTACAGATCATGGTTCCTAGGACAAGGCTGGTCACCCAGCCGGGCACCAAAAGTCCCAGAAATCCAAACGTTACAGTCTTTCTTTTCTTTGTAACAGACAAAAGTAGGAGAACCAAAATCAGAAGCACTGCATGGGTCGTGATTAGATATGCCATCCGCGCATTGCCGAACTTCAGTAGAGCATCATCGCGGATGTGTCCCAGAGACAATAAAACCAGCATCGCCCCATTTGTCAACACATATAGCCCATTGAAAACCAAAGTGGCATAGGCAGCTGTATTGAGTTTGGATTCGTACAGAACCAACGCCAAAATGAATACGCCGGTAACACTGACACCGGTACGAACCAAGGAGGAAGCCGGGATAAGGCTCACCACTGCCATGATTGCACCGTATAAACTGTAGCAACCTAGAAAGGCCCAAATTGGCCTGTTTCTCCGCCAGAACATACCACTTAAAAGCATGTGAATCAGGAACAACTCTGCTATCACACAGGAAAGCTCCGTGATTGTGAGCACAGCGTTACCTCCCTAGAAATTGATAAAACTGCTTCTGAAAATCGTGCAGTTTCCGACGGCTGATGGGAATTTTGGCGCCATTGATGAGACTGAGCTCCGTGCTTGTAAAAGATTTGACTGCATGTAAGTTGACAATATAGCTCTTATGCGGCATGGCAAAGCATCGTTGCGGAAGCTGGGCATTCAGTCCTTTGAGGGATCCTCTGGTGCGGTATTCCTCATCGCCGCTGTGAATTGCAATGCTGTGTCCAAACGCCTCAATGAAAAGCAAATCCTGAAGCAGTAAGGTATAAGTAGCGTCCTCCAAAACAAAGGTAAGACGCTTGGCCTTTACCTCTTGAAGTGCCGCATCCATCGCATCCACCAGGCCTTCCCAAGTCACTGGCTTTGGCAGATATCGAAGCGCCACACCATAACCCCGTATGGTGTAGGCGCTGCTTTTGGATACAAAAATGACTACGGGCCTGCGCTCCATTGCAGCCAGCCTTTTTGCGATGTCATACCCATTCGGCGGCTCCATTTCAATATCCAAAAAGGCAATCTCAAAGCTGTCCTTTTGTTCTAGCAATGCAGCGGCATGGAACAACGTGATGATTTCAAGCTGCTGCTCCTTGTCATACTGTCGGATCAAAGACAAAAGCTGGGCAAGGTCTTGCATCTCATCGTCACACACAGCCACTCGTATTGTACCCATTCGCTCAGTCTCCCTGCTGAGCCAGCAGCCGTGCAATTCCCAGCTGCTGCCATTTCTCTGGCTTTATTTGGCGAAAAGTCGTTGCTATTCCCAACGTAACGCCATCATAGAGCGCATCACCACAGATTAAAGACCGGAAATTAGGACTGAATGTGCCGACAATCGATGGCATTGTCTTAAACCCAGGCGTTGTCTCCCCTTGTTTTAGTGTGCCAACTGCCTCTGTAAATTTATTCCACCGGATCGGTAGCTCCTTTTGTGACATTTTCAGCGTTTTTTGTTTGCTGCGAATCATAGGCCCCAACCTGTCTTTCACCATACCCACAATGACCACCTGCATTCCCCTATAAAATGGTTTTATGATATATCCTTCAGCAGCGCATTTTAACATATAATCGCTATCATTATAATGCAAAATTTGTACCATTTCAAGGACTCCTTTCCCGCTTATGTCGCCAAACCATACCACATATGCCACGCACCTTGAAATGCATTTCTTAAATTCATAAAATTGGTAATGGGAAAGACTTCCTTGCAGCAAATCTCTTGAATTTTTGACGGAGAGAAAACGGTTATTCGAGATCTCCTCCGTCGTACTACACGGGCATGACGCCACAGAAATTCCTGCTGCATTTATCCTCGCGATACATTTTGTTGAGAGGTGGAGATGCCTTAAAAGCTCATAGGGAAAGCAACACGCCGGCCGAACGGCTGTACCGCCGCATTAGAAATATAATTGGCTAGTTTTTGTGCGTCAGCCGTCTATCTGTACACGCTGAGACGATTTGATAACGTGCACGAGCAGGAAGTATGATTTCAACACACATAAAATAGAAAATAGGGGATTACAAGTATGAAACACCTGTGTAAGCAACGCCTGTTGGCGATGATTCTGGCACTGCTACTTTTCTTAGAAGCGCTTCCCTTGGGCGCCTCTGCTGCCGATATAGGCAGTACTGATTTTGGACTCACTGATAATTTGGTTGATGTAGAAACAGCATCAGAATCGCCCGCTGTAATAGGTGAAGTGGAAGAACTTCGAGCCGAGGATGAAAAGCAGTTTCAAATGAGTGATGGCAGCTATATGGCCGTATCCTATGGCATGCCGGTTCACTATCAAAGTGATAACGGTGATTGGACCGATATTGATAACACCTTACAATCAGTGGACACCTATGACGGCAATGCCATGTATACAGCTGCCAATGGAGATGCCGTCATGACCTTTGCGGTAGATCTTTCTGCCGGACAGCTATTCACAACTGCCCATGGTGACCAGTCCGTTTCCATGTCGTTGCTGGATGCCGGGCAGGTGCGGAATACGGGGTTACCTGAGAATATTCCGATTTCATCAGAGGGCACTGATCACGAAAGCGGTGACGTAACGCCAACTGAAACAGAACCTGCTGTCACTGATGAGGCCTCCGCAGATCACAATGCACCCGAGGAAGCAACAGAGCCTATCCACACGACGGAGGACGCTATAGCTCCCACCGAACCGACTGCTACCCAGACCGCTACAGGGTCTATCGTTTACAATCCTGCCGTTGAAGCAAAGCTTGTGGCGGCGGAGCCTATGGTTTGGGCGGCCGAGCCGGAAGATCAGCAGCGTATTACAGACGCCCTAATCCCGGATACGTTGAATTCGGCCGTGTTGTACGAAGATGTTTTCCCTGGCGTGAACCTGCTGTATAACGTGAGCGGCTACAACATCAAGGAAAGCATCATCGTCAAGGAACGGCTGGACCACTATCGCTTTTCCTTTCAACTGAATCTGGATGGGTTGACGCCGCAAATGACAGAGGACGGCTCTGTGGTTTTGTTGGACGGGAACGGTGATGTTGCGTATTACATTCCTGCCCCGTACCTGTTCGATGCAGAGAACAGAACCTCCAATGCCGCAGCATATGTGCTGACCGGCTCAGCAGAGGAAGGCTACATTTTGACGGTTGAAGCGGATACCGTTTGGATGAATGCGTCTGACCGGGCCTATCCTGTCACCATTGATCCCACTTTGGTGCGGGTGGCCGGCAACGCCGACGGGGAGATTAACGCGACCTATGTGGTGCAAGGCGCTCCCACCACCACCCATGGGCATTACCAGGATTTGTACTTCGGCTACAGTTCATATAAAAATCAAAAAGAGCATCAGATTTATATGTATTTTAGCAAGCTGCCGGAATTGCCCGTTGGCTCGGTTGTTGTAAATGCTACACTGAATCTCTGGCAATTTGATTACAGCCATGTTCAGTGCCCCGAAATGAACATCGGCGTTTATGAAGTGACGCAGGACACATCGAGTAATTACAGCAGCTACCATAATTGGATTTATTATATGACCTGGAATAATAAACCAGCTTATAACAGTTCCAATATGATCGATTATACGACAGCTTCCGCCTCTCGGGATGATCGATATTTGACTTGGGAGCTGACGGAGCTTGTCAACAAATGGTATGAAACCGAGACGGCAAACCGCACCATAGCAATGGTTGGAACGGAGAGCAGTTCCTATAGCAGCAGCTACTGCGCGGCGCCGGCCTTCTATGCTTATGGGAGAAACCGCCCACCGATTTTAACAGTTTCTTACCGAAACAACACCGGCATTGAGCCGTATTACACCTACCAGGCTATGGGGGCCGGACATGCCGGTACAGCCTATATCTCCGATTTCAGCAGTCAGCTTACGGTTGCAAAGGAACTGTTTACCTTTGCGTCTACGACCAATCCCTTCTCTGTGCAGCTGGTGTTTAACTCCGCCTATTTCTCAAAGCGGGCGGATACGCAGTACGATTTGGGGAAGGACCTGGGCATGGAAATGCACTTCGGTTCAGGCTGTACCTACAATTTTATTCAGCATGTCAAAAAAGAAACCATTGACGGAACTACGTATATCCGCTACCTGGACGGGGATGGCACAATTCATTACTTTGCCAAGGATTCGGAAAAGGATGCTGAAATACAAAAGGAAACCGGCGCGGATAAACTCATCACATATTACTACGATGAAGACGGTCTTGGTCTAAAAATCAATGAATATGCCACAAACTATTACTCCATGACGGACGACTATGGAAATGAATGGGTATTTGTCCATGGGCCTCTGCTATGGGTTAAAGACGATGACGGAACGCAGTCCGGCTTCACTACTCGAAAAATGGCGTAACAACATCCAATCATTATCCCACAGGCACAGGGGATCGAATTGAGAAAATTACGCAGAAGAATGTGGGCGGAGCTGAAATCACAATTGCCTCTTTTTCATATAAGAGCCATACACCCAGCAGCACGGCGGTTGCCAACTATGTGGGCACCATTACCGACTATGCCGGTAACAAATATTCATTGGACTACCAGCATGGCAAGCTGATTTCTATCCAGTATAACGGCAGCCCAATTGCGCAATATACGATGAAATCCGGCAGTAAATGGCTGCAAAATGAGCTGATTGCCATGACGGACGTGGAGGCTGGGTACACCCTCAACTTCACCTATACCAATCATAAGGTTTCCGCTGTTGAAGAATCTGGAAACGGCAGTACCGGCAGCAGGATTGAGATCAGCCAGACGGATGATCGCCGCACCATGTATCGGGACGTTGGTCAGGACAGAGCCAGCGGCACTTCTGATGATATCCTTACTTACTATGGCTTTGACTACCCCGGGCGGACGGCGAACGCATATACAACGGATTCTGCCGGAAATATTCTTGGAGCTTCCAACGCCGCCTATTCCGGCAATGGAAGCACAGACCGTACCAATAACCGCACCATGCGTACAGCGGCCATTGGCGTTGCGGCCCAACAGGAGCTGCGGAATTTTGGGTTCGAGTCAACAGCTTCTGATGTGGCATGGCAACTGCATAAATCCAGCAGCGACTCCACCGCTACTGTAAATGCGGTGATTAACCCGGATAAGCCCAGGACCGGTGCCAAATCCTTTAAGACTTGGATCACGCCGGGCAAGACCGGCTTAACGGGAACCTCGAAAGCATCCAATGTCCTACAGGCCAATACAACCTATATCCTTTCCGCCTATGTCAACACCAGCCAAGCCCAGGCGTTTACGGGAAAAGGCATGTATCTACAAATAACCGATACCTCCGGCAACACCTGGAAAAGCCCTTGCGTTAATTACAAAACCTCGGCTTTGGTAGACGATGGCTGGGTGCGGATTGCGCTGACTTTTAAGACAAAGGTAAAATGCAATCATACGATTGCCATTTATAATGACGGCATTGGCGGCGCAACTTTCGCAGATGATGTACAGCTGGAGTGGGCAAGAGCGCCGGTAGCTACGGCCGAGCTGGCCAATACGCAGGCTGTTTCTAACGTCAACCTACTGGAGAATGGCAACCTGCAGCATTGGGGCTATGGATGGACGATGAATTCCGGCGCCAGCTTTGTCACAGGAAGCGGCGTCAATTCCGCTTCGGACTATGCGTATTCCCTCCGTGTAAATGGCAACTCCAAGGCCGACAATTACGCTTCCCAGACTGTTCCAGTCAATCAGTCCGGCAGCCAGACCTACGTGCTGTCCGGTTGGGCCAAGGCAAATTCTGTGCCGGATAACAAAATGGATGGCGATCCGGAAAAAGACAAGGAAGCAGCCGCAAAAGACAAAAACAAGCAGTTTGGCCTACGGGCGGTGCTTACCTACGCCAACGGAGGCGGCACAGAATACCATTATGCCCCCTTTAATCCGGAATTGAGCGGCTGGCAGTTTACTTCCTTGACCATTGTACCCAAGCAAGCCGGTAAAACGGTATCGACCATCCGTGTGGAATGCGCCTACGAGAAAAATGCCAATACCGCTTGGTTTGATGATCTTTCCCTGGTCAAAGAGGCAGCACAATCCATGCGGTATGATGTCAAGGGCAACCTGGTTTCTGTTACAACCACCGGATTGACCCCGGATACCGACACCTATAAAAATGGGAATCTAATTAAGAGCGTCACCGGCGGCAATGGGACCTATACCTACACCTATGACGAAGCGCATAAGCATCGTATGAAGTCCGTTACAAACGATGTGGTTACCCAAGCCATGGGCTACGATGCATCCGGCAACGTGACCTCGACGACGCTGAAGAGCAACACCAGCAGCTTCACCAAAACCCTCCAATCAGCAGCTGCCTACACCTCCAATAACAACCTGGTCGCTTCTGTGACCGATACAGCCAATCAAAAGGAATTCTATACGTATTCCGGTCCTATGAGTATCATGACCGGCCAGGCTACCACTGTGAAGGACGCAAACAGCACCGTGACCACCACCTCGTACAACGATATGGGCCGGGTATCGGAGAAGGGATTTGCAAATAGCGGAAAGCTCAGATATAATTATAAAGAAGGACTTCTAAGCACGGTCGTACGGGCGGACGCTTCCGGAAAAACGCTGGCCTTTGCCTACGACCATGACGGCTTCGGGAACCTCACCGGTATTAAAGTTGGCGGTATTCCCCTGGCGAGCTACGAATATGGCGCTAAAAACGGCAATTTGATGGGGCAAACCTACGGAAACGGTGATTCAGTATCCTTTGAATACGATAACCTGGGCCGAATCATCTCGTCCAATTATTCCAGCGGCCGTACTCTTGACTACACCTATACTGGTGATGGGCAGCTCTACTCTATTATAGACAACAATGCCACCAATGACAAGTCCGATGATACCGTCTCTTCCTACACGTATGACACCCTGGGCCGGATCATCAACTGCCAGATGCGCCGGGGAATTCTGGTGCTGCTTCAGGTTCACTGGGAATACGACGACTGCAATCGGGTGAAATCCCAGGGCTGGCAAATGGAGACCGCCGGCTACAAAGAAACCTTCACTTATAGCGAGAAGGATGGCAGCCTGGTGCGCATCGCCACAGAAGGCGACGGCAACTCCCTTCAGCTGACCTATGACCCCTTGCAGCGGCTATCTTCCGTAAGCAACGGCGTGTTTACCCGGTCCTACGCCTATCAGGATATCGGCGCCGCCCAGACCACTTCCCAGGTGAAGAAAATTCAGTATACCGGCCTGACCGGCCTTCTGAACGGCCTGTCGTACCACTATACCTACAATTCTCTGGGGAATATTGCATCGGCTGCGGAGGGCGGCAACTTGCCGGTTACCTACTCCTATGACAAGCTGGGTCAGCTCACGGAGGCCATAGGTCTGTATCAGGGAGATACGGCAACCTATCGGTACTCCTATGACGGTGCGGGTAATCTAACACAGGCATATTTCTATTCCCCCGCGTATCCCTCTGCGCGATATACCAATACATACCGCTATCAAAATACGGCTTGGCAGGATTTACTGACGGAATTCAACGGAGAGAAGCTTCTTTACGAGGGCCAGAGTCTGAGTTCCAACGGTACCATTACCGGCGCACCCAAGAGCGGCAATCCCATCAGCTACTTCAACGGCGCCCGCTGGAGCTTTGACTGGGCGGAAGGACGGAACCTGACAGAAGCCTTGACCTCTACGGATACCGCCGATACCAGCCTGTCCTTTGCCTATGACGCCAACGGCCTGCGGACGGAGAAGACCGTTGTCAAGAAGACCTACGAGACGGTCCAGATTCACGATTATGTTACCACCGTTATCGCGCCCACCTGCGCGGAGGGCGGCTATACCCTCCACGAATGCGACTGCGGCGACAGCTACCGAACCAATACAACCGCTGCGCTTGGGCACAATTATGTAGAAACCAGCCTGGAAACCTATACCTGCACCCGCTGTGGGGATACATACACAGAACACACGCACAGTTACACGGCGAGAGTGGTCGAGCCAACCTGTACGGAGATCGGCTACACCCTCCACACCTGCGCCTGCGGTCACAGCTATCGGGACAACACCGCCGCGAAACTGGGACACAACTATCAAAAGGTCAGTCAGACTTTAACCTATGCTACCTTCCAGTGTACCCGCTGCGGATACCGGTACACCTCGCCGATTTATGACATCGATCCTCCGCCCAAGCCTCCCATTTCGGAGTACAGCCTGGACGACGGCGCCGCCGCCTCTACCGGCTGTACCACCCGGCGGGTTCTGAAATCCACGGTCACGGAGGAGCACAGCTACCTCTACGCCGGCGGCAAGCTGCTGCGGGAGACCATCTCGGGCAACGGCGTAACGAAAACCCTGGACTTCCGGTATGACAACCTGGGCTTCCCCTATTCCCTAACCTATCGAAATGGCAGCGCGCCCGCGGTCACCTATTCCTACATCACAAACCTCCAGGGCGACGTG
Organism: uncultured Eubacteriales bacterium; assembly: GCA_958402445.1. Lineage (GTDB taxonomy): Bacteria > Bacillota > Clostridia > Oscillospirales > Oscillospiraceae > Faecousia. The sequence continues at coordinate 15,555 of CATXTO010000006.1, forward strand.
ACATACCTGGTGGACGGAAACGGCAATCAGGTGGCTTCCTATACCTACGACCCCTTCGGCAAGCTGCTCTCCGCCGACGGTCCTATGGCGGACAGCAACCCCCTGCGGTACCGGGGCTATTACCAGGACAATGAAACCGGCTTCTACTACCTTCAGAGCCGCTACTACGACCCCGCCGTCTGCCGCTTCCTCAACGCAGACAGCTACGCCTCCACCGGCCAGAGCTACCTGGGCTACAACACCTTCGCCTACTGCGGCAATAACCCTATCAACCGCACCGACGCCGACGGCGAATTCTGGGATATTGTCTTTGACGTAATCTCCCTGGGCTTCAGCGTTGCCGACGTCGTTCAGAATCCCTCCGACCCTATGGCCTGGGCGGGTCTTGCGGGAGATGTGGTTGACGTTGTCGTTCCCTTCGTCTCCGGCGTGGGTGAGGCTACAAAGGCCGTTGGCGCGGTGGCGGATGCTGCCAACGCAATTGACGACGTATATGACGCCGCGAAAGCTGCGGATAATGCAATTGATGCAGGCAAGGCGGCTAACAAAGGCTGGAAGGTTGGAGATGACATTTCCAATCTTACCAGGGCCGGTAAAACCCCGACTTGGGATACCGTTAGAAGCCGTTATTGGAAAAATCAGGCAGCTAACCCCTCTGGTAGCGACTTGTATGAATTATCACAAAATAATTATAAACGAATGAAACGCGGCTGTGCGCCTCTTGATGCCGACAATAATCCCATTAATCTACACCACGTACAAGGCAAGACAAATAATATGTATGACTTTGTTGAAATGACGCAAACTGCGCACCAAGCATTTCATAAAACATACGGGTATAAAAATTTTCCGAACATTCGAACAATGGGACTAAAATAGGAGGTCATTATGCAAATTGTTTTTGACTTTATTGCAGGAGATATTTCTTTTGACGAGTTTTGGGCGGCGTATCAGGAAAATCCAGAGATTGGGCAGTGGATTGACAAACTCACTGATTTTTCCAGTGATCCACCCCCCATAATTGCTAAAGATAGCTGGCTCAGTGTCCTTTACCACGCAATTGCATCAAGATACGATGGGCACGTTTTAAAGATGTTAGAAAAAAGCCCATATCCACCTGATAAACCAAACATACCCTTGGTGAGTGAGCAATGTGGCATATTCGATCTAATTCAAACTGCCGTTATTGCAAAATATCCTAATATAAAGCGGACAAAACGTTATAAGCAGGATGATGACTATTATTTCAAAGCGATAGGGAACTCCATTGGTGGGAACGAAGTAATGGGCTATGTAGCAGGGGTTTTGGACCAGTTTCCGAGAACCATGAAAATGGCAGACCGTGTGAAGGCCGGAAAAGAAGCTTTATGGAATGCGTTTCACATCAAGGACAGGAAGTTCCCCCGCTGGGCGCAGGGCGCCAATTGGCCAATGGGAAAGAATTCGCCTATGGAATATCTGGGCCAGCGCCGAGATGGGGAACTGGTGGAGCTGCGTTTCCGGGATGTGGATACGGGCGAGATCAGAATCGTAGAACAATTCTATTAACCGAACCACGAAAAAAAGCAGTCATTTTTCCGCAATTCATTAAGCCAGGTATGCTGTGATCCACCAAATAAACATTATGAATACCAGGCCCCAGAAATGGGGCCTGGCCTTCTAGGCTGCTGCGGGAGACCATCTCGGGCAACGGCGTAACGAAAACCCTGGACTTCCGGTATGACAACCTGGGCTTCCCCTATTCCCTAACCTATCGAAATGGCAGCGCGCCCGCGGTCACCTATTCCTACATCACAAACCTCCAGGGCGACGTGACATACCTGGTGGACGGAAACGGCAATCAGGTGGCTTCCTATACCTACGACCCCTTCGGCAAGCTGCTCTCCGCCGACGGTCCTATGGCGGACAGCAACCCCCTGCGGTACCGGGGCTATTACCAGGACAATGAAACCGGCTTCTACTACCTTCAGAGCCGCTACTACGACCCCGCCGTCTGCCGCTTCCTCAACGCAGACAGCTACGCCTCCACCGGCCAGAGCTACCTGGGCTACAACACCTTCGCCTACTGCGGCAATAACCCTATCAACCGCACCGACGCCGACGGCGAATTCTGGGATATTGTCTTTGACGTAATCTCCCTGGGCTTCAGCGTTGCCGACGTCGTTCAGAATCCCTCCGACCCTATGGCCTGGGCGGGTCTTGCGGGAGATGTGGTTGACGTTGTCGTTCCCTTCGTCTCCGGCGTGGGTGAGGCTACAAAGGCCGTTGGCGCGGTGGCGGATGTGGTTGACGCTGCAGATGAAGTCCACGATATGGCAAAAATTGTAGATAATGTGGATGATGTATATAATACAGGAAGAACTATTGGAAGAGCTTCTAATGCTGCAGAAGATGCAGGCCAGGTGATTATTAAGTATGGTGATGAAGTAAAGCTGCCGAATCAAATTAAGGCGGAACAAGCCATTGATGCGTGGGATAACTACTTAGGACCTAATCAGACAAGTTTTAACAAGTATACTGGGCAATTTGAAGCGGATAGAATATTTTCTGCAGATGGCAAAAAAAGTATTAGATTTGGAAATCACGAAATGAACAGCATAGGAACAAGAAAAGCTCATTTCCATTATGAGGAATGGGTATATGATGCGGGGCAGAGGGTTGTTACGGTGTCAAATCGTCTGCAGCGATTAACATATTGAGGTGAAACTATGAGGGTAATTGTCAGCGAAATTTATGGTAATGAAGTTTTGGTTACTACAGAATTTGGAAATGTTAGGGGGAAATGGTGTTCAAACAACCCGCCAAAGTGCAAAGAGTATATTTTAGAACTGGACTGCAGTGATATTTTGTCGGCGCAAAACTGTCAACTGACAGACTGTGAAACACCATTGCTTGGCATGGAAAAAGGACGGGTACATGTATGCGGACTCTGTGAGAGCTGTGAAGATAGGGTGCTGTTTCTTAGGCTGGGAAAATACTTAATTATGTTGGAGTGTGCCTGTAATCTTGATGTGTCTAGTTTTATAGGACGATATATCCATGTGGTGCTCTCTTCGCTGAAACTATATGATACCGGGGTCTTATAAGTAAATTTTACTATTTTGGCGAGAAACATATTAAAGAAGGATTTACTGTATTGATTTTTAAACTGACAAATAGGAGGTCTCGTTCTAACCAAAATATTTTTCTCCCTACCATTTGACCGTTGAAGTCGGTAGACAATACGTATAGCCTTCTTGGCTCGGAGACCATTTATAATAAAAATCATGAATACCAGACCCCAGAAATGAGGCCTGGCCTTCTAGGCTGCTGCGGGAGACCATCTCGGGCAACGGCGTAACGAAAACCCTGGACTTCCGGTATGACAACCTGGGCTTCCCCTATTCCCTAACCTATCGAAATGGCAGCGCGCCCGCGGTCACCTATTCCTACATCACAAACCTCCAGGGCGACGTGACATACCTGGTGGACGGAAACGGCAATCAGGTGGCTTCCTATACCTACGACCCCTTCGGCAAGCTGCTCTCCGCCGATGGTCCTATGGCGGACGGGTATCAGCATTTCGGGTCGACGATATTTTGTTCTCGTCAACGGCGAGTATGTTGTCGTTAAGCATGTGCAGCACGAATCGCTGGAGCGTTCGGCCAAGGTCTACAACTTTCAGGTTAGCTTAAATTCGTCAAGAAACAGATGACGTACTTTTTCAAAGAAAGGACAACAATTTTGGGACTTTCAAAATTTTTTCAAGCCCTCTCCAAGCACAGAGAGGAAAATCCCCGGCGTGGCGTGGATTTTTACGAATCCCTCTATGCGGAATACTTAAGCGGTGCATTTGCAGAAAAAGTGCCCCAACGGAAATTTTTGATTTACGCCACGCAATTGTATCATGAAAAGCGCTATCAGAATGCCCTGTCGATTCTAAAGCGGTTGTGGAGCCGATGCGAGACTACGGCTGACTATCGTGCAGTGCTGTTTTTTACAGCGCTAAGCTATTCCAGGATGGGAGACCGGCACTCTGCCATTGCCGCCTATCGGGAGCTTTTGAAGCTCGTTCCCAGCTACAGCGTGGCCTGGTCCAATCTGGGGGAGCAATACCGCCGGGAGGGCTTTTATAAAGACGCTATTCACAGCTTTGAAGAAGCCATTCGCAGCGACGGACAGAACGCCATGGCCCACTCCAATTTGGCGGCAACCTATATTCGAATCGGTGCATTTCGGGAGGCAATTCCCTATGGAAAACGGGCCTTAGAGTTGAATCCTGGCTATTATCCCGTCGCAACAGATCTAGCCATGGCATTCTTTGCCTTGGGAGATCAGGAGCAATGTGAGCAGTATTCCCGATTGGCGTTGTTAAACGGCGAAAACGAGGCGAATTTGAAGCAGGCACTTTTCAACGTCCATGGGGTTGATTTGGGCGGTCCCGGCATCCCGGATGAGCTGGAGCCGGTGCTGCGGGAGTGGAGCCGGCGAACGTCCATCCCCACCGCCCTCATGGGCATAGGAGGAATGGAAAAAAGCCGAGGTTGCCACCAAATTGGCGGCCCATCCTTGGGGCCCGCGCCATTGGATTCCCAGGGGAAACCCATGCGACTGCTGTGCGCCATCCGCTGCGGGGATGTACAGTGCCTTCCAGATTTCCCGGACAAGGGCCTGCTGCGGTTTTACATTGCGGACAATGCCGACTTCGGCGTAAATCGTGCCAATCCCACCGAGCAAGCCGATTTCCGCGTGCTGTACACCCAGACAGAGGAGGGCCTAGCACGGCAACCGGAGCCAGTCCACAGCGATACCTTCCCGGTGACTTGGGAATGCCGGGGCCTGTGCTATCCCCGCACCGACGCCATGCCCACGGAGGATTACCGGTTTGCAGAAAAATTCAATGCGCTCCTGAAAGAATATGAGCAGCCGCCTTTGGAGGAACTACCGGAGTATGTGGTTCGTTCCATTGGCCTTCGCTTCCGAACGGAGGGACATCGGCTTGGCGGATACCCCTGGTTCACCCAGTCTGATCCAAGGAAAGACCCCCGCTACGCCAACTACGACGTGCTGCTGCTTCAGGTGGACACCCATATGATTGAAGATCGGCCCGAAGTAAACATCCAGATTGGACGGAATGGCGTTTGTAACTTCTTTATTCCCCGGGAAAAGCTCCGGGCCAGGGATTTCTCCGACGTCCTTTACTGGTGGGATGAGGAGGCCGAAAGCGAACCTCCAGTTTGACAGTTCTTAAAGAGTATACCCCATGGACTGCATCCTAAATTTTCAGTTACCGCAGAATTTGTACTGAAAAAAGCCAGACTTCATTTCTGAAGTCTGGCTTTTCTTCCTAATTTAAGCCAGATTTCTGAATCGCACGCAAAGACAGTATTAAATTTTGTCTAAATCGGGAGGTTTTCGGTTGTGTAAAATTCGTCCCTACCGTCACCGTTTGTCTTGCGGCGCTGCGGCAGATTTCCAGCGTCCTCGAATTCCCCTGCATATCGCATCCTGTGCCGCTTAGCATCCTACATAATTTTCAAAGCCAAACTTTGTCGAAACCGACATTTGCAAAAAAGCAAAATCTAATTGCGTTTATGCATTTTTTTCGTTATAATAATAGCATACCAAAAAAAGGAAGAAAGGAAGATACGCAATGTTACCTATATTGAAACGCGGTTTGGCCCTGCTGCTTTGCGCCGTTCTGGTGCTGGGCGTCATTGGGCTGCCCCAGAGCCGGGCCTACGAGGTGCCGGCAACAGGGAATGACTACGGTCCCCTCACCGTCTATGGAAAGGCCGGGGAGACCACCTTTGTCCCGGCAGGATACACCTATGTATACGAAGAGGAAAACGGCAACGTCTATACTAAGCAGGCTGCTGTCGATATGTACATCTCCCAGCGGGTGCTGACCCCCCAGGAGGCGGAGGCTCTCGCTGGTCTGCAGGGGGGCGAAACCCGGTATCTGACGGGAGAAGACGGTTCTATCCTGCAATGTCAGGACTTTGACGCTCGGCAGGCCGCCCAGTATTCCCAGGCAGTGCAGGAGATCCTGGGAGAAGCGGATGTGCAAAGCGGGGAGCAGGTCAGTGTCCTGTCAGAGCTTTATACCCGGGAATCCCTGGTAAAGGCCATGGTGGTCTTTGAGGACGCGGCGGTTTCCGCCATGGAGACTATGTCCGTCCGGCTGGGCCAGCCTTTGGGACAGCCGGAAAAAGCAGCCATGGCGCGCATAGTGGAAAGCCAGGCGCGCCAGACCCAGGCGTTGGAAAAGAAGCTGGGTTACGACCTAGCGGTCTCCGATCACTTTACCCTCCTGACCAACGCGGTCTCCGTCTCAGTCCGGTATGGCGATTTGGAAACGCTTCGCAAGCAGTCCGGCGTTAAAGCGGCTTTTGTCATGCCCACCTTCTCTGTACCGAAGACGGATGCGGCGGTAGTAAAAAGTGTGGACGACATTCTGCCCAGCATGAAATATGCGGGCCCTGGCATGGGCGCTACGGGGGCCTGGGACTTGGGTTACCGGGGCGAGGGTATGAGCGTGGCCGTCATCGACACGGGTCTGAGCTATGAAAACCCCTGCTTTGCCCAGGAGCCCCTGGACCAGAGCCGGGTAGCCTATACCAAAGAGGATATCGCCGCCATTTTGGGAGACCATGCCCTGCATGCCGAGGCAATGTCCGAGGAGACCAGCCTGGACACCGTATACTACAGCAGTAAGATACCCTACGGCTTCAACTACGCCGACGGCCTGGCCAATTTCGGGACCGATGACGATACCTATTTAGGTCATGGCACCCATGTGGCTGGCATCGTGGCGGGCAATCTGCCGGAGGAAGCCCAGGAGCAGTTCGACATGGAGACCCTGGGCATTGCCCCTGAGGCTCAGCTGGTCATTATGAAGGTCTTCGACCAGGAGGGTATGTGCTATCTGGATTACCTGGTCGCCGCTATCGAGGACGCGATCATCCTGGGCGTAGACTGCGCCAACCTGTCCCTGGGCTCGGCCTGCGGTCCCTATTACTATGAGGGCGTGACGGAGGTCTATGACGCAGCTCGGGAGGCCGGCGTCAATGTGGTGGCGGCCGCCGGCAACGATGCCTCCACCGGCTACCGGAGCCTCTGGGGGGACGGCCTGGTGGAGTCCAGCTCCGTGTCCACCGGCACCCTGGGCATGCCCGGAACCTTTGACTCCGTGCTCACGGTGGCCAGCGTAGAGAACGACGGCGAAATCTCCTTTGAATCGATGTGGGGGCTGAACACCGTCAGCTGGTACAGTCGTTCCGTTGAGCAGCGACAGTACTTTGGTTACCAAGAGGCGGAAGCGGTCCCTGAAGGGATGGGCTTCAAGGAACGGTTGGCCGGTCAGTTCCTGACCTACACCACCCAATGGGAAGATGCCGCTGGGAAGCTCGTCTTCGTACCCTTTGAGGGTGGAAACGCAGACAGCATCATGGCGCGGGCCGTGCAGGCACGAGCCGCCGCTGTGGTGATTTACGATCCAACTCCTACGGAGGAAGAGCTACTGGTACACAAATATGTGGATTTTTCCCTGACCAGATTTGAGGTCCCTATGGCCGCGACCAACAAACCTGAGTATGACTTTATCTGGTCCCAACAGCCGGACAAGGGCCTCCTTCGGGTCGATTCCATCTGGAATCCCAGCCAGATGGCGGGGCAGATGTCCAGCTTCTCCTCCTGGGGACCCACCGATGGCCTGACCCTGAAGCCGGAGATCACCGGCATAGGCGGCAATGTGTTTTCCGCCTATTTGGGCAACGACTTTGCCATTGCCTCCGGCACCTCCATGGCCTCGCCCGCCGTGGCGGCGTCGGCAGCACTGGTACGGCAATACCTGCGGCAGGTTGGGGTGGCAGAAGAAGCGCTTCCCCATATGGTGAACTGCCTGCTCATGAGCACCGCCACCCCCCTGCGGGATGAGGAACACGGCTCCCTCTATTTTGTCCGCCGTCAGGGGGCGGGCCTGGCCAACGCCGCTGCGGCCATGGCCTCCGGGGCCTACATCCAGGTGGATGGGACCGACAAGGCCAAGCTAGAGCTGGGGGATGACCCAGACCGCACCGGATCGTATACCATGGACTTTGAGGTGGTGAATTTCTCCGGCGAAGACAAGACCTATCGTCTGGATACCACCGTCCTGGGCCAGATTGCCCAAGGGGGCCAGTTCAAGCACGGCAAGGTGACCTACCTGGTCTGCGACTATGCCAAGGAGCTGGATGCCGCCGTGACCTATAGCGCAGCGGATGGAAATATCTCCGTCCCGTCCAATTCCACGGTGAAGGTCTCCGTCACCGTAGCACTGTCGGAGGCAGACAAGGCCTATTTGGAAGAGCGGTTCCCCTATGGCTCCTATGTGGAGGGCTTTGTGCAGTTACTGAGCGAGGACGGCGTTACCCTTTCCGCTCCCTTCCTGACCTTCTATGGCGATTTTGGAGAAGGCCCCATCCTGGAGGAAGGTACCTATGAGACCCTGATGGGCAGCGTTGAAACCGCTTACACCACAGCGGACCAGTTCCACAACAGCCTCTGGGGCACCCGACCAGTATACGATCGCGGCCTGGGCCTCGCCACCACTGCTAATTTTTACTTAGGGGACACCTACGTCGCGGATTTTTACTGCGTTCCAGCAGAAGACTGGATCTCGCGTTCTCACAACCTGCCCTTCTATTCTGAGATGGCCGGCATTTCTCCCAATGGGGACGGCTCATTTGATCTTTTCGATTTGGGCCTGGGACTAAAGCGGAACGCAGAAAACATCCACTATACCGTGACCGACCGGGCATCCGGCAAGGTTCTCTGGGAGCAGGACACCGGCTTCGTCTCAAAGACCTACTACAATGCGGATGCCGATGCCGCGCTATATGCAGGCAGCAGCTGGGAAGATTCCCTGTCCTATGAATGGCTGTTCGCATCCACCCGGGATGAAGAGGGCAACATTTCCTACGACTGGGATCACTGCCTGCTGGCAGAGGACACCTGGGTGGACATTCAGGCGGAGGTGACGCCGGAGTATGCAGGCGGCAAACCCAACGCCAATAATACCGTGCGCTTTAGCCTTTATCTTGATAACAGCGGACCGTTTCGCAGTGAGGATGTCTCCCTCCAGATAGAGGAACGAGATTTAGGCAGTCCGGGAAAAACAAAGCTCTATGAATACAACATTCCATGCTCCGAACATTGGTATCTCGATTATAATCACGATCTGACCTTAAGCTATAATGAGAGCACTGGGCAATGGAGCGGCTCCGGCATGCTTGTAATGTTCGCTGGCGGCCCCCTCCCAGCCTATCAGGATAGCAGCGCGGGCTATGACTTTACCAGTGGGAGAAATTACATCAGAGGGGAAAAATATGTAGTGATTGCAGCAGACCGCGCTGGGAACACCTCCGTGGCAGTCTTTGAGCAGGGAGAGGCCATGCGGAATTATGTGGAACTCTCCGCAGAGAAAACGGTTTTGGACCCTGGCGAGACCCTGACGATCCGGAATACGGCGAAAAACCCCTACGACACCCAGATCGAATGGGTGAACGACAATCCGGATATCCTGGAAATTTTGGAGTACGACGGCTATAGCTGCACCGTTCAGGCTCTAAAACCCGGCAATGCCAGCATTTCCGGCGGCTTCGGAGCGTATTTAACCGCTCTGGACATCACGGTTCGGGACCCGGCGCGGGAGAAGATCGCCGGGCAGTATCCAGATATCGCCGGTCATTGGGCCCGGGAGGATATCATCACCGCCATCCAGAAGGGCCTCTTTCATGGAACCAGCAGCGTCACCTTCAGCCCCGAGGAGCCCCTCACCCGGGGGCAGCTGGTTACAGTGCTCCACCGTCTGGCAGGGAGCCCCGAAGCCACGGGTAACGGCGGTTTCCAGGATGTGCAGAAGGGCCGGTACTATACCGAGGCGGTGGCCTGGGCCGAAGAACAAGGCTTAGTGAAAGGCGTGAGCGCAGAGCGGTTCTGCCCAGGCAGCCCTGTGACCCGGGAGCAGTTTGCGACGATTCTGTACCGCTATGCCAGCTTCCATGGCCAGGACGTATCGGAGCAGGCAGACCTGTCCGCCTACCTGGACGCCGGAAAGCTCAGCGGCTTTGCCCAGACCCCCATGGCTTGGGCCGTGGCGACGGGCCTCATTCAGGGGGTCTCCGATACAGCGCTCAGGCCCAAGGCCTCCGCAACCCGGGCCCAGGCAGCGGTACTCCTGGTGCGCTACCTGGCCTGGGAGGCCATGCAGGCCGCCTGAAGTATGGACGGTTCCATCCCCTGCCGAACGAGTATGCACCACTTGGGGGCGCGATGCGCCCCCAAGTTACAGAAATGCTGAAACGTCGTTTGACGGGGCCCGGCGGAGCCTACAGCCAGTGGGATTGAGGTTCTTGCAAGGTTTGGAAGAAATTGCTATAATACACGTAATCCATTGAAAAGGGGGAACTGCGTGGAATTTCAAGTTTACCGACAGCCCTGCATACTCCTGGAAACCGCAGAGCTTATGTACAGCTATGTCAATCAGGTGCCGGCAGAACAGCTGACCGAGGATGCGGAATACTGCATCCCCGCCGGGGATATCACGGCCATCCGGCAGGCGGTCTGTGAACCGCTTGACCTGGAGGACGAGGAGCTCCAATTTTATTTTAAAGGTGTGCCTGTGGATGGAAAAGAGCAGCACCTGTCCTGTTTGGCCTGCTGCATGGTCTACAGCACCATGAATCTGAGCTGCAGCGGCGTGGAGGAGATGGTCGCCGCTCTGAAAAACGGGTGGTTTTTGCAGGACCGCCCCTTCCGGGTCAGCGGCATCAACGGGATCAGCATCAGCCTAACCGCCGCCAATACCGGCGAATTCACCACCTTGGCCAAAGAAATCTCCAGGCTGCCGGTCCCACACGCCTACCAGCTGCAGCTGGTGGAAGTGTTTTCCGCCTTCATCTGGCATCTGGACCGTCTGATGCTCTTCCTCCGCCCTGCGGCGGAGCGGCTGACGCCGCTTTTGTCCCCCTGGGTAGAGCGGGCCATGGCCCGGGCGGAGCAATGGGAGCAGTATTTGCAGGAGCCCACAGCCATGCAGACCATGCTGAGAAAGACTGGTCTGAAGCAGCCGGAGATCGGCCGTCTGGAGCTTGCCCTGCGGTACTTTTTCCCCTTCGGCGGGCCCGGGGAGTTCCAGTGCCTTGGGTCCCATTTGAGTCTCCATATGGGTGTTGGCATCCAGCCCGGTAAAGATGCGCCCCAGACCGCAGATTTCTTGCGCAATTGGGAGTTTAATGCCCTTCGCCTGCTGTCGCATCCAGACCGGGCGCGGATGCTCCGTGCCATGACCAGCCAGGCCATGAGCGTCCAGGAGCTGTCCCAGTCTCTGGGTCTAAATCCAGGCTCCGTCTTCCGGGACCTGAATAACTTGTGCAATGTGGGCTTCCTGACCCAGGAAGTTATTGCAAACCGGGTCTATTATCGGGCAGACTCCGCTGCTGTGGAGCGGCTGACCAAGCATTTGCTCAGCTACCTGTGCCAAGGGTCGCCGACCAACAATTAAACATTGAATCCTACTGGTGCGGTTAAAAAGTATCATAACGACTGCTTCCTATACGGCAGCTTTCGCTAACGGCACAGGAATAAAAAAGCACGGAAAACATGAAGTTTTCCGTGCTTTTTAAGCTTTATATAAGAAGACGGCGCCGGTCCATATCGTCAGAAGAACCGTCGTGCCGCGCCCGCCAGGAACATGCGGGGCCGGCGGTTACCACCACAAAAAACCATAGAAGGCGGCAGGACACTCTTCCCAGTCTTCGGCGTACCGCTGACGTACGTAAGCAGGGTCGGCAGGCAAGGGGCCGCCATATCTCCAATAGATTTAGCAAAATACAAAACGTCGGAGCAAGCTATAACCGCTTGCTCCGACCTGGAGCGGGTGACGAGGCTCGAACTCGCTACCTCCACCTTGGCAAGGTGGCGCTCTACCAGATGAGCTACACCCGCGACAACCGGCCTTATTATACCAAATTATATTGGTTTGTCAAGGCCGATTGAAAAAATTACGGCACCTCTTCCGTCTGGACAGGCATCGTGGACACAGTGGTCTCCGAAGGTTCCGTGGGAATCTCTGTGACCGCCGCCGGCTCTGCAGACTCGGTTGAACCCGTCTGTGCCGGCTGCGGCTGGGTCTCCTCCGGAACCGTAACCTCCGGCTCCGGCGGGACCTCGCAGGACGGATAGGCAGACTGATCCCAGTCATACGCTTCCATGTCAGGATCGCTTCTCAAATTCAGCCGGCCCAGTTCCCGGTCCCCCATCAGGTCCACATGATAGTACACGCCGTCCAGACAGACAATATTCCAATACCAGGTCTTTCCTCCATGCGTTCCCCGAACCACCTGACACTCCAGTTCAGACTGCCGGCACAAAGCGGCATAAACCAGCGCAAAGGACTCGCTGTCCCCTACTCCCTGGCAAAGCAGACTATAGGCCGGGGTAACGGACGGACCCGCCTCGCTGTACAGCGCCATGAGAAAGGAATACAGTCTTGTGGCCTTGGCCAAATCCGGTAGCTGCTTCCCCACATAACCGGATGCCGAGGAAAAGATCGTTTGAACCTCCCGGCGCATACTGCGCATGGTCTCCTGACTGGTGCTGTAATGAAACCGGATTTCCATCAATCGAACGGTTCCAGTCCTGGGATAAAGACTGGCCGTCACGCGCGGGCACTCCATCACGCTGTTTAAATGGCTGCTGTAATAGTCTTCCACCATTTTCGTCAAATCCAAAGTCTCATATCCAGACACGCGAAGGGTTAGCTTCTGCGTAAAAGCATCCAACGCCGTCGCCACCTTGGTTCTCACGCCCTCCGGGCCCCAAACGGCTTGGATTTCCTGCATTTCCTCCAATGTTTTCCGATAGGAAATCTCGACCGCGGCAACACGCCGTGCGCCGACCTCCTTGAGCTCGTATTGAATCTTGGATACCGCATAGGCACCCATGGGGTCCTGGTCTGTGACATACGCTGCGGCGCGTTCCAGGTCCGACTCCAATGCGGACCCATACTGGCTTACATCCACGACGCCCTTGTCTGAATAACGCTCTACTAAGATCAAAAAGGCATCCCGAAGCTGCTGATAATAGGACGCCACCTCCGTATCTTGGGGTTCCGTCTGTGCATAGACCTCGGCGTGAGGCTTCACAGACACATAGCTGCCCGTCATCCACGAAGTACAGCCCGCTAAAACCCCGGTCAGGATGAAAAGCGCCAGGAATAATACGGCCCGCCTCACTGCCTCACGCCTCCTTCTTATAAAGAATTCTTGGAATACCGCCGGAATCCGTCGCCCAGCACCTGGTGCGCCTCCTGCAGGATAATAAAAGCGTTGGGGTCAATCCCCACAACCAGCTCTTTCAGCTCCGAAACCTGTTGGAGCTTGATGGCCGACAAAATGACCTTTGTATCCTGATGGCTGTAATAGCCCGCCCCATCCAGGAATGTCACGCCGCGGTGCAGCCGGTCCGAGATGGTTTTTGCAATCAGTTCATATTGGGGGGAAATGACCAGGCAGACCTTGGAATAGTCAAATTTATAAATTACCGCGTCGATGACCATAGAGCTGGCATACAGCGTGATGCCGCTGTACAGGGTCTTGGTCATGTCGTGGAAGACGATACCGGTCAAGGTAACAACCACCACGTCCAGGCACAGAGAAATCTTCCCAATGGGTACATCCCTGTGGCGCAGCTTTAAAAGCCGCACAATGATGTCCGTCCCCCCGGAGGATACGCCGGACAAGAATACCAGGCCCATGCCAACGCCGGAAATCAGGCCGCCGTACAAAGCGCCCAGCATGGGTTCCGTATTGGGAGCCGGGATCACGGTAAATAAGTCCAGGAAAAGGGACATAGCCAGCATGCCCACCAGGGAGCCAAAGAAAAACTTCTTTCCGATCTTCTTTCCCCCCAGGATAAACAGCGGCACATTCATCATTGCCGTGACCGTACCCACGGTCCCCACACCAAACAGCTCCACAAACACCATGGCCAAGCCGGACAGCCCGCCGCAGTTGATGTCGTGAGGCGCCAGGAACAGGTCGAATCCCAATGAAAAAATAGCGCATCCCGCCACTACCATGGGAACCCAGATCCAGCTTGAAAACCGTTTCATGACCCTATCTAGTTTATCCATGAAATCCGCTCCTTTGCAGAGCCACAGATTCGTCCCGCAGCTCAAAATTCATTCTAATTCCAAGGTAACCTGTTTCTCCTCCTGATCCTCGTCCCGCAGGAGGGCGCCGGCGGCGGGAAGCGTTCGCGCGCGATAGCGGGCCTGATTTCGAATACTGGTCTTCTCCAGGAAGTCAGCCCGGTCCAGAGCCGACTTTTTTCGCAGGGTGAGCACCGCCACCCCCTGGGAGCTGCGGGTGGTTTTGGGTGTGAGCTGCGCCGTGGAGAAGATCAAAGCCCGGCCGTCGGTGGAGAAGACGGCTATCGTCGCGTCTGCCGCCAGATATAAAACGCTTCGCAGCGGGCTTTTGTCGGAGTAGGCGCCTGTGAGCCTGCGCCGGTTGGATTTGGTTTGATAGGCGCTGAGCGGGATTTTCGCCGCTTTGCCGTTTTCAAAACAGAACAGCACAAAGCCGCTGTAATCTGCCGGCAGGACAACCTGCACCACGCTCTCTCCCGGTTCCAATGCAAGCTTACTGGGCAGATATTCCCCATATAGTGACGCCTTGCCATCCTCAAAATCGCTGCATTTTGCCTTATAGCACTGAAATTTGTCCGTAAAAACCAGTACATCCGCCCGGTTGCTCGTCTCCACCGCGAAGCGGATCCGGTCTCCCTCCTTCAGCTTTTGGTCCGCCGACGCCCGGAGAGACTGCGGCGTAATCTTTTTCATGTAGCCCTGTTCCGTGACAAAAATGGTCACAGGATAGTCCGGCGTCTCGTCCAGTTCCTCCTCCTGCGCCGCAGCCTGCCAGTGCTGTAGTAGCTCCGTCCGGCGAGGTGCGGCGAATTTTGCCGCCACCTGCTCCAATTCCTGAATGATAATGTCCCGGACCCGCTTCTCGCTCTGCAGTGTCTTCTCCAGCTCTGCAATCTCTTTTTCCAGGTCCGCGATCTCCGCCGTCCGCTTTAAGATATACTCCTGGTTAATGTTCCGCAGTTTGATTTCCGCGACGAATTCGGCCTGTACTTGATCGATCCCGAAGCCAATCATCAGATTCGGCACCACTTCACTTTCCAGCTCCGTCTTCCGTATAATGGCCACAGCCTTGTCGATATCCAGGAGGATGCGCTCCAGGCCCTTTAGAAGGTGTAGCTTGTCCTTCTTCTTAATAAGCTGAAAATAGACCCGCCGTTTGACGCACTGCGCACGCCATGCGCTCCACTCCTCCAAAATCTCCCCCACGCCCATAACCCGGGGCATTCCGGCAATCAGAATGTTAAAATTGCAGGCATAGGCATCCATCAGCGGCGTAGTCCGAAATAGCTTTTGCATCAGCTTTTCCGGATCGACACCCCGTTTCAGGTCAATGGTCAGCTTCAGGCCGGACAAATCCGTCTCGTCCCGCATATCGGCGATTTCCCGGATTTTTCCCAGCCGAATTAGGTCCGCCACCTTGTCAATAATTGCCTCCGCCGTAGTCGTATAGGGGATTTCATAGATTTCAATGAGGTTTCCCTCCTTGAAGTAGCGCCACTTGGCCCGGACCTTAAAGCTCCCCCTGCCAGTCTCATAGATGCGCCGCATTTCCGACGGGTCATAAAGCAGCTGCCCGCCGGTGGAGAAGTCCGGCGCCGGCATGGTCTCCAGCAGGTCATGCTCCGGGTTTTGAAGCCTGGCAACGGCGGTGGCGCAGACCTCCCCCAAATTAAAGCCGCAGATGGCGCTGGCCATACTCACGGCAATGCCCGTGTTGGCCGATACCAGCACGTTGGGGAAGGTGGTGGGCAGCAGGGACGGCTCCTTCATGGTGCCGTCATAATTGTCCACCATATCTACTGTGTCAGAGTCGATATCTCGAAAAATTTCCGCACAAATGGGATCCAGCCTCGCCTCGGTATACCGGGCGGCGGCGTAGGCCATATCCCGGGAATACACCTTGCCGAAGTTGCCCTTTGAATCCACAAACGGGTGCAGCAGCGCCCCGTAGCCCCGGGAGAGACGGACCATGGTATCGTAGATGGCGGCGTCGCCGTGGGGGTTCAGGCGCATGGTTTGCCCCACAATATTGGCAGATTTTGTCCGCCCGCCGCGCAGCAGACCCATCTTGTACATGGTGTACAGCAGCTTCCGGTGGGAGGGTTTGAAGCCGTCGATCTCCGGAATGGCCCGGGAGACGATAACGCTCATGGCATAGGGCATATAGTTGAGCTCCAAGGTCTCCGTAATCGGCTGCTCCTGTACCACGCCATGCAGGCCCTCCACCCCCACAATGCTCCGCTTCTTGGGTTGTTCCTTACCTTTTCTTGCCATAGTTCACCTCCTCGGCTCTGCCGCAGGCCTCAAGAAAGGTCCGCCAGGTCCAGATACCGCTGGCCGTTTTCCGCAATAAAATCCTTGCGGGAGCTCAAATTTTCCCCCAAGAGCATATCAAAATACCAAGCCGTCCGCTCCGCATCCTCCGGAAGCACCTTAATAAGCCGCCGGGTCTCCGGGTTCATAGTGGTCATCCACATCATCTCCGGGTCATTTTCGCCCAGGCCCTTGGAACGGTTGATCGCTGGCTTTTTTCCCTCCAGCTTTCTCAGAATTTGTACCTTTTCCGCCTCGTTATAGGCAAACCAGGTTTTGTCCTGATAGACAATTTCAAACAACGGGGTCTCCGCGATAAACACGTATCCCTCCCGAATCAGGGTGGGCGTCAGCCGGTACAGCATGGTCAAAATCAAAGTCCGGATCTGGAAGCCGTCCTCGTCGGCGTCCGTACAGATCACCACCTTGTTCCAGCGGAGATTACGCAGGTCAAAAGAGGCCAGGTCCCGCACCCGTTTGCTGTTGATTTCGACCCCGCACCCGATGACCTTCAGGAGATTTGTGATAATTTCACTTTTAAAAATCTTGTCATAATCCGCTTTGAGACAGTTGAGGATTTTGCCCCGGACCGGCATAATGCCCTGAAACTCCGCATCCCGGGACAGCTTGACCGACCCCAGCGCAGAATCGCCCTCCACGATATACAGCTCCCGCTTGCCCGTGTCCCGGCTGCGGCAGTCCACAAATTTCTGCACCCGGTTGCTGATGTCCATCGCGCCGGACAGCTTTTTTTTCACGCTGATTTTGGCCCGCTCCGCAGTCTCACGGCTGCGCTTGTTCACCAAAATTTGATCCGCAGCCCGATCCGCCTCCGCCTTGTTCTCTAAAAACCAAATCTGGAGCTTTTCCCGGAAAAACGCCATCATTGCCTCCTGAATAAACTTACTGTTTACGGATTTTTTCGTCTGATTTTCAAAGCTCACCAAGGTGGAGAAGCAGTTCGTCACCAGGACCAAACAATCCAAAATATCCTGGAAAATGATTTTGGACTCATTTTTCGTATATTTCCCGCTCTCTCGCAGGTATTTATCAAAAGCGGCCACAAAACCAAACCGGACCGCCTTATCCGGGGAACCGCCGTGCTCCAGCCAGGAGGAATTGTGGTAATACTCCACATGGCTCACCTTTTTGGAAAAGCAAAAGGCTGCGGTGATTTTTAGTTTCATTTCCGGCCGGTTTTCCCCATCCCGGCCACGGCGCTCCGCCTCCCAGTACACCGGCATGGTAAAGGCGTCCTCCCCGGTGAGCTCCTCCAAATACTGCACGATTCCCCGCTCGTAGCAATACTCCGTGATCTCAAATTTCCCATTCACTTGATTCCGGAACCGGAAGGTAATCCCCTGATTGACCACGGCCTGGCGGCGAATCACGTCCTGATAATACGCCGCCGGAATATCGATGTCTGTAAAGACCTCTGAATCCGGCTTCCAGTGAAAATAGGAACCGGTTTTTTTTCGGTCCGCAGGCTCTTTTTTCATTTTTCCAACCGGACGCCCTTTTTCAAAATGTAGGGTATATTGAAATCCATCCCGGCGGATTACTGCGTCGAAAAAAGAGGAGGCGTATTGGGTGGCGCAGGTACCCAGGCCATTGAGCCCCAGAGAATACTCATAGTTCTCCCCGTTGGCCCCGTATTTTCCGCCGGCATACATCTCACAGAAGACCAGCTCCCAGTTGTACCGCTGCTCTTTTTCGTTCCAGTCCACCGGACAGCCCCGGCCAAAGTCTTCCACCGAAATAGACAGGTCCTCATACCGGGTGACAATGATTAGGGTTCCATAGCCCTCCCGGGCCTCGTCAATGGCGTTGGAGAGAATTTCAAACACCGCGTGTTTGCAGCCCTCCAGGTCGTCCGAGCCAAAAATAACAGCGGGGCGCTTCCGTACCCGCTCTTCCTCTTTCAGCATGGAAATAGAGGTGTTGTCATACGACTGTTTTCTTGCCATAGGCTCCTCGCAAAATCCCCGCCGCCCGGCGCGCAGGCAAAGCCGACAGGCCAGCCTTGTCTCACCGGACAACGCATATCTTTGGTGTTTCTAGGTGCAAACATCCATTATATGGTACAGTATACGCGATTTTTGAAGGAAAGTCAACCGATAGCGCCTGGCGTCCGCTCCGCATCCGAAACAACCAGTTTGAATGGGATCGTTGAGGAAGGTGCAACCAACGGTTGATTTAAATTTCCCGTGTGTTGATTGACCTCCCGCCTGGGACCTGCTACAATAGCTCTACAAGGAGGTACTTGCCATGTATCATTTCCCATCAAATCTATACGCCGACATACGTTTCGAGGACGTAGCACAAACCGTCATTACTTATGAGAACTTTACCTTAAAGCAAAATAAGACCAGCCGGGAGCGCGGCGCTTTCCTGCGGGTCTGGGATGGAAAACGCTGGTATACCAGCGCCATCACGGACTTGGACCGCGTCCAGGCGGAGCTAGACGCCCTGGCCGCCATGGCGTCGCCAAACCCAGACATTGCAAACGACCCCGTGGTCCGGCGCATGGAGGTAAACCGGGACGTTTGCCTGCGCTATTCGGACCATGACGTTCGGCAGGTTCCCCAGGAGGAGAAAACGGCTCTTTTGGACTCCTATCTGCCCGTACTCCGGCAGTTCTCTGAGATCAGCGTTTCCTCCGCGTCCTACCTGGACACCCACACGGAGAAAAAATTTTACTCCAGCCTGGGCGCCGACCTGCACTTTGACTACCAACGTTCCAGCGTGGTGCTGCGTTATACCTTCTCTGCTGGGGATACCCCTTTCTCCAACCAGCAGTTCATCTATCGGGAGGATTTCCCGTCTCTGGCTGGGCAGCAAGCGGAGCTGACAAAGAGGATGCAGCAGGACCTGGAATACGCAAAGAATGCCGTATCCGTGGTCCCCGGCTCCTACACCTGCGTCCTTTCTCCCATTGTGGCCGGTGTGTTCGCCCATGAGAGCTTTGGGCACAAAAGCGAAGCGGATTTGATGCTGGGTTCCGAGACCATGCTCCGGGAGTGGGCCATTGGCGCCAAGGTGGGCTCCGAGATTCTGAGCATCATGGATACCGGCATTCCAGTGGGCTCCGGCTATGTGCCCTACGACGACGAGGGGACGAAAGCCCGGAAGACTTACCTGATCCGGGACGGGATCCTCACTGGACGGCTGCACAGCGCGGCAACCGCCGCCGCTCTACAGGAAGCAGTCACCGGCAACGCCCGTGCGATGGATTTCACCTTTGAGCCCATTGTCCGCATGACCTCCACCTACATCGGAGGCGGAAACCTGACCCTGGACGAGCTGCTGGCTCCCATTGAAACCGGCGTCTACATCAAGGACCTGAATTACGGCACCGGAATGTCTACCTTTACCATCGCTCCCGCCACCGCGTACATGATTCGAGATGGAAAAATCGCGGAGCCGGTCCGGATTTCCGTCATCACGGGCAACGTGATGCAAACCCTACATGAAATCGATGGTCTGACCCAGGATGCGGAAATTGTCTCCAGCGCCACCGGCGGCTGTGGAAAAATGGAGCAATGGCCCCTGCGGGTCGCCTTCGGCGGCCCCTATGTCCGGGTCAACCACATTCAGGTCCAGTGAGGAGGTAACGCCATGACAAGAGAACTGTATCAGGAACATATCAACGAGATTTCTCTGAACGTCACCAGCGGGGAAATCGATTCCATTCGGAAAAAAAATATCACCAAGTCCGGTTGTCGGGTGTACCGGGACGGCTATATCGGCATTGCCGGCGCCTTAGGCGAGCCGCAGGAGGCGGACTGGGCGCAAGCGGAGCAGAACCTCTCTCGTCAGATTCCCTACCCCTACAGCCCGGAATCCGGGAAGCGGGAACACCGCAGCCTAAGCGGCAGCGTAGACCCGGATGCGTTTCTGGCGCAATGGGAAGCGCTGCTGGCGCAGCTGCGGGAAGAGTTCCCGCAGTTCGTTCTCAGCAACAAAATCAATTGGACCGAGATGGTCTACCGTCTGCGCAACGACCAGGGCCTGGACTATGAGGACCGGGACGCCATCGCCAGCATCTCCCTGCTGTTCCGGTCCCAGGATTCCGTCAATATTTTTGATTCCGGCCTGTTTGTTGTCTGCCGGGAGCTGAATCCCCAGGCATTTTTAGAAGACGCCCGCCGCCGGCTCAACGCTTATCTGCATCCTGTATCTCTGCCGGAGGGCAATAAGCTTCCGGTCATCACAGATTTAGACCTGTTTACCAGAGCGCTTGAGCGAGATTTAAACGGGCAAAAGCTACACCACGGCGCCACCCTCCTTTCCGGCAAGGTGGGACAAAAGTGCTTTTCAGAGACGTTTACGCTTACCGTGGACCGTTCTCGCGATGCCTTGCTGACGCCCTTCTTCGATACGGAGGGCAGTGTCCTGCCTGGGAACGTGCTGCCCCTGATTGAAAACGGCGTGCTTTGCCGGGGCTATGCCGACAAAAAATGCGCGTCGGAGTTTTCCGTGGAAAACACGGCCTGCGCCGGAGGTACGTACGACAGCGTACCGGAACTGACCCCCCCTTCCTGGCCGTCCGGCCCACGGGCAAAACCCTGGCGGAGCTGTTAGGTGACCGTCCGGCTGTACTGATTGATACCGCCAGCGGCGGCGACACCACTCCAGACGGCAACTTCGCCTCCCCGGTTCAGTGCGCCTATCTGTATCAGAGCGGTCGCCTGGTAGGAAGGCTCCCGGAGTTTTCCGTTCGGGGGAGCCTGTTCGACCTCTTCGGCGCCCAATACCTGGGCTGCTCCACCGACCGGCCTTTCTCCTCGTCCCATGCGCTGGTGATGGAGATGGAAATCACCTGATGAAAAGAATCTCAAGGCAAAACGAAAGGGAACCCTTTGGGTTCCCTTTCTCAGTATTACGGTTTCGCACCGTTCGCTCCAGCCTCCAGGGGGCGCTCGGGGGAAAGACATACCCGGGCGGCCAAAGGCCGCCCATTTGCTTACCTCTGACTTAAAATCAAGCCCCTTTTCAACGCAAACCTATTTTTCCACAATCTCCAAAATCTCCATGGGACAGCTCTTGACGCAAATGCCGCAGGCAATACATTTCGAAGCGTTCGCCATGGAGGCCGCAGGCGCTACGATGACCCCGAAGGGACATACCTCGGCGCACTTGCCGCAGGCGGTGCAAAGCTTTTTGTTGATCATGTACACGCCGGTCTTGGGATTTTGTGTAATTGCGCCCGCTTCGCAGGCTTTGGCGCATTTTCCGCATTGAATACAGACCATGGGCTTGACGGCGCCATTTTTCTCCGCGATGCGAATGCAGGCCTTATCCTGGTGAAATTCCTTATAGAACGCCTGGGAGCAGGCGCGGACGCACTCCAGACACGCCATGCAGGAGGCGCCCTTTTTGACAGAGAGTTTCTTCATAGCCAGTCTCCTTCTTTCTTTTTCCACGGTGCCATTATACAGGAGCCTTTGAGAAATAGCAACCCAGCGTGACCTAAAACTTTTGACACGCTGGGTTGTTTTCAAACGGAACGCGCCGCGCTCCGTTTTTCCCATTCCAGGCGGCTACGCAAGCCTCAAATAAACGGCGTGGTTGCGGAGTTTCCCATGAACCACATCAAAAGCCCCATAAGGTCCTCGTCCATCATAACCGCCCGCATGGCTTCCTGCTCCAGTCGTTCCCACTCCCCCTTGCTGAGGTCGAATAGGTCCAGCTGAGGCCCCTCCAAACTGGCTGGCGTCTGGGCCAAGGGCGTCATGGATGCGCCGATTCGTACCGTGTTGTCATGCAAAAGCAGTTCCAAATAGACGCCGCCGTCCTCCTGCCGGAGTGTGCCCGTCAAAATAGGCGGCGCCTGCATGCCAACGTCCACGGAGAACGCGCCTGTGGCATCGGTGTAGACCACGTTGCGCTCCGTCTGTCCCTCTTCCGTTTGAAGACGATTTTTAAAGGTCAAAACACCGGAATCTACAATCAAAGATCCTTGTAGCACCAACTCCTCATTGTAGTAAAAGCTATACGCGCTCCAGGGGTTTTCGCCCCCCGTAAGTCTTCCTTCCACTACATTGCCCTCCTGGTCGATCACCCGCACTGCCACCAAATAGCCCCGGCTATCCACCGCAACCTGAAGGTCCTCCATGCGCGCCAATTCGTCTATGCACTCGTCCACGCCCTCCTCCATTTCCTGACGGCCTTCCCCGTCGGGCAGCGCCATCAGCAGGGCCTCGCTCTCCTTCCAGAACTGACGGAAGCAATCTAGTAAGGCCTGTTTTTTCTCCGGCTGGGAGACGAGCAAATAGTAGGTCCAGGTGCTGTCCGCCTCCTGGGTCTGCTGAAGCTCTTGGGGGGATAAAGATTGAACATAATCCCGCAGCGCGGCACCGCAGGTCTCCTCGAACCGCTTGCCATAGGCATTGAGTGTTTTGGCGTCTCCGAAGAGCTCCGGGGTATAATCGTCCGGGTAAATATCCTCTCCGGCCCACTTATTGAATTTTTCGCCAAAGTCTTCCAAGTTCAAAGAAAATACATCATCCCAAAGCTGAGGCGCGGAAAGCAAAACCCGGTCCTCCTGCGCGAAGACCCGCGCCTGGATCTCACCGGCATCGGCAACTCCAAGGGAAAGGCCGAAGTCGGCCCTTTTTTCTTTGCCGTCATAATTTCCGGAACAGTCCAGATAAAACTCCAATTGCTGCAAATAATCCAGATCGAATCGCAGACCATAGGAGTACTGATTGCCTTCCAGCAAATTCAACTGCGCCTGTCCAACCTCCTGCAGCCGTTCCAACGGGGCAAGATCCTGTTTCAGGGCCTGGGCGGTCTTTTGGGAGGCCGCTGCAATTTTCCGCATGGGATTTTGCGCAAAGAGCCAGCAAAAAACCACTGCAGCCAGCACCAAAACCCCAGCCAAGCAGCCCAGACCAATCCACAGGCCCTTCCTGGATTTCTTAGGCGCCTCCATCGCCGGCCCCTCCTCGGACGGAGAAGACTCCGCCAGGATCTCACCTGTCTGGAACTTAAAAAGAGTGTCCTGCTGGTCTGTCTCAGCTCCCTGTTCCGGCAATGGGTTTCCGCAGGACTCGCAAAATTTTGCGCAATCTAAATTTTCTTCGCCGCAATGCGCGCAACGCTTCATAATCCTTCGCTCCTTTCCACGGCAGATCATTTGACAAAATTTGACTAATTTGCATTATACTTCAAATTCTATGACCAGTCAATTCCTATGATTTTGGAAAAACTTCTAGACTTTACCATCCTTTGTTCCGGCTAAATTCCCGCCTGATGCAGATACTATCCAAGCCAGAACTGGACAAACAGGAGGAATTCGATGAAAAAGTTAACGATTCTGACAGTTGTGCTGAGCCTGGTCGCTGCGCTGCTGACCGGCTGTAACAGCGGCGGCAATGTTTCCAAAGGAAACGACGGCACCGTCAACGGCACCAACAGCACCTCCGCACCCACGACCAAACCCACCACGACGCCCACCTCTGCACCCACCGGCGGCGCAGACCAAAATGGTCCCACTACCGGCATGACCGACGGCTCCGATGCCACCGGCAACAGCACAGATGGCGGCAACGGCGAGACTGGGAGCGCTCCCACGGACTCCGGTGTGTCTGCCCGCCGCGGCTCCACCCGGTAATTGATGCAAAAACCCGCTGCACTCCGGCCTGGCGCCGCCCTGCAGCGGGTTTTTCCATTTTTACTGCATGGATAGCGGCTAACCAACCGCTGCAGGCTCTCGCTGCCACTGATAAACCCCTGGGTCGATATTGACCCGTAAGCTCCCCTCCGCCTGTACGAAGCCGTATCGCTCTAGTATCTCCTCCGGCTCTACATCCTGAGGCTTTGCCGCCATGGTCCGGCAGCCAGCTTTCCTGAAAACGCTCACGGCCTGGCCCAGAAGCTGATCCTCCATGCAACGACCCTGGAGGTCCGGCCTTAAGTATAATTGCCGAATCCATCCCACCTCGTCTTCTCCTGGAGACAAAGAAACAAGCCCCACTGCCTCCATACCCAGCATGGCAAAATAGGAAACACAATCCGGTACCGGGTCCGGTATCCCATTACGCGTCCTCACATCTGCTACGGGCAGGTAATACAGGTTAAAGTCCTTTTTCCCGTCCTCCCGCCACCACTTCTGCCGGGCAAAGGTCGACAGCTCCGGCGGCAGATGGCTGTTGTCATTCAAATACTCATATTTGAAGGTTCCCTGATTCCAAAACAGCTTGGACACCGCGGTATTGTCACAATAAGGGACCTGGCCGCTGTCGTTGTGAAAAAACAGCCGCATGAGCGTTCCCCGCAGCACAGAGCCGTGACAAAAGATTGCGATGGTGCCCCCGGGAAAGGCCTCCGCCGCCCGGCGCATTCCATCGATAAACCGATCTGTGTATTCTTCGAACCGTTCAGCCCCTTGGGCATGCCAGTGAACAGGATCCCGGTTGAAGCAAAGCAGCTCCTGTGGGGCAAACCGCTCCAGATATCCGAAGGGCACATCCTCCCATTCGCCCAGTAGGACCTCCCGAAACGCCTGGTCCCGCTGTAAGGACAGCTTTTGGGGTATGTAGATGGAGCGGGCAGTCAGGCTGGTGCGGGTCAGGTCACTGGAAAAGCAGGCATCTACGGGGATATCCTGAAACCGCCGGGCCACTGCCTCAGCCTGCCGGAAGCCGTTTGGGGTCAAGATCGAGTCATACTGGCCGTGAAGCCGTCGGAAGGCGTTTCCCTCCGCCTCCCCATGGCGAATCAAATAAATTGTAGTCATATTCCCTCACATCACAATGATAAATTTACCAATGTCCTTTTTCATTTTTTCAGCGGCGGCAACCGCCTGGTCCAAGTAATCCCGGCCATCAGTCCCGGCCCTCTGCCAGGCACCGATGATGCTCCGGGAGGCACTCACCACGGCCCCGTGGCCGAACCGATCGAAGGCGTACTGTACGTTCCTTGCCGTGCCGCCCTGGGCGCCATAACCCGGCACCAGGAAAAACATCCGATCATATTTGCTTCGCAGCGTCCGCAGAATATCGGGATAGGTCGCCCCAACCACCGCCGCCACCTGGGAATAACCGCATTTGCCATACATGCCCACGCCCCACCGGTTCACCAGGTCCGCCATGGCCGTGTACACCAGTCTACCCCCGGACAGCAGGTCCTGCACCTCCAGAGAGGAACGGTTGGAGGTTTTTACCAGGACAAAAAGATTTTTTTCCTCCTGCTGGCAGTAGGGCAGAAAGGGCTTTACGCTGTCGCCCCCCAAATAGCCGTTGACGGTGACGCCGTCACAGGCATAAGGCCGGTATGCCGGGCCGCCCACTTCCACCGTACCAAAGACCCCGCCGGCGCACAGCGCCGCGATATTCCCCACGTCGCCGCGCATGCTGTCCAATACCACGTAGAATCCCCGCTCGGTTGCATAGTGCAGCACCTCCTGCATGGCGGCAGTACCGGCGCCACCCAGCACATCAAAGCAGGCGCTCTGGACCTTGACTGCCGGAACCAGATCCTGCAGTGCGTCCAAAAGCGAGAAACAGTAGATTCGGTAGGCTTCCGCCGCCGCCGCCGGCGTGTGTCCCAGCCTTTGCCTTGCCTCCTCCAACAAAAATTGGGGCACCACGTCCGGCGTGGGATCCAGACCTACCATGGAGGGATTCTTACATTTTCTAATTTTTTCCTGCAGCATATCCATTGACACCAGCGACTCCCCCTCATTTTTTGTTTTATTATAGCACAGGTTCCTGGTTCTGCAAAGTCAAAACCGTACCGAGCATCCAAATTCTCCGTTTCGACAAATTTACCGTTTTTGGAGCATACTAATCCTGCGAAAGGAGGCACGCAAAAATGAAAGTTGGTTCTTTTGCCCTGACCATGGGGCTGGGCATGGCCGCCGGCGCGGTGGCTGTCCTGATGATGCCCCGGCAAAACCCGGCCCGCAAGCTGGCAGATAAGGCCGCGGCCGGCGTGGAGGACGCGATGTACCAGGCAGCGTCTAAGGTCGTCCACTAAGCAAAACTGCGGCAAACCTGTGTTCTCAAGATCACAGGTTTGCCGCAATCACATTTCACTCTAAGCACGAAGGAATCTCGAAAAAGGATTGCGCAGTACTTGCCTGGACCTCCACGCAGTATCCATCCCCAGGCGCGGGCGTAAAGCCGTACCGGTGCCGCTGGCCGGGAAACCAGGATAGCATCAGACCCGCAATAATCCCGCCATGGGTAATGCAAACCGCATCCTCCCCACAGCTCAAAATTGGCTCAAGGGCCGCAAGGGCCCGGGCTGTGGCCTGTGCAGCGCTCTCCCCGTTTGGGCAGCGGTTTTCCTCCATGTTGTCTTGTATCCAGGTCTGATAGGCCGGGTTCTCCCGGAGCGCCTCATAGCTGCGCATCTCAAATGCCCCAAAGTCCATTTCCCGCAGGCCAGGGAGCGCCTTATGCGGCACCGCGCCGTATAGAAGCTCTAACGTCTGCTCTGTACGGCGCATGCCACTGGTGAAATAATGCTCTGCAGTTGGATAATTACAGATTTCTCGTTTTCGCAGCAAGGTTGCTTCCCCCTCTTTTGTCAGGGGCAGGTCCGTGCTGCCATAATACAACTTTTGCACATTTCCCAAGGTGAGACCGTGCCGGATCAGCGTCAGCCTCATTTGAGAACCTCTGGCAGGCCGCAAAAAATCCGGGTAACGTGCTCAGAGTCTCTGGCAAGAAGCTGGAGCATCCGTCCATTCTGCTCCCGCCAGGCCCGCTCCTTGGGATCCAGGGGC
Source organism: uncultured Eubacteriales bacterium (assembly GCA_958402445.1). GTDB lineage: Bacteria > Bacillota > Clostridia > Oscillospirales > Oscillospiraceae > Faecousia. The sequence goes on from CATXTO010000006.1 coordinate 42,779, forward strand.
ACCACACCGGCGCCGACGTCCCGGCAGATTAAAATTGCGTGTTGAAATAGGGGGACCACATCACCAAGTCGGTTTTCCACCTGCCAGCCCTGCTGAACGCAAAGCCAGGACAGCGCCTCCAAATGATAATAGCACTTCGCCTTTTCCGTGGGGAATCCCTGTCTGCAATCCAATAAATCCGCAGCCTGCAGGGAGTGGCGGCGACATACCCACGTCAATTTCCCCTGATATGCCCCACCAATTACCAATTCCATAGTCTCACCTCACAAGTGTCACGACCGCCACGCCCGCCAGTTCCCCCAAGGTCAGGGCAAAGCCTGAAATATCCCCAGACATCCCGTCCAATTGACGGCGCCCGTAAAAAACCGCCAGCGCGTAGACCGCTCCCGCCAGCAAGGGCGCGCAGCCGGCCCACCCCTCCAGAAGAACCGCCACGCAAACCGCGAGAAGGAGCAATGCAAATAAAAAAAACCTTTTTCCTTTACACTTAGCTTGATTCATCCTGACGTACTGGCTGCTCCCCATGGGGCGCAGGGACAGCACCGCCAGGCCCGCGCAGGCCCGGGTCGCCACTGGAATCACAGCCAGAGAAAGCAGCGGCAGCGACTCCGCCGACCAAAACAAGCTCCACTGTCCCATCGCCAGTAGGATCAGGCAAATGACGGCAAAGGACCCGCAGTGAGGGTCCTTTAAAATTTTTTGCCGGGTGGCCAGGTCCCGCCGGGATAGTACCGCATCGCACACGTCCAGGAAGCCGTCCAGATGCATGAAGCCGGAAACCGCCCAGGGAAACGCAGCCAGCAGCAGAGCACGCAGGGGAATCGGGCAAGGAAAAAGGTCTGTGAGCCAAGCGGCCAGCGCCCAAAAGCCTCCTGCCACCGCACCTGCCATGGGCAAACAGGCCAGCATTTCCGTTCTTGCGTTCTCATTCCAACGTCGACAGGGGCATGGGACGGCCAAAAACATCCCCCAGCTCATCCAAAATCCAGTCAGCCAGCGTCTCATACTTCTTCTCATCCTTCCCGTCCGAGAGAAACAAACGCGGATAGGTTTCCCTTCCATACCTTTGGCAGTCCCGCCGTTACCTCGCAGACCACCTCAAATACCTCCGCAAGCTGCCGGCAGAGAAGCGCCAAATCCCGCCGATACCGCTCTGTCCAGGCCTCATATCGGCCCGCGTCCCGAACAATATCGTCGCAAACGCAGATCAAATGCCGGCAACCGCTTGAAATCGCCAGAATCTCAGTCAAAGAGCGATTCTGCGCCTGCTCGTCCAGGCCGGAATGGAACATCTCGTTGGCCAGCAAAGCGGTCACACTGTCCAGCAGCACGGTTCCCTCCGGGGAAATCCGCGCCCGGCACTGCTCCAGCCCCCGCGCCTGCTCCACCGTCGCAAAGCCCCAGCCGACCCGGGCATCCAGATGCCGGGCAATCCGCGCCCGGTCCTCCCCGTCCACAGGCTCCATGGTGGCCAAATAATACAAAGGGCCGTCTTTCCCCAGCACCTTGGCCAGACTCTGGGCCAGACCACTCTTGCCGCTTTTGCTGCCGCCCACCAGAAGCGCCCTCATGGCCGCACCGTAAACGCATCGCTCCTACGGATCTCTTGCAGGTAGCTGTCGTCAATGGCGGCCTCCGGGAAGGTGGCCATGTCCCGCAGCACCGCGCAGGCGCCTCGGATGACCTGAAAGGCCAGCGGACAGCCGCTTCCCTCTCCAAGACGCATCTCCAGCTCCAAAAACGCCGTAAGGTCCAGCGCACGTGCCGCGATCTGATATCCCACCTCGTAGGAGACGTGGGATAAAAAAATGTAATCCCTTGCTGCGGGGCACAGCCGGTATGCGCACAAAGCGGCGACCACGGAGATAAAGCCGTCAGCCACGGCGGCAATCCGATGCCGGGCGCAGCCCAGATACACCCCCGTCATGGCAGCCAAATCCAGCCCGCCCACCTTGGATAGCACGTCCAGGGGGTCCCCTGGGTCTATCTGTCGCAGGGCCAGGGCCTGAGTGATCACCTGCTTTTTCTTTTTGAATGCGGCGTCCGTGACGCCGCCGCCCCGGCCTGTCACCTGCTCCACGGTCGCGCCGGTCAACGCGGCCAGTATCGCGGCGGAGGTGGTGGTGTTGCCGATGCCCATCTCCCCTACGCCCACCAGGTCCACACCGTCCGCCTTCGCCTCCGCAGCTAGGTCCAGTCCCACCGCCAGCGCATCCAAGCACTGGTCCCGGGACATGGCCGGCTCCTGAGCCAGATTCCCAGTGGAGTAGCGAATCTTTCGGTTTCGGATTGCCGGGCAGTGGTAATCGCCGTTGATTCCCACATCCGTCACCACCACATCGCAGCCAAAATAGGCCGCCAGGGCGGACATACCGGTTTTCCGCTTAGTCATATTGATGGACTGCGCCAGGGTCACGGACTCCGGCGAGGAGGAAACTCCCTCCGCAATCACGCCGTTGTCCGCCGCCAAAACCAGGACCCGGCATCGCTCCGGTACGTATCCTACCTTGCCTGTGACCCCGGCCATACGGACCGAGATCTCCTCCAGCTTCCCCAGACTGCCGGGAGGCTTGGCCAGCTGCGCCTGCCGCCGGGCAGCCGCGTCCAAAGCCATCCGGTCCGCCGGCTGGATGGCCGCCAAATACGCCCGCAGCATGTCCTCAGTCATTTTGTCTCCTCCCCGCCCTGCAGCTCCAGCGTCAAAACCTCTTCCTCATCGTCCACTTCTCCATTGGGGAGAAAGCCAAATTTCCGATACAGACCATAGGCCCGGGTATTGTTCGGATGGACGTGAAGAAAAACCCGCCGAGTACCGGCTTTTTGAAAATAAGCCAGAATGCACTTCATGGCGGCGTTGCCCAAGCCCTGCCCCTGCCAGGCCTGATCCAGCATGATTCGCCAAAGCCAGTCGCCTTCCTCCGGGTCAAAGGCCAGTAAGGTAAAGCCCACCATGGTCCCATCTACATAAATGCCCAAGGGCCGGGCGATTCCCGGAAGCTCCGCTGCATGCTGCAGGGATACTTCATTGGTTGCCACAAAGCGGGCCTGCTCCGGCTCTACCTGCAGGGCCAGACATTGGGCGCGGTTGGCCTCCTTGATTTCTCTCAGCTCTATGTTCACCTTTCATTTCCCTCCAAAAAACCCAAACGTTGCAGCCAATTCAAAGAATCCCTGCAAATTTGATTCTCCAGCGTAAACGTGATGTCCGGGCAGCTGGTCAGCAGCCGCTCCAGGATTTGCTCCATGGGCGCCGTACCCGTTCCCAGGCCGCTGTGCAGATCCATTTCTCCCTGGTTGTTGTGAAGGTGGACATGGCGCAGCCATGGGACCATGGGGCCAATCCAGTCCAGCGGCGCGGTGCGGGATACCAGGGTGTTCGCGTGCCCCACGTCCAGGCACAGACCCAACCGGGGGTCGTCCACCTGCCGGACAATTTCTACCAGCATCTCCGGTCCCGGCTCCATCACATTCTCCAGGGCGATTAAAGTCCCCTCCGGCGCTGTTTCCAGAAACGCCCTCCAGAACGCAACCGATTGGGCTACAAACCACTCCGGAAAATAGACCAGGGGGATGTAGCCTCCATGGACCACCAGACGATGGACGCCCAGGTCCCGGGCCACCGCAATCGCCTGCCGGTACCGGTCCGCCGCCAGAGCCCGAGCCCTGGGGTCTATAGCCGCCGGACACAGCTCCGCAAATGGGGCGTGGAACCAGAACCGGTCCAACCCGGCCATGGCGGATTTTGCCGAAGCCATATGTGCCTGCAGATTCTCATCCAGATTCTGCGCCGTGCAGAACATGGCTAGCTCCAGGCCTAGACCATATTGTAAGGCCAGGTCCCGGCTATCCGCCCCGATGGTGGACAGGTACAGCCGGTGGGTCAGCGTTCCCTTTTCCATTTTCCGCCTCCAGGTCCCGCACCGCCTATTATGCAAGCCGCGGGAAATGCTGTGCCGGAAGAACCAAAACACAGTTTTTCGTATCATATCACAGGAACAGAGAAAAAGCTACTCCATCGGCGGGACTGCATTCGCTTACAAACCGTCCATGAGGAACACAAGCACTAGTCCGAAAAAAAGCTGGGGAGTTGGAAAATTACGCTTGCATTTTACAGAGGGCTGTGCTATGATGGATGAGCGCTTGGGACAAGCGCAGTATGCGCCGGTGGCTCAATTGGATAGAGCATCGGATTCCGGTTCCGAGGGTTGGGGGTTCGAGTCCCTTCCGGCGTACCAAATTTTTGTCAAAATTTATACCAAGGGATGAAACAAGTGCAGAAAATAATTTATATCAGCAATAGTCGGGATTTTACCGAACAGAAAGATATTAATGAGAATAAATATCTTGTGCGGATTAATAAATTATTAGAAGAAGGTTGGACGATTTCGCAGATGAACCCACAGACTGTGGAAGTTGATCCAAAACTTGAAAATTACCTGCATAAGGAAACATTCGTGTCTTTTGTTGTGCTTGAAAAACCCGACCAAAGCCAATAATCTCTCTTGCATCTATTTTGACCTAATGACACAGAAAAGACATATCTTCCCCAAGGGGAAGATATGTCTTTTCTCTATACCTAAAATATGTGCTATACTTCTAGTAAATTAAATGAACCGTCTCCGTGCTTGTAACTATTCATGAATTGTTTTCTGTAGTTGCCCTCTTTTGTGCAACTGATGCAGGATTGTACTCCGTATATATAAGGACCTTGTTCTTATCATATGACAGGAGTGCTGTACATGACCGAAGAAACCTACAATTACCGCACCAGCCCGTTTTTGCTCAGAAACCAATTCAGCGGTCCGGGCAAATGGAAACTGCCCTTGATTCCAAAAGCAAGTTTTGCGCCCGAGGAGTTCATTGATTTGCGCCTGATTGGTTTTGACCGGACCAATCTGGAGAACGAGAACCATCTGGATCGAATGGTTCACTTCTTCCTCTACGATTATAAATTTGAACGCGTCTGGAAGCACCCGGACAACGACCTTGAAAAGCTCAGGCGATACCGGGCTGTACTCTCCCCGGATTTCAGCCTATATCGGGAGATGGATCCCGCCATGCAGCTTTACAACGTATTCCGCAACCGCTGGTGCGGCGCGTATTTCGCCAGCGAAGGCATCCGGGTCGTCCCCACCATCAGTTGGGGCGACGAAAGTACCTTTGAATTTTGCTTCGAGGGCGTCCCCAAGGGCAGCACAGTAGCGGTGTCCACCTATATGGTGCGTGAACATGGTAACCATGCGGATCAAAAGGAATTCTTTCTGAACGGTTACCGTGAAATGTTCCGCAGAATTGAGCCGGAGCGGATCATCTGCTACAACGAACCTTTTCCTGAAATGAACGGAAATATCATCTATGTGGACTATGAACTCTCCTCTTGGAAATATCAAAACGACAACTATGCGCCCTCTAAATATCTGCCATATATCTGCGGGGCAAAATCTCTTCCGAAAAACAGCGGCATCGTGATTAAAAGCGGATGCGTCATGCGGGACGACAAGGGCTTCAAGGGCATGGGCAGCGCCTACGGCGGGAATTGGAAGCCAAGTAAGCCAGAGGATGAGCGGTTATTGGGGACGCCCGGGGAAATCAAAGTCAGTTATAAAAAAGATGGAACTAAAATTGAATCAAAGATCGGCGAGGATGGGAAAGCCATCAAAGAGCGGCATGATACTGATCACAATCAGCCATGGGCGCATACGAATCCCCACGATCATCTCATTGATTGGTCAAACGGATTTCTTCATTTTTGCCATCAAATCAATTATCCAAATGGCGCCCCGGAATTTAAAAGCTATAAAGGAGTGAAAAATATGTCCAGTATTGTTAGATGGAACACGCCGGAGGACAATCGTTTTAAAACAATCAGTGATTTTAAAAGGTGTATGCGGCAGGGCGGTGAAGTACTCTTTAAATATGGCGGACGCAATTATAGCATCACGCAAACTCCAGAGGAAAAGATTCGGATTTCAGAATCGTACAAACAGGAAACGGAATGGTTGTGCGACACTGCCGATGAGGTGTTGGAATACATCATCGATGGCGACCGCCTGCGGGACGTCATCACCAAAGTGGAAGTCACGGATAGAACGATCTAAATTCCTGCCCGTGGGTGACCGTATATAGGCCAAAACGGGTGCATCTACTTTAACCGAATGACACAGATTTAGAGCGATATGCCAGTCTTTTGAAAAGGCTGGCATTTCGCTTTTTGAAACCCAACCGGGTACGACGCCGCTCGATACCATTCCAGAGGGTACATTTTGTCTAAAAATAGCAGTTTTAGCCCGCGCCTGCTGCCGATTTAGCAGCGGCCTGCACATGGACACGTCTCCCCCAGGGTAGGGCGTTTTCCTTGTGTATTTCTCGCAGCAAAGCCCAGACATTCCGGCTCAAGAAGCGCCTTTTTTGGTTGACGAACCGGGAACTTCATGCTACAACTATAGAAGAGTAGAAATGGATATGCTACCATGTCAACATAAAGGAGAATTGCCATGAATGAATTCTGGAACTTAGACACCCTATATCACGGTTTTGAGGACCCCCAATACGCCGCGGACCTAGCCGCCCTGCAGGAGGCCTGCGCCGAATTCGACACATTGACCCAGCGTCTGGCAGAGCTGGAGCCGCTGCAGGTTTTGCAGCGCTGCACCCGTGCGTTGGAGGAAATCACCGCCCTGTCCAACAAGCTGGGCGAATACGCTTCCCTGCGCCAAGCAGCCGATACCCAGGATGCGCACGCCACCTCCCAACTGGGCCAAATTCTGGGCATCCTCAGCCGGAGCGCCGGCGCCAACGCCCGGTTCCAGGAATATGCCGCGGAGCTTCCGGACCTGGAGCAGCTCCTGGAGCAGGATGCGGCCTTGCAGGAGTACCGCTTCTTCTTCCAGGAAATTCAGACCAAGAGCCGGCATCTGCTGGGCAGCCGGGGCGAGGATATTATGGCCCAGATGTCCCTGTCCGGCTCCAGTGCCTGGCGCGAACTGCAGGCCAATTTGACCAGCTCTGTGCAGGTGGAGTTTCGCGGCGAAATCACGAATCTGTCCGCCATCCGGAACCTGGCCTATGACGCGGACCCGGTAACCCGAAAGGAAGCCTATGAGGCGGAACTGGCCTGCTATAAAAAGATCAGGGATCCCGTGGCTTACGCCCTGAACTCCATCAAGCTGGAGACCATCAACGAGGCCCGGTTGCGGGGCTACGACTCCCCCCTGGACAAGGCCCTCCAGGAATCCAGGATGCAGCGGACAACGCTGGACGCCATGTTCTCCGCCATCGACGACTACCTGCCTAAATTCTGGTCCTATCTGCGGGCCAAGGCCAAGGCCCTGGGGCATACCAACGGCCTGCCCTGGTACGACCTCTTCGCCCCCATGGGTCAGAGTGGCAAGCGCTATACCACCCAGGAGGCCCGGGATTACCTGGTAGCGCTGTTTGGCGGCTTTGACCCGGAGCTTCGGGATATGGTGGCCCGTGCCTTTGACCACGCCTGGATCGATTTCTTCCCCCGGGAGGGCAAAACCGGCGGCGCTTTCTGCGCCGGTGTAGAGTGCCTCAACGAGAGCCGGATTTTGACCAACTTCGACGGCGCTTTTGGGGATGTAGTCACTCTGGCCCACGAGCTGGGCCACGCCTTCCATAACCACATTCTCTCGGACCAGCGGCCCCTGAACCGGGAATACACCATGCCCGTGGCGGAGACCGCCTCCACCTTCAACGAGTGCGTCATCGTAAACGCAGCCATCCAGGCTGCTACCAGCAAGGAAGAAAAGCTGGCTCTGATCGAAAACCAGCTCTCCGACGCCACCCAGATCATCTGCGACATTTATTCCCGCTACCGCTTTGAGACGGCGGTCTTCGCCAACCGGCCCAGCAGCTTTATGCCGGCCCAGCAGCTGTGCGAAATGATGCTGGAGGCCCAGCGGAAATCCTACGGGGACGGCCTGGACCCCCAGGCGCTGCATCCCTATATGTGGGTGTGCAAGAGCCATTACTACGGCGACGTAAGCTTCTACAACTTCCCCTACGCTTTTGGCGGTCTGTTCGCCCGGGGACTGTACGCGCAGTACGAGCAGGAGGGTAAGGCGTTTTTGCCCAAGTATAAAAAGCTGCTGCACGAGACACCCGTGCGCACCGTGGAGGGTGCCGCCCAGGTGGCGGGCCTGGACCTGACGGATAAGGCCTTTTGGGCGCAGGGTTTGCAAATCCTCTCGGATGAAATCGATCAATTCCTGGCTCTGCTGGATGCGTAAGGCCATACATAGGGAGGAAGGTAACCATGCAGAATCAAGAAATTCAGCCCCTCATGCAGTTTTTAGACCAGAGCCCCAGCTGTTATCACGCCATTTTTAACCTGACCGCCCGCCTGGAGGCAAACGGCTACACCCGGCTGGCGGAATCGCAGGACTGGGCGCTGGAGCCCGGCGGACGGTATTACGTGACGCGCAATCAGTCTTCCCTAATCGCCTTTCAGGTTCCGCGGGAGCGGCCTGTCGGCTTTCTGATGGCGGCCAGCCACTCGGACCGGCCCTGCTTTAAAATCAAGGAAAACCCGGAGCTTCAGACGGCGGACGCTTATCTCCGTCTGGCAGTAGAGCGGTACGGCGGCATGCTCATGGCCCCCTGGCTGGACCGGCCCCTATCCGTGGCGGGTCGGGTCCTGGTCCGGACGGAAAACGGCCTGGAGAGCCGGCTGGTCAACGTGGACCGGGATTTGCTAATGATCCCCAATCTGGCCATTCATATGAACCGCAAGGCCAACGACGGCTTCGTCTACAACCCCGCGGTGGACCTGATTCCCCTTCTGGGCGCTACTTCGGCCAAAGGCGGGTTTGCCAAGCTGGTGGCAGAGGCCGCGCATGCGGCGCCGGAGGATATTCTATCCACGGACCTGTTCTTGTATAACCGGCAAAAGGCCATTCTCTGGGGCCTGGAGGAGGAATACCTCTCCGCCCCCGCCCTGGACGATTTGCAGTGCGCCTGGTCCGTGCTGGATGGGTTCCTACAGGCCAAGCCCGAAAAAAGCGTCCCCGTTTACTGTGTCTTCGACAACGAGGAGGTGGGCTCCAACACCCGCCAGGGCGCGGACTCCACCTTCCTAGCAGACACCCTGGTGCGGATCTGCGCGGACGTGGGCATGCACTACCGCCGGGCCCTGGCCGCCAGCTTCCTGGTCTCTGCGGACAACGCCCACGCAATCCACCCCAACCATCCGGAGTTTTCCGACGATAACAACCGGCCCGTGCTGAACGGCGGCGTGGTTCTCAAATTCAACGCCAACCAGCGCTATACCACGGACGCGGTTTCCGCGGCGGTGTTCCGCCGGGCCTGCCAGCTGGCCCAGGTCCCGGTGCAGACCTACTGCAACCGGGCTGACCTGCCCGGGGGCTCTACCCTGGGGAACATCTCGTCCTCCCAGGTCAGCGTGCCCACGGTGGACGTGGGCCTACCCCAGCTGGCCATGCACTCCTGCTTCGAGACCGCCGGCGTGCGGGACGGTGCCTATTTGGCCCGCGCTATGGCAAAGCTCTATTCCATGGCTCTGGCGCCGGAGGCAGACGGCTTTTTGATGCAGTAACGGATCCCTTCCAGCCGCTCCATGCCCGGCTGACATAGCTTCTTCCGCCCCGCCCCGGATAAAACCGGGGCGGGGCCTTTCTTTTCGAGTCTTTGGGGGAGATAATCGGCCCTTTACCTCTGTCTGCATTGTGATCGCTTTTTGGAAAATCCAAAATCCCCTTATGCTTGACATTTTTCTGGTTTTATTTTAGGATGGGATAAAATAATAGGATATCGCAGCATCACTTTGAGTAACCGCACAGGCGATCGTGGTTCGCCCCTACTGCGTGGACTGAATTGTGGGATGTAGGGGCGACCTTTGGTCGCCCCCTGGGAGCTCCTCCGTCATTGTAGTCTGGCGGGCGGGCAAAGCATACCCCTACTGAGAGGTGCAGTCCATTATAACGGTTCCAGGAACGACCTGGGGCCGTTCCGCGAGCGAGCGCAGCTCGCCCCTACAAGAGAGGATAAAAGGGGGCTCTATTGATGAAGTACACCATGCGCTATCTCACTGAGACATTCCGTCACAGTCCCGGTCTCGCCCTGGGCGTACTCCTGACCCAGGGCGCGCTGGCTCTGCTGCCATCCCTGCAGCTCTACGCGGAAGGCGCCTTTCTGGACGACGCCTTGGGCGCGCTGGCGGGCTCTTTTGCCTGGCGCGGGGTTTTGCCCAGCCTGGCCTGGATGCTGGGTCTGCTGCTCATGGCGTTTTTGCTCCAGGCCCTGCAGTCTTTGTTCACACTTCGCCTGCGCCTGGCGGTGGACACCGCTGTGGAACGGCGTATGCTGCAAAAACGGAGCAGTCTGGCGTATTGGGTGACAGAGCACAAGGAGCACTGCGACCTCATCAGCCGGGTGACGGAGGAGGAGCCGGACAGAATTTCCGCCGGGTACTCCAACCTGCTGTCCGTGCTGGAGGTTCTGGTACGCCTGCTGGCTCTGGCGGTTGCAATCTGCTGGAAGAGCTTCTGGATGGGCCTTTTGGTGCTGATCGCCCTGCTGGCTATGATTCCGCTGTCCATGAAGTGCGGCGAGTCCGACTATGAAGCCTTCTCCCAGGCGAACCGGCACTTCCGGCGGGCCAGGTATTTCCGCTCCCTGCTCTCGTCCCGGGAGCACGTGGAGGAACGAACGGTTTTTGCCTATTCTGAGGAGATGGGCCGGCGGTGGAAGCGGGAGTTTGAGGCCGGCCAAACTCAGTCCGAGCGGGCAATCCGGAAGAACCTTGTGCGGACGGAGGGCGCTTCCCTGGGCCTGACCCTGCTCTCGTTTCTGATTTTTGCCGTCTTACTGGTCCCGCTCCGCCAGGGGGGCATCACCACCGGCTTTTACATCAGCATCGTCACCGCCGTTCTCAGTGCCGTGAAGCTCATGGGCTTCTCCTTTACCTCCCTGGTGGAAAAGCTGGTGGATAACCAGCAGTACATGCGGGACTACTCGGCTTTTTACCAGCTTCCTGAGGAGGCGGACTGCCAGGCGCCGGTTCAGCCGGGCGTCGTGGAGCAGATTGTCTTCGACGACGTATGCTTCGCCTATCCCGGTACGACGGCGCCGGTCCTGCGGCATTTCTCCCACACGTTTCGCCAGGGCAATCACTATGCTCTGGTGGGGGAAAACGGCTGCGGGAAAACCACTCTGGTCAAGCTGCTGCTGGGTCTGTACCGAACCTATGAAGGCAGCATCCGAATCAACGGCCGGGAGCTGCGGGATATCCCCGCGCCGGAGCTTTATGGGTTCTTCTCCGTGGTGCATCAGGATTTCGCCAGGTACGAGCTCACCCTGCGGGAGAATCTGCAGGTGGGCCAGGCAGGGCTGTCAGACGAAAAGATATGGGCCGTGCTGGAGGACCTGCAACTGACGGAGTTGACCGACGCTCTGCCGCAGGGGCTCTCCACCCACATCGGGCGGCTGGAGCCGGGGGGCATAGACCTGTCCGGCGGCCAATGGCAGAGAGTCGCCATTGCCCGCGCCCTGCTCCGTCAGGGCAGCTTCTGCATTCTGGACGAGCCCACGGCGGCCCTGGACCCCTTACAGGAGCGGGAGATTTACCGTCTCTTCTCCCGGCTGCAGCAGGACACAGGAAGCCTTCTCATCACCCACCGCCTGGGCGGCGTCCAGGACGCGGACGAAATCCTGGTCCTGGCGGGCGGCGCAGTCTGCGAATGTGGCAGCCATGCCCAGCTCATGGCCCTGGGCGGCATTTACGCCCGGATGTACGAATTACAAAGGGGGTGGTATCATGCGGAAGCATCGGTTTGCTAGCATCTGTCTGCAGGTGTTTCGGGTCCGGCCCGGCCTGTTCTGCGTGGAATACCTGATCTCCCTGCTGGGCGGCGTGTGCATGGCCTTTGCCGGCATCCTTCTGGAGACCTTTTTCAGTGCCGTCCTGGCCGTGCCTCAGGAGGGGCCGGTCCGGGCGCTCTGGCTGCTCCTGCTGCTGCTCCTCCTGCATGTAGCGCAGGGGGTGGCGGAGAGCGTCTCCGGATACTGCGGCGAGCGCTATGCCAACTGCTCAGTCTGCCATTTTACGGAGCAGATTAACCGAAAAACAGCGCGGCTAGACCCCATCGCGTTCGAGACGCCTGCTCAGCTTGACGCCGTAGAAAAGGCCTACGCCGGCGCCGTCAGCGCACGGCAAATTCTAAACACGGTTTTGGAGCTCGGCACATTCTACGTTCCATACTTTCTTCTCATCGGCTTTTATCTGTACCGCCAGCGTCCCATTCTGCTGCTGTGCCTGGTGCTGCTGTTTTTGCCCGCCCTGTTCGCAGAGCTGAGAAAGCTGAGGCGGTTTCGCCAGCTGGAGGAGGATGCCGCGCCCCTACGAAGAAAAAAGAACGCCTTTGCTTCCTATCTCTCCGCAAAGGCGTTTTTTAAAGAGACCAGGGTGCTAGGCGCCACAGCCTGGTTTCAGGAGAAGTTCTCAGGTGCCTGCGAGATGCTCCGGAAGTTAAAGGGAAAGGCATACCGGTCTGCCAACCGGGCCAACTGTGCTTCGGCGCTGTGTACGGCGGCAGGTTATCTCGGGGTTCTCCTGCTGCTTCTGGACTCGGCCTTCCGGGGCCTGATTACTGTGCCGGCCTTTGCCGCGATTTTTGCCATGGTGGGCACGCTGTTCGGCGCCATGCAAGAGGCGATCTCCTATGGGCTGGGCAGCTTCGCAGAGGACTATGGAAAGATTCAAAACTACTGCGCGTTTCTGGATTTGAAGGAGCGGAGCGACGGCGGACTTCAGCCCGGGCCAATCCAGGAGGTCAGCTGCCGCGGCGTAGGCTTTTCCTACCCCTCCAAACCAGACGTGCTGCGCAATGTGACCTTAGAGCTCCACCGGGGAGAGATCGTGGCCCTGGTAGGGGAAAACGGGTCGGGAAAGTCCACACTGCTGCGCCTTCTGGCGGGCATCTACCAGCCCGCCTCCGGAGAAATCACGTACAACGGCATCCCTGCCAGCCAGCTCTCCCGGCAGGCTCTGTTTCAGGATACTACGTGCCTGTTCCAAAAGTTCGGAACCTATCAGATGACCGTGTCCGACAATGTTCACATTGGGGACTTTGCCAAGGGTGAAGCGGATATACAGGCCGCTTTGTCCGAGGCCGGCTTTCAGGGTCCCTCCCCGGACACGTTACTGGGTCGGGAGTTCGGTGGAACGGAGCTATCCGGTGGCCTGTGGCAGCGGCTCGCCCTGGCCCGGGCTATTTTCCGGCAGGGAGAACTTATTTGCCTGGATGAGCCCACTTCGGCCATTGATCCGGTGCAGGAGTCCCAGCTCTACCTGCGCATCGCCCAGCTATGCCAAGGAAAAGCCGCCTTGCTTGCAACCCACCGCCTGGGGATTGTCCGCTTGTGCTCCCGCATTCTCGTCCTTCGGAACGGCGAGATTGTGGCCTCCGGCACCCATGCGCAGCTCTTGAAAAGCAGCCCCTATTATCGCCGCCTGTGGAACAGTCAGGCAAGCCTATATCAGAAAAAGCCCGCCGAAGCGGCAAATTCGCCGCAGGGCGGGACAAGAGCGCCTAATATTAAAGAAAAAACTGAAACACCAGCAGCAAAATAATGCCCGGGAGTCCTAAAATTCCCACAATCGCGGCGGTCACAAAATTTAGTTCAAATAAAATACCGGTGAAGCCGGACAGCAGATTTAACAAAAACAGGCACACAAATCCGAATCCGGTGTTAATCAGCAATTTAAAGATCAACTTCATCGGCGTCAGCAGGACCTTAATCAGCAGCAAGGCGAACAGAATGGGAATGGCAACGGCAATAATTTCTTGCATAAGATACCTCCTGGGTTCCAACATTTTTCAAGTATTTTCCAGTATAACGCAGGCACGGCCGGGCAAGCTATGGCCGGACAGTTGATGTACATTTTGTTGAGACCGCCAGGTTCAGGCGTCTGGCGCAGAACGCTGAATCAAAGGACTGGACTCCATCATTACATCCACTGTCAAGCGTGTCGCACAGCAATTGCATGTGGCCTGATGCGAACCGGCTGCCATGGCAAGCCGGGGCGGGCGAGAATTCGCCCGCCTGTACATAAACAAGCTTTCCTGGCTCTAGTATATACGTGTCGGGGAATTTTTAGTATTCTAGCATAAAAAGATAGCAAATTCAATCCAAAAAATACCATACCCTCCCAGGCGTTCCTCGCCTTGGGAGGCACGCACTGCCAACTTCTTCTTGGTTCAATCATTATAAAACCGGCGCCGCTTTTTGCGACGCCGGTTCATTGATTTCAGGACACGCTGAGACAGCTGCTTGAGCCGAAGGATTTGGGGGGAATAGTGTGAAAGAAAACCGTCAGAAATTTTTTACGTGCAAACAAGCGACTTTTTAAAAGGTCTTAAAAAGTCCTGCAGCCTATAGACGGGGTCCTTTGGGACTTTTTCTACAGACTAAGGAGCGACCTGTGGTCGTTTCACGGGCGTGCAAAGCACACCCCCACAGGGACCACCTTCTGAGCGCTCAGGCCTTACCGGCGCAGCCCAGCACGTCCACTAGTTTGTGGCGGACCAGCTCTTTGATGTTGGCTCGGGCGGGCTTCAGATACTCTCTGGGGTCGAATTTATCCGGATGCTCGCAGAAAAACTTCCGAATGGTTCCCGTCATGGCCAGGCGCAAGTCCGAGTCAATGTTTATCTTGCACACGGCCATCCGCGCCGCCTGCCGCAGCTGGTCCTCCGGCACGCCAATAGCGCCGGGCATTTTGCCGCCGTAGGCGTTAATCATCTCCACGTATTCCTGGGGCACAGAGGAAGATCCGTGCAGGACAATGGGAAAGCCGGGCAGCCGACGGGAGACTTCCTCCAAAATGTCGAAGCGGAGCTGGGGCTTAGTACCGGGCCTAAACTTAAAAGCGCCGTGGCTGGTGCCGATGGCAATAGCAAGAGAATCCACCCCGGTCTTGGAGACAAACTCCTCCACCTCTTCCGGCCGGGTATAGGAGGAATCCTCCGCGGAGACCTTCACCTCGTCCTCAATGCCGGCCAGAGTGCCCAGCTCGCCCTCCACCACCACGCCGTGGTCATGGGCGTATTCCACCACCTTACGGGTCAGCGCAATGTTCTCCGCAAAGGACTTGGAAGATCCGTCAATCATCACGGAGGTAAAGCCTCCGTCAATGCAGCTTTTGCAGGTCTCAAAATCGGGACCATGGTCCAAATGCAGCACAACCGGAATCTCCGGGCACTCCAAAATCGCAGCCTCTACCAGCTTAACCAAATACGTGTGGTTGGCATAGGCCCGGGCGCCCTTGGAAACCTGGAGGATGACGGGTGCGCGCTCCTCCCGGCAGGCCTCGGTGATCCCCTGAACGATCTCCATATTGTTGACGTTGAACGCGCCAATCGCATAACCGCCTTCATAGGCTTTCCGGAACATTTCTGTACTGGTTGTCAGCGGCATATTGAACCACTCCTTTCAAACTACGGCGGCTTCGCCGCCTGTTCATCTAAATTCATTATACCACGAAACGCCGCAATTTCAATTATAATGTTTGCCATTGGAAACTTTTTGTGCTATAATTCTCATATCTATAGGGAAGAACACCTTGTTCTGTTCAATTTGTATAATGAATTTAATATTTCCAGGAGGTAATCTAGAATGTCTAACAAACCCCTGATTGGCGCCGCGGTCATCGGCCAATCCGGCGGCCCGTCCGCCGTCATCAACGCCAGTGCCTATGGCGTCATACAAACCGCCTTGGCCAGCCAGACCATCACCAAGGTCTATGGAGCCTATCACGGCATAAAAGGCGTTCTCAACGATCAGCTGATGATTTTAGATGAGGAGGACCCCCAGGAGCTGGAATACCTGCTCCACACCCCCTCCTCTGCCCTGGGCTCCTGCCGGTACAAAATCGCGGACCCGGACGCGGACGACACCGACTACCGTCGTATTCTTGAGATTTTCCAGAAATACAATATTCGGTATTTCTTTTACAATGGCGGAAACGATTCCATGGACACCTGTAATAAAATCTCTAAGTATATGAACCGGGTGGGCTATGCGTGCCGGGTCATCGGCGTGCCCAAAACCATCGACAATGATTTGGCCGGCACCGACCACTGCCCCGGCTTCGCCTCCGCCGCCAAATATATCGCTACCTCCGTCATGGAGGTTAGCCGGGACTGTCACGTCTACGACACCGGCATGGTCACCATCATCGAATGCATGGGCCGCCACGCAGGCTGGCTCACCGCCGCGGCCGCGCTGGCCGGCCTCAAGGGCGACGGACCGGACCTGGTGTATCTGCCGGAGGTGGACTTCGACATGGACCAATTCCTGGCCGATGTGAAACGCATTTATGCGGAAAAGAAGAACTGTATCGTCGCTGTTTCCGAAGGCATCCACTATGCGGACGGCTCCTTCGTCTCTGAGGCGAAAACCTCCGGTACCGACGGCTTCGGCCACGCCCAGCTGGGGGGCCTGGCGGCCCGGCTGGCGGAGGTGGTGAAAGCCGCCACCGGAGCCAAGGTGCGGGGCATTGAACTGAGCCTGCTGCAGCGTTGCGCGGCCCACTGCGCCTCCGGCACGGATATCCAGGAGGCCTTCCTCTCGGGCAAAACCGCAGTGGAGGAAGCCCTGCGGGGCGCAACCGATCAAATGGTGGGCTTCCGCTGCACCCGGGATTCCGGCTCCTATCACTGTGAGCCGGTGCTATTTGATCTTGCCCTGGTGGCGAACGCGGAGAAAAAGGTCCCCCGCGCCTGGATCAATGAAGCCGGCAACGGCATCACCCAGGACTTTATCGACTATTGTCTGCCCTTGATTCAGGGCGAGACGCGCATGGTGAAGGAGGACGGCCTGCCCCGTTTTGCCCAGTTAAAGCGTATTTTTGCAAAATAGAGCCGAACAGGGCGGCGCGCAACTCAAGCTGCGCGCCGCCCTGTTTATGAGGATATCTCCGTCACCGTACCCATAAAAATTGGAAGCCCTGCATTGCAGTCCAGAATCAGATAGGCAAAAGGACGGTTTAAATACACGGCCTTATTTTCCTGCAGGGCCGCTGTCGCTTCCATAATGATTCCGGTCACAGCCGCAGCCTTGGTTCCATGGGCATCCAAAGACAAAACAGTTTTGTGCAGCACCTCCCCCACATAGAGGCCGCTTTGTCCATCGCTCATCCGTGAAAAGTCGGCGTTCAAAGGGTCAAAGGCATCCGGCATGCCCATCTCGGCCAAAAGTCCCTGCAATTTCACAGTATATTCAGTCTTAAATTCCGGGAGCATTACATCCACTGGGATTTGCTGCAGCTCCTCCAGCATCGTCTGGAGCTTCTCTCCGGTCAAACCATCCAGAGATTGCCCCAAAGAGCCACCTTCCCGGGGCAGCAGGCCCACAAATGCATAGGCTCCTCCCTCGTAGTACTTGAGGAAGCCGGTAAATTCCTCATTTTCCAGATAGGCGTCTTCTTCGCTGTACAGCATGGTCACGGATTGGGCCTGCCCAAAGGCTGTTGTAAATTCTCCGGGCTGTACCTGAGTCTCTTCATAGGGCTCCTCCCAGGCGGCGTCGAAGGCCAGCGCGTTCGCCAGACACATCACGGCATCTGCAGGCATCTGGTCCAGGAGCTTTTCAATCAAATTGTCAGTGTGCTCCTGTACCCAGCGATTGATTTCCCGGCACGTGGCTTCGTCAAAGGCAGCCTGATAAGCGCTGGCGCCATAATAATTTGCATTGGCCTGCAGGAAGCTCTGTGACACTGTGAAATCCTGACTATCCCGGAACCAGATGCCATTGGCCAGCCGCAGCGCCTCCATTTCCTCAGAAGACAGCCGCGCCAAATAGGACTGGAAATATGGGTTGAGCTCCGAGATGGGGCAGCCGAAAACCGTTTCCATTTGGGTCAGCGTCTCCCCGTCTGCACCGTTTGCCGTCATGGCCAAAGCCAGCAGCACGGATAAGGGGGAAACCAGCACGTTTTCCCCTCCCTGTACGCTTCGCCGGAATAACTCTACGGAAAATTTTTGAACCGCCTCCGTAGTAGATGTCGCTAACGTCCTCCCACCTGCTGATTGTATGGGCTTCAAGCCGGACATTAAGTCCGTAGGCGCTTTGGCTGAAGCTGCGGTACAGCCCGCCAGCCCGGGGCTCAGCGCAAGGAACAACACGGCAGTGCACAGAATCTTCGCGATAATTCGTTTTTTCATAAGCTCCTCCTTGCTGTAAGATGTGAAACACTTAATGAAACAATCCCTACAGAGAAAAGGACGGAAACCATGGCGCCGCCGTTGCGAAAAAAGCTGCGCCGGGCATTTTTGCCCGGCGCTAGAACTATGCTCGGCCGCTTCGCTGTTAAATTCGGAATGCTTATGTATTTGCAATCGAACGTTACACCTGAATCGAGCCGTCGGCGTTAAACAAAGGCAGCTTCTCCAAATAAATGATATCGCCCCGGTCCTGCGCCTCCCCTTCCGCCAAAATTGCCATACGTCCGGCGATGACGCCGCCGGCCTTCACCACCAAGGCCTCCAGCGCGGACAGGGACTCTCCCGTGGAAATCACATCGTCTACAATGAGAATTTTCTTGTCTTGAATCATTTCGGCGTCTGCGGTGTCCAAATACAGATGTTGTTCCGCCGCGGTAGTAATTGAGTGAACTGCAGACTCGAATACCCCGGACATATAAAGCTTCGGTCCCTTGCGGGCGAGGAAATATTTTTTCGCTCCGCTTTGGCGCGCCATTTCATGAATCAACGGAATTCCCTTGGCCTCAGCGGTGATGAGGTAATCATACGGGGGAGCTTTTTTCAGCAGTTCCCTGGCTGCCGCTACGGTGAGCTCCTGGTCGCCAAAGATAACGAATGCGCCGATATAGAGCTCATCCGTCACCTTACAAATGGGCAGGTCCCGCTCCAATCCGGCAATCTTCATGCGATAAACCATAAAATTCTCCTCGCTTCAAAAATAAATTGGGACCGGAGTCCCAAACGCTTCCTTATACTTAATTTTATTATATCGGCCCCTCTGGGAAAAGTCAAGCCGCCCGTTGCTCTGCTCGACGGGATGGTTTGAAGCCGAGCGACGGTCACTTTTAAAGGATTTGACAGCATATGGTATAATAGTATAAATAGCTTTTATGATTCATCGCTTTATTATTTAAAGATCATACCAGGAGAAAGGATTGTCCGGATGAAAAAAGAGAAAAAGGAGACTAGAAAGGATTATACATACATCAGGACGGCGCTATCCCTATTAACGGGGATCACGTGCGGTATTTTGCTGGGCCCTTATATCAAGTTCTTTTATGAACAAGGCGTGAATGCCGAAGTACTTTTACTCTTATTGGCGGTTTTGACGCTGATTCTATATGCCGTATTCTTTTTGCAGATCCTCATCCATGAAACCGGCCATTTGCTTTTTGGCACCCTGACGGGCTACCGGTATTCCTCTTTCCGAATTGGCAGTTTCATGTGGATAAAGGAAAATGGGAAGCTTCGTTTCCGTAGATTGTCCCTTGCTGGCACAGGCGGACAATGCCTGATGGCACCGCCAGACATGGTGGACGGAAAGCTTCCGGTTTTCCTGTACAATATGGGCGGCTCTATTCTAAATCTTGTTTTTGTTTTGATTTTCCTCAGTCTTTCCATGTTATGCGGCAACGCGCAACTCTTATCCCGGCTGTTTCAGGTTGCAGCCGTCACGGGACTTTACGACGCACTGGTCAACGGCATTCCCATGCGGTTTAAACTGTTGGATAACGATGGATACAACGCCCTTTCCCTGCGGAAAAGCAAAGGCGCCGTGCGTTTTTTCTGGATTGAAATGAAGATAACCGAATTGACTGCAGCAGGGGTTCGTCTGAAAGACATGCCGGAGGAATGGTTTGTTGTTCCCACGGCGTCGGAACTGCAAACCAATATGGGCGTGACAATCGGCGTGTTTGTCTGCAACAGGCTGATGGACTGTCACCTTTTTAAGGAGGCAGACCGACTGATGGCACAGCTCCTTCAAGATCAGACCGCCATAACCGGCTTGCATCGAGATTTGTTACTCTATGATCGTATTTATTGCGAACTGGTCGGTGAGAATCGCCAGGCCAGGCTGGAAGAGCTTCAAAACCAGCGACAAAAAAAGCTTTTGAAATTTCTGAAGAAATGCCCTTCCGTGCTGCGGACGAAATATACGTACTCCCTGCTTGCGGCGCAGGATTTGGCAACAGCAGATCAAATCAAGCGGCAGTTCAAAGCATGCGCACGCACCTATCCGTACTCTATCGATATACAAAGCGAACGAGAGCTTATCAAAATAGCAGAAGATAAATTGTCTTCTGCCGTCTGCGCACCCGCGGTATCTCCCTGCTAAACGCCACAGACGGTTCCAAGTATAAGCCGATTCCATGAATGTGAAACGGAGAAATAAGTACGCCGCAGGGGCCCCTGCGGCGCTTGCTTATTTGGTTCCAAAAATGCGATCCCCTGCGTCGCCCAAGCCCGGGACAATATAAGCATGCTCATTGAGCTTCTCGTCCACAGCCGCCACAAACAGGTCCACATCGGGATGCATTTGCCTTACCGTCTCGATGCCCTCCGGGCAGGCAATGATATGCATCAGCGTAATGGCTTTACACCCGTATTCTTTAATAAAGGAGATTGCAGCCGCCGCGCTCCCGCCGGTGGCCAGCATGGGGTCGAGAACAAAAACCTGGCGTTCCGCGATGTCGTTGGGCATCTTGCAGTAATACTTTATGGGCATATGGGTTTCCGGGTCTCGGTACAGGCCTATGTGGCCGATTTTGGCGGAGGGTATCAAATCGATCATGGCATCCACCATGCCCAGGCCGGCCCGAAGCACGGGAACCAGCGCCAGCTTTTTCCCGGAAAGGACCTGAACCTTTGCCGTGGAAATGGGCGTCTCAATTTCAATCTCCTCCGTGGGAAGGTTTCTGGTTGCCTCGTAGCACATCAAAGCGGAGATCTCCCGAATGCTCTCCCGAAACTCTTTGACGCTGGTGGTTTTATTCCTGAGAATCGAAAGCTTATGCTGAATCAGCGGGTGATTCAATACGTGTACGCTACCCATTTGCTGCGTCTTCCTTTCTATCTTCTTTTGCCTGCCGTTCCAGGCGCTCCCGTTCCGCCTGCGACAGGCGGAGATACTGGGGAATTAACTGATCGGGGTCCCCGGAAACACCGGTCTGAATCGCCTGCCGGGCTGCCAAGGCCACGCCGCCGGCTCTCTGAAACCTGCGGTGCTCCGGCGTCAGAATCAGCCGCCCGTTTAAACCTTCCAGGACATCATAGCACAAAGCCGCGCCGTCTCCCACAAGAAGCACCGGCTCCTTAAATGCCTGCAGGTCCTGCGCCAGCGTCTCCAAACTGATGGCCCGGTCCTCCCGCAGCCGCAAAACACGGTCCCCCTCCGCCTGAAACAGCGCGTTGTAAACCTGATTTCGGCGGGCATCCATCACCGGGCAGACAAGTCCTCCGGACGCGCCGTAACTCAGGGCCAGCGCCTCCAGGGTCGAAACACCGTAGCACGGCAACGCCCGCCCCCAGGCAAAGCCCTTCGCCGCCGCCACGCCAATCCGGACGCCTGTAAAGCTGCCCGGTCCGGACGCTACGGCCACAGCATCAATGTCCTCAGAAGACAAATCGCAGCCCTGTAATAAATTTTGTACCATTTGCAGCAGCGTGCGGCTGTGGGTCAATCCCGTGTTTTGATATGCCTCCGCCAGCAGGCGGCCTTCTTCTAAAAGCGCCACGGAGGCCGCCTTGGCCGAGGTCTCAAAGGCTAAAATCCGCATTCGCAGCCTCCCCCTTGATGGTGATTTTGCGGGCGTTTTCCCGCTCCAGCTTTTCAATGCAAACCGAGACGGGCTGCTCCAGAGCATCCAGGACCCGCTCGCTCCACTCCACCACGCATACGCCGTCGCGATCCAAATAGTCCTCCCAGCCGATGTCGAACAGGTCCTCCGGCCCGGAAAGCCGGTACATGTCAAAATGGAACAGCGGGACCCGGCCGGTGCTATATTCGTTAACAATGGTATAGGTGGGGCTAGTCACGGGCTCCGTCACGCCGAGCCCCCGGGCAATGCCGCGGATCAAGGCGGTCTTTCCCGCGCCCAAGGGGCCTTGCAACGCAACCACCTGTCCTGGCTCCAAAAGCTTCCCCAGTTGCTGCCCCAGCCGCTCCGTTTCCGCCGGGCTGTTGGTCCAAAATTTCATACGCTCCTCCGCGCTCAAAAGAGAGGGATAATTCCCGCAGAATAGACGTCTCCGCCATCAACCGCAGTCGCCGCAAATTAGGCCACCTGAATGGCTGCAAGGACTGCGTGTCAATTTTTACGTAGGCCATATCTTTCGCAGCTTATTCTACCACAAACACGCCATTTTTGCAAAACCCAGTTTTTCGTATTTACTTCCCGCTCTGCGGATGATACAATGAATATCATCCTCGAAAGGAGTCCCATTCATGCAGAGAATTGTTCGCGCCTTGCAGAATTTCTTTAAAAAGGGCGATTTGGCGCTGCTGTTTTTGTGCCTGCTGGCAACCGGATTCGGCTGCGTCGTGATCTCCAGCGCAACGAGCTACATGGGCAGCCGCCGGTTTGTCATGGTTCAGCTGGTGGCTACTTTATTGGGCGTGGCTCTGTATATTCTCTTATCCAGCATTGATGTGGAAATTCTGGCGGAGCGGCGGGAGCTGCTGTTTCTCTTCAATGCCTTTCTCATTTTGCTGCTGGTGCCCTTTGGCACCGACAACGGCACCGGAAACCGGAGCTGGCTGGACCTGCCGGGAGTGCCGGTGGATATACAGCCTGCGGAAATCTGTAAAATTACGTTTGTAATTCTCCTGGCTAAAGTTATGTACACCCACCAAAACAAAATTTCATCCCCCAAATCCGTGTTCCACATGGCCTTTCACCTCATCTTTTTAGTAGGCCTCAATATGGTCATCTCCCGGGACGCCGGTGTATCCTTGATTTTCGTGTTTATCTTCTTGGTGATGGCCTTCGTGGGCGGGGTGAAGCTGTGGTGGTTCTTGGCCGGGATCGGCGCCGTCGCGGCGGCAGCCCCTTACATCTGGTCCCATCTGATTCCGGACTATCAAAAAAGTCGAATTTTGGTTCTATTCGACCCCACCATCGACCCGCAGGGCCTCAACGAACGCTGGCATATTCGGCACAGTCTCACCTCCCTGACCGGCGGCGGTCTGACGGGGCAAGGCCTGTTCAACGGCAGCCGTACCCAATCCGGCGCTTTGAACGCCCAGCATACCGACTTTATTTTTTCCGCCATCGGGGAGGAGTTAGGGCTTCTGGGCTGTATTTTTACCCTGCTCCTGCTCTGCGCCATCATCATCCGAGTCATTTATGTGGGAATAAAAGCGCCCAACTATATGAACCGGCTCATTTGCATGGGGACGGCCGCTGCGCTTATTTTTCAAGTATGCGTGAACGTGGGTATGTGCATTGGGGTGGTGCCCGTTATCGGTCTGACCTTGCCCTTCATCAGCTATGGGGGCAGTTCCATCGTCTCTTTGTATATGGCCATGGGCGTTGTTTCCAGCGTGCACGCCCGACCATCCGCCAGTCCGCAGAATCGGTACATTCAGCCGCGATATTAAGAGATACGGCCCGGGAAATTTTTCCCGGGCCGTATACTTTTTCTGGATTTAGCAAACAATACCTCTGCACACGTTATTTAGGAGGTTTTATCCATGAGCGATGTTCGTTCCCAATTCATGCGTCCCGGCAGGCGGCTTCTGGCCCTGGCCTTGGCTGCGTGCATGCTGGGCGCGGTGCTTCCCGCCGCTTTGGCGGCAAATCCGGAGGTAGACACCGACGCAGTCTACTGCTTTCAATCCGCGGATTTCCAGACGGATGTGGTAGACGACCTGACCGGTATCTGCATCACGGGGATCCCACAAGCCAGCTTGGGCCGCATCCAGCTGGGCAGCCGCGTCATCTGCGCCGGCGACATTCTGACCGCCCAGCAGGTGGACGGCATGACCTTCCATCCCGCCTGCGCAGATTCGCAGGAGGCGATGGTCACCTATCTGCCCATCTATGGCAGCCGGGTAGAGCAGGAAGCCACCATGACCATCTCCATCCGGAGCAAGGAAAACCAAGCCCCTGTTGCGGAAAACAGCAGCCTGGAGACCTACAAAAACCTGGAGAATACCGGAACCCTTGCCGTCACCGATCCGGAGGGCGGTAAATTGACCTTTACGGTCACCCAGGCTCCCAAGCGCGGAGACGTGACCATTCAGGAAGACGGCACCTTCACTTACACGCCGAAGAAGAATAAGGTGGGGAAGGATTCCTTCTCCTTCACTGCCACGGACGAGGCGGGGGCCGTTTCCAACGAGGCCACGGTGTCCATTGAAATTCTCAAGCCTCTGGACAGCGAGACCTACCGGGACATGGCACAGTCCTTCCATCAATTTGAAGCCCTGTGGATGAAGAACACCGGTCTGTTCACTGGGACCCAGGTAGCTGGAGAGAACTGCTTTGAGCCGGAAGAGACTGTGACCCGGGGTGAATTCCTGGCCATGGTCATGCGGCTGCTGGAAATCCCGATGGAGGATGCCGAAACAGCCTCCGGCTTTGCCGATGAAGCCGACGCTCCTGATTGGTTGCAGCCTTATCTGGCCACCGCCATGCGGATGGGCATTGTCGCCGGCTCCCAGGAGGGCGAGGGCGTGGTCTTCCGGCCCAACGACGCCATTACCGGAGCAGAAGCTGCCGTGATGCTGCAAAACGTTTTGGCCCTGCCCAAGGAGGAAACCGGCGCTGCAGCAGAGGAAACCGTACCCGTCTGGGCACAGGAAGCCGTTCAGGTCATCAGTGAGCATGGAGTTGCACTTTCTGATCCGGAAGCGCCTGTCACGCGTCTGGATGCTGCCGTCATGCTCTACCAGGTCAGCAAGCTGGCGGACGCCGCCCCCGGCCTGGAGGTTTTCAAGGCGCAATAACCCATTCAGTACGTGCAGAAGGTTCCCTCAAAATTCTGCAAACCATACGCGCCTCAAGCCGGAAGCGGTTTGAGGCGCGTAAATAATTTTAAGTTCTGACCAGCGCTTGGGGAAAATCTTGGGCCGATCTTTGGACGAGGCGCTACCTGGCCGCAGGGGCCCTCGATTGGCATATCGTTTAAATTTTTGCCACGGAGCCCATGCGAATGCCAATGTGCCGCCGCGCGGCGGCCGCCCTCCTGTGGTAACCGGCCCCATACAAAAAACCGCGCCGCGCCCGGCCTGTGCCCGAGTGCGGCGCGTTATGCTCCTGCGGTTCATACCGTATCATAACAGGGTGCGTTACAGGTTGCCCTCTTCAAAATCCACGAAGTCCGCTTCGGTCGCGGCCCCGCCCTGGGCATAAGCGGTTCCTGTCACATCCTTTTGGCTTTTTAGCTCCTGAATCCGTTCCAAGGATGCGGCAATCCGGTTTAACTGCTCGGTGTAAGCCGGCCCTTCCTTCACGCCGCCAGCCGTATGGTCCTGATGGTACAGCTTTCCAATCGCCTGATATGCGGCTTTGATTTTTTCCTCCTCGGCGGCCACACGAATGCTGATTTTCGCCGAGTTAGCCGCGCGCTTCGTGGCGTCCACCGCCGTCTCGGCCACTTTGGCCGCTTTGGTCCGCAGATCGTCAAATTGTATCATGACGTCCCTCCTATTCCGGCGGCGCTCACCGCCTGGACTCTGATAGGAATAGTATACCACTTTCCCAGCTTGTTCGGTGCAAAAAGCAGCAAATTTTACAAAAAGTTTAAGTTCTCAGCCATGTATCAAACCGAGACCACAGGCTTGGCTTGTGCGGCTTCTTAGGCTCCGACGACTCTTCCTGGTCGGCCTCCCGCAGGTCCAGCTCTGTCTGCTCCCCCTGTGGCGTTTCGGCTTCCGGCGCCTTCGCTTCCGCCGGCGCTCTGGCGGCCACTCGGTTTACGAACAGCCTGGCCGGGTCGTGCTTGCGGAAGGCCTGCACCAGCAGCACCGTCACCGCAATCAGGCAGGTTGCCGCAGCCAAAAGCTGACTCACCCGGAAATCGGTATGGGGAATGTACAAGCTGTCTGTCCGCAGGCCCTCAATCCATGCCCGGCCCAGGCCGTACCAGGCCACATACAGCAGCGCCACCTGCCCGTCGTACTTACGCCGCCTGGAAATAAAGTGCAAGAAAACAAATCCCCCCAAATTCCAAACAGACTCATACAAGAACGTGGGGTGATAATAGGTCACCGTTCCAGTGAGCCCGTTGAGCAAACCCATCCGCAGGAAGCTGTCGGTTTCCGCCCCAAAGGCCTCCCGATTGAAAAAGTTTCCCCAACGGCCGACGCACTGGCCAATCAAAAAGCCCAGGCACACCAGATCCAGCAGAGCCGGAGCGCTGATTTTCTTGATTTTACACAAAACCAAGACACCTATCACCGCGCCAATGACGCCGCCGTAAATGGCAAGCCCCCCCTCCCAAATGTACAGGCAGGAGATGGGGTTATCCGCATATTGCTCCCAGGAGAATATGCAATAATAGGCCCGGGCGCAAATAATGGCAAAGGGCGTTACCGTGAGCACGCCGTCAATGAGATCATCCTCTGAGATCCCGAACTGTCTGCTGCGTTTGCCGCAGTATAAAACCGCCAGGCACAGCCCCAAGGCGATGATCACGCCGTACCATCGAATTTCAAAGCTCCCGATGGCAAAGCCGGTGGAGGGGTCCAGGCGTAGGCCCAGACCCGGGAAGGTAATTTCGGAAAAAGCGTTCATGGTCATTCCTCCCATTGCCGCGGCCACACCACCGACATGGCGCACCGGTCCGCCTGCATGGTTTGCCGCAAGAATTCTTCCGTCTGCTCTTTGGTCACAGAGGCGTACACCTCTGGGAAATCTAGATACCGGACGCCGTCAAAATAGGAGGTGCAAAGCCGGTAGCAGGTGCCGTCAAAGCTATCCAATCCCCGAACGCGGCGGCCCAGCGCCGATTTTTTCAGGCGTTGGAACATGTCCTCCTCGATTCCCTCCCGGCCCAGCCGCTCCGCCTCCGCCAGGATCGCCGCCTGCACGGCCTGGGGATCGCGGCTGTCTCCGCCGCAGCTCAGCAACGCCACGCCGGGTAGGTCCTCGTAGCCGGCGCCAAAGGAGGCGTCGATCAATCCCTGTTCATACAGTTGTAGATACAGGGCGGAGGATTCCCCCATCAAAGCCTCCGCGGCCAAATCTCCGACAATCTGCTGGCGCATACCGGCGGGGCCGCGGCCCGGCCATGGGCATTGAACGCCCATCTGGAACGTGGGCATGGCCACATCCATCCGTCGCTCCATCCGGCTTTTATAACAGCGCAGGTCCTCCGGCGGACCATAATCCCGCTCCGCCGCTGGCTGCCGCTCCGGGGGCAGAATCTCCTCCGCCGTTCGCACCACTTCTTCCGGGTCCACATCCCCCACCACGCACAGTATCATGTTGGAGGGCGTGTAAAAGGCCCGGTAGCAGTCCAAGAGCGTCTGGGCGGTAATTTTTCCGATGCTCTCCACCGTACCGGCAATGGGAACCCGCGCAGGATGATGCCGGAACAATGCGGCAAACAAATCCTCCTCCACCTTGATGTCGGACCGATCCTCACACATACGGATCTCCTGCTCGATGATTCCCCGCTCCTTCTCCACGCTCTCCTGTGTGAAATACGGCGTACTGACATAGGTCAGCAGCAGCCGCAGGCACTGCAAAAAGTGCTCTGTGCAGGAAAAATAATAGGCGGTCATGAAGAAGTTGGTAAAGGCATTGGGGTTGGCGCCCAGTGCGGAAAACTCCTGCATCACATCCCGGTCCGGCAGATCAAACATTTTGTGCTCCAGGTAGTGGGCAACACCATCCGGGGTTGTGAATTCTCTTCCATTCCAGCGAAATTTCGTGTCAATGGAACCATACCGGGTAACAAAATAGGCGTACTTTTTGGAAAAGCCCGGCTTTGGAACGATCTTAATGGGAAGACCGTTGGCCAGGGTGGTTTCCATGATCCGTTCATCTAAAAAAGGGTCGTAGTGGTCGATCATACAGGCGCCCCCTTCAGCAGGAAAATTGTATCCAGCCGGATTTGACGGGCTACCGCCGCCACTTGCTCCGCAGTCACGGCATGTACGGCCGCCTCATATTCCGACACGCTGAGCGAAAACCCGCTCAGCCGGCCAAACAAGGCAAAATCCTCCATCCTGCCAGGCGAGTCCGCCACTGTACGAAGGCTGGAGTAAATCGCCTGCTTGGCCGCTTCCAGCTCCTGACCTGTGATTTCTCCGGCGCAGCAGGCTTCCAGCTGCCGTAAAATCTCGTCTTTCGCCATCGTGTATTTTCCAGTCTCAATGCCGGAAGATACCGCCAGAATCCCCTTGGAGCCAAAAACAGAGGAGTCGGCATAGTAGCAAAGGGAGAGCCTCTCCCGAACGTTTAAAAACAGCTTGCTGGTCACACCGGCGCCATATAGGGCGTTGAATACCATCAGCGTGGGGAATTCCTTATCCCTGGTTGTAATGCCGGTGGTGAAACCCATGGAAAGCTTGGCTTGGGTCACGCCCATGGTTTCCTCCAAATACTGCGTTTGCCGGGTCTTCCGCATGGGTTTCCAGTCAGCCAGGTCCATGTCCCCCCGGGGCAAAGGCTGCAATACACGGCGCAAAAGGGTCGCAACCCGTTCCGGCGACGCGCTTCCGGCGTAAAAAATCTCTACCGGAGAATGGGCCAGTAGGGATTGATAGTGCGCATAAAGCGATGCCGGCTCGATCTCGGCCACGTCCTCCGGCTCACCCAGGCGAGACACGCCAAAGCTGTCGTCCCGACACATAGCCCGGAGCATCTGCCGGTCAGCATAGGCCCGCTTATCGTTCAACAGAGCTTCCATGGTGTTAATCAAATTTTGCTTTTCCCCGGCCACAAACTCCGGCACGAACGCGCCGCCCTCCAGACGAGGCTGGAACAAAATCTCTCCCAAGAACTCCAGCATTGGCTCCAACACCTGATCTCCCGGCAGGGCAAAGCGGTCTTCCATAAAGCTCAGAAATACGCCGCAGGTCTGAATCTCTCCATTTTTCCGAACCAAAGGACCGAGGCCCGCCCCGTAATATAGATCCAGGACCTGAGAAACACTGCGCAGGTCCGGGTGCTTTTGTGTGCCGCGGAGCAGGACGTTGGCCACCAAGGCGTTTTTCGCAGCCTCCTCCCGTCGCAACGGGCGCAGCAGGCTGAAACTGAGGCACGCGCTTTTGAACCGGTCCGTACAAATGGCCCTCAGCCAAACCTGGGGCATAATCTCTATCCGTTGATCCATGGCATTCTTCCTTTCAATTGTTCCAACATTATACAACACTTTCTAAGGAAGTGGAAGCGAAAAAAATCTGAAATTTAAAAATTTTGCTGCTTCCCTTGTCAATTTCCCCATATTCGTGTAAAATAATCGGCAATGGGCCTGAGGCTCAAAACTTTTCCCCAGCGGGAAGGGAGAAACCTGTATGCAGTGGCTGGAACTCACCATTCAAACTTCATCCACCGGTATTAACCGCGTGGCGGACCGGCTCACCGCCCTAGGTTACGATAGCTTTGTCCTGGACGACGGAACCGAGGTTCAAGCGCTGCTGGAACAAAACCGGATGTACTGGGGCTGTGTGGATGAATCGCTAGTCCGTCAGACGGCCGGCCGGTCTCAAATCAAGCTATATCTGGAGCGGGACCACCGGGCGCAGACCCGCCTGGAAGCCCTGCGGGAATCGCTTTCTATCTGGAGGCGTCAGCAACGAGATATCGAGGTGGGCCCTCTGACCATCACCGCCGTGCCTTTGCAGGAGGAGGACTGGGAAAATAGCTGGAAGCAAAACTATCCGCCTCAATTTGTAGGGGAACGGCTGGCGATTCTGCCCTACTGGGCTCCTCTTGAAATGGCAGAAGACAGGCTGCCCATCATTTTAGATCCTGGCCTTACCTTCGGCACCGGCGCGCACCCCTCCACGCAGCTGTGCCTGACCGCGCTGGAGGAACATTTGAAACCCGGAGCCCTAGTTGCAGACCTGGGCTGCGGCAGCGGGATTCTCTCCATTGCCGCTCTGCGCCTGGGCGCTGAAGTCGCGTTCGGCGTGGACTTAGACCCCAAGTCAGAGGATATTTCCCGGGAAAACGCCCGATACAACGGGTTTGGAGACGACCGGTTCCGGGCTATGACCGGCGACCTCTGCCAGGATGAGCGTCTTTGGCGGTATTTGACCGCCCAATTCGGCGGCTTTGATCTTGTTCTGGTCAATATTGTCTCTGATGTAATATGTGCCCTGGCGCCCATGCTTCCCACCATTCTCCGGCTAAACGGCGTTGTCATCTGTTCCGGAATCCTGCAATCCCGCCTTCCCGACGTGGAAGCGGCGCTGACCGCCGGCGGCCTGCAGGTTTTGCAGCGCTCACAGCAGGAGGCGTGGCGGTGTCTGGTGGTCGGCGCCCAACCGGGCTGAGGAGGTGCTGTTCTTGCGTTTTTTAACCTATCACGCCAAGCTCCGCTTGAAAAAAATCGCGCTTGTTTTCCTGGTGATTTTGCTAGTCCTTTTTACGGCCTGGATCTGCTGGGTGGTGTGGCTGCAGCGCTTTGTCGTCTATACCCGGGACGGGGTTGTTTTTGATTTTAATCGTTCCACCGTACATTTAGGAGTTCAGACTCCCCCGGAACCCACTGCCACGGCGGTCACGGTTCCTGTGGAGATCATTTTTGACGACAATCCGGGTGACGCCGTCACCGGTGGCCTGAAGCCCCTGTTCGGCTATTCCGTAGACACCGCCGTTCTTTTGGAGGATTTCAATACCCTCCGCGCGTCTCTGGAGCAGTTAGAGCCGGGAACAGCGGTGTTGCTGGATGTCAAAAGTAAATTCGGCAATTTTTACTACTCCACCAGTCTGGCCCACGCGCCCCGCTCCGACAGCATCGACGCCGCAGCGATGGACGAGCTGATTGCATGGCTCTGTCAAAGCGAGCTTTATGTGATCGCCAGAGTTCCCGCCTTCCGGGACTCCGCCTTTGCGCAGGCCAACCAATCCGCCGGCCTGGCCTTGGCCAGCGGAGCACTCTGGACGGACGCGGATCAGTGTTATTGGTTGGACCCTGCCAACGACACGGTGCTCACCAACTTGTCTCAGATCTGCCGGGAATTGCGGGACCTGGGGTTTGACGAGGTGGTATTCTCCGACTTTCGTTTCCCGGACAGCGGCAGTATCGTCTACAACGCCACCGCCTCCAAGGAGCAAATCATACAGCAGGCTGCGCAGAAATTGGTCACAGCCTTTTCCGGCAGCGACTTCACCGTTTCCTTTTGTACGGAAAACCCCGCATTTTCCCTTCCCACCGGCCAGTCTCGCCTGTATTTGACCGGCGTGGCAGCCCAGCAGGCAGCCAGTGTGGCTGAAAAAGCCGCTGTAACCGACCCAAAGGCCCAAATTGTATTTCTCACAGAATCCAGGGACACGCGTTTTGACGAATACAGCGTGCTGCGGCCGATTGTGATCCCCCAGAGGGAAGCCGGGCAATAGCAAGAAGCCGGGAACGAACCATCGTGTCCGCTCCCGGTTTTTTCCTCCGCTACGCCGCTGCTTAAAATTAACACTTGATTTTTTGCCCGGGATGCGCTATATACATACCCATGTGGCAATGCCGCAGGAAGGAGCTATTCTATGCCAAAATCCGCCCCACGCGGGATATCGTTTTTAAAAAAGAAGGAAAATCGGTACCTGTGGTATATACTGATCCTGCCCGCTTACCTGATCGCCTTTGCACTGGTGGAGGCTTTGGTGCCGGAGTCGATTTGCTGGCCTACCTACCTCCCGATTGATGATAAAATTCCCTTTTTGGAGGGATTCGTCATCCCCTATTTTCTCTGGTTCCCCATGATTTTCTGTATGGGGCTCTACCTGGTGATTCGGGATCACGAGGGCTTTAAGCGTTACATGACCTTTATCGGCGTCGCCTTTTTCACCACCCTGCTGATCTACTGCATTTTTCCTAATAAGCAGGAGCTGCGTCCCGTTCAGTTTCCCCGGGACAACGTGCTCACCCGCTTGGTCGCCACCATCTATGCATCGGACACCAATACCAATGTGTGCCCCAGCATTCACGTGATCGGTTCCTTCGGCGTGGTTTTCGCCTTGCAGCACTGCCGTCGTCTTCGCAACAAAGCCTGGCTGCGGTTCTTCATTATCGTGGGAGCGGCGTTGGTTTCTATTTCTACGGTATTTGTCAAACAGCACTCCCTTCTGGATATCCTGGTAGCGATCCCGTTCAGTATCCTGATGTATTTTCTCGTCTATCGGCTGATTTTCCGGCCTAAGAGGCAAAAAGCACGGACCGACGCCCAGGAGCAAGCGCTCTCCGCCCTTTCTTCGGAGGAATGACCTACCAACTCATCTGAAAAATTGGCCTGTTTTGAGCAGGTGTTTCGTCATATCCGGGTTGGACGGCGGCGGCCCCTTTGGGCCGCCGCAGCCCGTTTGCCACAATTTACGCGCTGCGCAGCCCGCATTGGATTTACGGGCCATTCAGTCACTCTATCGTGTTTTTTCGTAAAATTAAAGAAAAATTAAGAACCCAACGCGTTGAATCTTAAAATTGTTTTCGGTATGATAAGCCTAGCATAGAAGAGAGAAACAAAGGAGGTTCCTTCATGGACGCATTTATGCAGGCGCTCAGCTTTGTCCTGAAGATATTTACGCTGTATACAGCCTTCATCAGCCTGCTTTTTTTACTGCCTCGAAAGAGAATTCCCGTTTCCGCTGCAAAAACCCGATTTGCCGTACTCATTGCGGCTCGAAACGAGGAGGCCGTCATCGGCGGAACCATTCAGCGGCTGCGGGGCCAGCAGTATCCGGCGGAGCTTTTCGACCTGTTTGTCATTCCCAACAACTGTACAGACGACACGGAGGGCGCCGCCCGCCGGGCCGGCGCTACGATCCTGCCTTGCACGGGTACGGTCCGAAATAAGGGCGATGCGCTGCACTGCGCCTTCGCAGCCTTGAAAAACGCCGGTTATGACGCCTATTGCGTCTTCGACGCCGACAATTTGGTTGATCCTAACTTTTTGTCCCGGATGAACGACGCCTTTTGCGCCGGCGCCCAAGCCGCGAAGGGCATCCAAAAGGCCATGAATCCTCACGACTCCTGGATTTCCGGCTGCTATGACCTGTATTTTGAAAATTTTAATCTACTCTATAACCGGCCGCGGAGCAATTGCCGCCTCTCCGCCAAGCTGGTGGGCACCGGCTTTGCCGTGACGCAGGATCTGATGAACCGGCTGGGCGGCTGGAATACCGACACCATGGCTGAAGACGCGGAATTCGCCGCTCAGTGCGCCATGGCCGGGACTCGGGTCTGGTTTGTACCGGAAGCCGTTACATATGATGAGGAGCCCGTCACATTCCGGCAGTCCATGGTCCAGCGCCGCCGCTGGTGCAGCGGCGTCATGCAGGTCGCGGGGCTCTATCTGCCCCGGCTTTGGCGAGGTGTTTTCCGGAAGAGTCCCCGGCTCTGCCTGGACTTCGCGGTCTTCCTATCCATGCCTCTGGTGCAGGTCTTAGCCATTTTGCCCGGTATCTGGACCCTTTATCTAACCGTCGCGGCGCACAACTGGATTTCTATCCTGTTTGCGTTGGCCTCCTTCTGGGGCGGTATGACGCTTACGGCTCTGTTCCTCGCTTTGGTGGGCCGCCGTCCCCTGAAGAAAATGATTAAACCGATTCTGCTCTATCCTGTCTTTACCGCCTCCTGGCTTCCCCTGCACGTTCTGGCGGTATTCCGCAAGGCCAAGGTCTGGAAGCCCATCGCCCATCGCCGGGGCTCCGTCTCCCTGCCCGCCGAGCTATCCTACCGTTAATTTCGTGCCCAGGTATTTTTTGACGCAAAGGCCGCTGTGCAAGCTTGCACAGCGGCCTTTTTATGCCGGCAGCAAGGTAATGATCGGCACCTCCGGCGGGTTGAAGATCCGCGGCAGAAAATTTCGCGCCAGACCCCTGCTCACCACCATGGTGCAATTTCCCAGCTTATACAAGCCCCCGGCGTAGTCCGGAAAGAGCCCCTGCTCCGGAGCATACAGGCCGTTGAGCACGCCGGGAATGCGCCACTGACCGCCGTGGGCGTGACCGCAAACCACCAGCTCATATCCGCAGGCGGAGAATTCCGTTACAAAATTGGGCCGGTGGGACAGCAAAATCGAGTAGCATCCCGGAATCCGGCCAGCCTGACAGCGGGCCAGCTGCCGGCGCCATCGGCCATCTTCGATTCCCAGCGCGTCAAAGCCGCCGATACACAGCGGCTGCCCAGCTAATATCGTTTCCTCCGCCATGCCTGCCAGCACATGGATCCCGCAGCTCTGAATTCGGTTCAGGACCCGCTCCACATCGGGAATCCGAAATTCGTGATTTCCCGTCACGTACCAGCAGGGATAGCGCCCGCCCAGCGCCTCCAGCAGGGTCCAGGCACCCTGTTCCTTCGCCCTGTCATCTACCATATCTCCAGGCAAAAAAATGCCGTCCGGCTGCTCTGCTTCCAGCAAAGACAGGAGCTGGCGCTGTCCTTTGCCATAGAGTGTGCTATGCAGGTCGGACAGCACCGCCAGCTTGACCGGTCCTGTGAGCTTTTTGCTTGTGAACCGATAACGGCGAACCGCCAAATGCGCCGACGCCGCAACGCCAGCCGCGGCCCCCGCCCCCATTAGGATCCCACAGGCACCCCACCATTTCATGCTCCGCCCTCCTCACTTTCCAGCGGCAATTTTCCAATATTATAACAGAGTCCTCTGCAAAAACAATGAGTGATTTCTTTCATCACAAAAAGTTTTCATTTGCAGGGCAAGTTCCCACCTGACAAGCCATATAGTGAAACGAGGTGAGGACATGCGTCGTTCCGGTACAATGTTTTACAGCGCCCTGCTGCTGACAGGCGCCAATCTGCTGCTGCGGTTGGTCTCGCTGGGGTTCCAGGTCTACCTTTCCGGGCGGATTGGGGCCTCCGGTATTGGGCTGCTGCAACTGGTTCTATCCGTTTCCATGCTGGCTATGACCGTCGGCATGGCAGGTATTCGAACCTCCACCATGTATCTGACCGCAGAGGAGATCGGCCGGAAGCGTCTGCAGGGAATCGGGCCGGTTTTATCCGCCTGCTTTCTTTACAGCTTCTTGTTCAGCACCGCCATCAGTCTGCTGGTGTTCCAAATTGCGCCGTTTTTAGCGGAATCATGGATTGGCGACAGCCGGACCACCGCCGCGCTGCGGGTCTTCTCCGCTTTCCTTCCTGTCTGCTGCCTCTGCGGCGTTATGACGGGATATTTCACCGCCGCCGGACGGATTCGGGAATTGGTAGTCGTGGAAATTCTGGAACAGATCGTGTCCATGGGCCTTACGGTTTTGCTCCTGTCTCGCTGGGCCGGCGATGACCCGGGCCGCTCCTGCTGCGCCGTTGTAGGCGGCAGCAGTGTGGCCTCCGTGGTCACGTTGCTTTGTCTGCTGGCTCTGCGGCGGCGAGACCCCATCCCCCGCCCCCAGGAGCGAATTCCCGTGGCGGGGCGGCTCCTGCGACTGGCCTTGCCCCTGGCGCTGGCGGATAACCTGCGAACAGGATTGTCCACAATTGAAAATCTCATTGTGCCCCGGCGCCTGGGTCTGTTTCCCGCCGTGTCCGATCCCATGGCGGATTACGGTATGGTCTGCGGCATGGTATTTCCGGCGCTGATGTTTCCCGCCTCCATCCTGTTCTCCCTTTCGGAGCTGCTGGTGCCGGAGCTCTCCCGCTGCGCCGCCGGAAACCGGCAGCGCAGAATTCGATATCTCACCGGGCGGAGCCTGCGGGTCGCGCTTCTGTACGGCCTGGCCGCCGGCGGGATCCTGTATGTGGCGGCGGAGCCCCTGGGCATGCTCCTGTATGGAAATCTTCAGGTAGGGCAGCTGCTCCGGCGCTTCGCGCCTCTGGCGCCCATGCTCTACGTGGACGCCGTGACAGACGCCACTGTCAAAGGGATGGGGCAGCAAGTGGCGTGCGTGCGCTACAACACCATCACCTCTTTCCTGGATGTGGTGTTTCTCTGGGTCCTCCTGCCCACCTTCGGCCTAAACGGTTACTATCTGAGCTTCGTAGTTACACACGCCCTCAATTTTGTTTTAAGCATCCGCCGGCTGCAAAAGGTAACAGGGTTTAAGCCCCAGCTTGGCGTGGTGCTGCGGGCCATCGCCGGGGCTGTTGGAGCCTCTTGGGTGGCCACGCTCCTGCCCCAGGCGGACGGCTTGGGCGGGGTCCTGTTCCTGGGCGGCATCTACCTGGGCATTCTTGCGCTGCTGCTGCTGATATTAGGCGTACTGGGAAAAGAGGATTGGCTGTGGGTCAAGGGGCTGGTGCACCCGGTTGACAATCAAGCGCTCGACAAGCTATAATAAATCGGAGATTTTAGACCGCCTGCCTCAGACGGAGAAAGAGAGAATATCATGATCAGCTTTCGCAACGATTATTCAGAAGGAGCTCACCCAAAAATCCTGGATGCACTGATTCAAACCAATTTGGAGTCCACGCCCGGCTATGGCGAGGACGCTTACTGCGCCGCCGCGGCCCAAGTTGTCCGCCGCCGTTTTGCCTGCCCGGATGCAGATGTGCATTTCTTGGTGGGCGGAACGCAGACCAATACCATTGCCTCCGCCGCTTTTCTCCGCCCCTGGGAGGCCATGGTGGCAGTGGATACCGGCCACGTGGCGGTACATGAAACCGGCGCCATTGAAGCTCGGGGGCATAAGGTGATTACAGTCCCGCACCAGGAGGGGAAGATGACCTGTCAAGCCCTGGAACAGGCGTGGCAGGCGCATACCGCCGGCAATCTCGGGCACATGGTCAAGCCAAGGCTTCTGTATCTGTCCGACTCTACGGAGTTGGGTACCGTCTATACCAAAGCAGAGCTTCTGGCTTTGCGGTCGCTGTGCGACCGGCTGGGCATGGCGCTCTATCTGGACGGCGCCCGGCTGGGCGCGGCCCTCACCGCCCCGGGCAACGATCTAGCGCCGGAGGACCTGCCCCGGCTGTGCGACGCGTTTACCATCGGCGGAACCAAAAATGGGCTCCTGTTTGGAGAGTGTCTGGTTTTACGCGACCCGGCCCTCTGGCTCGATTTCCGCTTTGCAATGAAACAGGGCGGCGGGATGCTGGCCAAAGGCCGGCTGCTGGGCGTGCAATTCCAAGCTCTTTTGGAGCAGGACCTGTGGCTGGAGACCGCCCGGCACGCCAACCAGATGGCGGCCCGGTTGAGCGAGGGCTTTTTGGAGGCGGGATATCCCCTGTACGCGCAATCCCCTACCAACCAGGTCTTCCCCATTTTACCCAAAAAGAAAATTTCGGAGTTGGCCGCAGCGTTTTCCTTTGAGATTTCCACACCTGTGGACCAGGATCGGGACGCTGTCCGTTTTGTCACCTCCTGGGCCACCCGGCCGGAACAGGTGGACGCCCTGCTTTGTGCCCTGAGACGGGAGGAGCGGGCTTGATTCGGCCCATTCTTGCTTGCCGGAATCCTTACCAAACGGCGGACCGGCTTTTGTCAGGCGGCTGGGAGCTGGACTTCTCCAACCCGCCGGACAGCGGGGATCCCCTGGTGGGAGTCTCCCTTCTGGGAAACGCCCTGCTGCTGGGGATTACGAACGGTTATGTGCCGGAGAATAAGCTAGCGGACATTGGCTGCGGTGTAGCATTCTATCTGACAGTGCCTCAGGAACAATTAGAGCCGATATACCAAAATCACCGCTGCTTCAACCCCTCAGAGCTTAAACGCCAGCCCTGGGGTGATTTGGCCTTTGAATTCCAGTTGGAGGGCTTTCAGTTTATGATTGCGGGGTATCGGGATAAAAAGTAAAGAATTAAAATCCACCCAGCTGATAAAAAGACTTCTTCCAGAAATGACGCCAAGGGGCCCCACACGGGCGTCCCTTGGCGTTTATACTGTCGCCCACCACGTACAGCAAGGTTGCTCAGGCAGAGACATTTGAAAGAGAACCGTCTGGGCTCCTTTTCCCGTATCTCAAAACGATTGAAGCTTTTTGAATGCTTGAAATGCCGTCTCCCGCATGGGCAACTTGTTCTTCTACCCGGGAATTCTCTCGATAATATGACCCCGTAGGAACTGTCCTCACACATTTGGGGTATAAGCGTGGATCAGTCTCCTTTCTTAATTTAGTGAAAGAAAAAGGCGTACTGCAGCATTCCGTTCTGCAATACGCCTCTGGTATTGATCTTTACGAGTAATGGAAACTATTTAACAAAGCCCTGCTTCGACAGCCAGTAATTCTCCACCAAATCCCGATGGGTGCAGACAATTCCCAGGTTTGGAAGCTCCGCTGGCGCAAAAAGTCGCAGCTCCTTGGATTCGGAGCTCCGGAGAAGAATCGGCTCCCGGGTAAGTTGTATCCGATACAGTACGATGACCATGCGCCACACACTGCCGTCCCGATAGCTGGCAATCCGGGACGGCGTATCAAAGACGCCCAGCTTCTCAAAGGCCCCCTCCGGCAGGCGCAGGCCTGTCTCCTCCCACAGCTCCCGAGCCATGGCACGGCGCTCCGGCTCCCTTCCCTTGACGCCACCGCCCAAAAGGCCCCATTCGCCGGAGTCCCCCCGCCGTTCCAGCAGCAGCCTCCCCTGCCACTCCACCAAGGCGTTGACGCCCAGACGCGTGGGCCGGTTGGGCTTGGGCGCGGCGGGATCGCCGCAGTAAAACCGCACAATCGACATGACGTTACTCCCTTCGTCTGATGATGGTCCAAATGCGTCCAAGAAAATTTCTCCCGGAGCACGGGACGCGTACACCGAAGTTACTCCAGCGTGGCAGGCCCTTTTGACCGGAACCGCCCGTTAAAAAAGCTTCGTCAGCTGGACAAACGTTTCAATTTTCGCGTCGTACCACGCAGGAACGCCGAAACCATAGGCCGCCCAAACAAAGGGGATGCCCGCTATCCGCGCCGCCTCCAGGTCCCCTTGGGTGTCCCCCACGTACACGGCGCTGGAAATACGCCAGCGCTCCAGAAGCAGGCGGAGCGTCTCCCCCTTACACAGGCCCGTGTCACCAAAACAGATATGACCCGTAATCCAAGGACCCATGCCGGACTTTTTCAACAGCAGCTCGATATAGCCCTTCTGGCAGTTACTGACAATGAACAGCCGGTGCCGGCGGGATAAGATACGGACCGTCTCCTGCACCCCGGGATAGAGAATTTCGCAGGGGTCCTCCTCCATCGTCCGGTGCTCCCAGGCAAACATACGTGTCATAAGGGCGTGCCGCCGCACCGGCTCCAGGCCCGGCAGCAACTCCAGCTCAATTTCATCCATGGTTTTTCCGAACAGTGGCCGCAGACGCTCCGGGGTGCAGACCAAGTCGGTGGTCCCGTCCTCCCGCAGCCCCTGGTTCCAGCCCCTGGTCACCAGCTCCACAGAGTCCCAGAGGGTCCCGTCCACATCGA
The DNA here is from genome assembly GCA_958402445.1 of uncultured Eubacteriales bacterium. Taxonomy (GTDB): domain Bacteria; phylum Bacillota; class Clostridia; order Oscillospirales; family Oscillospiraceae; genus Faecousia. Next base: position 82,260 of record CATXTO010000006.1, read on the forward strand.
AAATCAGGCTCTCCGCTCTCATCTCGCCACTCCCTCCGGCTCCGGGTCCCGCAGACGCCGCAGCGTCCTGCGGAACAGTAACGTGAAGGTCACCACCGTGGTGATCACGGCGAGGAAATCCGCCACCGGCTCAGCCAAAAATACCGCCATAGCCTTTTCCTCCCCGGTATGGAAGAACATCGGCAGCAGAAAAATCAGTGGGATCAGCAGCAGAATCTTTCGCAGGACCGCCAAAAACAGGGAGACCTTCGCGTTTCCCAGGGCGATAAAGGTCTGCTGGCAGGCAATTTGGGCGCCGAAGATCAGCGCCACCGCCATATAGATCCGCATGGCCCAGGCACTGTATGCAATCAGGGCCTCGTCTGTTGCGAATACTGCCGCCAGAGCGCCTGGACACAGCATGGCCAGAGACCACAGCAGCAGAGAATATCCCAGGGAAATTCCCAGTAGAAGTGCAAATGCTTTTCTGACCCGGTCCGGGTTCCGCGCCCCGAAATTATAGCTGATGATGGGCTGGGCGCCCTGGGTCAGGCCCTGCAGCGGCAGCATGGAAAACTGCATTACGCTGGACAGGATCGTCATGGCCCCGACCGCCAGGTCACCGCCGAATTTTTGCAAAGTGGCATTGAAGCATACGGCAATGACTCCTTCTGTGGACTGCATAATAAAGGGGGACAGGCCCAGCGCCAAGCAAGGGCAATAGACCCGCCAGTTTATCCTGAGATTCTCCCGCCGGATGCGCAGGCCGGTTCGTTTCCCCAACAAAAACCGCACCACCCAGGCGGCGGACAGGGCCTGAGAAATAATCGTGGCCAGAGCGGCCCCGGAAACGCCCAGATGCAGGACCTGGATAAAAACCGTGTCAAGGATGATATTACACACCGCACCGATGATGACGCTGACCATGGACACTCCGGCAAAACCCTGCGCGGTGATAAACGCATTGAGGCCCAAAGCCAGCTCCACAAAAATCGTGCCCAAGGCGTAGATGTTCATATATTCCACTGCGTAGCCAATGGTATCGGGACTGGCACCAAAGGTCAAAAGCAGAGGCCGGTTGAAGGCGAGAAACAGAGCTGTCAGGACGACGCTCACCAAAACTGCGCCGGTGGTGCAGTTGCCCAGGATTTTTTCCGCCGTTTGCCGGTCTCCCCGGCCTAGCATAATGGAGGCCCGGGTGGCGCCTCCCATGGCCGTCAAAGCGGCAAAAGCGGAGATAATCATAATCAGGCTCAGGCAAACCCCCACGCCGGTCAGGGCGGTTTTTCCCACCACTGGAATGTGTCCGATGTAAATCCGGTCCACTATATTGTACAGCGCATTGACCAGCTGGGCGGTAATCGTAGGCAGCGCCAGCCGCAACAGCAGCTTCCCTACGCTGCCTTGGCTGAGGTCCGCGTTCTTTTCCCGTTCCATAAGCGTTTGTCTCCTCCCCTCCGGCTTTGAGCCGGCGCAAGTAATTTTACAGCACTATCATTATACTCCCTTTTTCTCTGATCGCAACGGAAATAATGGCGCTGCCGCAGAATTTGCGGCAGCGCCCTCCGGGCTTCGCCTGGTTTCAGGAACGTGGGAAATGGTTTTAGGCCATTTCCCGGGTGAGTACAGCCGCCCCAGGCCGTCAAAAAGTCTTTAAAACGACCTGGGGCGTTTTTCAAACCTTTCCAGAAGTTTGAAAAGCCTTTTGATTGAACGCGAAAGAGAACCCTGACGGTTCCCTTTTACTCGTTTCTTCCCTCCGAGTCTTTGGTCTTGCAGATTATTTGGCAAGCTGGGGCAACCTCTGGTCGCCCGTCAAAACCCGCAATGGCTATTTTTCGGCAAAACAGACCCGTAGCTTTTACGGTCTCTGTTCAATATGACGCTGAATGCGGTTCATCAGCATATCCAGCGCCACCAGATTTTTGCCGCCTTCCAGCACCACCAAATCCGCAAACTTTTTGCTGGGCTCCACGTATTGGTCGTGCATGGGCTTTACTGTTGTCTGATACTGCGTCAGCACAGACTCCAGGGTCCTGCCCCGTTTGTTCACATCCCGCTTAATCCGACGGCACAGCCGGATATCCGCATCCGTATCCACATAAATCTTAATATCCATTAAATCCCGCAGCGGCTTATTCTCAAAAATCAGAATCCCCTCCACCATAATGACGCTTTTGGGGCAAATCCGAATCACCTGGTCGCTACGATTATGTACGGCAAAGTCGTACACCGGGCAGTCCACCGCCACGCCGCCGCGCAGCAATCTCAGCTGCTGAACCATGAGCTCGGTCTCAAAAGCCGCAGGCTCATCATAGTTTAGCTTACATCGCTCCTCATAGGGTAGCTCGTTGTGCGCCCGGTAGTAATTGTCATGGCTCAGGACCGTGATATCGTCCCCAAAACGGCCCATCAGGTTTCGCATCAGCGTCGTCTTGCCGCTCCCGCTGCCGCCGGCAATGCCGATGACCAGTACTCTCGCCATTATTCCGCCCTCCATCACACCGTGCCGGGCACGGCCTTTTCTGACCATTATAGCGGAAAAGCGGGAAAAAGGAAACCTCTTTTTTTGGCGGAGGGCCGATAAGGAAGTACGGAAGAACCATAGGTAAAACCGGCGTGGCGGAGGTCACGCCGGTTTTGCTGCATCCAGGGCTTCCGGCCCGATATTCAGCGGGATGCGGATTTTGCCCACATAGGTGAAATAGACTTCAATCGTAACATACGATCTGCATCGGCCCTTTCCCGGCGACGCATAGATTGAAAATGCGCCGGACCACCTGAACGGCTTCCTCGTCCACCACCCACTTCTTTTTGTCCTGGGGGTCCTCCACATATCCGCAGGGCGGGTTGCTGGCGATGTGCTCCCTGTCCTCCCCGCGCAGCTTCACCACCGCCCGAATTATCTTGCTGGTGTCCTTGGGTAGTAATCGTTGAACACGTTTTTGAACACCGCGAAGTCGTTTTCCCCTTTGGCGCTGCCCACATCGTCGTTGATGGCAATAAAGCGCACGTCGTAGGCGGGGAAGATCAGTCCTGTAAACGGCCCATGTAGGAATACTTCCGGCCCAGCCGGGACAGGTCCTTGACAATGAGCGGGAAACGCCGTAATCCTCCACCTGCTTCATCATCTCCTGAAAACCGGGGCGGTTGAAGATAGCTCCATAGAGTTCTCCTCCTCCCCGCTTGGAGTAGAGGACGGAAGTTATGGGCTTGTCCTCTCTGCCCCTTTCGCTCATTACCCGCATGGGAGAGGGCTGTTTGTTGCTCTTTTCAAAAAAGAATTGAAAAGAAAACAAAAATGCGTCCGTCTGCATAAAGCAAATGGGCGCAAAGGAATTGATCACGACTATATGATGATGTGTGTGTTCATACTCATGGGCGAGGTTTCTCCATGTTGGGGACGGGCTTTTTTTAAGAAGTAAAGCTTTTTGTTAGGGGTAATAATACAGCACAGCCGCATCCTCCTTTATGCCGCCGGGTTGCCTATCTACTGATATAACAAACGGCGACCTTGATTTCTCAAAACCGCCGCTTTATCATTTGGGCGTGAAAGTAGGTCTGCTGCACGACGGTTTTTTCTTTTTCCGTCGTACAGCAGATTGTCTGTTTATTGGATACCAAAATCAAAATATGTAGTTGGATACGGTTCGTTTTTAAGCGTGTAATGCCACCATTCTTTTTCGTAAGGTATAAAGCCGCTTTCCATCATAATGTTTCGTAGTAACAGCCTGTTTGCTGCGGCAGTGCGGGAAATACCGATTGCATTATGATGCGACAATACATCCATAAGATCAAAGCAGCCGCCCATATCAAGCAGTTCGCCAGTAGATATTTTATACAAGCTCAAATCAATCGTGCTCCCACGGCTATGTCCAGATTTTTTACTGATGTATCCCAATGGGATCATCTGTGCTTTAGTAATATTAGGATAATGTTCCTGCTTTGTTTTTTCATCCTCTGGAAGCGTTACCCATTCCATAAAGCAACATACGGCGCGTGTAGGGCGATAGCCATCCCAAAAACGCAGACCCAATCCTTTTTGCATAGCAATGGCTGCTGCGTTTACGAGTGCGGCGGCCATCTCTTTCGTTCCGACAACACGATTTGCATTATAACCATTGACATTCGACCCAGTGAAGTTATCATTGTAGAAATATTTAGCATCTATTTGTGCCGCAGGGACAACTTCGTCTAAAACAACAAATCCTTTTTCCATCTATATTCACCTCGCTTCTGCAATTAGCTTGTCCACAACTTCGGTCATAGGAATACCGGCAACTTCCATCATGCGCGGATAACGACTATATGATGTGAACCCGGGCATTGTATTGATTTCATTTAGCATGACCGTCCCATCTGCAAGCAGAAACATATCTACTCGTGCAAGACCCCGGCAGCCAATCGTGCGATAAAGCTTCTTCGCGGTTTCTGCTACGCGACAGCGTAGGTCGTTTGGTATTTTCGCCGGAACATGGATAACAGCATTTTCCGATCCCTTTTCAGGCTGCTTTTCCTGATGAATTCTGAAAAAGCCCCCAGACAATTCAATTTGGTCTATTTCGCCAGTGATAATGTCGCTGCCGTTTCCAAGGACTGCACATCCAACCTCTTGTCCGACTATCGCTTCTTCAATCAACACTTTGTTGTCATATTTTTGCGCGTCATTAATGGCTTCCCTCAATTCAGCCTTGCAATGCACCTTAGTTATGCCAAAAGACGATCCAGAACGCGCCGGCTTTACAAAAATCGGATAAGCGAAATCACCAATATCCTCCGAGCTTCCTCTTTCAAGCACTCGAAATTTAGGTGTAGGCACACCCGCCTGCATTGCCACAAGATACGCAAGGGATTTATCCATGCATATAGCCGAGGCCGTTACATCACAGCCAACATAGGGGATGCCGAATAATTCCAGCACGCCTTGGATAGCTCCATCCTCACCGTAATGACCATGCAGCATTGGGAACACCACGTCAACCGGGCTAATTGTTCTATCATCTATGCAGATAGCCCCTTTTACTGACCGATTGACGCTTAATGTGACCGGCGTTCCACTATCAAGATCATTTGGAGATAAAACATATTGCCAGCAGCCATCCCTCGTGATGTGGACAAAGTGTGCGTTGTATTTCTGCGGATTCATCCATTTAGTGAGTTGTTGGGCTGATTTAACTGATATATCGTGTTCCTCAGCCATTCCTCCGAACAATACTAAGACATTGAGTGCTTTCATTTTTTGTTCTCCTTTCATGTTCCATGCAGTTTCTCAAAGTGTTTGTGACAATATCTGATAGGGCCTGCTTTGTAAAAAAGGCGCAATGCGGTGTCAAAATCACATTTGGTAAGGACTCCAAAGCATAAAACGGCGCACTATCTTTTTTGCCGATGCAGTTTTGGTAAAAATAGTTTTCTTCACCCTCGATTACATCAAGGGCAGCGCCCGCAATACGTCCCTCCTTTAACGCAGATTCTAACGCTTCCGTATCAATTAGGCCCCCTCGTGACACATTGACTAAAATGGCTCCAGGCTTCATAAGTGAAATGCGTGACCATGACATAAAATGTGTTGTTTCTTCACATAGTGGTAAATGTAGCGTTACTATATCGCTTTCACGCAGTAGCCTATTCAGCGTGGTATAGTGAATACCTGTTGTTGGGGTGTGGGAATATGCAATCAGCTTGCAGCCAAACCCTTGCAGCATTTTAGAAACACTACCGCCGATTTTTCCTGTTCCAATAATTCCGATGGTCATGCCAGAAAGAGTATTTACTCTGGACGGACTTAACCGGTAATCACCTTGTGCTGAACGCTCTAAAGTCGGCATAATTTTTCTAACGGCCATCAGCATTAACATGACAGCGTGTTCAGCAACACTTTCAGGCGAATAGGTGATGTTCTCAACAGCAATCCCGCGTTTTTTTGCATATTCCATGTCAATATGGTTCATACCAATGCTCCGTGTATTGATATAGCGAACGCCCCTTTGATACAGAGCATCTATAACAGCAATATTAATTAGCACTTTATGGTTGACGCTAACAACCGCTCCAAAAGGGAGGCAAGCGATGTCTACTTCGTTAATGTCGCTCGAAAATGTACGAATTGATAAAGCCATATGTTCAGCGGCATTTTGGAATTCCGCACGTTCTTCATCATCACAGCCAAAAATAAAGATCATTGTTCCTCCTTAGAATCGCCGGACATAGCCGGTTTATATGTTCACGCTTTAGTCCGTCCAATCAACAACCTTTACTGTATCGGGTAGCTTAAACCCAATTTCACAAGCATTTTTATACATGATTTGTGTGGACAGTACTTGTCCTGTCATGACAGATATTGAATTCCGAACAACATCAACAGTCTCAATGACTTTTCCTTTCTCTCGAAAGTATATAAGGTTATCGTTAGATACCATATAACTGACGTTCACCGGCTCATTCGTGAATATACTGCCAATAATGTTCTCGCTATCAAAGACAATACGGATTTGAAATGTAGAATCGGTATCGTTTCTAACTTTCAAGTCAATCCAGCCCTCTGATATGTTCGCATCCACACCTAATGGAGCATCACTGTGCGGGTCAGGAAAATCTTAACACCATGCCCGTGACGTTCAACAGCAGAGCGTGGAGTATGAAGAAACAGCCAGAACATCAGATTGTTCATTTGACACATTCTACCGCCATACGATGTTGTCAACACTCCATCGGTTACAATTAACCCGTCTTTGTAGGGCACAGCTTTATCGGCGTTTCGCACTAATTTCCAAAAAGAGAATGTTTCATGGGGTTTAATCACCAAGTTATTCAACACCGCTGCTACCAACTTTAAATTGAAAATCTTGTTCTCCTGATACACCATATCAAAACCTGTTTCTCTGTTGTATAAAGGGCAACTGGTTGTGAACAACCGATATGGTAATGCCGCATCCGCTATTTCGGCAACTTAATGGTTTTTGTCCACGTCCATACTTAAATAAAATAGGAATGTCGCTGCTTTTTTCTCAATGGCAACAGACAAGGAAAAAGTTGTGCAAGTCGTTTTCTACTCATTTTGCGTTTCTTTCAATTTTGTTGTTCAAGATATTCCTCAAGGCAAAGCTCGTTTTCAAATATTTCAGTTGCGGCTTCTACGCCGACATATCGGTAATGCCACGCTTCATAGGCCGTTCCTGTTATTCCCTCTTTGTTTTCTGGGTAACGCAGAATGAAACCGTATTCATGTGCATTTTCAGCCAGCCATTCGTAAACATCATAACCCGCTGAATGGATACCATCTGCGTTAATGTCAACAGCAAGGCCAAGCTGATGCTCACTGGTGCCAGGAACAGCCACCCATCTCTCCGCTTCAGTTTTTGCGTCAGCTTGTGAATATCCCTCTGCACGAAGCTCTGCAATCTTTTCATCCATGATGCTCTGCTGCTTTTCGATAGTACGATAACCGGCTGCTACGGTGGGATATATGCCGTCTGCCCTGGCAGCATCGAACATAGCTTGCAGTTCTTGATAAATACGTGAATCCACTTCTTGCCCGTTGGATAGCTCTGTAAGGTCAACCATGTAATTGTCCGGGATCGGATTCCCTTTGTTAACCAAAATCAGAAACTGCGTTTCATCTGCATCAATCTGTCTATCATCAGCAGGGATCGTAGATGTAACAGTGTCATAACGCCCCCATTCTGTTGCAGAAGAAGCCTGTCCCTTTCCTGTATGTGTTTGTCCACCATTCAGGCTTAAACCAATAAAAACCATCAAGGCAGCAACACAGACAACGGAAAAGAGCAAGAAGCACAATTTGCGTTGCTTTGCTTTTTTGCGGCGCATTTTCTGTATCTGCTGCTGCCGGTCAGTTCCGCAACGAGCCACAAAATCATCCATCTATCAAAAACCCCTTTCAGTAAATCAAAAGCTCCTGTCAGTAATAATCTTACCGGACAGGAGCTTTGAGAGTTTTAATATTCAGTTGTCTTATTCCTAAGAAAATCCTAACATCAGACTGATTATTTGCTAATTCGCCGACGGAAGCGTCACTATAAAGGTTATCGTTTCGTCAAGGCTTTTGGCAGAAATAGTTCCTCCATGCCGCATGATTATTTCCTTTGCTATGGAAAGGCCTAAGCCTGCGCCGCCTGTATCTGATGAACGGGCGGCATCCAAGCGGTAAAACTTTTCAAAAATAGATTCCAGTTTTTCGCTTGTTATCGTCTGCCCATGATTCATAAATTCGATGACAATCGAATCGCTGTTTTTCTCACAAGTAATTATGATTGGTGTATCGGGGTAACTGTAAGCAATCGCATTTTTTAGTATATTGTTTAACGCCCGCGCCATTTTATCAGGGTCACAAAAAAGGGTTATTTCATCTTTCATATTCAGTTGAATCTCATTTCCATGCGATGTGAATTGAGGATATAGTTCATCCGTAATTTGCACAAGCATAAAACGCAAGTCGAGCGACGATTTGTTTAGGGGTATATCCTTTACATTATATCTTGTTATTTCAAAAAACTCATTGATTAAGGTCTCTAACCGATAGGACTTCTCAAGGGCTGTATGTGTATATTTTTTTCTTAAAGGTTCTTCCAAAGCTTGAGTTTCATCCAAAAGGCTTAAATATCCAATTACAGAGGTCAATGGCGTTTTGATGTCATGCGCAAGGTATACCACCAGTTCGTTTTTGCGTTGCTCTGCGTCAAGGGCTTCTTTTTTTCGGATTTTGAGTTTTTGGTTGCTTTCGTTGAGTACAGTTTCTATGAATTCCAATTTAGGACTCATAACGATAGGCGCATCTACTTCATCGGACAACTGATTTATTCCCGTAACAATCTGATCGAAATACTTTGTAAACCAAGACAACGAAATACGAAATAGAACAACAAAGATTATTAGAACACTAACCAATATAATTGTGTCAAAATTATTGCGGATGTAGAACTGGTATATTCCGAGGCCAGAATCCCAATCCACATTGTAAAGTTTACATATAATATGCACCAGCGAATCAGCCAATTTCCCACGAAGCAACGCTCGCAGGCAGAGAGTAATGAGCGCGGAAACGCCAAGAACTGCAAATGTCTGGAAGAACAATGTCCGAATCAAACTACTGTATGCTTTACCGCCAAATAGTTTATTTTTCAATTTTATACCCCACGCCCCAGACCGTTTTGATGTATTTTGGGGTTTCTACGGTATCGTTCATTTTTTCGCGAAGGTGTCGAATGTGGACGGTTATCGTATTGTTGTTCTTGGTAAAATATTCATCCTGCCATATCTCATGAAAAAGCTCCTCTGCGCTGACGATGTTTCCTTTGCGTTCCAACAGGATTCGGAGGATTGAGAACTCTGTTGGTGTGAGTGCAAGTGGTTTTTCATTCAAAAGACACTCATGAGTGTTTACATCCATAACTAAACCGGAATGAATGATAACTGAATCGGCAATCGTCGGTTGTTGCAACAGGTTATATCGTTTATATCTCCGTAATTGTGCTTTTACTCGTGCTACCATTTCAAGTGGGCGAAATGGTTTCGTAATGTAATCGTCAGCTCCCAATGTAAGCCCCGTTATTTTATCGGTTTCCTCGTCTTTTGCGGTAAGCATAATGATGGGATAAGTATGCTGCGCTCTTATCTTTTGACAAAGCTTAAACCCATTCATATCAGGCAGCATTACATCCAATAATGCAAGGTCAAGCTCCACTGTGTCAGCGCAGGCAAGGGCATCATTAGCTGTATTGAACTTGTATACGGTATAGCCTTCGTTTTGTAAGTAAACTTCAATTAAATCAGCGATTTCGGCTTCATCATCCACCACCAGTATTTTATCCGGCATAAACCCCATTCCTTTCTGTCAAACATACATTTTAATTCTATCAGTAAGCGACAATGCAATTATAATTCTTTTCATGTTTTTTTATTAAGATTTTCCTAATGCGTTTCTCTATGCCTTGCATCGGCGGGTTTTTTAGCGTCCTTTGGTATCAGCCACATACGGCTGAACTTTGCCACGCCCGGTATGCGGTTTTCCTCGCAAAGTTTCTGTACCCGTCTTTCAGATATACCCCACTTCTTCGCTGCTTCGGGAGCCGAGATATATTCAAGCATTGCTTTCACCCTTTCGTAACGATTATCAAAATAATTATATACGGTCATCCGAATAAAATCAAGAAACAGAGTGTGAATAAAGAGAACTATTTTAGCTAATTACAGGAAGTGTGTAGACATATCGATTGTAACGGCAAAGGAAATAACGGAAGTCGAAAAAGCAGAGGACTAACCCTTATATGGAAATCAGAAGATTGCAGCACAAAGCGGCTGCAATCTTTTTTTGCGCCAAAGTTAAAGGAATACGCAACAAATAAAGGCTTTCTAACGGGGTAAGGAGTGAATAGCAAGCACAGCAAATGAGTACCCATTTGCGATTTTTGGATTTAGGCCACCCTGCCCTAAATCTCAAAATGCTTGCTCCACCCCAAAAAGTCTTACGACTTTTCGATGACCCCGGTGTTGGGATAATCCCAAACCCTTATACGGAAAGGCGGCGCAACATGGCAAACGAAAATTGAGGACATCAAAAAGGCGGTGGAAGAAATATGGCGGTTACAAAGACGCACCCTATTAAGTAAACGATCTCGCTGCGCTGCGTAAAGAGTACGACAGCCCGAACGACAAAAAGGCCGCGCTCTATGATGATTACCGCAAGGCGAAAAAACAAATGCAAGAGTGCGGCGTTATTGACTTTCATACGGTCTTTGCGCTATAATGACCGTATGAAAGTCTGGTGATGATTTTTGAAAGAAAAAATGATTGAACATCTGCTTGCGGAAAACAACGGCATTTTGAAAACGGCTGATTTGGTCGCCGCCGGGATTTCCAAAGAGTATTTTTATGGGTACGTTAAACGGGCGGGGCTGCAAAAGGCGGCGCATGGGATTTACCTTTCGCCCGGCGCATGGGAGGACGAATTGTATTTGCTGCAAGCGCAATTTCAAAAGGCGGTGTATTCCCACGAAACGGCGTTGTATCTGCTTGACCTTGCGGAAAGAGAGCCTATGCCGCTGACGGTAACGGTGGCCGCGAAATACAACAGCCCCGCGCTGATGAAAACGGGGGCGAAAATCGTTTATGTGAAAAACGAATGGCATATGCTGGGTGTGTGCAAGCTACCGACGCCGGGGGGACATACCGTAAACGCCTACAATATGGAGCGTACCATTTGCGATATAGTCCGCAAGCGGTCGGAAATGGATATTGCCGCGTTCAATTACGCGGTAAGGGAGTATGTTAAGCGCAAGGACAAAAGCCTTGCACGGCTGACGGAATACGCGGGTATCATGCACATGGAAAAGCTAATCCGCGAAACAATGGGGGTATTACTGTGATTAAAACGTCAAGGCAACTGAAAGATTTAGTCCGCAATATGGCAAAGGGCGATAGCGGAAAATCGCAACTGCTTATCCGCAACTACGCTATAGAACGTTTTTAGAGCGCGTTTCCCTTTCAAGGTACAAGAACAATTTCATCTTAAAGGGCGGTATGCTCATTTCGGCAATGGTGGGGCTGGAAAACCGGGCGACGATGTATATTGATACCACCCTGCGGAAAATGCCGCTTGATACGAAAAACGCAAAACGTATCGTTGAGGAAATCGCCGCCGTTCAAGTAGCAGACAATATCCGCTTTGAGATAAAGGACGCTTCAAACATCATGGACGAGGCGGAATATGGGGTGTGCGGCTGTCCCTCGACGCGCTGCTTGATACCGCCCGCATACCGCTGAAAATCGACATATTCACGGGCGACGTGGTAACGCCCGCTGAAATCACATACCGCTACAAGCTGATGTTTGAGGATAGGTATATCACCCTTTGGGCGTACACCCTTGAAACGGTGCTTGCCGAGAAGATAGAAACGGTGCTGTCCCGTTCTACACTGAATACACGGCTGCGTGATTTTTACGATTTATATATCCTCCAAAAAGCGGAAACGCCGATTGACACAAATACCCTTGCGGCGGCTCTATCCGCAACTTGCCGCAAGCGGGAAAGCGAAAAGGTATTGTCCGGCTATGCGCAAGCCTTGAACATCATAGAGGAAAGCGCGGTCATGCGGGAGTTATGGGGAAGTTATCAAAAGAAAAACAGCTATGCGGCGGGTATCGGGTGGACGGAAGTAATGAACGCTGTTCGTTCCCTTTGCGATAGCTGCATAAGGCAATCATAGAAAGGGGCTGCGGGTATGGGTTATCTGTTTGCACAAGGCGTGTTCCTTGTATTAGGGCTTGCAATCAGCTTTATACTGCTTGTGGTTAGCCTGTTCGTCGGGCATATCATTCTTTTTGACAGTATCGCCCTGGGCATTATTGCGGGGGTATGCTGCAACCACTTTTTCACGCTCCACCCTTCGTTGTGTCTGCTCGTCGGCATTGCGGTATTTGTTGCGCTGCTCTTTCTGCAGCATACCCGTTTCGGATTTTGGATAATCGGGATGTTGATGTCCGCTGTGTGGGCGCTCATCTTTGCCTTTTTCGCCTACATATTCGCGGGGGAAGATATGATATGGTTTTATGTAGTCTTGGGACTGGCTTTCATCGTTATGGTGGGGCTGCACATCAAGGCAAGGGCAAACGAATAAACAAGGGGTAGCGTGGAACATTTGGAGCTGAAAACGTCTGTATTTACACGGTTTTCAGGGCGCAAAAACGGCGGGGACGATACTTTATATTCAAACCTTAAAAAACGCCTTTCTAACATTCCACGCAAGGGCAAAAAAGAACAGGGGCGCGGCGGCCGGAAATCCGGCAACCGCTCCCCTGCTGTGCGTTCAGTTATTCCTCGTCGGTTAAAGAAAACTCTATTTCCGCAAACTCGCTATCGGTCATAGCTTGCAGCTTGCCAACGGCTGCGGCGGCAAGCTGTTTCATATCGCCGTTCATATACGGCATGGCGGCAAGGATATTTTCAATGGTCTGTTCGCCGCTGTCCTCCAAATAGATACAGATAATATTTTCTTCCTCAACGGTAAAACGGATATTTATAATCAAACCTCCCTGTCTTGCTTTAAGTCTTTTTGCTGCTGTTTTTTCGGCTGCTGCGCCGCCTGCTTCTTGTATACGTCAAGGCGTTGCCGAGCGAAAAGGCAACCGATACAATCCATAAAAAGATTAAAAGACTAATTGTGAAGGATTTGCACAAAAAGCCCGTAAAACCGGGCTTTTTCGCGTCCGAGTAATGCATTTGGCGGCGAGATATGGTATAATAATGTATAATAAAAATAGTTATCATTAGTATATATTTCCGGAGTTACAAATTAAACCATCCCCTTGCATGTAATTATTCATATCAAGGGTATCGGTTTCCGTTTCTGTAGTTATAATGAATTGTTCAATGTCTCCAATCTCTTCTAATGCCGGAAGATTAGATTCATTTATCTTGTTTGTTTCCGTGATTCTATTATTGCATGCACAAAGAGATACAGCCAAGAAAAAACCAAACGCAAAGATATCCAATGCACTGAAGAGATACTGCGTTTCATAAACACCTCCAAAAGGTTACTCCATATAGAGGAGTCTCCACGAACCGTCTTCTTTGGTCATGGTGATGTCCACATCTCTATTAACCGATTTGTTTCCCTGCTTAGCTGTTACCGTTACATCAGCGACCACAATCTTCGTTACTGTGCTGACATCAAAATCGGAATACGTAGATTTAATGCTGTTCAACAATTCGTCCAGCTTACGGTCAGATAAGGTATATATTTCATTAATTTTGTAAGACAGTTTGTAGCTATGTCCAACTGAAGATTCAAAGGAATCCAAATCATCCCCCACAGTATACTCGAAGTAGTATTCAACCCAATCTTCCTCGCCGTAATAGTACATGTCACTGGACAAAGAAATGAGTGAATCAATATCATAGTTTTTATATGCAGTCATAACTTTACGCAATAGGCCGTTATAACCGGTATATTTCGACGCAATGTTAAGTGCCGTCACTGCCACCACAACAATAGCTGCTAGAACTGCTACCAGTTTGACCGACTTTTTAACCTTTTTCTGTTTCTCTGGATTTACAACCTTCAGACCAGAAATATTTGTGAACGCTCCTTCTAGCGGGGTTCCGCACTGACCGCATACCTTAGCATCCTCATCCAGCTTAGCTCCACAATTTCCACAAAACTTTGCCATGTTATTTCACCTCTCTTTTTTCTTCGTGCGCATCTTATGCGCAAGGATGATACCAACTACCAAAAGCAGCACAGCACAACCGCCAACAATGATATAAACAAGATAGTCTTGCTTGATTTCCTCTCCGTACCCATTCTCTCCGGCACGGAGTATCAAATCGTATTTCCCATCGCCGTTTTCGTCAATATTCAGAGTGCTTTCCTTTGATGTAGCTGCCACAGTATCTATGACGGTTCTTTTTGTAATTTTAATGTCCTCAAATTTACGGAGATCACTATAATTTCCTTCGTCGTCCATAAACCCGATGGTATAATTCATCAATCCATGTCCCGTGCCAATAAGTTGCAAATCGTAATCCGTTCCTTCTTTGAGCCGCAGGACTTTGATTCTGTCATCTGTGCCGTTTTGCTTGGCCTCTTCATTTTCCTCGAAGGTCAGTGTGCCAAAATCGGTTCGGAGACTCAGGTCGTTTTCAGCGGAATTCAGAGTTTGTCCCTGATAGGTGACAGATACATCCACGGGGCAGGCAATACGAACATAGATGTATTTTTGACCATTTAGCTGATCGGCAATATCGCCAAAGAAGAACACCAGTTCATCCGCATTTGCCACTTCATAGTGGCACCCGTCGCTGGCAATCCGTTCCATCAGGGTCTGTGCAGACGATTTTGCGCCTCCCAAATTGCCGAAGAAGCCGAGGGTGTAGATCATTACCCCGGAATTTTTAATCTCACCGACATATGCTACAAGGTCATCGCCTTCTTTTCCGTCGTTCGGTTCGCCATCACTCATCAGCACAATGATTTTCTTTTTGGCATTGCTGGAGTTGAGCATAGATTGTGCTTCCATTAATCCGGCTTCGATGTTTGTGCCGCCGCCATCATAGAGGCCAGAAACAATGTTTTTCAGGGAATCCTTGTTAACAGAGAAGTCCGAAGCCCTGCTTGCGGAATTGTCATATGTCACAACACCGATACTGGCATCTTCCTCCAAAATGGTTTCAACGAAATTGATTGACGCCTTCTTGGTTTCTTCCATAGGCGTACCTGCCATACTTCCTGACACATCAAGGACAAGGACGATGTCCCGTTCATCGGAGGTGGTACGCACTGGCTCTTGAGCAGGGGAGTTGTCCGGAGTAACCGTATATTCGCCCCACTCGCAGATAAAAACTGTTCCACTATTCACAGTCCTATTTCCAAAATCGCCGTCATTCCATGTTCCATCAGGATATTTATAATAATACATAGCATAATCTTCACCAGAGTTTTCGCCATTTGGTTCACCTGAGTGCCAGTTTGTGTAGGATGCTGATTCTCCATTATTCCATACCCATGTTCCTTCTTCATTTTTGTCGGTGAAACCAAAATATGCATTTTCATATTGGAAATTATTTTTTAAATACGAATATAAAAATTCATCTTCCTCTTTACTGGTGATAGTGGCAAGATAACCGCCTTGCGCTTCACAATATTCTTGTGCCATATTCCAGTCTGTAACAGTATCAACATCGTACACATAATAGTAGTGACCGTTAAATTCGGTAGCATCAGAAGGAACATCAGCTTGCTCAAATTGACCAAGCTGTTCATTGCCAGTAGGCATGTAATTCAGCGCTGCTTCAACAGAAAGTCCCGCATTCACCATATTATAAGAGTGATTGTCTCCACTTACAGGGTTAGCATTAACCTTTACGTTGCTATTGTTGCATACTATGTCTTTTACTTCTTTTGCGGATAGACTAGGATTAGCAGACCACGTCAGTGCGCATACACCGGTTACAATGGGTGCTGACATAGAAGTGCCTTTGGCATAACCATATCCACCAGAAAATTGAAAATCATAAAATATCTCGCCTGGTATGGTGCTATATATCTTGACCCCAGGAGCACATATGTCAACTTGATCACCATAATTAGAGAAGGAAGCACACTGGAATCCTGAAGAGGTTTGCTCAGCAGCACCTACGATTATTACATGAGAGCGAACTTCATCGATTGTAATAGCATCATGCCCTGTTATGCTATTGTCAGTTATGCTTGCAAACCAACCATTTTGTATGGCATCTAACGCTTTACCCGTATCACCAGTACCATTACCGGCACTCTGAACAACAATAAAATCCTTGTATCCAGAATTTATCAACTGCGCTATGGATACTGATGCCAAATGGCCCTCACGTTCTATCATATCCTCGCCATACGCAGTTTTGTTTGTATTTTCTGCAAGGAAGTTTGTTTTTCCCTGAGAAAAATTTATAACCTTGGCTCCTGCTTTCACAAGATAGGACAAGTTTGCATAAGTACTACTATCCCATGCCAAATATGCTTTCCTATTTTCATTTCTATAGTATGGTGCCAATAATAATTCACAATTTTGAACGATTCCTGTTATTCCTTTTCTATTATCTCCTTCTGCGCCAATTATACCTGCAACATGCGTGCCATGGTAGTTTTCTTGCTTTGTCACACTCCATTTTTTTAAATCTTTAAAATTATTTGAATCGTACCACCATGGTGTTACCACATTTCTTGATTCAAGTATTTTGTTTGGAAACGAAACCTTATTTTTAAGATCTTCGTGTCCAGTATCAAATGAACTGTCGCAAATACCAATAGAAATTTGAGAAAACTTATCACGATAGTCCCATGCAATTTGAGCATTTATGGCTTCCATCCACCAGTTGCTTCCATCCACACTACTATCTTCCCAATCGGACTTTGATACATCCCCATCCCATGGATCGTTAGGAGAATAAGCATCATCTGAATCGGGGATTGCCGTATCATATGTGGCATATATTATAAAATCAAATTCTGACATTAATTTATCAGCAATATGAGCTAATTCTTCAAGTGTATTCCCATTCCGAATCTTAATCTGATACATATTTAGTTCGGGAACTGTACCAACATGCTCACCATTGAGATATGAAATCACAGCTTCTTTTTGCGCATCAGTTGCATCATTGGAGAATAGGACCAATATTTCGTTATCTGCATAAAGCAGATTGGATTCCTTATCTAATGCAATAGAGTCCTCTTCTGGAATATAATTATCAGTTAAGGGGTCACCATCAACTATTTTCCGTTTTTCTAAGCCGCTTCTCGCTAAAATATAAGAAACCTCAGGAATATCTACAATACCAAAATACACAAGCGCACCTGTCACGCCAGCTGCCAATACGCCGCAAAGTAGAACAATCAAAATAAACTTCAAGAAAAAGTGACATACTTTCTTCCCAGTAGACCACCCGGCCAGCTTTTCTTTTTTCTTCGCTTTCCTAGCGGCCTTTTTATCCGCTCTTTTCTGCTTTTTTACATCTTTCTTACTCGACGGCTTTTCCGGCGGAATACCCGTTTCCTCCTTTTTTGCGGATTCAGCAAACAGCTTTGCCAGCTGCTCTGCATCACACTTGGGGCATAATCCGGTGGCTTCATCCAATTTGGAGCCACATTTCCCGCAAAACTTAGCCATGCTATCCATCCTCCCTTTCCCGCCAATGTAAATAGGGGCAGAGAACAGGCGTTCATCTGTTCTCTGCCCCTTAATTTCTTACATGTACTTGTTGATCAGCTTGTCAACAACAGGAACAGAAATGCTTCCCTGATTCAGTGCCTTCAGCCCGAGGCCGATAAACAGGACTTTTTCGATGATGTCGATCGCACTCAGAACTGCAGTTACAACCTTAGTCAAGAACGAGATATGGAAGCTGCCGTTAAAGATGGCAAAGGTATTATCGATAAAGCTAATCGCATTCGGGATGAAATAAATGATGGTAGTGAGAAGTGAAAAGGAAGCCAGCAAAGCAACAGCTTTGACAGCGTTCTTTTTCAGCCATTCGTTTTCTTCGCGCAGCAGCACATAGCCGGTCAATACAACGGGCACCAGGTATCCGCTGAATAAACACGTAAAGTAGATAGCCGCACCCAACAGTCCAACAGAAATTCCCAGTTTCGTCTTTTGCATACCTTTTTCCCTCCTTCTATTTACCTGTTGCGGTTTTGTAGCAATTATCACATACAAAAACAATACCCAGCAGGCTCTCGTAATGCTTTGTAGTCTTTTCGTCGCCACAGATCATGCACTCACTGCTGCAATCCTCACAGACATACACAGGGGTGCCATCGCTCTTTTTGTATTCTTTAGATGGGCTGTGATTACAATACATACATGGCTCGTCGACAGTAGAAGAGCATGCGGTTAACATGGATATAGCCAATATAGAAACCAATAAAAGGCCTGTTATTTTTCTAAACATGACTCGTTTCCCCCTCTTATAGCTTCTCTCCGCACTCTGTACAGAACACAATGTCGCCCTCAATTTCTGCCCCACAGCTTGGACAAACTTTCTTGGTGGGGTGTTCTTCAGACGCATCCGACGAGGAAGTATCTTGTGCCGTTGGGAGTACCATAGGTTTGCCGCATGAAGTACAGAAGCGCATACCACGCTTTACCATCGTTCCACAGCTTTCGCATCTGATGACATCGTAAGGCAAGGGATTTTCAGCTTTGGGCATGGGCGCTCCGCAGGAACTGCAAAAAGCAACACCTCTCGCCACTTCCGCACCGCATTTCTCACAGCGCTGGACGCCTTTTATGTTTTGAATCTGTTTGCGATAGTCATTGATTTTCTGCTCACTTTCAAGGACTGCGGCAACCATTCCTGAAAAATTCTCTTCACCGTCTGAGCCATGCACAGAAACATACAACTTGCCAATTTGATAGTATGTAGCATTAATTTTTTTCTCTTCTTCCGAAATGAGCGAATTGACCCGTGAAATTTCAGATAACTCCTGCGCTTTCTGAATAGCTTTCGCAGTTGCTTCTGATGCCTTTTTTCCCAAATTATCAAAAAACGCCATTTTCCACCCTCCCATGTGATTGTTTGATTGGACATTATCAAAAGGTGTACCTTTTGATAGCCGCAACAACTCAAAATATATTGTACTCACAAATCATGAGAATGCAAGTACTTTGCAGAAATTTGTGGAAAAATTTTCACTTTGATGGAGTTATGTGGGGCCATCTTTCTGAGGGTCTCATGTAAAACTACTATTATCAAAAGGTACACCTTTTGATAGCCCATTTTGTATTTATCGTCTATTCAGTAG
>CATXTO010000007.1 GCA_958402445.1 uncultured Eubacteriales bacterium
GGGCCACGGCTCCACCCGGGCCCAGGCGGCCACCATCCTGCTGCGCTACTGCACCAGTTTGAACATCACCCCCGCCCCGTAAAAATAGGAAGCTTTGCGCGTTGAAAGCTGCGCAGCAATGGCCGTGGCAGGTTAACCTGCCACGGCCAAAAGAAAGAGGCAAGCCAATTCAATGGAGGAAATGGTGCGTCGTGTAAAGAGGCGTATTTCTTAAAGCGGTTCTTAAATCCAAATTTGCGTTGAAACAACTGCTGTGGCACCAGAAGCGGAAAGGAGAAAAAATGGAGAGAAATGAAGGTTCAAAGCCCTGTTCCATGGTCTTGAGCGACAAAGAGGTCCAGGTAATTCGTTATCTGCGGGAATTACAGTTTGGCGAATTGCATGTCTTTGTCAAAGAGGGAAAACCATTTCGGGTGGAAGAGATACGCCGCAGTATTATGTTGGAGTAAAGAAAGGTGAAAGGATTGAGCATGAGGCGATTGGCAATGCGCCTGGGTGTGTGGACGGTTGTGCTTTTTATGGCGATTGGAACCTGCCTGGCGGAAGGCCTGAAAACGGTTGCGGAGGCGGCGGACCGGGCCGTGATAGGCCAAAAAGCGTTGGCCGGACTTTCTGAGCGGGAGCGTATCCTTTCACAGCCCCAGTTGTTTCCGGCGGGCCAATCCATTTCAGATTGGACGGCCATGGCCTTTGCGCTGCAGGGGATGCAGGAGGATTACTCTGCCTATTTAGAGTCCTTGGCACAGCATGTGACGCAGCAGTATGCCACAGAGGAAAGGCTCAGTGCGTTGAAAGCCACGGAGTGGCATCGCATTGCGCTGACGGTATTAGCCCTGGGCGGAGACCCCAGGGCCTTTGGCGTAGATCCGGAGGGAACTGCCATAGATTTAATTGCGGATGGCACATATTCTTATGTAAACCAGGACCTGGAAGCCCAAGGATTAAACGGGCTGATTTTTGCGCTGATCACTTTGGACGCGGGGGACTATGTTGTGCCGGAGGACAGCCTGTATACCCGCGTTTCTCTGGTGCAGGCAATTTTGGACCGACAGAATGCAGACGGCGGCTTCAGTCTGGCAGCAAACGGCAGCTCGGATGTGGACATCACGGCCATGGCGCTGCAGGCGCTGGCTCCATATCGGGAGGAGCAGGCGCGTGAGGCAGTCCAACGAGCGCTTACGTACCTGTCCGGGGAACAGGATCACGACGGCAATTTTGCAAATCGATATGGAAAGTCCTCGGAGAGCGCGGCGCAGGTTGTGATTGCCCTCTGCGCCCTGGGGCTTGATCCTGATACAACGGAGCAATTTCAAAAAGCGGGCGGCAGCGTGCTGGACGCCCTGCTTTCCTATCAACAGCAGGACGGAAGCTTTGCCCATGGGTCAGAGGAGCCTGGGGATTTCACGGCAACAGAACAGGCACTTCTGGCTTTGACTGCGGCGGAGCGCTTCTATGCCGGAGAACCGGCCCTCTATCAGCTTTCGGCTTCGCGACCCGGCGGTGAAACTGGACGGTCAGACCGGTCTTGGATCATTTGGTGCGCCGTAGGCGGCGTAGCGGCTCTGTGCCTGCTCACCGTTGTGATCGTTGGGGTGCGAAAAATGCGGGGTGGAAAATCATGACAAAGGATTGGGGGACGAGGCGGCCGATACGCCGGATATTACGGTTGACGGGGATACTTCTGTCCGTAGCGGTGGCGCTTGCCTGCTTGGTTGCGGCACTACCGCGGGACCGCGCAGAGCCAGAGAACCCCATCCTGAACGCGTCGCAGACGCCGATAGAGCCCGCAGCCCAGGGCGGCGTACCGCAGCTCCAGGGGGAAGGCCATCTGGGGACAGAGTCGCAGGAGGAAACACAGCCGCAGGAGTCCACAGAGAATCGGCCGGAAGAAACCAGCGCGCCCACAGAACCGGAGCAAACCCAGGAATCGCCGGACGACACGGAGCCCCAGCGTCAGGAGCAGACAGAGCCGCGGGAAACCGCGCCGGATCAGACGGCTCCGCAACCCACGGACTCGATGGCCTCAGATGATCCCAGCGCCCCTACACAGACCGGCCCCGATGGGACGGAGGGAACGGAGCCTGTTGACCCGGACCCAACGGCAGACCCGGACCCGGACGAGGATGAGCCCCGAATTGTTACGGACCTGTCGAACCGGATGGTCATGACTGGGGAATTGGAGGGGGACCGACTGCCGTTTTATGCCTATATTTCCGGGGGAGACCCCAACCTCACGCTGCGGGTCCATTTGCGCAATGCCCAGACCGGAGGCAACGGAGCGTACTTGACCGGCCCGGAGGGCCGGTATGAAGCCAAGCTTGTTCTGGGAAAAAACTATTTTACCCTTTACATCAAGGATGGGGGAAGGACGGTCTCTCAGGCCCGGTTTACGATCACTTATGTGGCGGAGAAGGCAGATGAGGGGGACCCTGAGGTGGGAGACCATCCGCCCACGCTGCACACCAATCTGGACGGCTGGACGGAGGTCATTGAAAATCAGAATTTTACCCTTCAGGTAACGGCAAGGGATTACCATGGAGATGTGATTCACGCCAGCGGGCTCCAGGTGACGCTGGACGGCAGGGAAGTAACCGGTCCCACGGGCAGCGGCACCCTGGAATATGAATTATATTTTGAGGCCCCGAACGTGGGGGAATACGAGGAGCATGCCATTACGGTTTTGGCCTGGGATGGGGAAGGCAACTCCGTATTTCGCAGCTATCGAGTTACCTTCCACTTTATTGACCAGGGCGGCGCCATCGGAACGGCGCGAATTGTCTTAGACGCCACGACGCTGGGCCTGGGCTGGCTGGATGAGCCCTATTCCTATGAAATCAAGCAGGGAGAGCCGGCCTCCTGCGGGATTCTGGAGATGCTGGAGGCTTATGGCTACGAGGCCAGCTACGGCGGCACGCCCCAGGTTGGGTTTTATCTGCGCCGCATCGCCCGGGGAGACGTGGCCCGGGACGCGCAGGTGCCGGAGGAGCTCTGGAATAAAATACTTTCTGACGGCTTGAGCTTAACCGGGCAAAAGAACCGGGACAGCATCGGGGAGTTTGATTACACCCAGGGGGCCGGCTGGATGTACGCGCTCAACGGCACGTTATATCCGGGGAAGGGGATGTCCAGTTGTTACCTGAACAACGGCGATACCCTCTATATCCGGTTTACCCTGGCTTATGGCAAGGATATTGCCGGCTATGACGCCTCCGGCAACGGCTATGGTGTACTCTCTACCTACTGCGGACTTTGGATTGACGGACAGTATTTGGAACAGCACGAGTATGACGCGGGTTCTGTACGACAGGAACCTACGTGTACGGAGGCGGGGATTTTCGCCTATACCTGCCGGGTACAGGGATGCGGGCAGCAGAAAACGGAACGGATGGAACCCCTGGGCCATGCCTTTGCAGAAACGGACCGGCAAGAGCCCACAGCAACGGAAGACGGATATGTAACGTATACTTGCTCCCGCTGCGGAGAACAAAAGCGAGATATCCTGCCGAAAACCGGCGGGGAGACCACTCCGCCTACGGAGCCATCAGAGCCATCAAAGCCGCCTACGGAGCCCCCCGATCCCTCCGTTTCACCGCCGGCGGAAGCTGGTGCAACCCCCATACCTGGCAGTCAAATGGATCCAAAGGCTGTTCCCTGGCCGCTTCTCTTGTTGGGTGAAACGGCCACAGTAACCTCAGAACGGAAACATAAATTCAAATCGAGCAGAGGGTAATGCCATGGATAAGCTGACAATTGCAGTACAAGAAGAAGTAAAAAAGGTGATCTTGGGAAAAGACGACGTAATAAGGAAGGTATTGGTGGCAATTTTAGCCCGGGGCCATGTGTTATTGGAGGATGTGCCCGGTGTGGGAAAGACCACGCTGGCCATGGCGTTCGGCAAAGTGCTGGGCCTTCAAACCAAGCGGGTCCAGTTTACCTCCGACACCATGCCGTCGGATATTGTGGGTTTTTCTGTGTACGATAAAAACGCGGGGGAGCTACAATACAAACCAGGCGCCGTCATGACAAATTTGCTGCTGGCGGACGAGGTGAATCGAACCTCCGCCAAAACTCAGTCTGCCCTGCTGGAGGCCATGGAGGAGGGCCGTGTGACCGTGGATGGACAAACGCACCCGCTTCCCGCACCCTTTGTGGTGTTGGCGACCCAGAATCCGACCGGGTCGGCTGGGACACAGCCGCTGCCAAACTCCCAGTTGGACCGTTTCCTGCTGAAGCTAAGCGTGGGTTATCCAGACGCGCAGAGTCAAATCGAGATTTTAAAGGGCCGCCATAGCGGAGATCCCCTAGACGCGGTGAAGCCGCTGACGGACCGGGATTCACTGCTGCGCCTGATTGATGCAGCTCAGCAAAGCTTTGTAGCGGATTCCGTATATGCGTATGTCTCTCAATTGACGGAATCGACGCGGACCCATCCGTTGGTACAACTGGGCATCAGCCCTCGTGGCGCGCTGGCCCTGTGCCGTGCGGCCAAGGCCTGGGCCTTTTTAGAGGGACGGGATTACGTAATTCCCCAAGATATACGGGCGATTCTGCCGGACGTCTGGGGACACCGGCTGCTCCTGGGCTCTAAGGCGCGGCTGCGGGAATATAGTGAAGTGCAAATCCTACAAGAACTGATGGAGCAAGTCCCATCCCCGGAAAATCGGGCGTTTCACGTTTGAGATGGGTAGACTACTTTGGATTGCCGCGTTGCTGGCCGGCGCTGGTCTTTGGGTATTCTCCGGAACCGCAGAGGCTGGAATAGTGCTGTTATGGATCGCTTTCATCCCGATTTTCTCCTGGAGTCTCAATTTTCTGCTTCGGCATCGTCTGCGGACTTCTATTGCCTTGCCGATGGCAGGGGAAAAGGGACATTGCTTTGTGGCCTCCGTGACCTTTTGCAACCCGACCCGATTGCCGACGGGAAAGGTTGAAGGCGTACTGTGCGTGCGCAATGAGCTTACGGGGGAACAGACCCGGCTGCGCTTGCTGGCCTCTGTGCCCGCAGGCGGGTCCCAGGAGGTGCAGGCACGCGTCCTGACCAAGCATTGCGGATACCTTCATATCTGGGTGGAACGGGTCAGGGTATTTGATTTGTTTCATGTTCTCCCGGTTCCCTGCCGTGCGGGCGCAAAGGAAAGCGTTTGCGTTCTGCCGGACACCTTTCCCATGCGGATTTATCTGTCCGTCAGCCCGCAGACGCCGCAGGATAGCGAGACATACTCTACACAACGTGCCGGGAACGATTTCTCAGAGACGTTCCAGCTGCGGGACTATCTACCAGGAGATTCCATTCGAAGCGTGCATTGGAAGCTCTCCGGCAAGCTGGACCGTTTGGTGGTCCGTGAACCTGGCCTGCCCATCACGCGGAGCACTCTGGTGTTTTGGGACAAATCCACGGGGAGGCCGGAAGCGACAGATGCTTTAGCCGAAACGGCGGCTTCCATTTGCCAGGCCTTGTGTCGGCAAGGGCTGTCCTATCACCTGGCCTGGAACGATGGGAACGCACGGCAGCTGCCTGTTCGACAGATTGACCGCCCGGAAGATTTTTACGAATGCCTGCCGCTGCTAATTCGCTCCCATGCTTCCGGCGAGGAATCCGGCTGCGGGCAGTATCTGCGGGAGCTGGGACGGCCTCGCTACGCTCGAATTTTGTATCTAGCGGAAAGGCCGCCGGCGGAGCTGACGGAATTTGCAGCCGAAAGTTCCCTGACGGCGCTGTTCTGGGACGCTGGACTTGTGGATTTACCATTCCAGGTGCTGTCCATCCAGCCGAACACATATCCGACGGATTTGCAACAGATGGAGCTGGACCGATGAGAGGAAAACAGACCACAGATTTACAAATACAAGGGGAATCGCCACAGAAAACGGTTTCATCGGGTTGGATTCCCTGGCTGTGGCGTACGGTATGGGGCGGCGTATTTCTCCTGGGCGCTCTGGGCCTACTCACAGCGGGGTTTCCGGCAAGTTTGAAGAACCGGGCTTTGCTTTGGGTATTTTGCCTCATTGGTTACGGCTTGTTCAGTGCCGTCTGCGCCACGAAGTGGGGAAAGTTGCTGCCGGCTATTGCGCTGCCTGTCTACCTGCTGTGCGGCTTTGTCTGGGCCGTCCCGCTGCGTTCGGGGCTGGCGGATATGGCTAACGAGCTGCTGTGTTTCTGGTCTGGGAAGACGGGACAAATTTTGCTTCCCTATGAGTCCCGGGGCGGTGGCGCCGCTGCGGGACTGTTTCTCGTCGGCCTGTTGGCCCTGTTTTCCGCATGGGGCGCACACCGGCGGCCCTGGCTCATGCTTTTCCCTATGGCCGCGCTGGCAGCAGGCTGGGGGATTGGTTTTTTTGCCGGTGGAATGGAAGCCCTGCTCCTGATTTTAGGGTTTATAGCCGTGGTGCTTCAAAATGCGGGGGTATGCTGGCGAAGGACGGTTTTGGCGACGTGCTTATGCGCGCTGATTTGGGCGCTCTGCCTTCCGCTGGCTTCCAGCCTCCAGCAGGCGGGGGAGCGCACCCGGATCTGGCTGCAAGCGTCCTGGCATCAGCTTCGGTACGATTCGGCAACCAATTCTTTGCCGGAGGGCGACCTGCGGAACTTAGGCGCGTGGGAGAGGAGTCGGGCGCCGGCGCTGATGCTCACCATGGAGCAGCCGCAAAAACTTTACCTGCGTGGCTTCGTGGGGCAAACCTACACGGGGTGGAGTTGGCAGACAGTGGCCGCGGATATGACCACGGATTCCGCCGCCAATTTGTTTTACTGGCTCCACAAAGACGGGTTTTATGCACAGACGGAGCTGGCTGCGGCCGTTGCCAGCATCGGAGCGGATTCCCACGCCGCCCTGGAGCTTGAAAACTGCGGCGCGTGCCGGAAATGGGCCTACCTTCCCTATGGGCTGGCCTCCGCCGACTGCCTGGACGCCTTCGCCTATCCCGATGCCGGGACGGTGGCAAATGCCCGAAATTATACGGCAGTTTATCAGCCCGGCGGGCTGCTGGAATGGTATACGGCGCAGCGGGTACTTTCAGACGGAGCAGTCAAGGACAAAAAAGTAGAGAATTATCGAAAGCTGGAGTCGGCATACCGCGAGTTTGCTTACAGCGCGTACTTGACGCTCCCGGAGGAAGCGGCGCAGTCCTGTGAACGGCTTCTGGGACAAGATGAGGGCCCTATGACACTGAACGAAATTCGAACCCGAGTGAAAGACCTCGTTCAGGCGGCGATTCGATACGATGAGGCGACTGTAACGCACAATGGGAAACAGGACTTTGCGACCTATGTGCTGACCGCTGGCGGAAGCGGCTACAGCGTACATTACGCCACCATCGCCACGCTTTTGTTGCGCGCCTGCGGTGTGCCGGCCCGCTATGTGGAGGGATATTTTTTGTCCGCACAGGAGGCCGGGGCATTAAAACCGGGTCAGGCGGTGATTTTGGACGAGAACCACGCCCATGCCTGGGTGGAGTACTATCTGGACGGCGTGGGCTGGGTGCCGTTTGAGGTGACTCCCGGCTACGAGGACCAGGAGGAGCAGGCGCTGCTGGACCTATTGGACTCGAACCACAGCCTTTCCCAGACATCAGAGAAAACCTATGAACGTCAGCGCCAGCAGGTGCCGCCTGCGCCGGTCCAGCAGCCGGACCGGGTGGTCCAGCCACAGGGCGAGGAACGAAGGCCGCAGCTTTGGCCGTTGTGGGTCCTCCTGGGCCTGATACTCTGCCTGGCGGCTACCAGGACCATTGTGCTGCGTCTGCGTCTGCGCAGGTGGCTTCAAAGGACCAAAACCGCGCCGCCGCGGCAGGCTGTGGTACAGCTTTATGCTTGCAGCCGAGCCATGCTGCAGATGGCCGGCTTCTCCTGGGAACCAGGGGAATTACATTGGGAGATCTTTGCTGCGCAGCAGCAAGAGGCATTATTTAGCAGTCATCTTATGACCGACGCGCAAAAATCAGCGTTCGAGGCTTTCTACCAACAGGCCCGAACCTACTATCAAGCTCATGTGGCTTGGTATCGAAGATTTTATATGCAGTGGATCCGTTGTTTGTTTATTTGATGCATGGAGGTGCGTGATGAATTCTTTCTGGCGGCGTTTGATTTCCCGGCTGCTGGTTTTGGCCCTTGTCGCCGGGCTTTGTCCGACGGTTCTGGCCGCGCAGGGGGCGGGAGGCTATTTTTACTTGGCCGCATTGACTGCAAAACAGGTGGTGATTGAGCCGGAGCCGGTGGCGTTTCAACCTGGGCAGACTCTGCGGCAGGCGTTGCTGGCCTGTGGCCACAGCCTGACCGGATTGGAACAGGGTTTCGTCTCCGCAGTGGATGGTGTGGCTGAGAACTACTTCTTGTATTATGATCAGGGCTCATATGACCTGGACGCGCCCGCTTCATCAGCCAGCGGCGTATTGCTCACCACGACAGAGACCGGTTGGTCCCCGAATACCCAAGCCCTCCTGGTACGGATGGGGCAGTACCGGGAGATGGAAAACGGGGTGCAAAACTACCCCGACGCCCAGACAGCGTACGCATCGGCCCTGGCGGTGCTGCAGGCCGGGGATACCGCCGGCGCAAAAGGCTGTCTTGCGGCGTTAAATCAGGCCATTCAGGATTTTGACAAACTCCTGGATGGCCCCAAGGCCGCTGTGACGTTCCAAATTACCCAGGGGCAGCAGACGCTGACCCAAGCACAGATTGCTTTGACGGGCATCTATGGCGATTCTCACACCGCAGTGGGCAGCAGCATTTCCGTCATACCAGGCAGCTACCGCTTTTCCGTGTCTGACGGCGGCTGTAACCGGACGGAGGGTACGGTTGAAGTGAGCGGCAATGGCGCCGCGGTACGCCTGACGCTGCCCAGCGGCCAGTGGTTTGGCGCTGTGGACATATTAACGGCTTCAGGGGGGACAGATACCTATGAGAAAAGAGCGAACGGAGCCCAAGGAGCCCAATTCTATTTGCCGGACACCGTCGGCACGGCGGATACCTTCCTCCGTGCGCAACAGGGCCCGGATGTACCGGATGCAAAGACTACGCGTTTACGGATGTGCTATATCGGTGTGGAAGGCACGGACTATTCTGAGACCAATAAATCCTGGAATTCCACCACGGTAGCCATGGCAAACCTGGTTCAGCCCGGCATGGAGGGAAGGCGGTTTTCTTTGATTGGCCGTTATGAGGATGCGCAGGGCTACGCTATGATACAATCCTATCAAATGGAGCTGCTTCGCGTTCCCACGCTGTCCTCCCTGGCGGTGAGCGGCGGCGGGATTCAACTGCCCTTGGCCTTTTCTCCCCAAACTTTGACCTACCAACTGGAAACTATCGTAGACAATCTGACGGTAATGCCTGTCGCGTTTGGGGATACTGGGTATCATGTGAGCGTTAATGGGACCGATTTAAACGCGGGGGGTAATGTGACGCTGCAAAACCCCAGTGCAATCACCGTCGTAGTCCGGCATGACCAGGGCCAGCAACGGACCTATCAAATTGCAGTTGCCAAACGGGAGGCAGTGTCCGTCACCTTGGAGCATGACGCCGGAGTAGAGGTCCAGGTGTTTAACGCCGCCGCCGCGGAGGTCGCGCCACAAAAAACAGAGGGGGCCGCGCGGACTTATTCCCTGAACCCAGGAGAAAACTATACTTATCGGACGACACAGGACACCTATTATCATACTTCGGAAAGCTTCACGGCCTCTAGGAATCTGCGATTAAAGGCCGCTTCCCCGGTTCGTACGGATTGGCTGACCTCTTTGGCGGCGGCAAACGGCACCACGGCGGCGAAGCTGAAATCCGATTCGTATCCCATGGATAAGGCATTCGATCCCAGCATGCATTCTTATACCTTTACAGTGAGCGACTGCAACAGCGTAATGGGCCTCTGGGCGACCGCGTCCGCCAACGCAGGAGATGTGAGTCTTTCGGCCGCATACAGCAGGCGCTCCGACGGACAGGAGAAGACGATAGCGGTCACTTCGGGCAGCCAGAACGGCAGAATGCTTTCCGGCTTTGTAGAGGTCTCCGGTTACGGCAATCAGGCGGTCCTGCGGATTGCACGCTCGGCCGGCGGCGTTCAGTATTATCAGGATTACATCCTGCAAACCGGCCGTTCCCTTCATGCATATGAATTAGAATTGTCTGCGGACGGGGCTTCCGTAGTGCTCAACGACGGCATTGGGTTTGACCGGGATCAAATGGCTTACACGGCAGAGCTGCCCCAGGGGATCGTGGAAGCAGACTTGCATTTGCAGTTTCCCAAAACCGCCCAGGGTGTCGGCACCTACGGCGGCTATACAGCGGATATTTTGATAGGGGAGTCCAGCCAGCACATCGACTATGTCCACGAAATGCCGGCCACAGTGCAGGTGGTTTTAAACCCCAATCAACAGAAGGAAACCATCTCTGTGCAAATTCGCCATCCGGACCAGACGTCGGTGGTCGCCACCTATTCCATTGTGCTGGAAAAACTTCCGCCGGTGACGGTAAACTTCCGCCTTTCCCCTGCGCAGGCGGTGCTGAACCTTTATGATACAAGCACGGGCCGGCGAGCCTGGCCCGGCGAAACTGGCGATTATGCTCTGCTACAGGGGCATACCTACGGCTACACCGTAAGCTGTGCCGGCTATGTGGCGCAGAGTGGTAGCTTGGCGGCGGACCAAAGCAAAACGCTAGAGGTCGCGCTGCGCCAGGCGCCGGTCAATGGGGCATTACAGACCGACCTGGAGGCTTCCTGGCCTGGGTTCCGGGCGGATGAGGACAACAACGGGGTCGTCTCCACGGCGCTTCCGCAGAAGGACGAGGAGGCGCTGCTGTACTGGGCCAGTAAGCTGGGGGAGGGCTACTCTGCCGGTGCGGTGGGCTCTCCGATTCTAGTGGACGGCTACGTATACACCTATGCGGGAAACACCCTCTTTAAAGTAGATACCATAAGCGGCGAGATCGTGGCCCAAGGGACCATGGATCACAGCTCCTCCTTTGCCATTAATCCGCCCACCTACGCGGAGGGAATGATTTTTGTCGGCCTTTCCAACGGCGGCATCCAGGCCTTCAACGCCAATACTTTGGAGTCACTGTGGCTTTATATGGACCCGTTGGGCGGCCAGCCCAACTGCCCCATTATTTATCAGGACGGCTACCTTTACACTGGATTCTGGAATGGCGAGAGTATGACCGCAAATTTTGTCTGTTTAACGGCGACAGATGAGGACCCGGGCCAGGCAATGGAGACCAAGACCGCGGTCTGGACCTATTCTTCAGCAGGCGGATTTTATTGGGCTGGCGCCTGCGTCAGGGAGAAGTTTCTGCTGGTTGGCACGGACGACGGAGCGGCAGGCTATACCACGGGTCATGCCAACCTTTTGTCCCTAGATCCCAAAACAGGCCAACTTCTGGACAGTCTACAGATGCAGCAGCCAGGGGACATCCGCTGCTCCATTGTGTATGATCAGCAAACGGACGCCTATTACTTTACCTCTAAGGGCGGTTATTTCTATGGAGTTCAAGTCCTTGATTCCGGTGCGATTCAAGGGGACTCCCTGCGCGTGCTGCCGCTGAACAACGGCAGCGGCAGCGCCAGCACGCCGCCTATGAGCACCTCCAGCCCGGCAATCTACCAGGGAAGAGCGTACATCGGCGTATCTGGGAAAAGTCAATTCAGCGCCTACTCCGGTCATCATATCGCTGTGCTGGACCTGGATGCCTGGAAAATTGCCTATCAGGTTCCTACCCAGGGGTATCCGCAGACCAGCGGCCTGCTGACAACCGCCTACCAACAGAAGGAGGGCGCCGTATACGTTTATTTCTTTGACAATTATACGCCGGGGAAGCTGCGCATGCTGCAGGACCGCCCAGGGCAGACTGCGCCCAGTCTGGTGACGCGAGAGCAGTACACCGCCGGAGGGAAGGAGCACACCGTGGATACGGCTTATGCCCTTTTTACACCCAGCGGCGCGCAGGCGCAATATGCTATCTGCAGTCCCATTGTAGATGAATATGGCACCCTGTATTTCAAAAATGATTCTGCCTATTTGATGGCGGTCGGCAGCACCATAGCCTGTCTTCAGGTGACGAAACTGCCTGAAAAGACCCGCTATACGCCGGGGGAGATCTTTGACCCCACCGGTATGACGGTAATCGCGTATTATACCAACGGCGCGTCCCGAGATGTCACGGATTACGTCTCGTATTCCGAAGAGCCTTTGACGCAGGCGGACACGGAGCTGCAAATTACCTTCCCCTATGTGCTCTATCAAAATCGCGAGGGGCAGTCCGGTGTTGCTTACGATGTACCGGTCACTTCCCTGGACCTGCGGTTTGGAACGGCGTCTGAGGATGAAATGGCGGCGGAGGCCGTAGAACAGACAATTGATTCCATCGTATTTCCCATCACAGAGGAGAGCAAGCAGAGCATCGACGCGGCCAGAGCCGCCTACGACGCCCTCACAGAGGCGCAGAAATTGTTGGTTAGCAATTACGCTCGACTGGTGCAAGCAGAGGCGGACTATGCCGCCCTGACCCATGGCCACACGTTTGGCGCCTGGAGCTCCAATGGAAACGGCACGCACAGCAGAATCTGCTCCTGCGGCGCAGTGGAGACGGAGCCCTGTTCTTGCAGCACGGAAGTCCTGGAGGAGGCCGGTTGCACAGAAAAAGGCCTCCAGCGCCGGATCTGTACGCTTTGCGCCTGGCAGACGGAGGAGGAAATCCCCACGCTGGGTCACGACTGGGGCGACTGGCAGGTCGAGGTGCCGGCTACCTGCTTTGCTGATGGCACGGAGCTTCAAACCTGCGCCCGTTGCGGGCAAACGCAGGAGCGGACAATTCCGGCGGACTCCTCTGCCTGCCCTTCCAAATCCTTTTCCGATGTAAACCCAAAGCTGTGGTATCACGAGGGAATCGATTACGTGGTTGCAGCGGGCCTCATGAACGGAACCGGGAAGTCCGCCTTCTCACCGGAGGCTGGCATGACTCGAGGTCAGCTGGTCACGGTGCTGTATCGACGGGAGGGTACGCCTGCGGTTTCTGGCGCCAGTCCTTTTGCAGATGTGCGGCCCGGACGGTACTATACGGAGGCGGTGCAATGGGCCGCGGAACATAGTATTGTCACAGGGACTACCGCTACCAGGTTTAATCCGGAGGGCAGGATCACCCGGGAGCAGATTGCCACAATTTTGTTCCGGTACGCCCAATACAAAGGAATAGACACCACGCCCTCCGGGAGCTTGAACTCCTATCAGGATGGAAAGCGGATCAGCAACTATGCCAAGACAGCAATGTCCTGGGCGGTTGGCAGCGGTCTCATTCAGGGCGTAGAAGGCAACCGCCTGGCCCCGCAAAACAGCGCTACCCGCGCTCAGGTGGCAACCATCCTCATGCGGTTTTGTAAGCAAAACTAGAAAAATTCAGTTACCGTTTTAAGTTGTAGAGGCCGGCTTTTATAAAGCCGGCCTCTACGTGTAAACAAAGCATTTTTTGTTCTGGATGGAACATTAAAAAAACGGATCGGCCAGATAAAAGATGCTTATCTCCTGTAGTTCGGCAAGCTTTTCCATATGTCGGAATTTTATAATGAATTTCACTGTATTTAGACATATAAAGTGCCTAATACCCAAAAAATGTAAAATTAGCTCGATAAATTAAAATTGAGTGACATGAAAACCGCAATAAGCGGTTACGGGACAAAACAACACTAAATTTGCGCGATAATACTATACAAAATAAATTTACAAAATTTGTTTTTTTGTACAAAGTTTATGAAATACGTCCAAATTCCCCCTATTTTTGGTTGACTTATACAAAATATAACGATAAAATTACGACATAGAAAACGCGTTAAATAATTAGGGGAGCATTACTTTTTCGTTGTTCTACGTTTGGATACCTTCCGGCGCCCGGCGGCGTCGGATGATAATT
Source organism: uncultured Eubacteriales bacterium (assembly GCA_958402445.1). Lineage (GTDB taxonomy): Bacteria > Bacillota > Clostridia > Oscillospirales > Oscillospiraceae > Faecousia. The sequence continues at coordinate 13,892 of CATXTO010000007.1, forward strand.
GTATCAAAAAAACAAATTGAGAAAGGAAGGGAATCATATGAAGAAGACTCATCCGGCAAAACGTATCCTATCTTTGTTGTTGGTATTTGCAATGATCTTTGCGCTCTATATGCCCGCTCGCGCGGCGTCTGGCTCAGAAGATAGCAAGGCCAGCTTCAAAAAGGTGGATACAACTGTTTCCGCGGACTTGAGTAATCGAGTCGCGGAAACGGCGGAGGAGGAACCGGCCTATGGACCAAAGGAGAAGGTCCGTGTTTCGATTGTCCTGGAGGACAAGCCAACTGTGCAGGCGGGTTACGCCATTGAGGGCATTGCACAGAATCAGGCGGCAATCGCCTATCGAGACAAGCTAGAGGACAAGCAGGAGAGCATGGCCCAACAGATTTCCAAGCAGGCGCTGGGCGGTGCGAAGTTGGATGTGGTCTGGAACCTGACGCTGGCGGCGAACCTGATTTCCGCCAATGTGGAGTATGGCCAGATCGAAAAAATCAAGCAGGTTTCTGGTGTGGACGCTGTCTACATTGAGCCGGTTTACGAACCAGACGTGGTTTCCGGCGGCTCCGCCGACGTGAACATGCTGCCGTCCTCTCATATGATCGGCAGCCCAATCGCCTGGGAATCGGGATACACGGGAGCCGGCTCCCGGATCGCCATCATCGATACGGGCTTGGATACGGATCACCAGTCCTTCGATCCAGGCGCACTGGAATACGCCTTGCAGGAGAATGCGGAATATATGGGCATGACCTACGAGGCGTACATAGAATCCCTGGATCTTTTGGACGCGCAGGAAATTGCGGGTGTCCTGGATCAGCTGAACTCCTATAAGCGGACTTCGAGTCTGACTGGGGAGCAGCTGTATCGGAATACCAAGCTGGCCTACGCTTACAACTACATAGACCGGGACTTGGATGTGACCCATGACCATGACAGCGAGGGAGATCATGGTTCCCATGTCTCCGGTATCGCCACCTCGAACCGCTATGTCCCGGACGGGAACGGTGGTTATGCTTCCGCGGCCGAAACGGTGAAAGTCAACGGTGTGGCGCCGGACGCCCAGATTCTCACCATGAAGGTCTTTGGTAAGGGCGGCGGCGCGTATCCCTCCGACTATATGGTCGCCATTGAGGACGCCCTGGTGCTGGGCTGCGACTCTGTGAACCTGTCCTTGGGTTCGCCGAACCCTGGCTTCACCTATAGCAGCACGGTGTATTATAACGAGCTGTTTGACTCCCTGAACGAAACGGGTACGGTGGTTGTTTTCTCCGCCGGAAACTACGGCAGATGGTCCCAGAGCGCTACGAACCCCACGGGACATCTGTATGGAGACGACGTGAACTTCTTCACCGGCGGGGACCCCGGCAGTATGCTCGATGCGTTCACCGTTGCCAGTGTGGACAACGCGGGCTTCACCGGCGCTCCCCTGGAGATTAACGGCAAGGAGTACACCTATAGCGAGAGCAATTACTCCAATGAGCACATGTATACCCTGGCCAATTCCGAGGAGGGGACAGAATATGATTACGTGTTCTTCACCGGAATTGGCGAGCCAGCGGATTATGAGGGCATTGATGTAACGGGGAAAGTGGTCCTGGTCTCCCGGGGCACCACCTCGTTCTATGAAAAGCATGACGCCGCTGGGAATGCCGGCGCGGCAGCTGTAATTATCTATAACAATCAAGCCGGCGACCTGAATATGGACCTGTCGGATTCCTCGTCAACCATTCCCTGTGTGAGCATGTCCCAGGCGGCTGCGCAGGCAATCCAGCAGGACAGCACCCTGCAGGATAACGGCACCTATACAGGGAAAGTTACCATATATCCCTTATTGGTGAAGTATGGAGACGGTAATCCCTACACCATGAGTGACTTCTCCGCCTGGGGCACCTCGGGAGCTCTGACGATTAAGCCGGAGATCACCGCGCCTGGCGGCAATATTTACTCCTCGGTGAACAATGGGGACTACGGCATGAACAGCGGTACTTCCATGTCTGCTCCGCAGATCACCGGCATGGTGGCGGTGGTAGCGCAGTATCTAAGGGATAATGGACGGGTTCCTGATGGGGTGACCGCCCGGGCTATGGCCATGTCTCTTCTGATGTCCACCTCTGTTCCCATGACGGAAGAGGAGAGCGGCGAGCTGTACTCCATTTTGAGGCAGGGCTCTGGCCTTGCCAACGTGGGCAAGGCCGTCAGCGCGGACTCCTATATCAGCATGGATGACCGCGACGACGGCAAGGTGAAGGCGGAACTGGGAGACGACCCGGCGCGCACGGGCGAATACCATATTTCCTTTACCGTGCATAACATGGCAACCCGCGTTCAGACTTACAAGCTGGATGCCACAACTTTGACGCAGAACTTGTTTGAGGATTATGCCAATAGCCAGCAGACAGAGCGCTGCGACTATCTGGATGCCTTGACGACAAAATTAGAGGCAGACGTGGCCTACAAGGTCAACGGCAATGCTTCAAGTGGTTCCTTCCGGCTCCCGGCCAACGGCCAAGCCAAGGTTGAGGTGACCATTACGTTGCCGGCCGAGGTAAAGGCTTATCTGGACGAGAACTATGTGAACGGCGCCTATATTGAGGGCTATCTCTACGTCATGCCGGGCTCCACACAGGAAGGCGCTGTTGGCGTAACCCATTCCATCCCGTTCCTGGGCTTCTACGGGAGCTGGACTGATTCGTCCATGTTCGACGTAGGCACCTATGCCGAGCGCTATTACGGCACAGAGGTGCGGGATTCCTATATTGGAGTGGATAAAACCAACTTCCTGACGGTGAACTACGCAGGGGATAGCAGCAGCTACTATTACATAGGCAACCCCCTGCTGGATGAGGACGAATACCTGCCGCAGCGGAATGCTTTCAATAACCAGGTGGGCAACAAATTCGCCCAAATGGTATACTCCCCCATCCGCAATGCAAGTGGCACGAGACTGGTCATTACCAATGCTGAGACCGGCGAGATTTACTACGAAGCCATCAGCACGAGTCAAGTGATCGGGGCGTATTATCACGGCAATAACGCCGTTTGGATGAATACCACCCGGCAGGCGAACGTGAACTGGGCCGGTACGGATGCCACCGGAGCCAAGCTGCCGGAGGGCACCAAGGTCAATATCTCCTTGGGGCTGGCGCCGGAGTACTATCGGAATGAGGACGGCTCCGTTAACTGGGAGGCCCTGGGAGACGGCGCTTATCTGACGACTCAGACCACCATCGACAACACCGCGCCGGAGCTGGAGGACATCACCTTCAGTATCATGCGGAAGATGGTCGTCACGGCCAAGGACAACAACTATATTGCCGGTGTGGTGGTGTACAACGCCGGCGGCACAAAGGTTTTGGGTACCTACACACCCAATGAGACAGTTCCGGGCGAGACCCAAACTGCTGCCTTTGACCTGAAGGATGTGAAGGGAAGCAAATTCCTGGTAGCAGTCTACGACTATGCCATGAATGAAACCACCTATGAGGTCAACGTGGGCGGCGGCGGCGAAGAGGAAGAAGCCCATGATTTTATGGGATTCGATACCGATTTGAACGCTTGGGTCGGCTTCGATGTCGGCACGACGGAAGATGAGATTGAGACCCTGGCTACTTCCAGCGTGACCTTCTTCTCCGGCGCCTATGTGGACGGCTACATTTTCGCCGGCACGGATACCGGCGACCTGTACGTGATGAAGGAGGACGCTTTGAGCGCTCCCACATTCATCTGTTCCATGGGGGTTGTTATCACCGATATGGCCTACAACCCTGTGGATAGCGTGCTTTACGGTGTCAGCGGAGGAAAGCTATACGCGATCGATAAGCTCATGGGCACCGTCACGCAGGTTGGCACGATGGGGCACGACACAAATACCCTGACCTGTGATGACAAGGGCAATTTCTATTTCCTGGATTACAATACCTGTGAGCTGTATACCTTTACCCTGGAATCGCTGGCAACAGATGCCAGCAAATACGATATGAACGGCGACCAGCAGTTCGACGAAGCGGACGCCCAGTATCTTCTGGATTATGTGGCCGGTGTGCAGACTACACTTGCCGCAGACGGGGATATCAACGGAGACGGCAGTATCACGTCTTATGATGCGTATTGCTTGTTGGGTATCCTGGACGAGGGCCTGGCGCCGGTGAAGCTGGTTGGCCCCACCGGGTATCAGATGAACTATGTCCAGTCCATTGCCTGGAGTCCCAACGACGGCAACATCTACTGGACGCAGCTCTATTCCGGTTCCGGCACACAAAAGGACCTGGTGAAAATTGATCCGAAGACCGGCGCAGCCGTGAAAGTGGGCGAATTGATGTGGGAGACCACGGCCCTGATCGTCAATCCCAAGAAGGGCGGCGGCGGATGGTACGATCCCACCACGGAGATCGGCTCCATGACAATCTCCGAGGAACAAATGAACCTGATTGTGGGCGGCAGCAAGACTCTGGAAGTGACCATTATGCCCTGGACGGTGAAGGACCGTACAGTAACATGGAGTTCCTCCGACCCGGATGTGGCGACGGTGGACGCAAATGGATTGGTCACGGCAGTGAGCGGCGGTGCCTGCACCATCACGGCGACGGCCAAAATAGACCCGTCCAAGTCGGTTTCCTGCGAGGTCACCTGTGAGACGGTGGACTTCACCCTGAAGGGCGCCCTGCAGGATGCAGAGGGTAACTCCAAGTTCTTTGATTGGAACCTGGAGACCGAGAAGACCTGGACGCCTGGCACGGAGATCGATACCTCCCTGGCCTCCGTCACCTATGACAAACGCAGCGACGTTTTGTTCGTGCAGGATGCCAACGAGAACGTTTGGGCGTCCCATAAGGTGGACATGAAGACCGGCACGTCTCTGGAGACCTCCGGCGCGTCCGAATTTGGTATGGCCCTGTCGGATATGGCGTCCATGGAGTACTTCGGCACTGCGGATGATCCGCTGGCAACCGGCGTCTACGGAATTTACCTATTTACTCCGAAGGACCCCATGCTGAATGATTTCACCCTAGGCTGGAACATGAGCCTTTATCTGATGATCTACACCAATGCCTCCAGATATGTAGCGGTGGCCTCCGGCGGCGTGGTGGAAGGCGAGGAGGAAGGCACCTACACTGACTTTATCTATGCTTTGGATGATGGAGGGTCCCTGTGGGTGTTCTGGTACGATGGAACCAGCAGTATTGACTTCAATTACTTCCCAACGGATCTGACCCTGGACTTCCCCACCAATGGGGATTACCAGTATTGCTCCTTGGTGGAGGACCATGAAAGCGGCACCTTGTTCCTGTCTTACTATACGGGCCAGACCAATGAAGTTTACATGCTGAGGTTCAATGGCACGGCCTTTGAATCAACCTATCTGGGCAATTTTGGACAGGACGTATGGCCTGCCTGCCTGTATGCGGCGGAGCCAAACGGTGCTATCCCCGATAGCGTGTCGGTGAAGGATATGCGTCCCGACGAGGCCATGACGATCGATGCGGTACCCGTTACGCCGGAAGCTCTGAGCGGCCTGCAATCCCAGACGGCTGCCCCCGCAAAGGCGGACGTGAATGCCAATGCGCCTGACGGCGTCGCGGCGCCCCAGGACGTGTCCTATGACGATGCGGCCAAGACCGTTACCCTGGAGATCCCGGCCACCGAGGCTACCACCAACGGCATGATGAGCTTCTCCTATGACAAGGAAGCCCTGACCCTGTCTAAGGTGGAGAGCACGGTGCAGTTGAACGCGGCCAATCTGGCCAACGGCAACTTTGCCTATGCTACACTAAATCCCATGGAGAAAGAAAATGTTCTGGTTACCTTGACCTTTACCTGCACGGAAAAGGCTGGGGATACTGCAAAGATCACCGTGAAGACCACCGAGCGGAATGACAAGGCTGTTTCCGAAACGGAGGTTTACGAGGTTGGTCTGGACCACAACTGGAACGATTGGGAGACCGTAACTGAGCCGACCTGTACAGAAGAAGGCCTGGAGCGCCGGACCTGTAAGGACTGTGATGCGGAGGAGACAAGAGCGATCCCCGCGCTAGGCCACGATTATGAGGTGGAGGTTGTACCGCCTACCTGCACGGTAGACGGCTACACGGAGCACACCTGTAAGGTCTGCGGCTATAGCTTCCGCGATCAGTACACGAAGGCAGCCGGCCATAAGACCGAGCTGCGGAACCAGAAAGAAGCCACTTGCTCCGAAGCCGGATACACAGGCGATCTGGTCTGTACCATCTGCGGCGAGATTGTGGAGCGTGGTCAGATCATTCCGGCCCTTGAACACGAGTGGGGTGCATGGACTGAGACCCAGAAGCCGGACTGCACCCATGCGGGCCGGGAGGAGCGGACTTGCTCCGTCTGCAGCGAAAAGGAAAGCCGTCCCATTCCCGCAACTGGCCACAACTATGTGGATACGGTAGTACCGCCCACCTGCACGACGGACGGTTACACGCTGCACACCTGTAAGATCTGCGGATACAACTACCGGGACAACTATGTGCCTTCCCTGGGGCACGATTTCCAGCCGGTCGTAACAGATCCCACCTGTACGGAAATGGGCTATACCACCTACACCTGCAGCCGCTGTGGCAACGCCTATGTTGCGGACATGGTTCCTGCCCTGGGCCACACTTGGGGCGATTGGGTTGTGATCCAGGAGCCAGACTGCGATAAAGAAGGCGTAGAGGAGCGGACTTGCTCCGTCTGCGGCGAAAAGGAAACCCGTCCCATCCCTGTCACGGTCCACAATTATGTGGATACGGTAGTACCGCCCACCTGCACGGAGAAGGGCTATACCACTCGTACCTGTGACCACTGCGGCGATTCCTATGTAGTTGACGTGGTTCCCGCCCTGGGCCATAAGTGGGGCGAGTGGACCATGGCCAAGGCGGCAACTTGCTTCAAAGACGGAGAGGAAACCAGAACCTGCCCGGTGTGTCAGGAGCTGGAGTCCCGCGCGATTCCAGCGAACAGAGATGCCTGCCCGTCCAAGCAGTTTGTGGATGTGAATCAGGACCTGTGGTATCATCAGGGTGTGGACTACGTTTTGGAGTCCGGCCTGATGATCGGCACCAGCGATACTACATTCTCCCCCAGCGGCGTGCTGAACCGGGGCCAGATGATGGTCATTCTGTACCGGCTAGCTGGCGACCCGGAGGTAGCTGCGCAAATGCCGTTCACGGATTTGCAGGCGAATGCGTACTATGCAAACGCAGTGGCGTGGGCGTATGAGGCCGGTATTGCCAAGGGCGTGAGCGAGACGCGGTTCGCCCCCAATGAAGCCGTAAGCCGGGAGCAGCTGGTGACATTCCTGGCCCGGTATACAGAGTGGAGCGGCCATACCGTGAAGGCGGAAGGTGACCTGAGCGCATATACGGATGCGGCGCGTGTGGGCTCTTACGCCGAAGTGTCCATCACTTGGGCCGTAGAAAAAGGCCTGATTGATGGCACGGAGGAAAACGTACTGTCGCCGCAGAGCAGCGCAACTCGGGCACAGACAGCCACGGTTCTGCTGCGGTATTGCACCGGGTTCTAAGGTTCGATCCCGCAGAATAAAGGTTTTCTGAAAGAAGAATAAGCAAAGAATAGCACAGCAACCCGCCGGGGCCAAGGCCCCGGCGGGTTTTGCACATAATCATATCAGGGTGAGCTAAGCTCGTCCGTGTGGCAATCGAAACAATGATACCGTGTAGACGACCTACAGTTGTTCCGCAGGCGTGCAAAGCCACACAACCGCTCTTGAGTCAGAACGCACTTTGTATGGGCGTACTGTGCTCGCCCACCGCATATTTGGAGCTATTAAACCGGTTCTGGACTTTTTTTAATTGAGCGCTTCCGATAGCTGCTTTCGGCAGGCATCATAGTCTGGAACAATGACAGCCATACCTCGAATAGAGGCACTGTAGTAGTCGTCCTCTCCGGGGATGTGCATGGTGTTAATCTCCGCTTTGGATAGGATCGGCAGCAGCGTTGTAACATTGGAAATAATTTCTTTGTTTGTCATATCCGTGGTAAGCAAAGGAAAAATCTCATCCACAAGTTTCAGCGCCTTGGTTAAACTAATGTTTTTGAACGACTCCAACAGGGAAGTCAGCACATTGCGCTGCCGACTGGTGCGCCCGAAATCAGAGTCTAGATAACGGATTCTGGAATAACTCAGAGCTTGTTCCCCAGTCAAGTGATTTTCTCCAGAGCGCAAAGACCAGCCCTCCAAATTATTTAAATGGTTGGCCTCGGCACTGGTTAGTTCAATATCCACGCCGCCCAACAAATCAATTATGGAGGTGAAGCCGGAAAAGTCCACCTCCACATTGGCGTCAATGGATACACCAAAATTGGTCGACAGCGTTTCATCCAGCAGCTCCATACCGCCGATGGCATATGCAGAGTTCAGTCGGTTGTCCTGATACCCGGGGATTTGTACATAGTTATCCCGCAAGAAGGATACCAAGGTTATTTTTTTATCCGCTTTGTTAAAGCTAACTAGGATCATGGAGTCTGAGCGGGCCCGTCCTTCTCCTGCACGCCTGTCCTGCCCAATAAGCAAAATATTCACAATATTGGTATCGTCCTGCCCGATGGGATTATTGGGGTTGGAGCCCCATTCAACGGCATCCGGGTCCAGCGTGGGATAGGTCCCCGCATCAGGCAGCTCGGTTTGCTCACTTGCGGCGTAATCATTCCATTCCTCTTGAGACATGTAAGTCTCCTTGGGATCGACCCGGTCGATCTGATTCAGTTTCGTCCAGACGAAGACGATTGCCGCGATCAAAAGCGCTAAGACCACCAGCAAAACGGAGAGCAGAACCCAACGCCACTTCTTTTTCCTTGGCTTTGCTTCCGGGTCGTTGGATGGTTTTTCGTTTTTCTCTTTGTCATTGGAAGCAAATTTACCGTTGTATTTACTCATGGGACGTTTCCTCCAGAAATTCCAAACATCTGCTTTAGTATACTACAGGTTTCCCCAAAAATCTACCAATATTTCAATAAAATTTCCTTACACGATCTATTTTAAGTGAATCTGCGCATTCTACTTACAATAGATTGCGGCATGGAAAAATTTATATCTTAATTGCCGGGCTAACGCTTGCAGATTTTCGATCTTTCGCGTATAATAATTTATTCCATATGACTTTCCAAACGTATTAGCACAGGAGGCGATGCAATGAACCTGTTTCTTGACAACAGACCCGTTGAAGTGCAGGTAGGGGAATCCCTACTAGACGCGGTAAAGCGCCTGCGCCTGGACTGTGCGCAGTTGTCCCGGCGTCCCCTTGCCGCCAGAATTGCCGGAGAGACCTTTACGCTGAATTATGTTCCGCAGCGGGAGATCGATGCGGCTCCGGATGGAACAATTTCGATGCGACGGGCTATGGAGGCGTCCGCCGGCAAAATTACCCTGATACGTTATACAGATTCCCGGGGAAAGCAGGTATACGCTCGCACGGTTCAATTTGCGCTTTTTTTGGCGGTCCGGCGGCTGTTTCCCGGCGCAATTGCAAAGATGAACTATACCGTCGGGGCTGGCGTGAACGTGACCATTGAAAAGACGCCCGCTTTTACCCCTGGGGATGTGCCGGCGCTGAAGTCGGAATTTGCCCGGATCGTAGCGGAGGATATCCCGCTGCTCCGCCGCCGTATCACCACGGTGGAGGCGCAGGACGCGTTCCGGTCCGATGGCCAGGAGGATAAAGCCAGGCTTTTATCCTGGCGCAGCGTGCCCTACTTTGACGTTTACCGCTTCCGTGACTACATGGACTATTTTTACGGTGAAATGGCGCCCTCCACGGGCTATCTTTCCGTTTGGGATATGGTTTCGGACGGTCGGGACGGCATTATGTTTATTTTCCCCGATCCCAACGACCCAGATCGGGTTGCATCATACAAAGAGTTGCCTAATTTTTCCGCCGTATTTGCCGAAAGCGAACGCTGGTGTGCTTTGATGGACTGCGACACAGTGGCGGACCTCAACGACCTGGTGCAGCAGGGCCGACTGGGCACGCTCATTCAGGTAAATGAAGCGCTTCATGAACGTAGCTTTTCCCAAATCGCAGATCAAATTCTACAGCGAAACGCCAAGGCTGTGCTTTTGGCAGGGCCCTCTTCCTCCGGTAAAACCACCAGTGCCAACCGGCTGGCCGTACAGCTTCGGGTGCACGGCAAGCGGCCCATTCTCATCTCATTGGACGACTACTATATTGACCGAGATCAAATTGCGCCGGGCCCCGATGGGAAGCTGGATTTGGAGCACATCAATACCATTGACACGGCGCTGTTTCGCATCCAGCTGCAGGCGCTGCTGACGGGGCAGACGGTGCGGCTCCCGCGCTTTGACTTTAAGCTTGGCAAGCGCGTGGAAACCGATGCGTACTTGACGCTGCATCCGGACTCTATTATAATCGTAGAGGGCCTACACGGCCTCAATCCGGCGCTGCTGCCGGCGGACGTGGATCGAAACCTGGTGTTCCGCATGTATGTCAGCGCTCTATTGCCGCTGAATCTAGACAATCACAACCGCATTCCCACCAGCTACCTGCGGCTGCTGCGGCGTATCGTCCGGGACTATGAAAACCGCGGCGCCTCTGTGGAGCACACGCTCTCCATGTGGGATTCCGTGCGGCGCGGGGAGGAGAAGTGGATTTTTCCCTACCAGGAAAACGCGGACGTAATTTTCAACAGCTCCTTACTTTACGAGCTTGCAGTGCTAAAAAAGCACATCTTTCCTCTGCTGGACGCTGTTACTTCTGAAAACCCTTATTATGAAGAGGTACGCTCTATTGTCAAAATACTCAACTATATTTTGGAGGCGGATGTGGACGACGAGGTGCCGCCGACTAGTCTGCTGCGGGAATTTATTGGCGGCAGCAGCTTTTACAAATAGCAGATCCTGCAGGGAAATAGCATGGGGACGGCTGACGCCGTCCCCATTTTTACGTTCTCCTCAGTCCCCGTTGCTGTCGCTGACAATACGGTAGTAAAACCGGGAAGTGAGGCTGTATACTAACGTATAAATCAGAGCAAAGAGCAAAAAGGTGACGCCGGTGGTAAATATCAATAGCTGCGTGTTCGTTAAAGCAAAAAGCCGGAGCATTTTGGAGACCATTGGGAAGGCGAAGGCCATATGGATACCGGCTGCCAGAAGCGGCAGGAAAAACACGGTCAGTATCTGAGAGTGAATGGTTTTTCGCACCTCGGCTTTCGACATACCCACCTGCTGCAGTGTGCGGAATCTAGTTCGATCCTCGTAGCCCTCCGTAATTTGCTTGTAATAGATGATGAGCGCTGTGGCCAGCAGGAACAAAAAGCCCAGGAAAATACCCAGGAAGAATAATCCTCCGAACAGAGACATGAAATCAGTCCGCTCAGCCGCCGCCGACTCCACTGAGACAGTGATGTCATCCCGATGCAGCAAGGTCTCTCGAAGCTGCGTATACACCGCGACCTCTTCTTTATTGGAGCCTGCAAGATTGAATCCGTAATAATAATGGGTCCGTGCGCTGTCTTCTCCATAAGCGGCGTCCACGGTTTGGGCAATCTGAGTCGCTACCGTTTGGTCCGGAACCACCAGGAACAGAGAGGATAGGATATCGGACATGCTGGACCCATTATCCATAAATGTGGTCAGTTGTTCCTGGACCTGGAAGGTGTGCCCGTCCAGAGACAACTGTGTATAGGGATACTCCATTCTCAACCCATAAATCAAAATTTGATTGGGCTCCAGTGAAATTTCTTTGCTGGCGAAACGGTTATAATCCTCCAATGGAACCAAGTACAGCATGCGCAGGCTCTCCCCACTGTTGGAAAAGCTATTGGTTAACAGCTCCTGATCCAGAAAAAACGTATTGCCCTTTTGGTAGGCCACAAAGCTTGTATACCGGTAAGACAACAGGTCCTCCGCCTGCAAGCCTTGGGTGTCTAGGGCAGATTGGCAGGCTTGCTGAATCAGCTGGGCTTTTTTATCTGAATAAACTTGCTCCGTAATGCCGATATCCCGGGGATACCGAGAATGGATGACGTCCTCCTGGCCTACATATAGGCTGGTAGTGCTGGATATCATGACCAGAACCATCGTGGAGAGAATACAGATGGTGGCAAGACCCGCGCCGTTTTGCTTCATTCGATGCAGCATACCGCTGACAGAAACAAAGTGCTTGGTTTTATAGTAATAGCCCTTTGCCTTTCGCAAAAGCTTTAGGACGGCCACGCTGCCGGACACAAAGCAGCAATACGTGCCCAGGATAACCAGAATGACAGCCACAAAAAACCACGCCACAGCGGTAATTGGATCTTGAATTCGGACCGCCAGATAGTATCCAAATCCCAGCAGCACGATGCCAATGAGCGCCAGCAGCCAGTTGGCCTTGGGCTCCCGCTCTCCCATGCTGGTGCTGGAGAGGAGCTCCACTGGCTTTGCCTTGCGCAGCTGCCAGAGGCTATGCAGCAAGATCAGCACCGCATAAATGGGAAAAACGGTTAGAGAGCGGATAAAAGCCTGAGGAAGAAATTCAAACGAGTACCGAATGTCAAATTGCAGGAGATTGCATAGGAGCAGCTCCCCCAGCTTGCTGAACAAAACGCCCAGAAGCAGGCCTGATAAAATACTGATGCCAAAGGCAAATAAGGTTTCCCAGAAAAGGACCCGGCCGATGTGCCGTTTTTCCATTCCCAGGACATTGTACAGGCCAAATTCCCGCTTCCTTCGTTTCATCAAAAAGCTGTTGGTATAGAACAGCAGAATGAGAGCAAAAATTTCGACCACATAAATGCCCAGAAATAGGATGGTACGAAGCAAATCGCCTCCGGACATCCCATCCCACGCAGTGGTGAAGGCCATGGAGCAGAGAACAAAATGCAGCAGTACCATCAAAGTACAGGAGAGAATGTAAGGAAGATAAATTTTGCGATTTTTTCCCAGGTTGGAAATGCCTAGGCGGAGATAGAAACCCTTACCCATTACGCTCACCGCCCGTTGCAAGCATGGTCAGCGTATCGGAAATGCGTTGAAACTGCTGCTCGTCGGAACTGGAGCCGCGATAGAGCTGGTGGAATATTTGTCCATCGCGAATAAATAGCACGCGGCCGGCCCTGCTAGCCGCCCGTACCGAGTGGGTCACCATGACGATGGTCTGCCCACCCTCGTTGATCCGCATAAACAAGCGCAGCAGCTCGTCCGAGGAGTGAGAGTCCAAGGCCCCAGTGGGCTCATCCGCCAGAATCAACTGGGGCTTGGTGATCAGCGCCCGGGCCACGGCGGCACGCTGCTTCTGTCCGCCGGAAACCTCATAGGGAAATTTCTTCAGAAGCTCCGTCAGACCCAGTTGCGCGGCCAAAGGCGACAGACGTGTTTGCATTTGGCTGTAAGACGTTCCGGCCAAGACCAGAGGCAGCAGGATATTGTCCTGGATGGAGAAGGTATCCAAGAGATTAAAGTCCTGGAATACAAAGCCCAGGTTTTCCCGCCGGAATGCGGCCAGGCGGCCTTCCGGGATGGTCGTGATGTCGCGCCCGCTCAGCAAAACCTGTCCAGCAGTGGGACGATCCAGGGCCGCCAAAATATTCAGCAGCGTAGTTTTTCCGGAGCCGGACTCTCCCATCACGGCCACGAATTCACCCTCCTCCAAATCAAAGGTCACATTGGAGAGCGCTTGTACCTGGTTGCCGCCAAATCGGGTGGTATAAATTTTTTTTAGATTGTGTACTTCCAAAATTGCCATAAACCAAACCTCCTTGGGTTTTTACAGCCATATTTTAACGGAGACCCGTCCGTTTTGCCATCGATTCACCTTACAATTCGGCTCAAAATCTTACATTTTTGTAAGGTTCACAAAAAAAGGGCGCTGCAACGGGTATTGCAGCACCCATGTTGGCCAATCAGGCGACCTTTCTGGAATCAGGCCTGGCCGTCCGGCGCATCCGCATCGATGATGTTCGCGTCGTCCCGTACGATTGAGCCCAAGCCTTTTTTCAGCCGCTTCCCCAGAACGCTGATTTGCATGATCATCACCAGATCAGAAATACCCTCGTACATCAAAACAATCCCCACCACGATCAGCAGGGCTTCTCCAAAGAGTTCCTTGCGAATCATGAACAGCACGCCCAACAAAGCGGAAGCCAGGGATAGCAGCAGAAGTACCCACCAAGGAGTAAGACCCAACTCCTTCAAGGAAAAGGCGCGCTTGATGCCGATGAGGCTGTCGATCACCACGATGAGGCCCAACAGAATGGACAGGATATCCCGGATGGTATTGGGCGAAACCAGGGAGAAAATACCAATGGCCGCGGTCACAACCCCAATGACCAGCTCGATGCTGAAGCTGCGGTCACGGCCAAAAATAAAGCTAAAAATGTTGAAAAAGCCATACAGCGTTAAAACGCTCCCAATGAGATAGCACAAGACGTTCATACTCGCATCCGGCCATATTACCAGAAACAGCCCCAAGAGGATGTAAGCCAGCGCCGATAAAACAAAGCTCCAGCGGAATTCCCGTGCCGCTCGCTCTATCGGACTATCATTTTTCTGCGTCGCCATACTAATTTACCCCTTTCTGCAAAATGCAGTTTCCATACCTTTGATTTTAACAAAACGAGTAGTAAAAAGCAATGGAGATTTTATAGGCCTTTCAGCTGCCTACTCTACGTTCAGCTTGACGCTTTCCAGACAAAGGCGGATGGTGGTGCCTTGCCTCAGCACAGATTCAGCGGTGATGGAATGCCCCAATTGCGTCAAAATACGGCGGCACAGATACAGGCCGATGCCCGTGGCTCGTTTGTCCAGGCGCCCCATTCGGCCGGTATAGCCCCTTTCAAAAATGCGCGGCAGGTCTTCTGGCGCGATGCCAAGACCGGTATCTCGTATGACCAAGGTAGCAGGCTCCTCTAAGGAGATGGTGACGCCGCCCCGGCTGGTGTATTTGATTGCGTTGGAGATTACCTGTTCCAGGGCAAAAAGCAACCATTTTTCATCCGTAAGCACGGCGCAGGATACCGGATGGTAGTGCAGTTGAAGCCGTTTCCGGATAAACCAGGGGGCAAACTTTCGCAGGGCCTGCCGGACGATACCGTCCAGCTCGTAGCTGCGGATGAGAAAGTCTTTGGAGTCACTGTCCAGCCGCAAATAACACAGAACCATATCCACATACTGCTCAATCTGAAAAAGCTCCTGTTGCAGCAAACTGGGCTCCGGCACCGTTTCGCTCTGCAAAACCAGACGTATAGCGGCGATAGGCGTCTTAATCTGGTGTGCCCAGAGGGTATAGTAGTCGGTCATATCCTGAAATCGATTGACGCTCTCCGCGGCGGCAGCCGCTTTCGACCGGGAGAGGTTTTGGATCAGACCTTGATAAGCCTGCTCCACCACGTCGCCGGGAACGGGCAAATTATCTGTGGTATTCAAAATTTCCTGGCGCAGGTTTTGCAGGATAAAGTATTTTTGCCTCCAATGGAGCCAGTCCCGCACAGCGGCATAGCCCAATGGGAGGGCGCAAATCAGACTGCCGTACACTGCGGCTGCCACAGGAAGGCGAAATAGGGTGAAAACGATGCAAAAAATGCCGGTACAGAGCAAAAAGTAGAGCGCTACCCGCCGACGCGCGCGGAGATACTGGCAAGCCAGCCATACATGCTGTTTCATGATCCACCTTCAGCTAATCTGATAGCCGAGTCCCTTCTTTGTGGCGATGAAGTCAGAAAGCCCCGCAGAGTCCAGCTTCTTTCGCAGCCGGGCCACATTGACCGTAAGGGCGTTCTCATCCACGTAGGAGTCGGACTCCCAAAGCCGTTGCATCAGCGTTTCCCGACTGACCACGCAGCCCTTATTCTCCAAAAGGGTCTGTAAGATACGGCATTCATTTTTGGTCAAGGGGAGCCGCCGCCCCTGCCAAAGCAGCATGGCGCCTGCGGGGTCCAGCTCCGCACCCCGGTGCTCCAAGTGCTCCTCCGGTACGCCAAAATCGTAAGTCCTCCGAAGCAGGGCCTGAATTTTAGCCAAAAGTACGTTGAGGTCAAAGGGTTTTGCAATGAAATCATCTCCGCCCAAATTAACGGCCAAGACAATATTGACATTGTCGGAGGCGGAGGAGAGAAATAAAATTGGGACCTTGGATTGTTTGCGGATTTCAGCGCACCAGTGGTATCCGTTGTAAAAAGGGAGTCCGATATCCAGCAGCACCAAATGAGGCTGAACAGTATAGAAATCCTCCATAACATTCTGGAAGTGCCGTGCCTGCTTCACTTGATATCCCCATGCAGAGAGCTGAGACTCTAACACGCCGGCAATTTCCGGTTCATCTTCCACGATTAAAATACGGAACATGATTTCCTCCTTTCCCGGCTTGCTTTTACACGGTTCCTTTGTAAAACCGCACGGTAAACAGAGCGCCACCGGCTTTCGAGTTTACAGCCTGGATGGTGCCGTTTTGAGCAACGATAATCATACGGGCGAGAGATAGCCCTATCCCCACGCTCTGCGCCGACGCATTTTTTCCCCGGTAAAACCGTTCAAACAGATGGGGCAGGTCCTCCGGGTCAATTCCAGGCCCACTGTCCCGGATTATAATCTCACTGTAAATGGGGTTCTCTGACAAGCTCACACAGATTTGGCCTCCTGCCGGAGTGTGCTCCATACAGTTCTTCAAAATATTACCCAAAGCTTCTGCAGTCCAGGCCAGATCACCCACAAAAAAGCCCGCTCCCTGTATTTGCAGGGTTTGTTCCCCAAGTTCCATGGCCACGGCCAGGGGAGCGGCGGCCTGCTCCAGGACCGCAGATAGGGAGATGCGAGCATGACGAAACGTCACAGTACCCGTATCCAGCCGGGACATGCGCAGCAGGGCTGAAATAAGCCAGTCGATGCGATCCAACTGCCGCCGCAGCGCGCGAACGGTTTCCTGCTGTCGCTCTGGGAGACAGGGCTCCGACAGCCGGGCCACCAACAGATTGACGGCAGTGAGCGGCGTGCGGAGCTGATGGGAGACGTCCGCTAAAAAAGAGGAGAGCTTTCCCTTGTCCTTTTGCAGCAGGTCCGCCTGCTCCCGAAGCCTCGTCATCAGCTTGCACAGCTCGTTTCGGAGCACCGACAGGGAACCCTCCGCGTAAGCGTCCAGGGAGATAGACAAATCTCCATGGAGCAGTCGGTCTAAGTCGTTGCATAGGGCGTCCATTTTTCGATACCGCTGTCTGGCATCCCAGGCGATTGCCAAGAAAAACATGCCGCAAAGTGCCAGACTCAGAAAACCTGCGGTAACAGACAGGGAAAAACCGAATCCAACTCCAACTAGCGAGAGAAAAAGAAGGGGAATCAAAAACAGACGCAGTTCGGGGTTTTTCCACTCTCTCATGTCAGTCGCCCGCCTTGTACCCGAGTCCGCGGACCGTACGAATCAGCATGGGATTCTGCGGGTCCGCCTCAATTTTATCTCGAAGTCTTTTGATATAGACCGTCAAGGTGTTATCCGTTACGAAATCACCGGCTAAATCCCAAATTTCGTCTAGAATCCGATTTCTGGTGAGCACTGTGCCTGGGTTGTTCATAAAAAGCAGCAGTAGCCGATACTCCAATGGCGATAACGTGAGTTCTTTCCCGTCGCGGGTAGCAGTCCCCTTAGCGGCGTCCACCCGGATTGGCCCCAACTCCAGCGGCCTGAGATTTTGCCCGCTGCGCCGCAGGACGTTCCGGATCCGGGAGATCAGCTCCCGGGGACGGAAGGGTTTTGGGATATAGTCGTCCCCACCCAACTCCAGGCCGGTGACCGTGCTGAGTTCGTCGCCCAGGGCAGTCAGGAAAATCACTGGTATGTTGTACTGCGCCTTGATGACGGTACACAGCGCAAATCCGCTGCCATCTTTCAATGTCACATCCAAAAGGGCGATGTCAAAGGCACCCTGTTCCAGCAGACCCAGGGCCTGCCGCTGGCCGTTTGCCGCCGCAACGGCAAACCCCTCGCTACGCAGGAAATCTGACAGGGTGGAGACAATTGCGACGTCATCTTCGACCAAAAGCAAATTGCACATTTCGCCATCTCCTCTTCGTGGCCCCCGGGGCAGACTCCGCCTGCCCATAACGGGGTATATTAGGAGTATACCATATAACCGCAAAATTAGGAAGCCAGCGCTTCATTTCTTCACGGAAAATGAAGAAACCGGCTGCTAAACACCATGCCTTAGCAGCCGGTCATACGCTCACATATCGAAAATACCCATGATTACAATGCCGGAAACCACCACCGCTATGGCTGCGTAGTGCTTCCAGGACAGCTTTTCCCGGAGGAAGATGCGGCTCCAGAGCACAGAGGCCGCGCAATAAGCGGAGATAATGGGCGCAGACATTGCCACATGCGCAGTATCTGCCAGGGCATAGATATAGGCGAGCTGCCCGCCTGTTTCAAAAATAGCGCCTATGTATTTGGGAAGTTCTCTTCGAGCCACCGGCTTTTGCTTTTTCCAGAATCTTGTGTACGCAAAGCAAACCAAACCTGCGACGAAAAAGGTCAATTCATAGGCAACGTTGGCGGAGTCCTCGTTCAACTTTTCCAATACCAGACTGTCGGCAAAGGTTCCGGCCGCATCCAGGAGGCAATAGGCCACGGGTAGTAGGAGGGCAAGAAAGGACTTTGCGTATTTATAATTGGAAACTGCCTGGCGCGCCGCCCGGAGCTGCTCGTCCTCCGTGGCCTCTACCACCCCCAGGGCAATCACGCCCACACAGACCAGGGCTACGGCAGCAAACTGCATAGGGACCAACTCTGAAGCTCCGCCGATGAGGATGGTAATCACCGCGACCAGGGCCCCGGAGGAGTTGCAGATGGGGGAGGAGATGGAAAGCTCAATATACCGCAGGCCCACATACCCCAGGGTCATGGATAGGATATAGAGAATTGACACCGGCAGATAGGTCCAGATGACCTGCCAGGTGATCGTGACGCCGCCAAAGAAGATTTCCCACGCTGCATGCAGCCCCATGACGACGCCAACGGCGGTTACCATCTTTAAATGAGAGCTTCGGTCGTCCGCATCCCGGCAACCCAGCTTGGAAAATAGGTCGGAGCCGCTCCAGCACAGCAGCGCGGCCAGGGAGAGCCAAAACCAATTCATGATAAAACCTCTCTTTCACAAAACAGGGAGGAGAATTTTATAGGCGGACCAAGCCGGCCTCGCAGAGCTTTTGCAGGCTCATGAGAATCCCGATTTTTGCATGCTGCCAGGTTAGGCCGCCCTGAAAATAAACGGCGTAGGGGGGGCGGATGGGGCCATCTGCGGACAACTCAATAGAAGAACCCTGCACAAATGCGCCAGCGGCCATAATAACGGGGTCCTCATAGCCCGGCATGTCCCAAGGCAACGGAGTGGCGAAGCTGTCCACAGGCGCCGCCGCTTGAATCCCCTGACAGAAAGCAACCATAGCGGCCTCGCTGCCCAGCTCCACCGCCTGGATGATATCATGCCGGGGCTCAGCGGCGCCAGGCACGCAGCGGAAGCCCAGGGGTTCATAGAGATTGGCTGCAAAAATCGCTCCCTTTTCCGCCCCGGCAACCACCGTCGGCGCTAAAAACAGGCCCTGGTAAAAGGCGGGCATCAGACCTAAGTTTGCGCCCACCTCCTGGCCCAGACCAGGGGCGGAGAGTCGGTATGCGCAGCGGGAGACGCAGGCCTTCGTACCGCAGATATAGCCGCCGATGGGCGCCAGGCCGCCGCCGGGATTCTTGATCAGAGAGCCGACGACCAGGTCTGCCCCTAAATCCGAGGGCTCCCAGGTTTCCACGAATTCCCCGTAACAATTGTCAACCATACAAATGATACCCGGCCGAATGCCTTTGACAAATGCGATGAGGTCTCCAATCTGCTGTACGGAAAAGGTTGGACGGGTGGCGTAGCCCTTGGAGCGTTGAATGGTGACCAGCTTGGTTTTGGGTCCGACGGCACGTCGGATGCCTTCATAGTCAAAGGCGCCGTCCGGCAGCAGGTCCACCTGCCGGTACTGGATGCCGGATTCCCGCAGGGAGCAAGGGCTCTCCCGAATACCGATGACCTCCTCCAGCGTGTCATAGGGCTTTCCAACCGGGGAGAGAAGCTCATCCCCCGGCAGCAGGTTGGCAGAGAGAGCCACAGCCAGGGCATGGGTCCCGCAGGTAATTTGGGGCCGGACCAGAGCGGCTTCTGTGTGGAAAACATGGGCGTAAACTCGCTCCAGATTGTCCCGTCCCACGTCGTCATACCCATAGCCGGTGGTTGCGGCAAAGCAGGCCGCGCTGACCCGGTTTCGCTGCATGGCGGACAGGACCTTGGCCTGATTGTATTCCGCCACCTGGTCGATCTCGGAAAAACGGTCCTGGAGCCGCTGCAAAACCGTCTGACCATATTCGTATACTGCCGGAGAGATACCCAGGCTCTCATACAGTTCTAGCAGATTGGACATGGCTCAATCCTCTTTCTTTGATAGAATTTGCTGCGCCAAATCACGCAGGACTTCCGGCCGGGCAATCACGAGACCCCGTTCCTCTTCCCCCAGTACCAGCAGCGTATCCCCAGGCTGAATGTGAAACAGCTCGCGGGCTTCCTTGGGGATGACGATTTGTCCCCGTTCTCCTACCTTGACGGTACCGAAAACGCGGCTACTGTTCCCTTTTCCCAGTAAGTGCTTCCCACCAGCCATGGCGCAGTCTCCTTTTTCTCATACTATTCGTACTTTTCATACTGAAACAGAATAGCAAAATTATCCGGCTTTGTCAATTGCTTTCGGTTGAAAACGGCCATTTTTAACCTGTCGTCACCATGCGGTGTGGGAGGCTGGTTGAAAAATAGCGCATGAAATGCTATAATAGGAAAAAATAGATTTGTTGACGGACTGGCAAGGAGTGAAAAATGACAAAATACATAATGGCGCTGGATGCCGGGACCACCAGCAACCGCTGCATCCTGTTTGACGAGAAGGGCGTCGTTTGCAGCATGGCCCAAAAGGAGTTCACCCAGATTTTCCCAAAGCCTGGTTGGGTGGAGCATGACCCGGAGGAAATTTGGTCCACCCAACTGGAGGTGGCCCAGCAGGCTATGCGAAACATCGGCGCCAATGCCGCCGACATCGCGGCCATTGGGATCACCAACCAGCGGGAGACCACCATTGTCTGGGACCGAAAGACGGGACGGCCGGTTTATCACGCCATTGTCTGGCAGTGCCGACGCACAGCCGACTACTGTGACAGTCTAAAGGAAAAGGGACTGGTGGATCGCTATCGCAGCAAGACCGGATTGGTTCTGGACGCCTATTTTTCCGGCACGAAGCTGCGGTGGATTTTGGACCGGGTGCCCGAAGCCCGGCAGCGGGCGGAGCGGGGAGAGCTGCTCTTCGGAACGGTAGAGACCTGGCTGATTTGGAAGCTCACCGGCGGCCGGGTGCATGTAACGGATTATTCCAACGCCTCCCGCACCATGCTGTTCAACATCAACACACTCCAATGGGACGAAGAAATTTTGAAGGAGCTGCAAATTCCTTCTTGCATGCTGCCAGAGGTTCAGCCCAGCAGTTGCATATATGGGACAGCAGACCCGGCGTATTTTGGAGGACCTATTCCCATCGCGGGAGCTGCCGGGGACCAGCAGGCGGCCCTCTTCGGTCAGGCCTGTTTTCAGCCGGGTGAGGCGAAAAATACCTATGGAACCGGCTGTTTTCTTTTGATGAATACCGGAGACAAGCCTGTGTTTTCCCACAGCGGCCTGGTCACGACCATTGCCTGGGGGCTGGAGGGAGAGGTCCAGTACGCTTTGGAAGGCTCCATTTTTGTAGCGGGCGCTGCGATACAGTGGTTTCGGGATGAACTGCGGCTGCTGGACAGCGCGGCGGACTCGGAGTATATGGCGCAGAAAGTGCCGGATACCAATGGCTGCTACGTGGTGCCTGCATTCACAGGACTGGGCGCTCCGCATTGGGACCCCTACGCCAGAGGCGCGATTGTGGGGCTGACTCGGGGCGTCAATCAAAATCATATTATTCGGGCCGCTCTGGACTCCCTGGCCTATCAAACCAACGACGTGCTTCAGGCCATGCGGGCCGATGCCGGGATTCAACTGGCGGCGCTGAAGGCGGATGGTGGCGCCTCCGCCAACAACTATCTCATGCAGACGCAGGCGGATATCATCCAGGCCCCGGTGCTGCGACCCCGCTGTGTGGAAACCACCGCCATGGGCGCGGCGTATCTGGCCGGTCTGGCGGTTGGCTTTTGGCGCAGCCGCAAGGAGATTCTAGGAATTTGGGAGCTGGACCGGGTGTTTCAGCCGGAGCTTACAATTCAGGAGCGCGACAAAAGAATTGCCGGCTGGAATCGGGCGGTCCGGAGTACTTACGGCTGGGCCAAGGGGGATGAGAAGTGAAAGCCGAGGTGGTATACAGGCCGCTAAATCACGACGAGCTGAATCGAGCCCTATTTCTGCAGTTTGAGCGCCGGCAGGTGGTGACCAAATGCTGGCGGAAGGTTGAGGGCGTATGGGCGGTGCAGGAAGCGCCCTTTGTGGACCAGTGGAGCGAAGCGGATTACCAAACGCTGATCACCTGCTTGAAAAATACGATAGCAACCGGGGGGATGGTCTATGGCGTGTTTGTAGAGGGTGTATTAAAGGGCTTTGCCTCGATAGAGGGAAAAAGATTTGGCCCGTCGGATGCGTATCTGGACCTGAGCTGTCTGCATGTCTCCCAGGAGCTACGGGGGCGGGGGATTGGCAGCCGGCTGTTCCGGCTGGCGGAGGACTGGGCGTATGCCCAGGGGGCGAGAAAGCTCTATATTTCCGGCCATTCCGCTGTGGAGACCCAGGCGTTTTACCGGGCTATGGGCTGTGTGGAGGCGCAGACTCCCTGTCAAATGCATGTGGAGCAGGAGCCGTTTGACTGTCAGCTGGAGCTGGACCTTACAATTCGGGGAAATAAAGCTTGTTCTGAATCATAGTTTTTTCAGAAAACCTCTCCATATAAAAATTCTCGGAGCGGGACAACCGTAAAAAGGTCGTCCCGCTCCAAGTTATTGTTATCTATTTTGCTATTTGTTCATGATTCTGCAAGGCCAAACAGGCAGTCTCGATTGATTTGTGCCAGAGTTTGAACGCCGCACAGCTCCATGGTATCCCGGAGCTCTGCCCCCAGCTTTTCAATATAAAGCCGGACCCCCTCCGCGCCGCCGCCGTAAACCATGGGGACAAAAGGACGGCCAATTAAAACCGCTTTGGCGCCCAGGGCCAGGGCCTTAAAAACGTCTATTCCGCTGCGGATACCGCCATCCACCAAAATGGTCAGGCGATCCCCTACGGCGTCTGCGATAGATGGGAGGACCTCCGCCGTGGCAGGCGTTTGGTCCAGAACACGGCCTCCGTGGTTGGAGACCACGATGCCGGCGACGCCCGCCTCCAGGGCCTTCTCCGCGCCCGAGACGGTCATAATACCCTTCAGCACCAGAGGTATCCCGGCATAGGCCACAATCTCCCGCAGCTCCGTCACGGTCTTTCGTCCCGCCGGGGGCTGCATCCCCTTTAAAAACGGCAGCCCCGCCGCGTCGATATCCATGGCCAAGATCCTGGCACCGGCGGATTTGGCCAGATCAATGCGCCGAAAAACCTCCTCTTGATTCCAAGGCTTGATGGTGGGGATGCTCCGTCCGTGAACAGACGCCAAGGCCACTGTAGTCGCCTCAAATACTCCGGGGGCTTGTCCATCCCCCGTAAAGGCGGAAATCCCGCCGCCTGCGCAGGCGGCGACTAAGATCTGGTTATAAGCTTCGTCATCATACCGTTCTCCATAGTGCAGCCGCATAGCGCCCACCGGTCCGGCAAAAAACGGATAACGGTAGGACTGCCCAAACAGCTCCAGCTGCGTAACCACCGGCGCATTTTCACAGATGGTATCCAGATTGACGCAGAGCTTCTGCCAGGCTTGATAATTTCTTACCGCAACGGCGCCCGTGCCCTTAGCGCCGGGTCCCGGAATGCTGCTGCCGCAGGCTACGCCGTTGCAAACCGGGCAGGCCTTACAGTATGGGCCGATTTGCGCCCTGGCGCAGCGCAAAACTTCTTCATATGTCATGCCACCGCTCCTTTTATGGAAAGAGATATTTTTATTGTATCGCCTTTTCAAGCGGGAAGCAAGCACCTTCCGTACAAAGAAACAAAAAGCGTCGGTTCCGATCAGTTAAGAAAAGACGCCGAAGAGAGTTTCCGGCGGCACAGCCTGTCAAATAACCCGCTAGCCAAAGGGCCCAGAGGGTGAAACCTATGGAAGGGAACCACTAGGGTTCCCTTTCGCATTTTATCAAAATGTTTTTCAAACTTTTGAAAAAGCTTTCAGCCTGTTATGCAATTCCTACAGCTCCGCGTGCATCAGAGCGGCCTGGACAAAGCCGAAAAACAAAGGATGTGGCCGGTCCGGGCGGCTCTTGAACTCCGGGTGGAACTGACAGCCCACAAACCAGGGATGATTGGGAAGCTCTACAATTTCCACCAGTCTGCTGTCCGGGGAAAGGCCGGCCAGCCGCAGGCCCTTTTCCGTCAGGACCTTGCGAAACTCGTTGTTGAATTCATAGCGATGCCGATGCCGCTCCGATATCTCCCCTGTCCCGTATAGCGCAAAGGCCCGGCTGTCCGGCTGCAGCACGCAAGGGTATTTTCCCAGCCGCATGGTGCCGCCTTTTGCCGTAACATTGACCTGGTCCGGCATCAAAGCCACCACCGGGTAGGGGGAGTAGGGGTCAAATTCCGCTGAATGAGCTCCAGTGAGACCGGCTACATGCCGGGCAAATTCAATTACCGCAATTTGCATGCCCAAACAGATGCCCAAATAGGGTATGCCGTTGGTCCGGGCATAGCTGGCGGCGGCCACCATTCCTTCAATTCCTCGGTCACCGAATCCGCCGGGAACCAGAATCCCGTCGCAGCCGGAGAGAATCTCCTTGGCGTTATCCGCCGTGACCTCCTCCGAGTCGACCCATTGAATGGAGACGACGGCTTCATTGTCGGTGCCCGCATGGAACAGAGATTCCACTACGCTGAGATAAGCATCGTGGAGCTGGGTGTATTTGCCCACCAGGGCAATTTGCACATGGCGGTTGGCGCCTTTGATTTTGCGCACCAGCGCGGCCCAGTTTTCCAGATTCGGCTTTGGCGTATCCAGCTGCAGCTTCTCGCAGACCACCTGATCCAAACCCTCTTTGGCCAGCATCAGAGGCACCTCATAGAGAGTCGATGCGGTGGAATTCTGAATTACACAGGCGGGCTCCACATTACAAAACAGACTGATTTTTCGACGGAGCTCTTCCGTAAAGGGCAAGTCGCTGCGGCACACCAGAATGTCCGGTTGGATCCCCAGGCTCAGAAGTTCCTTGACAGAGTGCTGTGTGGGCTTGGATTTCAGTTCATCGCTGCCTGGGATCTGGACGATTAAGGGAACGTGGATAAACAGCACGTTTTTTCGACCCTGCTCCGCCGCCACCTGGCGGATGGCCTCCAAAAAGGGCTGGCTTTCAATGTCGCCCACGGTCCCGCCGATTTCCGTGATGGCCACATCCACATCCGGACCGTCCATAGAATAAATCCGGCGCTTAATTTCATCCGTGATATGGGGAATGATCTGCACCGTTCGGCCCAGATATCCGCCCTCCCGCTCCCGGTTGAGCACGGACCAATAAATTTTTCCGGCGGAGACGGAGGAATTGGCCGTGAGGCTCTCATCCACAAATCGCTCGTAGTGGCCCAAATCCAGGTCGGTTTCCGCACCGTCGTCGGTGACGAAGACCTCCCCATGCTGATAGGGGCTCATGGTACCTGGGTCCACGTTGAGATAGGGGTCAAATTTCTGATTTCGAACGCGGAGCCCCCGCTGCTTCAGAAGACGGCCCAGGGATGCCGCGCAGATGCCCTTGCCGAGGCCGGAAACTACGCCGCCGGTGACAAAAATGTATTTCATGTCCATGTCCCTCCGATATGATTTCCTTGGTATGGTCAAATTGTGCCCCTAGTCCTGCATGGCGTTGTCTGAAAGCCGTTCCGCCATGGCAAGCGCAATGGGCAGGTATTTCTGATAGTAGGCGCCGTCAGTCGCGTCGTATCGATTCCCCACAAAAATCCACTCACAATACTCATAAAAGAGAAAATAATCCAGGGTCCGCCGATACGCCTGCGGGGATATCCCCTTTTTTTGAATCAGATTTTGATAGTAATAAGAGATGGCAAACTCCCGGTCCTCCGGCAGCAGATAGAAAAGGTCGGCCGGATTACTGCCCCCGTGTGCGATAAGCCGCGCCAACATAACGGGATAGGGCAGAATACCGCCGTATTCCCAGTCGATGAAAACAGTCCGGCCACCGTGTATCAAGACGTTAAAGGGGAGACAGTCATCATGACAGAGCGTGCGGGGCGTCATGGCGTAAAGCGAGAGAAACTTCCGGTAGACGCGCTGTAAAAGGGGGTGATTGAGGTATTCCCCCCGCTTTTCCCGGTCGGTGAAGCTCAGCGGATACGTGTAGCCCACCCCGGCCAGCGTCGTGTTCCCCCAGTATGCATCCTGCATGGCGATCATGCTCTCCAGCGCGGCAGTTAGTTCGGGCCTGGTGCATCGCTGAAGATTGTGGCCAGGAATATACTCCAAAAGCAAATAGCGATTCGCCTCCACTGCCGTACTACCCAGTAGTTTGGGGGCGTAGGGCGGGTGCATCTGAAAAAAAGTGTTATAAACGTCCCATTCCATATCCCTGGTCCGCTTGAGAATGGAGTACGCCTGGTCCGAGGCAATCAGCCATACATCGTAGAATTCTCCGTCATCCTCATGGCGGAAGCGGGTGGCCGAAAAAGCCTGACCGGCCCAGTGTGGACTGATTCGGACCAGAATGTCGCGGATTTCATCGGGCTGCATCGGCACACCTCACAACGAAATCCTCCGGCGCGGCGGGGCGCCGGAGGAACGGATTTTAGCTCCTTTTGTTATTATATGCGATTATAAATAGAAAAGCAAGTCGCTATAGGTGGGGAAAGGCCAGAAAGATTTATCCGTCAACCGCTCCAGCAAATCCGCGTCAGATCGAGCGGCATGCATGGCGGGAATCACGGTTTGGTCATAATACGTCGCCTGGGCGGCGAAGGATTCCGGCAGGCAGGTAAGCGCCTGCTCCAATGCCTGGCAGTGGGAGAATAGGTCGTCTGTGGTCTTGGAAAGTCTGGCCGCCAGGGTCCTTTCCGTGTTGCACGGGAGGGAAAGGGCCTCTTTTGCAAGCGCGGTGTTGCACAGGGAGGCACTATAGGAGGAGGCTGCCGGAATAATTTGATGCTGGATCATATCCACCATAGTCAGAGCCTCAATTTTGATTCGTTTACAGTAGCTCTCCAAATGGATTTCATAGCGCGCCTGAAATTCTTCCTGGGTAAAGATGCCGTGCCGCGTTGCAAGCTCCACGTTTTTGCTGGCAATGTATGCGGGCATGCATGCGGCGGTAGAGTACAAGTTGGAAAGCCCCCGGGCCTTTGCCTCCTTGACCCAACTGGCGTCATAGCCGTTTCCGTTAAAAATGATTCTCTGGTGCTCGGTCAGGGCCTGACATATCAGGGCCTGGAGATCCCCGTCAAAATCGCGGGAGGACTCCAGGCGATCCGCAAACCACTTGAGCTCCTCGGCCATAATGGTATTCAGCGCAATGTTGGGACCCGTAACGGACTGGGAGGAACCCAGCATCCGAAATTCAAATTTATTGCCGGTAAAGGCCAGGGGAGAGGTGCGGTTGCGGTCCGTGGTATCCTTGGGAATGGTCGGCAGGACATCTACGCCAATGCGCATCACCGATTTCCCAGGATCGGTATAGTTGCTTCCCTGGATGATGGATTCCACCACCGCCCCCAGCTCGTCGCCCAAAAAGATAGAGACAATGGCGGGCGGCGCCTCGTTGGCGCCCAGGCGATGGTCGTTCCCCGCAGAGGCGACCGTACACCGGAGCCAATCCTGGTATTCGTCGATGCCTTTGATGAAAGCGGCAAGAAAAAGGAGGAATTGTGCGTTTTGGCTGGGCGTCTTCCCTGGTTTGAATAGATTTTTCCCTCCGTCGGTACACAGGGACCAGTTGTTGTGCTTCCCGGAACCGTTGACGCCGGCAAAGGGCTTTTCATGCAGCAGGCAGATCAGGCCATGCCGCTCCGCAATTTTTTTCATCACCTCCATGACCAACTGGTTGGAATCGCACGCCGTGTTGGCGTCCGTATAAACGGGCGCCATTTCGTGTTGAGCCGGCGCGACCTCATTGTGCTTGGTTTTGGAGAGAATACCCAGCCGCCAAAGAGCTCTGTCCAGATCCTTCATATAAGCAGCCACTTGGGGACGGATTGCACAGAAATAATGGTCGTCCAGCTCCTGTCCTTTGGGAGCCGGCGCGCCGAAGAGGGTTCGACCTGTCAGGCGCAGGTCTTCCCGCTTGGCGTAATCTTCCTTTCTGATGAGAAAATACTCCTGTTCCGGCCCCACGGAGGGGATGACGCGTTTGGTTTGCTTATCTCCAAACAGGCGTAAAATTCGGACCGCCTCCCGACTTACCTCATCCATGGACCGCAGCAGAGGGGTTTTTTTATCCAGAGCAGCGCCAGTATAGGAGAAGAAACAGGTGGGGATGCAAAGGCTTCCATCCTTGAGGAAGGCAAAGGCGGTGGGGTCCCAGGCGGTGTAGCCTCTGGCTTCAAAGGTTGCCCTCAGCCCGCCGGAGGGAAAGGAGGAGGCATCCGGCTCCCCCCGGACCAGTTCTTTGCCGGAAAATTCCAGAATAATCTTTCCACCGGGGGCGGGGGAAATAAAGCTGTCGTGTTTTTCCGCAGTAACGCCGGTCATAGGCTGAAACCAATGGGTATAATGGGTGGCCCCTTTTTCCGTTGCCCATACCTTCATGGCCTCCGCTATGGCGTTGGCGACTGGAAGCTCCAAGGGTTTTCCCTCTGCAATGCAGGTTTTCCAGGCGCAAAATACCTCTGGGTCCAACCGTTGCTTCATAGTCGCCTCGTTGAACACGTCGCACCCAAAGAGCGCGGGTAGGGCGGTGTTTTCTTCACACATCGGAATCCTTCCTTTCGTCAAGCCCTTTGGAAGCAGATAATGTGCGGAGCCTCCATCGGGGGTCAGGTGGCGATCCCTTCCCAAGAAACCGCCGCAAGCGAGAAATCGACCTTAATTTACATAAATATCGTTTCTATGTATCAAATTCTATTCACATCTCTGGATGAATGCAACGGGGAAAAGTAAATGAAATTTCAGGGAGCTTCTCCATTGTCATTGTTAAATTCATACAAAATATTGAAATTGAATTTGTGAATGTTTTTTTTTAGTCAGATTGAAATTCCCCCGGCTTTCCCATATAATAGGCAACAGAGCAGTTCATGCCTGCAAAATGTGTGCAGGAGAAAGGATTGTCGTATGGAATCGTACGAGCATTTACGTCCCGCAGAGTTGGCTTGTGAACTGGAGGCTGTAAAAGAAGCGTTGGCAGCTTACCGTGCCAAAGACCTGAAGCTG
This sequence comes from uncultured Eubacteriales bacterium, assembly GCA_958402445.1. GTDB lineage: Bacteria > Bacillota > Clostridia > Oscillospirales > Oscillospiraceae > Faecousia. The sequence continues at coordinate 43,380 of CATXTO010000007.1, forward strand.
AACATGGCCAGGGGGAAGCCCGGAAGGCAGCAACTCGACCAGGTGAGTGATATTTTGACGGTACTGCACAGCCCGGAGCAGTGCGTAGTGGAAGGATTGGATGCCCGGAATTATGGAGAGCTGGCCGGTCTGCCGGCGGCGCGACGGTATTGGGCGGACATGCTGGGCTGTAAGCCGGAAGAGACGTTCGTCGGTGGAAACGCCAGCCTGACCTTGATGTATGACACCATTTCCAAGGCCTTTACTCATGGCCTGCTGCACAGCCCGAGGCCTTGGTGCAAACTGGAACGGGTGAAGTTTTTGTGCCCGTCGCCCGGCTATGACCGCCACTTTAAGATTACGGAGTCCTTTGGCTTTGAACTGATTACTATCCCTATGACCGCGACGGGGCCGGATATGGAGTTGGTGGAGCGATTGGTGCAGGACTCGGCGGTGAAAGGAATGTGGTGCGTGCCGAAATACTCCAATCCGGACGGAATTGTTTACTCGGAGGACACCATCCGGCGCATCGCATCGCTGCGGGCCGCAGCTCCGGACTTTACGATTCTGTGGGACAACGCCTATTGCGTGCATGAGTTCGATGGGCCGTTTGAGCCGATTCCGGATATTCTTTCGCTGAGCCGGGAGGCCGGGAATCCGGACATGGTGTTTGAGTTCGCCTCCACCTCCAAAATCACGCTGCCTGGAGCGGGTATTTCAGTTTTGGCATCCTCGGAGGCTAATATTCAGTATCTGCTGAAGCTTTTGAGCGTGCAAACCATCTCCTATGACAAGGTCAATCAATTGCGGCATGTTTTGTACTTACAGGACCGCGCGCATACCCTGGCGCTGATGCAAAAGCACGCGGCCATTCTGCGGCCCAAGTTTCACAAGGTACTGGAACTGTTGGACCGGGAAATCTCGCCCAGAGGAATTGGGTCCTGGCGCCGTCCAAAAGGCGGGTATTTTGTCAGTTATTACGCCTTGTCCGGCACCGCCAGACGTACCTTGGAGCTGTGCCGGGAAGCCGGTGTGGTGATGACCGCAGCCGGCGCCACCTATCCCTATGGCAAAGACCCGCTGGACAGCAACATTCGGATAGCGCCCAGCTTCCCGCCCGTGCCGGAGCTGGAGATGGCAATGGAGATATTCTGCTTGTGTGCCAGACAGGCTGCTCTGGAAAAGCTGTTGTGTGAGAACGGATAGAGACTGGGCGCGTTTTGCGGAACCTGCCGCAAGACGCGCCGGTTTCCATTTGCACGCCTGGAATGCCATACAAAAGAAAGCAAATCCTTGCCATTTCTTACAAAGTATGGTAAACTAAATCATACTGTGTCGAAGGCTGCGGACGATGACGGTGATTTCCATAGAAAACAAATGCTTTCTTTTTCTTTTTCGTGGATAGACACGCAAAAAATGTCGACAATAATTCTGGGTTTGCCTGACGCACGGCGCTTATTTTAGGTCAGATTTCTTCCATATCCGAGGTAAAGGTATGAAGTCACTTTCTTTTGGCGTTTTATTGTTGCTGTCGTTGCTGGTTTCAGCGGCGATATCATTTGGAATTACGCCCCTCGTTAAAAAAATGGCTTATAAGGTAGGGGCAATTGATATACCCAAGGACAGCCGCCGGATGCACAATAAGCCGATTCCTCGTTTGGGCGGGTTGGCCATTGCCATCGCTTTTCTTTTGACGGTAATGCTGCTGGCTGATGTAGATTATCAAACCCAGGGGATTCTCCTGGGCGCTGTGACGATTGTGGTATTGGGCGTTCTGGACGATTGCCTGACACTGCGTGCTTGGTTTAAGTTTCTCGTCCAAATTTTCGCAGCCTACATTGTAGTACACCATGGCTGCACCATTCGCTATCTATCCAACCCCGTATTCACCAGCGACACCCATTATTTGGATTTGGGCGCTTGGTCCGTGCCGGTGACCATAGTCTGGATTGTGGCGATCACCAATGCGGTCAATTTCATTGATGGGTTGGACGGGCTTGCCGTTGGCGTGTCTGCGATTTCCGCGGGGACGCTTCTGGTGATTGCGCTTCTGGTAGCAGAAGGGAACGTCGCCATCATCATGGCGGCCCTTTTAGGCGCTTGTTTGGGCTTTTTGCCCTATAATTTCAACCCAGCTAAAATATTTATGGGCGATACTGGCTCCACCTTTTTGGGCTTTATTCTTGCCTCCCTGTCGATCCAGGGGATGTTTAAGCTTTACGCCATTATTTCCTTTGCGGTTCCGTTTTTAATTTTAGGCGTTCCAATATTTGATATTTGCTTTGCAATTATCCGTCGATTGGCCAGGCATCAGAATCCCATGAAGGCGGATCGGGGCCACATTCACCATCGGCTTATCGATATGGGCTTTTCTCAAAAGCAGGCGGTGGCTATCACCTATATGCTCACGGCAATTCTGGGCCTGTCTGCAGTGGTATTGACCTCCTCCGGAGAGGTTCGGGCGCTGATTTTGATTGGCGCAATTTTTGTGGTCGGTGCAATCGGATTTCGACTGATTTTTAGCCGCAGCGCTGTGGAAGCCCCACCGGCGGTTTCTTCCGAAACGGAGCAGCGGGAAAACGGGCCCCTATCAGCCGCACCTCCCGACGATTCTGCGGAATCGGAGGAATCCAAAGAAAAGGCGGAATGTTGATGCCACGGAAAAAGATCATGTCAGTGTTCGGCACGAGGCCAGAGGCGATCAAGATGGCGCCCTTGGTGCAAGAGCTGGGCAGGCGGCCAGACTTTGAGAGCATCTGTTGTGTGACCGGGCAGCATCGGCAAATGCTGGATTCGGTTCTGGAAATCTTCGGCCTGCAGGCGGATTTTGATTTGAACATCATGGAGCGGCAGCAAACCCTGTCTTCCATTACCACAAAGGCACTGCTGGGAATGGAGCAGGTGCTGCAAGAGGTAAAGCCTGATTTGGTTTTGGTCCATGGTGATACCACCACAACCCTTGCCGGGGCATTGGCCGCGTTTTATCAGAAGATCCCTGTGGGACATGTGGAAGCGGGGCTGCGAACGCTGGACCCTTATTCTCCCTACCCCGAGGAGATGAACCGGACTCTTGTATCAGATCTCGGGACGCTGCATTTTTCCCCAACAAGGTTCAATGCCGAAAATTTACGCAGGGAAGCCGTAGGGGGAGAAATCTTTGTAACCGGCAATACAGTAATTGACGCGATGCGCACGACTGTGCGGCAGGGTTACAAGTTTCCCACTGACATCTTAAATGGACTGGACTTTACTGAACGAAAAATCATCACCTTGACCTGTCATCGACGTGAGAATTACGGCAAGCCCATGGAACAAATTATGCGGGCGGTTCGGATCCTGGTGGAGGAAAACCCAGATGTTGAGGTGGTGGACCCTGTTCACCTGAGTCCGGCAGTCCAGTCCTGTGCCGCGCAGTATCTAGGTGGAAACCCCAGAATTCACCTGGTCGAGCCCCTGGATGTGGAGCAAATGCATAATTTGCTGGCGCGTTCCTATCTGGTCATGACCGATTCCGGTGGGCTTCAGGAAGAGGCGCCGGCTTTGGGCAGACCAGTGCTGGTTCTGCGGCGGGAAACGGAACGCCCGGAGGCTGTGGCAGCTGGTACGGTCAAGCTGGCAGGCGTCGAGACGCAATCGATTTTGTCCATGGCCCAGGAGCTTCTCCATAGCCCGGAGGCCTATCATAAAATGGCGCACGCAGTGAATCCCTATGGAGACGGCCAAGCTTGCAGCAGGATTGCAGATGCGATCGCCTGGTATTTTGGGATGCGTACAGCGCGTCCACTGGATTTTCTAGGTGTTTAAGAAATTGACGGAAAGAATCGACGTGTTTTACGTAGCTACGTAAAACACGTCGATTCTTATGTATCTTTGGCTTACTGCAACAAAAAGAACAGGGCAATGGTCAGAAGTGCCGACGGGGCGTCCTCCGAGCCGTCGTTGATGAGCAGCAGCAAAATCATCAGCATGAGCAGGTCGCCGGTGTCCATGTTCTTGGGGAGCAAACCGCTGAGGAAGGATAGAGCGTTTTCTCCCGTGCCGCAACCCTGCTCCGGAGAGGGTGCACAGGGAGGCGGCGGGGGACAGCAGGGCGGCTCCTGGACCGGGCTGCTGCAAGGCTCCGGAGGCGGAGCGCACGGAGGGAGCGGGATCGGCCGCTCTGGGTGCGGGGGCCCCGGAGGCTTCGGAGCCGGTCTTTCCGGGGGCGGAGGGCTCGGAGGAGCCGATTGCTCCGGAGGGGGACAAGGAGGCTCTGCCGGCGCAGGTGGCGGTGGCGGAGCGGGACAGGCGGGGGCAGCCGGCGGCGCTGGTGGATGGGGTCTTGGCTGGGCTGGCCGGGCCGGGATGTTCTCCGCCACACGACTTCGACGATAGGTACCATCTTTTTGTGGACTATAGCGATTATACATGGCAACTCACCTGCCCGAGAAATTTTTGGTGTCCATCTGACTGAATGCGGTACTTGCCATCCGAGAGATGCGTGCAACCTGCAGCGCTTTGTCCAACTTGGCTGCCCGATCCGGCCCCACGAACGGTTTCAGAGCCTGAAACAGGGCCAGTTGCTGATCTTCCCCGTGCATTGGCTGCTGCTGCGACATGTTCATCAGGTTTCGTAATAGCTGGCTTGGGTCACCTTGGGGCTGCTGAAACTGCTGTGGCTGCTGGGGCGGTGGGGGAGCGTGTTGCGGCTGCTGGGGCGGTGGGGGAGCGTACCGTGGTTGCTGAGGCGGGGGCGGAGGTGCGCTGGGAGCCGGACCATTCCCCTGTAGCCCCATCGACTGCACCATGGACATAATTTGCTGCATAGCCTGGGGGTTGCTCAGGATTTGTGAAAACATGTCATTCATATCTGCCATAAGCGTCATCGCCTCCCGTCAAGTTTTTCCAGCAGTGCGGCGACCTCCGGCGTTCCTACCATGGGTCCTAAAATGGACTTGGCTTGCTCCGGGTTGCCGGCGGAAAGGGCAGCCGCAGCCTGCCGCATGGCGGCGCCGCCGTCCCGCTGCAGCAGCTGCAAAAGCTGCTTTCCCTCCGGGGACTGCATCAGCCTGGCGGCGTCTTGCATAGAAAATCCGGAATTTTGCTGCATTTTGATTGCCTCCTGTTCAGATGCCTGCTATAATAAAGCGCAGGGTAACTTGCCTTTGGTACACTATATGCGAACGGAGGACGGATGGTGCAACATGAAACTGTTGGTATTCTCTGATTCCCATGGCTGCACAGGGCCTATGAAGGCGGCCATTGGACGGGAGCGGCCCCATGCGGTGATTCATCTGGGCGATTTTTGGGCGGATGGAGAAAGTCTCAAGGAGGACTTTCCAAACCTGCCGATTTATCAGGTCCCTGGCAACTGCGACCAAGGCCGGGTCCGGCCCGGAGCACCGGAAATTTTGGTGCGGACATTCCACGAAGTCCCCGTTTATATGACGCACGGGCATTTACACCATGTAAAATGGAGCTTGCTGCGCCTAAAACTGGCGGCCCAGGAATCCGGTGCGCGGGTTGTGCTATACGGGCACACACATAGAAGCCATTGCCAGCAGCTTGGACAGCTTTGGCTGGTCAATCCGGGGACCTGTGGCGGCAATTCCGGAACCTACGCAATCCTTACAATCAAAAATGAAACTGTAGTCTGTGAGATTTGCAGTCTGCGGAGCCTGGAGCAGGGGGAATAAAATTGATTTTGACCATTGATATCGGCAACACCAATGTGGTGTTAGGCTGTGTGGAAGAGGAGCAAATTTTATTTGAGGCGCGTATTGCTACGGATCATATCAAAACCTCGGATCAATATTGTGCGGAGCTCAAGACGATGCTGGAGCTGTTTCGCGTGGATGTAAGAGACATCGAGGGCACCATTATTTCCTCCGTAGTACCGCCGGTGCTCAACTCGTTCGTGACAGCAATCAAAAAGCTCACTGGCAAAACAAGTTTGGTGGTGGGGCCTGGCATTCGAACCGGTCTGAATATTTTGGTCGACAACCCGGCGCAGACCGGAGCGGATTTGGTGGTGGCTGCAGTGGCTGCTCTGCGGGAACACCGACCTCCCCTCATTATTGTGGATATGGGAACCGCAACTACAATTTCTGTGATAGACGCAAATGGCTCTTTGGTGGGGGGATGTATTTGTCCAGGTGTCAAAATTTCCATGGAGGCTCTGACGACGCGAACCGCTCAACTGCCGGGCATTAGCCTGGACCAGCCGCGCAGAGCAATTGGAAGAAACACAATAGATTGTATGCGAAGCGGTATTATGTTGGGAACTGCCTGTATGCTGGACGGTCTCATTGAACGGATGGAGGCGGAGCTGGGCGGAAAATCCACGGTGCTGCTCACCGGCGGCATTGGAAAATTTGTGATGCCCCTGTGCAGGACCGCTATGATTTATGATGGTGATCTGCTGATCAAGGGGCTGGCGGCGCTCTATAAGGAGAATAAAAAGGCCCTGGGGTGAGCCCTGGCGGCGAATTGCTTGTACAGGCGAGAAAACGGATTTTAAAAGAATTGGATGGGTTTTCTCCATCTAAGTTTTCATAATAAAAAGTCCGCCCGCCGGATTTCCGGCAGGCGGACTTTTTGCCGCTGTGTCTTACAGATTGTACAGCTTCGTGTATTTTTCGGTTAAGTAGTCCGTATAGTATTTTGCATCAAAGGTCCCGCAGGCCATCTCAAAGAGATTTCCCGGTGCGTAGAGCCGGCCAAACTGATGGATGTTGGTATGCAGCCATTGCTTGACCTGGGACAGGTCCCCGTTGGAAATCGGACCCCAAATATCTCCCAACTGCGCCTGCATACAGCGCAGCATCTGCGGGCCGTACGCACTGCCCAGGGCATAGGAGGGGAAATACCCGATTTGCCCGCCGGCCCAATGAGAATCCTGAAGACAGCCCCGCCGGTCGTCCGGCACGTCAATGCCCAAATATTCCCGATAGAGGCGATTCCATTGCGCCGGCAGGTCTTGCACGGAAAGCGTGCCGGCAATTAGCTGTTTTTCCAGCTCATATCGCACCATGACGTGCATGCAATAGGTCAGCTCGTCCGCCTCCGTGCGGATGAACGAGGGACCGGCCTTGTTGACGGCCCTCCAGAATTGATGAGGCGTGACGCCTTGAAGCTGATCCGGGAATAATTCGACAAGTTTCGGGAAAATGTAGGTCAGGAAGGACTCTGAGCGGCCGATGAGGTTCTCAAAGAACCGACTTTGACTCTCGTGAATTCCCATGGAGGCGCCGCCGAAAAGGAAGGTCTGATTGTATTCCTCCCGGCAGCCCAGCTCATACATGGCGTGCCCGCCCTCATGGATGACGGAGTATAGGGAAGCCGCCATATCAGTCTCATAATAGTGTGTGGTGACACGGGCGTCTCGATTGTGAAAACTTGTGGTAAATGGATGCTCAGACTCAGCAATACTGCAGTATTGGGGGTCGAGGCCCAGAACGGAGAGAAGGTATGTGGAGAGCTGACGCTGCCGGTCCAAGGGATAGACCTGGTGGAGAAAGCTGTCGTCAATTTGTGGCGCTGCTTTCACCCGGGCGATCAAGGGGACCAGAGTTTGCCGCAGCTGCGCAAAGAACTGGTCCAGTGTCTCCATCGTCATGCCCTCTTCGTACTCATTCAGGAGCGCGTCATAAGGAGCCTTGGCGGGGTCATAATATCCAGCGAACTTTTGATTAAAAGCAATTATTTTTTCCAGATAAGGAGCAAACTGAGCAAAATCGCTGGCGTGCTTCGCCTGTTCCCAGACGCTTTGCGCCTTGTTCACCAGGACGCTGTACGCTACGTACTCGTCAGGGGGGATCCGGGTGATTTGGTCGTAATTTTTACGGAGTAGCTCCGTTTCCCGGACAGCACGGGCATCCAGGGCGTCCCGCTGTGCCTCCAGAGATCGTAAAAGGGTCGCATTTTTCGGACTGGCCAGGAGTTGGTACAAGGCCTCGCTGAGCACGGCCATGGTACATCCACGACCCTCAGCGGAGCCTTTCGGTGCGGCGGTAGCGGCATCCAGGGACAAAACCCCCATGGCATGCTCATAGGCGGACAGCTTGGCCTCCAGGTCCCGCAGGGTTTTCAGAGCGGTGCTGCTGTTGAAATCGTTCATACATATCTCCTTTTATACTATAATCTATTGATACCATAACACAAGGCGCGTCTACCGTCAATAGCCGCGGATGGGGACGAGATTTCTCAGCCGAAAATCTTGCACTTTGTGTCAGAATATGATATTATGACGGCAGATCAAGCAATTTGGAGGAGGCTGCGCATGAAGGTTATGAACACAATCGGTTCGTTTTTCAGGAAAGCGGGCAGCTTCGTCTTCCGGTTCCGTAAAATCTTTCTGGCAATTCCCGTCGTGGTTGTAGCAATCTGGATGGCATGCTCCAATGCGGCCCGCCTTCCGGATGTGGTGGGATTGATTCTGGCGGCCAGCGGGGATTTTTCTCTGCTGGTTTCCAAGCAGCAGGCAATTTTCGGCCCATTGATTTTGACGGGGCTCTGCCTGATTTTCATGTTTTCCTCCCGCAAGGTGTTTTATCCGTGGCTGATTTCTGTGGTAACGCTGGCGGTTCCGCCCCTAATTTTATTACTAAATCAGTTCGGATTTTAATTTGTATGCCGGAGTCCGACCTCGGACTTCGGCTTTCGTCTCTATGCGGGTTCATATTTTTAAGACTCAGATGGTATAATCAGGGAGAACGCAGGGGGTACTGAATATGAAACGGGAAGAAAAACGAAAAACAGTGCGGGATCAGGATCAGAAATACCGACACATTCAAAACAAAAAGATGATAACAACAGTATATATTTTGCTGCGTGTGTCGGTAGTTTTAACAATGATTGCCCAGATATTTAACGGAAATTACGAGAACGTCTATATCTGCGTGCTGGTCTTAGTCTTGTTTATGTTACCATCCATCATTGAGCGAAAGCTGCACATTGATCTGCCGGACACTCTGGAAATTATTGTGCTGCTCTTTATTTACGCTGCGGAGATTCTAGGCGAGATTCAGGAATATTATGTGTTTATCCCCTTTTGGGACGATCTGCTCCACACCCTCAATGGCTTTTTATTTGCCGCAATTGGTTTTTCGCTGGTTAATATTCTAAATCGGGATAGGCGGGTTACCGTTCATCTGTCTCCTTTTTATATGGCTGCTATGGCCTTTTGCTTTTCAATGACCATCGGCGTGCTTTGGGAGTTTTTTGAATGGGGTGTAGACAGCCTGTTCCACTCGGATATGCAAAAGGACACCGTAGTCCATCTGCTCAATTCGGTGAGCCTGAACCCGGAGGGGCGAAATATTCCTTTTCATTTAAAGAACATTACCGACGTAATCGTCGTGCAGGCGGACGGCTCTCAGCACGCTTTGGGCCTGGGCGGCTATTTGGATATTGGCCTGATCGATACCATGACGGACCTGTTGGTTAACTTCATCGGCGCAGTGGTATTTTCCATCATTGGATTTTTCTATGTAAAAAGTCAGGGCAGGGGGAAGCTGGCTAGACATTTCATTCCGCAGGTGATGGAATCCGCCCCATACCAGCCGGATTCTCTACCGGAAAGTCCAGCGGAGGAGGAAAGCCTTGGAAGCACTGAGTAAAAGGCTGTTTTTACAGCTGCCACCGCCATCGGAGCAGGATCAGAGGTCTGAGGAACGGCGAATTTTGGAGGCGCTCCCTGCCGACCTGGGAGAAGTCCAGATGAGCCTACGGGCCATGCGGCAGCTCTATCCCACCTGCCAGGAATCCCAGTGGCGCGTTACCGTTTCACTGTCCTGGAATGGGCGCGGATGGGTGGTGACCGGCATTATGCCGGGGGACACCGCAAATCAAAACTACGGGATTTGCGCAGACCTGGGCAGTACCACGGTCTGCATGCGGCTGGTAGACCTGGAGACCGGAGCTGTGGTTTGTCAAAGCAGCGCCTATAACCGGCAAATTACCTATGGTGAGGATATTTTAAGCAGGGTTTTCTATTGCAAGGACAGCCCGCAGCGGCGAGAAGAGCTCCGGCTGGCAACCGTGGCTTCCTTGCAGGAGGTGCTGCACAGTCTGATGGTGGAAAGCGGATTCGATGTTTCTACCTGCGGGGCTATGACGGTGGCGGGGAACACGGCTATGATGCATTTCCTCCTGGGCTTGGATGCGTTTTCTCTTTTTGCTGCACCCTATGCGCCCAGGGCAACTCAGTTCGGAAGCTTTCCGGCCAGGGAATTGGAAATCCCCATGGATGGCTATGTGACCTTCTACCCATGCAGGGCCAATTATTTGGGGGGCGATATCATCAGCGGTATTGTCTCCACGGAGCTGCATCATCAAAAGGGCATTTGTGTGTTCTTGGACATCGGTACCAACGGAGAACTGGTGGTGGGGAACCGGGAGTTTCTACTGGCAGGCGCCGGGGCCGCCGGCCCTGCGCTGGAAGGCGGCGTCGTGAAAACCGGTATGCGGGCGCTGCCTGGGGCGGTTTCCTACCTCAAGCTGCATGAGGGTCGTTTCCATTTAACCGTTCTGGGAGGCGGCGCGCCCAAGGGACTGTGCGGCAGCGGCATCGTAGACATGATTGCGCAGCTTTTTTTGCATGGAATCATCGACCTACGGGGTAAATTTGTTCCGGAAGCGCAAGGAATTGTAGAGAAAGAAGGAGAGCTTGGCATCTGCTATGGTCCCGGTCTCACTTTCTGGCAGAGCGATATTGACGCGTTTTTACAAACCAAAGCTGCGGCAAACACCATGGTGGAGTACATGTTGGACGCGTTGGGAGTTGAGATGCAGCAGGTGGAGAAATTTTATGTCTCAGGGGCGTTTGGAACCTACCTAGACAAGGAATCGGCTGTGACGATCGGCTTGTATCCGGATATTCCTCGAGATAGGATCGTCAGCGCAGGCAATACCTCGTTAGAGGGTGCGCAAAAATTGCTGTGCAACCGGAAGGTTCTGAGGGAACTGGAGAAAATTCTCACGGAGATGGAATATGTGCAGTTTGGCGAGGTAGCGAATTTTATTGACCGGATGACGGCTGCGAAGGCCATTCCGCATACAGACCTTTCCCGCTATCCCACGGTTCGCGCGGAGCTGCTGCGCCGCGGTTTGCTGCAGGCCTAGGTCAGCCACAGCATTTGTTAAAAAATCCATCTATCGTTCGCGTTTAACACGTTTAAGCAGTTTTGCTCTGCAACATTGCTTACAACGTCCATCCGGGTTAATCGACCCGGGTGGATAATTTTATTGTTTTAAATGCAAAGCAATGGCAAAAGACCTCCGGGATATCCCGGAGGTCTTGGTGCTAATTATAGTTCTGGGTTTTTGGCCTGATACTTGCCCCGTCTGCGGCGGGGCCAATAAACTGGAATTGCAATTGCCAGAAAAATCAGAAGAGCACCCAGGGAGATCTTCCAACCCAGATCAAAACCGCGATTCTGATAAGAAAACGCAATAGTATGGCTTCCGGGCGTCAGGTGCAGGCCGATCATGGCGTCTAAAACGGGTGTGATTTCAACCGGCGTTCCATCCACAGTCGCAGTCCAGTTTTCGTCATAGGGGATGGAGGTGTAGAGAAGTGTGGCGTCATCCACCTCCACGGTCCCAGCGATTCGAGTGTCTTGAAAGTCCGTGACTTGCAGGGTTGCCTGCTGCAGCCGCTCCAGCCCGCTGTGAAACACGGCGGAATCGAGAACCGCACTTACGACCTCCAAGCGACCCTTCTCATTGGCTTTACAGTGGAACGTAACCTCGATTAAGTCGCCGGCGACACAATCGCCCACGCTGAGCATTTGGTCCAGACTCATGGTTTCGGTATACAGCGTCTCCCCGTTTTTCGAGATGGTGATGCCGTTTTTCTTGGAGGCGGACAGGTCCAAGCAGACAAAACCCGGCCGGTCTACCAAAAAGGAAACGGTGAGATCCCCGGATTTCTCCTTGGTTTCATAGGAGCAGTAGCCGCCTGCGGCACGCTGCGTGACGGTAAAGTCCTCTTCCGCCTCCATTTTGTACTGCTCTATAATGGTGTAAGGAGAATCCTGGATTCCCGTTGCGGCGCGAAACAGCAGGTTCTGGAAATCAAAGCTACCCGCGGTGGAATCCTCTACCGAAATCTCTGCTAAATTAGAGTTTGTCATGAAGCCCAGAGGAAGGTACGCGTTGTTTTCCAGTAGATACACATTTCCCAAATTATAAACCGAATCAAAAAAGGCGCTGTTCAGAACATCGCCGTCCCGGCAAATCATATATTTCAAATTTAAGAAGAGATTGGAAACAGGGGAGGCTTCCTCGTAGCTATAACGGTTGTAACTGGGTTTCGCCCCATAGCCCAAGGCGGCCATAAACCGGGTGACCCGCACATTCGCGGAGGAGGAAAACATGGTAATTCCGCTGATTCCGTTCAGTGCGTCGTCGTTTAGGGTCTGCGTGTGTGTAAATTCCGCCCGATAAAATGGATTGCCCGTTTCCCGCTCCTTCATATAGGCAATGACATCGGCGGTATCCTGTTTCCCTTTGGGGTAATTGGAAATCCCGGTGCCGGTGAAGGTAACGCCAAAATTCACCAAATTTGCAGCCAACTCTAGAATCATAGCGGCCAAAAGCAGGAGAGAGAGTTTTTGGTTTTTCCCTTTTTGTGCGGCGGTCAGGGGGACCAGTTCCAGCTCAATTGGCTGAGGCTGCCCGAGGGCAATGTCAGGGTCCCGCAGCGCAGAGGTTGGCTTTGGTTCCAGCTTGGGGCGCTGCCAGGAGAGCAGCAGAAGGCCGTAAAGTACAAGAAAGGTCAGATTATAGGCCAGAAATACCGGTCGAAACCGCTGGTCCGAACAGGCGGTAAGGCCCAGAACAACCAGAATAGAGGTCATGATCTGCCACGGCTTGCATTCCTCACGAAGCTGGTAGGCCCGGTACGCCATACACAGCACCACGAAGGAAAACAGAAAACTGAACCGGTAGGGTATCATGTTGGTAAAATGAAAGCCGTGCCAAATATAATCCAACTGCCGGAGAATGAAACTGAGCATAAAGAAGAGCAAGAGTCCCACACTGCAGAGCTTTTCCCGCAAACGGATCTTTTTTGACAGGCAAAACTGAATCGCCAGAATCAAAGACAGGACACCGCAGTAAAGGTTCGGCAGCCCTTCCTTGTAGCTGGGCTCCAGGCCTCCGGCAGTGTTGCCAGCCACTTGGCGCATGGCGTCCAGCAACCCCTGCCAATTGCTGGATTTTGCAATGTTGAGACTGAAACCAGTGGGGAACTGATTGACACTGGAGTTGGTATTGGCCAAGGCCAGGTAGGCCGGCAACTCCAGAATCGCAGTCATGGCTATGGCCAGCGCGGAAAAGACCAGCATACAGCACAGATCCCCCAGAAAACGACGGAACCCCTTGCCATAACAAATCTCATACAGGATAAAACTCAGCGCCACAAAAATGCAGGTAAACAGGCCAATGTAATAATTACTGAATACTGAGAGAAAGAGGGTGATGGTGTATAGCACAAAACGACGTTCGCGCAGGAGGGAGAGCATACCCAGTACCACGAGAGGCAACAAGGCGAAGGTATCCAGCCACATCAGGTTCCACTGATACCCCAGAGCCCAGGCGCACAGCGCGTAAAAGCAGGAAAACAAGGGGATGGACCAGTCGTTGGCCCGAAAAACTTTTCGTAGGAAAATACCAAAGAACAGCCCGGCCAGTCCTAACCGAATCGGGACAAGCAGAGAAAACAGGCCCAGCAGCATGTGTTCCGGAACAAGTACGGATAACAGGTTTAGGGGAGAGGCCAGATAGTAGGAGATCAACGCTAAATAGTCCACGCCCATCCCTAGATTCCAGTTGTGCAGCAGAGAGCCGCCGGCGCGAAGCACCCTGCGGTATTCTGCAAAGAAGGGATAGTATTGATGATACATATCCGAGTATAAAATGGAAGAGCTTCCAAAGGGGCTGTATTGGCTGGCCAGCATGACCAGCGTATAGCCCAAAAAAGGCAAGAAAAACGACAGAGCCAGATATTTCTTCGCGGGCTTTCCTCTGCGTGCTAGCTCCATAATTCACCATCCTTTGCAGTATTTTCGTTTTATTGTACCATCAAAATAACGCCCAGTAAATAGAAAATGGAAATTTTGGTAAAAAAATTCATTTCAAAGCGGTGCTGTTGTTCAGAATTAGAGTGCTGTATAAAAACAGCACATCCTGCTGCTGGAAGTCCAGGTACTGGTCCAGAAGCGAACTACTTATATACCGTAGGTCCACCAAAGTGATTTTTTGATAGGAGCCGGCCAGCAGGGGAATCAGACTGCTGCCGAAGGAATCCCGGAACACCACCAGCTCCCGCCGGGTCTGCGCATTGGAATTAACGATAACCTGAAGGGCCGCCGCACCGGAGAGGTACAGCTCATAGGGGTCCCGGCCCGCTCCCTTCTGCAGGTCGTAAATTGCACCGTAGGAGTCGGTCTCTAAATTGTAAACAGAACATCCATCCAGACTGCGGCTAGTCAGATAAACAAGTTGGTCCGGCTGCAGCGGCAAGGCAGACTGTCCGTAGTAGGCACCGTAAAATGGGTCGATGGTATGGGAGGTATAGTCCCAGGAGAGAGGGACTGCCAACCCATCCGCCAGCACCTGCGCAACAGGCTGCAGCCGTTCCTGCCGCCAGTGGGGGTCTGTGGTGTAGTAATCCTCTATGCTAAGACTGTCAAATAGGTCCAGGTAGGTCCAACCGGAAAGCCCGTCGGCCATGATTTGCCGAAGCTTATCATAGTCCATGGCGGGGTAACCATTTTGCCTGGCCAGAAAAAAGTTTTTATCTGGGATAATACTATAGTAGCATTTTACATCCGATTCAGAAAGGTAGGTTTGCCAAATTGATTGAATCTTCTCCGCCGCGCGCTCCACGAAGCGCTCCCGCAACGGATATTCCAGCTTCGAGGCGGTTCCATTGACAACATAGATGCCGTTGTTGTCCCGCTGGCCCAGCAGGCCGAACTGCACATATGCTTTCAGCCGGCGGAACGAATCCCGAAGTGGGAACTGGTCCGATGCCGCTTTTTCCGCCTCCTCCCGGAAGGAGCCGGTAAGAACTCCCTGCCAGTGCGGACAGGGCCATTGCGCCAGCTTACGCCGTTCGCTCATCGAAATAGGATGCTTACTGGCCAGCATGACGCTGCCGCCTGTCAGCAGAAGCGCGGCCAAAAGAATCAGGGTGATAATTTGCCTTTTCATAGGGTACTCCTTAAAAGCGGAAGTAAAGAAAGGGATTAAACGATCCGTCCACCAGGTACGCCGTGGAAAAAAGCAGGAGAATCACTATGACAAGAGGCTGTATCCCGGACAGAATACGCGCCCCAACTCGAGAGGCCTGCACCTTTTGAACCAAAAACTTTGGCAGGGGGGTGGCACCTAGGCCGGCCAGGAGCAGCAGGATGAGATTGCTCCGCAGCATATACAGTCCTTCTACGGACCGAAGGGAGAGACCACCGGCACCGAACAGCGCGCCCAGGTCCGCCGCGGCTTGCGAGAATGATTCGGCATTGAACAGCACGAAGCTCAGAATCACCCAAACGAGTACATAGAAATGGCCGAACCAGGGATGCCGCTCCAAAGCCCCCTTCCAAAGCAGCTTTTCTCCCATAAGAAGCAGAGCGAACAGCAGTCCCCAAGCTAAAAAATTCCAGCCTGCGCCGTGCCAGAGCCCGGTTAGGCTCCAGACGATCAAGATATTCCACATCCACCGAGGCCTGCCGACCCGATTTCCCCCTAAGGGGATATAGACGTAATCCCGAAACCAACTGCTTAGGCTGATGTGCCATCTTCGCCAAAACTCCGTTATTGAGGTTGCGATGTACGGATATCGGAAGTTTTCTGGAAAGTGGAACCCCAAGATACCGCCAAGTCCAATGGCCATGTCGCTATAGCCGGAAAAGTCGAAGTAAATTTGTAACGTAAACGAGACTGCATAGAGCCAGGCGTACAGCACGGAGGGCTCAGCGGTCGCCCGATAAGCTTGGCATAAAAGTCCTAAGTTGTTGGCCAGCAGGACTTTTTTGCCAAGCCCAAGGACAAATCGCTCCGCTCCTACACAGGCGGCTGCAATTTTGTGCTTCCGGTTGCGGAGCTCCAGGGCAATATCCCGATACCGGACGATGGGCCCGGCAATCAGCTGGGGAAACAGCACCACGTAGGTAGCAAAGTCCAAAAGATTCCGCTGCACGGCGGCCGTACCGCGATAGAGGTCGATGGTGTAGCTCAGAATCTGAAAGGTATAAAAGCTGATTCCAATGGGCAGCGCCAGCTTCCAAAGGGGCAGCTTCGCCCTAAATAGTCCGTTCACCGTTTCCAGGAGGAAGTCGGCATATTTAAAACAAGCCAGGATCCCCACGCTGACGACTACGGACAGCACGAGAAAGACACGCGCACCGCGTCGGCCTCGGAACTGCTCAATCGCAAGCCCAAACCCATAGCCCAGAAGGATAGATACCAAAATTAAAGGCAAGTATCGTGGCTCTCCCCAGGCGTAGAAGATCAGGCTGGCCACGAGAAGGACCAGATTTTTACCGGGTTTGGGTACTGCAAAATACAGCAGCAGCGTACCGGGCAGAAAGGCGTAGAGAAAAATCAGGCTCGAAAAAACCATATAGACTCCTGACCGCCGCCCGGCGAATATGGCGCATGCAAGCCAATCCGCAGGGGCGGCGGTATTTTATGTTATTTTTTCAGCGTGGTATCCAAGGAACCGCCTACAACCTCAGTAAACGCGGCCATCAGGTCATCCGCCAGAGTTTCCGAGAGGCTGTCGCTGACCATCACCAGTAAGATCAGGTTGCCTGATACGCCGATTTGTACGTTGTCGGCAGTCACACAGATCCACTTGTTGGGGTTCACCTGATCCAGTATTTGCTGTGCAACTTCCCCGGCATCCTTTGCGTCTGCAACCCGGGCCGCGCACAGGGAATAGGCCTGAGACGTGATCATAGCCTCGCTATACATGGCCTCGCTGAGCTTGCTCCCGTCCTTTAGGCCCAAATAATAGGACAGAGCGTCCGGGTCCGCCACATCGATGGTCGTGGGCTCGGAGAGCATCAAATCCACCGGCTGCTTATCATAAATCGCTTGAATCAGCTCTACCAAGGAACCGGAGTAGGAAGTCGTGGTTGGGGCCGTTGATGGGGACGTAGGGACTGTAGATGGAACGGGGTCTTTGCTGCCCGTGGTACAGGCAGCAAGGCTTAGGGCCAGCGTCGCGGCCAGAAGTATGGCAATGAACTTTTTCATAAGGTTCCTCCCAATTCATTTCTTACATGTATTTTCACCGCCTGAAGTGCGCGGCTCATCTACTTAGACGGCAGCGGGCTGTCTGCGGTTGCACGGCGCGGTTTCTTTTTAAAAATAAAATGAAACGGGGCAACAGAAGATCTTGATTCAGGGAGCCCAAAAGCGGTACAAACGGAAAGGCCGCCGGGGCGCCTCAAAATGCGGCGCCCCGGATTGGCGGATCAGTCCTGACCTTTTGCGGCCTTGAGGGCCTGCGCCAATTGGTCGGGGCAGGAGGTCGCCTTGGCGCCACAGCGAATTCCGTCGATTTTTGCGATGACCTCATCCACGTCCATTCCCTCTACCAAGGTGCTGATGCCCTTTAGGTTTCCGTTACAGCCGCCAAGAAATACGACGTGTTTCAGCTTATTGTCTTCGATTTCAAACTGAATCTCTTGCGAACAGGTACCCTTCGTCTGATATGTGTACTGCATTCTATTGTCTCCCTTTCCATCTATTTTTATCAATTCCCGAAGTTCCGCCTGCACGAGCGCGGCCAGTTGCAAGGGCGGTACCAGCATCTGATGGCCCCTGGCCCCCGCAGAGACTGCGATTTCTTTGTGCTGGGCCGCCGTTTGGTCCAAGTAGGTTGGATATTGCTTTTTCATACCCACTGGGCTGCAGCCGCCCCGTACATAACCGGTCAGTCCCCGGAGTTCGTTCACTGAAACCAGCTCTACCTTTTTATCACCTAGGGTCGCAGCCGCCTTTCTAAGATCCAATTCATGACACACCGGGATACAAAAAACTGCTACGTTACCACGGGCGCCCCGGGCAACCAGGGTTTTGAAAACCTGCACCGGCGGAAGTCCGATGGCCTGGGCGGCCCGAAGGCCTTTTGCATCCCGCTCATCAAATGGATAGAAGGCCTCCCGGCAGGGAATCCCGGCCTGCTCCAGCAGACGAATTGCGTTTGTTTTGGCCATATCCTCACCTACCGGCCATATTATACGTCAGGTTCTTCCGCCTTGCAAGCGAAAATGAACGGATTTCCACGCGGATTTCGGATATCTGAAAAGGTTCCGGTCATACTAAGCAAAAAAACGGAGGGAGCGCCTTTATGCAATCTGAGGAAAACAATCCGGATTTGGTGGAGCAAAATCGAGAGCAAGTTTTAGAGCTGGGTTCCGACCTGACCAGAGGCAAGCATGGTAATATCTATACGCTAACAATCATTGGACAGGTGGAGGGACACCAGACACTGCCGGAGACGGCAAAAACCACCAAGTATGAGCATGTTTTACCGCTGCTTTCCGGAATTGAGGAAAGCGACGAAATTGACGGGCTTTTGTTGCTGCTCAATACCGTAGGCGGCGACATTGAAGCAGGTCTTGCCATTGCGGAGCTGGTTGCGGGCATGCGCAAGCCCACGGTCTCCCTGGTGCTGGGCGGCGGGCATTCCATCGGCGTACCCTTGGCAGTTTCGGCAAAAAGATCCTTCATTGCACCGACCGCCAGTATGACGATCCACCCCGTGAGAATGAACGGCTTAGTGGTAGGCGCGCCGCAGACCTTCCGGTATTTTAACCGGATTCAGGAGCAAATTGTGGACTTTGTCACGGAGAACTCTAAGATAAACCGGTCCGAGTTTGAAGGCTATATGATGGCTACTGGTGAAATGGCCACCGATGTAGGGACCATTTTGTATGGGCGGGAGGCAGTTGCCTCTGGGCTGATCGACAAATTGGGCGGCCTCAGCGACGCATTGGAGTGCCTGCACAAAATGGTGGACGGTTCACACAGGAAACGGCAGAGAAGGCAAAATAAGGCTGATGCGGAGCAACGTCTGTCCTAAAAAATGAACAAACCGGGCCGCTGCCTATTGGCAGCGGCCCATCTTTTGCACTAAAAAGCCGCATTCGACCGGGCCCGTCTGAAATACCTCGCTCCTGCCCAAATCCGGGCGAAAGAAAAGGGTAGAAATAGCCTGTAATTTGTGCTATCATATTATAATGAAGTGAGCATATGGACAGAAAGGGGATGCAGGGGATTGAGCTGGATACAGACCATTATTCTAAGTGCCGTTCAAGGCTTTACCGCATTTTTCCCTTTTTCCAGTACAGGCTTTCGCATGATTTTATGCCAATTATTGGGCCTTCCCCTGGATGGGTCAGGTTTGGAGCTGCTGGAAGGGTTGCTGTATCTCTCCTGTCTTTTGCCTATTCTCCTGGTGTTTCACAAAGAATTTCGCGCCGCCCTGGGGGGAAGAGAAAATCGCGCTCAGAGGAAACCGGAGGGTCGGAGGCGTCAAAACGGGCTTTTGCGCCGGTTTGCTCTGCTGGTTTTTGCAGGAGCGTTGCCTCTGCTCCTGCTGCTTCCCGTGCAGGGTCTGCTGAAATCCTGGCGCGGAAGTCTTCTGTTTGCAGCCTGTTTTATGGTACTGAACGGTCTTCTGGTCTTTTCCTGCGAACGAATTGCCCACGGCACCCGGAACGTGCGCGCGGCCACCATGTCCAATGCGCTTCTCATGGGGTCGGCTCAAGCAATTTCTGCAGTACCAGGGTTATCTCGAACGGGACTGACGGTTATGGTTGGAATTGCTCAGGGAATGGATGAGAACACCAGCGTCGCCTTTTCCTTTCTTTTAGGCATTCCGGCCTTGCTGTTGGCCGCCGCTTCTAAGCTGATCGAAGCTCTCCGGCTGGGGCACATGGCGTTTCGGCCCCAGTATCTGGCGGGTATGGTTCTGACGGCCTTCTGCGGCTATTTTGCCCTGCGGCTGTTGCGGTTTGTGGCCAGAAAAAATGCTTTCGGCAGTCTCGCCTACGGCAGCTGGGGCGCGGGCCTTCTTGCCTTTATTCTGTATCTGACCTGTTGAGAGGGAGCGTATCATGGCTGAGAAAAAGTCCACTACATCCAAAAACACGGCAAAAAAGAAAAACGCCGCCGCAAAGTCCGGCAGGCCTTCTGCGGCGAAACGCGCGGCGAGCGCGAACACAGATACCTCGGTGCCGATTCGCGGGATCTGCGCGGGCGTCTGTCTGCTCCTGGCTGTTTTATCTCTCTTTGGCTGCTTTGCCGCCCAGGGGTTCATTCTGTCGGCATTAAAAAACGTGCTGTGCGGCCTGTTGGGAACGACCGGCTTTTATCTGATGCCGGTGGTTCTATTCTATTTATTTTTTTTATTGGCATTTCAGCGCAAGCGTCCAGTTTGGTCTCGATGCCTGTCCGCAGTCTTGTTTGTCATTGCCGCGGGGGCGGTATCTCATCTTCTTGCCTCCAAGCCGGACCTGCCAAGCGGCATCCAACTGGTAGGCGGGCTGTATCAATCTGGAATCGCAGGGGAGAGCGGAGGCGTTTTGGGTGGCTTGGTGGCAATTACGTTCGAACTGGCGCTCAGTCGGATACTTGCGATAATTGTTTTGTGCATTTTAGGTTTAATCGCACTGTTGGCGTCCCTAGATGTGACGATCGGAAGCATCATCCGGGCCATTGAAAACCGCCCGCGCCCAGATTTTGAAGAGCCGGAACGGCAGCGGGACGACCCCGCCACCGTGGTGGTAAACCATTTTGCCTATAAGCACATTGCACATTTGGAGCGGAAAAAACGAGCGGCGGAGTATGACGTGCCCTTGGACGAGGAACCGGCGGCTCCATTGCCCAGGCCAGCCAAAAAGGAGCGGCTGCGGAAGGCTGCGGTGCAATCTCCCGACGAATTTCTGGAGTCGCAGTTGTCGGTCCGCCCCCCGGAAGAGAAATTGCCGATTGAGGTTTTCGACGGGGAGCCCATTACGGGGGACACCGTGATTCCTCCGGCGCCAGTAGAGGAATCTGTCCTGGAGCAGGCGGAGCCGGAGGCCGAATTGGAGGCTCCGGTGGATGCCGTGTCGCCGGAACCTCAAGAGCAATTGCATGACGGATGGGAGGAGGCGGTGATACAATCAGTAGGAGCCGTGCCGGCCCCTGCGGAGTCCGCGGCCCCGGACCCCCTGGGAAAAGTATCGGCACAGGAGGCCAGACAATCCGCCCAGGAGGTGGCGCAGGAAATTGCCAGCGGCGAGCAGGAGCCGAAACCGGAGTATCGGATTCCAGCGGTTGGACTATTGAAAGCGCCCTCCGGCGCCGTTGCCGATGGAACAAGCGAGATGCGGGAAAACACCAAGCGCCTGAATGAAGCTCTTCAGAGCTTTAAAATAGAAGCAAAAATCTGCAACGTGACTCGCGGCCCGTCTGTGACGCGGTATGAGGTTGAGCTGGCGCAGGGTGTCCGACTGGCGAAGATTACGGCGCTACAGGACGACATCGCGCTGGCGCTGGGAGCGACCGGTGTGCGGATTTCCGCCATACCGGAAAAAATTGCTGTGGTCGGAATCGAGGTTCCCAACAAGCTGGTGACCACCGTGGCTCTGCGGGAAGTCATCGATTCCCCGCAGTTTATTCGGGCTAAGTCTAAATCCTCCTTTGCCGTTGGCAAGGACATTGGCGGCGCCTGTGTGGTGGGGGATATCTCCAAACTGCCCCACATGCTCATCGCCGGCACCACGGGCTCAGGCAAATCTGTTTGTATGAACAGCATCATCATTTCCCTTCTGTACAAAGCGATGCCGGACGAGGTTAAGCTCATTATGGTGGACCCCAAGATGGTGGAGCTGGGCATTTATAACGGGATTCCGCATCTGCTGATTCCCGTGGTCACGGACCCCAAAAAGGCGGCTGGCGCCCTGCAGTGGGCAGTGACGGAGATGATGCGCCGTTACCGGACCATGTCCGATGCCGGCGTTCGGGATTTGGAGTCTTACAATCATATCGTTGAACACAGTGATGAGGGAGAGCGTCTGGCGCAGATTGTTGTAATTATCGACGAATTGGCGGACTTGATGCTGGTAGCAGCCAAGGAAGTGGAGGAATCCATCTGTCGGATTGCGCAAATGGGCCGGGCCGCAGGAATGCATCTCATTATCGCCACCCAGAGGCCCTCCGCAGACGTGATCACCGGTCTGATGAAGGCCAACATTCCCAGTCGGATTGCCTTTGCCGTGTCCTCCGCGATGGAGTCCCGAATTATCTTGGATACCCAGGGCGCGGAAAAGCTGGTGGGACAGGGAGATATGCTCTACGCCCCCCTGGGGAAGGGAAAGCCGCGGCGGATTCAGGGCTGTTACGTCAGTGACAGAGAAGTAGAAGCGGTCACGGATTTTGTGAAGAATCAAGCCGACCCATCCTATAGCCAGGAGGTAATGGAGGAGATTGAGCGGAAGGCGGAACAGAGCGGAAAGGGTGGAAAGGCCGACCCAGGTTCCGAACTTTCCAACGCAGCTTCGGAGGGAGACGAGTTGCTGCCCGCCGCAGTGGACGTGATTTTAGAGACCGGTCAGGCCTCGGTCTCCATGCTGCAGCGCCGGCTGAAACTGGGATATGCCAGAGCGGCACGGATTGTGGATGAGATGGAGGAAAAGGGAATCGTCGGGCCCTTCGTCGGCTCTAAGCCCAGATCAATTCTCATCTCCAAGGAGCAGTGGCAGCAGATGCAGTCAGGCCAAATGACCCTGGAGGAGCCGGAATGGAGCGAGCCGGTTCCAGAGGATATCCCGTAAGAAGGGCGCTTCTGCCAAGAGGGAAACTCCCTTTAGGTGCAAGTGCCTTTTGATGCGCCGCATCCCCAGAAGGGGAGCGGCAGCGAAGGAGGATAATAAACATGAAACAAACCGGCAAGCAGCACAAACGGATTCAGACCTTGGTCCAAATGGCGGCGCTCATCGCAATTATGTTGGTCCTGGAGCTGGTCGGACTCGGCATGATTAAAATCGGCGTTTTGGAGATGACCATATTACAGGTCCCCGTTATCATCGGCGCCATTACAATGGGGCCGATGGCGGGGGCGGCGCTGGGCGGCGTATTTGGACTCATCAGCTTTTGGGAGTGCTTTGGAAAGAGCTATTTTGGTTCCGTATTGCTGGGAATCAACCCCTTTCTTACATTTTTGGTCTGTGTTCCCACTCGAATCCTCATGGGCTGGCTTTGCGGCTTGATTTTTCGGGCAATTAACCGGTCCGGCCGTTTTCGGCTCCTGCCCTTTGCAAGCGCCAGCTTAGCAGGGGCCTTGCTGAATACCGCGCTATTTATGACAACCTTGATGCTCTGCTTCGGTAGGACCCAGGCGATTCAGGATCTGCAGGGCGGAATGCATATCATTCCCTTTGTGTTTGCCTTTGTGGGGGTTCAGGGTCTTGTCGAGGCTCTATTATCGGCGTTCCTGGGGACCGCGATCAGCAAGGGATTGTGCGCGGCCTTGCGGCTACAGGGCGCCTGAAAACAATAAGCCTGTCTGCCTTACATTGCGGCCTTGGGCCTGTCTATGAACCCCTGGCGGATACCGAGGGAAGAAAGGGAACCGTTCCGGTTCCCTTTCTCATTTATCATAATCGTTTTTAACGTTTCGGATCGCTTAATCAACTGTAACGCCTGATAAGAAATTGTTTTGCCATGCCAGGGCCGTCATGCCCCATGGAAGATTATGCCGAATTTCTTGCCGTGCCTTTTTATCTTCTCCTTTTTTATAAAACGCGCTTTTTCGAATGGGAATGATCCCGGGCCTTGACTTTTGTAAGTAGGTGCGCTATAAGTATCAAAGAATCCGATCAAGTTAAGGAATCTTTATTGTGTGGGAGTGAATGCTTTGCAAACGGACCGCAACGCCCTGACGGAGGGCGTGATTTGGAAAAAACTGTTGTTCTTTGCCTTGCCAATATTTTTCGGAAACGTATTTCAACAGCTCTATAACGCGGTGGATTCCCTCATTGTTGGAAACTTCCTGGGTGATGCCGCTTTGGCGGCGGTCAGCTCTTCCGGCAGCCTGATTTTTATGATGGTGGGCTTTTTTAACGGCATCGCCATGGGAGCCGGCGTAGTGATCTCTAAGTATTTTGGAGCGAAGGATCATCAGAATCTGCGTTTGGCCGTCCACACGGATGTGGCGTTCGGCTTGACCGCCGGCGTGGTGCTTACCGTTCTGGGCGTTATTTTTACGCCCGCTATTCTGAGATGGATGGGAACGCCAGAGGAGGTCATGCCGAACTCTGTCGCCTATTTCCGGGTTTATTTCTGCGGCGCCCTGTTTATTGTCATGTACAATATTTTTGTGGGTATTCTTCAAGCCGTGGGGGACAGCCGCCGTCCACTTTATTACTTAATTCTTTCTTCGGCGCTTAACGTGGTGCTGGATCTGCTGTTTGTGGGAGTATTTCACATGGGTGTCGCCTCCGCCGCTCTGGCGACTACCATCTCCCAAGGTGTGAGCGCCATTTTATGCTTTATCCGGTTGGTCAAGTACAAGACAGTCTATCAGCTATTCCCCCGGCAAATCCGGTTTCATATACCAAGCTTAAAAAACGTGGTTCGTTTTGGACTGCCCTCCGGCGTCCAAAACTCCATTATCGCTTTTGCCAACCTGGTGGTCCAGACCAACATCAACAGCTTTGGCAAGTCCGCTATGGCTGGCTGCGGTTCCTATTCAAAAATTGAGGGTTTCGCCTTTTTGCCCATTACTTGCTTCGCCATGGCGCTTTCCACCTTTGTGGGGCAAAACCTGGGCGCCAGACAGTATGACCGGGTGAAAAAGGGCGTGCGGTTTGGAATTTTATGCTCCGTATGCCTGGCTGAGCTGGTGGGCGTCGTCATTTTCCTGCTGGCGCCGCAGTTGATCGCCCTGTTCAACGACAGCCCTGAGGTTGTGAATTACGGTGTGCGTCAGGCGAGGCTGGAGTCTCTGTTTTACCTCTTTCTTGCGTTTTCCCATTGCATTGCGGGAATTATGCGAGGATCCGGAAAGGCAACGGTGCCCATGTTCACCATGCTGCTCACCTGGTGCTTGACCAGGATCGCATACATAACAATTGTGATTCGCTATGTTCCAAAGATTGAGGTGGTATTTTCCGCTTACCCCCTGACCTGGTTTTTGAGCTCTGTCATCTTCCTGATTTACTTTTTAACAGCAGACTGGCTTCACAGTTTTGATAAGCTTGAGGCGCGCGAGCGCGCCAAGAGCGGTTGAGCGGTAGACCCTCGCACCCCGCCTTGCGGTTAACGCAAGGCGGGGTTTTTGCGTTGGCATATGAGACGGACAAGACTCATATGGTATAGCGGGAGTGAGATTATGATTTGTTACTGGAGAGAGCTCTTGGACCTGCTGCCGCCCTGGCTCCGGGAGCCGGCGGATACGGGGGAGCAGGACAAGCACTTGCGCGAGATACGCTTACGCGTTGGGCAGACGCCCCAATTTATCACGGGAGCTGGCGAGCGGTATCCCACCTGCCGCCGGATTGGACCGGAGGATTTGGCCTTTACAGTGAACCTAGTCTCCCGATTTTCTCCCTATGCCGCGATCGGTATGGCCAAGGGATATTTGACGGCGCGGGGCGGGCATCGTGTTGGCTTATGCGGAACCGCTGTGGTTCAAAATGGGAAAATCACGGCAATCAAGGAACTAAACTCTCTTTGCGTCCGGGTAGCTAGGGACATGCCTGGGCTGGCATCCAGTTTGGTTGGACGTTTGGGAAGCGGCTCGGTGCTACTTTTAGGACCCCCAGGCAGCGGCAAGACCACGCTATTACGAGATCTCATCCGGCAGATATCGGAATTTCGGCGGCAGACGATCAGCGTAGTGGATGAGCGGGGCGAGATCTTTCCGGTGGTGAGCGGGCGTCATCAATTTCAAACCGGCAGCCGGACCGACGTGCTCACCGGCTGTGGGAAACAAGAGGGAATGGAGCTGGTGCTGCGGGCCATGGGGCCGGCATGGATTGCGGTCGATGAAATTACCTGCCTGGAGGACTGTACCGTGATGGAGCAGTGTGGCTGTTGCGGCGCGCAATTCATAGCGACAGCCCACGCCGGCGGCCTGGAAGATCTGCACCGCCGGCCTGTATACAAAAGGCTTTTGGCGACCGGCATGTTTACCGAGGCAGTGGTCCTGCGACCTGACCAGACTTTTACAATGGAGAGGTTGGATGCGTCATGATTCGATGGATTGGAGCGATTTGCGTAATAGGCGCCTGCGGATTCTGCGGCTTTTCTATGGCAGCAAGCTATACTGGCATTCAGCGGGCACTGCGCCAGCTTCAGGCGGCGCTGGAGATGATGCAGTGCCAAATGGAATATCAGCTCACGGAGCTGCCGGAGCTTTGCAGTATCCTGGAGAAAGCATGCAGCGGACCTGTGGGCAGGCTGTTTGGAGCGTTTGAACAGGAACTACGAATGCCGGACGCCGGCGACGCATCAACCTGTCTTTGCCTGGCGCTGGCTCGGACCCGGGATTTACCTGCCCGCTGCCGGGACATTTTACTGCAGCTTGGACAAACCCTGGGACAGTATGACCTGTCCGGACAGCTGCGGGGAATCGCGGCGGCTAAAGACTCCTGCGCCCGGGAGCTGGCCGCTATGGAAGCGGAGAAGGGAGGGCGGCTGCGCAGTTATCGGGCGCTGGGCCTCTGCGGCGGCGCCGCCCTGGCGATTCTGCTGCTGTAATAATGGAAATTGACCTCATTTTTAAAATCGCCGCAGTCGGTATCATTGTGACCATTCTGAACCAGGTTCTGGTTCGCTCCGGGCGCGAGGAGCAGGCCACCATGACGACTTTGGCTGGCTTAGTTGTGGTGCTGATGATTTTAGCCCAGAAAATTGCGGACCTGTTCGATTTAGTCAAGACACTGTTTCAATTTTAGATATGGAACACTTTTTACAGGCGGCAGCCCTTGCCATGATCGGCTCTATCCTGGCAATTGTGCTGAGAAAGCAGACAAAGGAGCTCTCTATTTTGCTGGTGATCGCCTGCAGCGCCGCAATTCTGGCGCTGGGCGCTTGGTTTTTGGAGCCAATACTGGACTTTGTCTCTCGCTTACGGCTCATGGGAGAACTGGATGACGGAATGGTCACAATTCTGCTGAAAACCGCCGGCGTCGGCCTCATCACGGAGCTGGCCTGCGCGGTTTGCGAGGACGCGGGAGAGGCCACCCTAGGAAAAATGGCACGGGTTTGCGGCAGCGCCGCGGCGCTCTATCTGGCACTGCCCCTGCTTACAGCGGTGTTGGACATGCTGCAAGCCATGCTGGAGGGTTGAAATGCGGAAACTACTGATTTTACTTCTGACCGTGGTGCTGCTGGCGTTGCCAGTTCTGGCGTCGGAGACGGAGCCGGTGGTGGACATGGATCCCGTCGTGGACGGAATTCCGGAGTCCGCCGTCTCCTATATGCCGGATACGAACAAAGGCTTTCTCAACGGCTTTCTGGAGCTGGTCCGGAAGGCACTGGAAACCGTGATACCTGGCATGCGGGAAGCCATTGTTTCCTGCGTGGGGGTGATTGCCGCCGCAGTCCTCTGCGCTCTATTCAAGAGCGCAGAGCCCTCCGGAAAATCACCGGCGGCGGATATCATTGGGGCCATCGCCATCGCTTCTTTGATGCTCCAACCAATGGACACCTTGATTCAGCAGGGCATCGCTACGGTCCAAGAGCTCAGCGACTATGGCAAGCTGCTGCTACCGGTGATGTCCACGGCCATGGTTGCTTCCGGCGGGACGACCACGGCGTCGGCCCTTTATTTGGGAACCGCCTTCTTTGACAGTATTCTGACTACCATGATCGCCCGGCTGTTAACGCCAATGATTTATTTGTTTTTGGCGGTTTCCATGGCGGCTTCCGCTATGGACAGCGACCTATTGAATCGGGTGCGGGATTTCATCAAGAACATCGCCACCTGGGGACTGAAGCTGGTGCTGTACATTTTTATCGGCTATATGACCATTACCAGGGTGATCAGCGGATCTGCCGACGCGGCAGCGGTCAAAGCGGCCAAGCTGGCCCTTTCGGGGGTGGTGCCTGTGGTTGGCGGTATCATATCGGACGCGTCGGAAGCCGTTGTGCTCAGCGCCACGGCGGTACGAGGCACGGCAGGGGTTTTTGGCATGCTGGCTATTTTGGCGACGGGAGCTGTTCCATTTTTAAAAATTGGAATTCAATATCTGCTCCTGAAGCTGACAGCCGCGTTATGCGGTGTGGTGGGCAATAAAAACCACACCGCCTTGACGGAGAATTTTGCGCAGGCGATGGGCCTTTTGCTGGCAATGACTGGAACCTGTTGTCTGCTCCTGCTCATCAGCACCGTATGTTTTATGAAGGGGGTAATCTGATGGACGCCTTGCGCCGCTATATACTCGCAGTGACCACGGCGGCCATGCTCTGCGCGCTGGTTAAGTCGGTCACCATTGGGCAAAAGGGACAACAGAAAATTTTAGGGCTTATATGCGGCGTGTTTTTGCTGGCTACAGCGCTCTCACCCGTCCAGTCTCTGCGTCTGCCGGATTTGGACGACTTTACTGGACAAATCCACACAGAAGCGGAGACCGCAACCGCACAGGCCGCCGCGGAGACAAAACTTCGGCTGGACTCTATCATAACGGAGCAGGCCGCCACATATATTTTGGACAAAGCCGATGCTCTGGGAATGGAGCTGGAAGTACAGGTGGAGCTCAATGAGGAGGCTGTGCCGTGGCGAGTCACGCTGCGCGGTTCGGTTTCCCCCTATGCAAAAACCCGTCTTTCCGCCATCCTGGAGGAGGATCTTGGAATTCCGGCTGCACGACAGGAGTGGTACGGATGAGGGGGGATAACACGCTTCGAGAGCGATTCTCCGGCTTTTTACAGAAGCTGGGAAAATTCAAATTTCCGATTCTGATTTTGCTTCTGGGCCTGTTACTGCTGCTCCTACCCGGGAAAAGCAGTCCAAAGGCGGCGGAACCAGAGACGGAGAGCAACGTGGATGTACAGACCTCCCTAACCATTCAGGAGAATGCCTTGGCGGAGCTCCTGAGCCAAATTCGCGGGGCCGGGTCAGTACAGGTGATGCTGAGCTTAAAGTCCGGGGAACAGGTCCTCTACCAATCCGATACCCAACTCCAGACCAACAGCGGCGATACAGAGGAGAGCGTGCGACAGGAGGATTCCACGGTCTTACTGTCCAAAGGCAGCGGCAACCAATCTGCCCTCGTGCGGCAGGTGGTGGCGCCGGTCTATCAGGGGGCTCTTGTAGTCTGCCAAGGGGCGGACGACCCAGTGGTCAAGCTGGCGCTGGTGCAGGCAGTTTCCAGTGTCACCGGTCTGGGCACGGACCAGATCACAGTTGTAAAAATGAAATGAATTGAGGAGGAATACTTTCATGAAAACCTGGAAGAAAAACGCTGTGGTGGCATCGGTTTTGGTGTTTATCTGTGCCGGGATCTACCTGAACTGGTTGTATACCCAAGACACGAAGACCACCGATCTCGTCGACACCCTGAATCAGGAAAAAATTCTGGGCAGTTCCACGCTTGTGATGAGTCAGGGCGACGATCTGCCTGCTAACGCGGCGAACGAAGACCTGGACCCAGCGTCCGGAAATGTGACAGACTATTTTGCGGCAGTCCGTTTGAGCCGGCAGCAGTCCAGAGATAGCGCGGTGTCCTTGCTGCAGGAAGCGATCTCCTATGGCGAGGATGCGGACACCACCTCCGCCTCCAAAGAGCTGGAAGGTATCGTGGAAACCGCGCTGTGCGAGGCTCAGATTGAGAGCCTGGTGATTGCCAAGGGCTATAACGATTGCGTGGCTTATATGAACGACGGCGGCATCTCCGTAGCGGTGGCGGCTCCGAAGGAGGGTTTGCAGGAGACCGACGTGGCCTTAATTTCCGACATTGTGATGACCCAGGCTGACATCTCCCTGGCAGATATCCGTATCATCGAGGTTAAGTAAGACAGAGGGCCTGCGAAATCATTCGCAGGCCCTTTTTAGAGCTGCCCGGCCATTTTGGGGGAAGGATGGAGAACCAGTCTTGACAATTGCTGCCAGGCAATGATAGAATATAAAAAATTCATATCACGTGGAACGGAAGAAGTAACCTTTTGCGCGCCTACAGAGAGTCCCGCCATGGCTGGAAGCGGGGCGGTATGCGGGAGGGAGAAGTGCGTCCGGGAGTGAGGGGGAGACCCCGTTGGCCGCGTAAAGGCTGAAAGTGAGAAACCGGAGTGGAACCGCGAGCAAACGCCCGCCTCTTGGATTGGTCAAGAGGTGGGTTTTTCACATAAGATAAACGGAGTTGTGGGATCATAAACGGTCCCCAATTTAGTTTATAATTCGGAGGGAACCCCTATGGGACTGCGTGAGACAATTCACGCCTATCAAAAAAATGATCCTGCCGCCAGAACGGCATTGGAAATATTTTTATTATACAATGGTCTGCACGCCACCATCTATTATCGCATTTCTCACTGGCTCTACCGCCACGGCTGCCGATTCCTGGCCCGCTGGCTGTCTCAGCATGCAAAATGGACCACGGGAGTTGAGATCCATCCTGCCGCTACCATTGGCAGGCGCCTGGTGATAGACCACGGGACCGGAATCGTCATCGGCGCCACAGCGAAGATTGGAGATGACTGCCTACTGTATCAGGGCGTCACGCTGGGCGGCACCGGAATCACCGCAGGGAAGCGACATCCCACTTTAGGGAATAACGTTATGGTAGGCTGTGGGGCCAAAATACTGGGCCCCATACAAATTGGAGATAATGCACGTGTAGCTGCCAACGCCGTGGTCTTGCGGGATGTCCCGGAGAACTCAACGGTGGTAGGCGTCCCAGGTAAAA
Source organism: uncultured Eubacteriales bacterium (assembly GCA_958402445.1). GTDB lineage: Bacteria > Bacillota > Clostridia > Oscillospirales > Oscillospiraceae > Faecousia. The sequence continues at coordinate 74,258 of CATXTO010000007.1, forward strand.
TTGTTCGCGTCAATGGCGAGAGGCTGGACCACGTGCACACCCCGGACCCTGTGGAGCTGGAGCTCCAAGAGCTGCACCGGCGGCTGGATGCGCTGGAAAAACAACTGCAAAAGGAGAATCATGACCATGTACCTGTACAATTCCCTCAGCCATAAGAAGGAAGCATTCGTGCCCAATCACCCGAATCAGGTTAAGATGTACACCTGCGGCCCCACGGTGTATCACTACGCGCACATCGGGAACCTGCGGACGTATATCATGGAGGACGTTCTGGAAAAGTACCTGCGCTACCTGGGATATGAGGTGACTAGGGTGATGAACATCACAGATGTGGGGCACCTGGCCTCCGACGCGGACACCGGCGAGGATAAAATGCTCAAAGGCGCAAAGCGGGAGCACAAATCCGTGCTGGAGCTTGCCCAATTTTATACGGACGCCTTTTTTGCAGACTGTGACAAATTAAATATTAAGAGGCCAGATGTGGTGGAACCGGCCACCGCCTGCATTGAAACGTTTATTCAAATCGTTACCAGCCTTTTGGAGCGGGGCTTTGCCTACCTGGCCGGCGGTAATGTATATTTTGACACCTCCAAGCTGGAGAAATACCATGTGTTTCACGACCATAAGGAGGATGATTTGGCTATAGGCGTCCGGGAGGGCGTGGAGGAGGACCGGAATAAACGAAATCAAAATGATTTTGTCCTGTGGTTCACTAAGTCAAAGTTTGAAGACCAGGCGCTGAAGTGGGAGTCACCCTGGGGGGAAGGATACCCCGGGTGGCACATTGAGTGTACCGGCATCAGCCTCAAGCACTTTGGGGGAGATCTGGACCTGCACTGCGGCGGCGTGGACAATGCGTTCCCCCATCACACCAACGAAATTGCCCAGTCGGAGGCCTATTTGGGCCATCCTTGGTGCAAATACTGGTTCCATGTCCACCATCTCAATACGGAGGCGGGGAAAATGTCCAAGTCCAAGGGAGAGTTCCTGACAGTATCCCTTCTGGAGGAAAAAGGATACGATCCCATGGCGTACCGTTTCTTTTGCCTGCAATCCCACTACCGCCGGAATCTGGTATTTTCCTGGGAAAACCTGGACAATGCGGCGGCGGCCTACCAAAAGCTGATTGCAAAAATCGCGGCGCTGAATCTATCGGGGGAAGAGACGGTGGACAATAAGGCCTTCGCGGCGCTAAAGGAGCGGTTTACCAAGGCCTTGGATGGGGACTTGAACACCTCACTTTCGGTGACGGCGGTGTATGACATTCTGAAGGCGGAGACCAACGACACGACAAAATGCCGTGCCATCGCTGATTTTGACCGGGTATTGAGTTTAAATCTTTTAGCTGCGGCGGAGAAAGTACGGTTGGAACGCGAACAGGAGCAAGCTGCATTGGAAGCAGACCCCGGAGTCGACGCCATGTTGGAGGCCAGAACCGCGGCGAAGAAGTTAAAAAACTGGGCGGAGGCGGACCGCATTCGGGATGCGCTCAAGGCCCAGGGAATTGAAATCATCGACACGCCCCAAGGTACGAAATGGAGACGGGTATGAAACTACTGATTTTGGATGGAAACAGCGTCATCAATCGGGCCTATTACGGCATCCGCCCGCTGACCACAAGGGACGGCCTGTTTACCAACGCGATCTACGGCTTTTTAAATATTCTGGAGAAGCTGGAAACAGAGGAACGGCCGGACGCGGTATGCGTGGCGTTTGACCTGCACGGCCCCACATTCCGACATGTGCAGTACGAGGGGTACAAGGCCACGCGGCATGGTATGCCGGAGGAGCTGGCGCAACAGATGCCCTGGATGAAAGAAATCTTGCAGGCCATGAATATCCCCATCTATGAATGCCAGGGCTGGGAGGCAGACGACGTCATCGGCACAGTGGCAAAAATTTGCGGTCAGTCTGACTGGAACTGCGTCATCGCCACCGGGGACCGGGATAGCCTGCAGCTTATTGATGAACATGTTCAGGTCAAGCTGGTGGTGACCAAGGCAGGCAGGACCAGTGCCACGGTTTATGATGAGGCAACCTTCCAGGCTGAGTACGGCTTTGCACCCAAAACTCTGGTGGATTTAAAGAGCCTGATGGGAGACAGCTCCGACAACATTCCCGGTGTTCCCGGCGTAGGTCCCAAGACGGCTACGGAGCTGCTGTTAAAATTTGGCTCCTTAGAGGGAGTCTATCAAAATCTACAGGACCCGTCCATTCGTCCTAAGCTTCGGGAGAAGCTAGAGGCAGGTAGGGAGAGCGCCATGCTGTCCTATGATTTGGCAACCATCCGCTGTCAGGCGCCCATTGATTTTCGGCCTGCCGACGCCCTGCTTCAGGAACCGGACAGACAGGCGCTGCATGAACTATTCACCCGGCTGGAATTTGTAAAGCTCATGGACCGCTACGGCCTACGAAGTGTTCCAGCAAGGCCCGTGCCGGTAAAGCAGTGTAAAACGCCGGAGGCCTGCGCGTGTTTGCCGGAGCCTGGAACGCGCTGCGCCCTGGTGCTGGGAGACGACGGGACGGCGGCTGTGGCCTGGGACGGCGGGGTATGTGCCGTGGCGCCGCTGGAAGATAAGACGGCGCTGCAAGGCATCCTGGACGCTGGTACGCCCAAGGTCTGTCACGACTGGAAAACGCTGCTGCACCGGCTGGAAGAGCTGGACCTTCCGGCGGAAAATGTGGTTTTCGACACGGCCCTGGCCGCCTATGATCTGAATCCCTCCCAGGGTGATTACAGCCTGCCTCGTCTGGCTACCGCATACCTGGGTAGGGAGCTCTCGCGGGAGCCCGAGGATTTGGCCATGGCTGTGTGGCAGCTCTCCGACATTCTGGAGACTAAGCTGCGGGAACAGGGGGCGCAGCGGCTCTACAGGGAGATTGACATGCCTCTGTGTCCCATTTTGTACCGCATGGAACGGACTGGCATCGCCATTGACCGGGATGCCCTGACCCAATTTGGGGATCTTCTCTCCCAACGGATTATCGCCTGTGAGGAACAGATATACACTTACGCCGGCGAACCGTTCAACATCCAGTCCACACGGCAGTTGGGAGAGGTCCTGTTTGACCGTCTGGGGCTTCCGCCTGTCAAAAAGACCAAAACCGGTTACTCCACCAATGTGGAGGTGCTGGAAAAGCTGGCGGACCGGCATCCCATCATCAGTCAGATTATGGAATACCGGATGCTGACCAAGCTGAAATCCACCTATGCGGACGGGCTGCTGAAGGTAATCCGACCGGATGGCCGAATTCACACCACCTTTCAGAATATGGTCACTGCCACAGGCCGGCTGTCCTCTACGGACCCCAATTTGCAGAATATCCCCATTCGGACGGAGCTGGGCAGCGAAATCCGGAAGATGTTCGTTCCGCAGCCGGGTTGGGTACTGGTGGATGCGGATTATAGCCAAATTGAACTGCGCGTTCTGGCCCATATCGCTGACGATCCCATTATGCGCCAAGCCTTCCAGAGCGGGATGGACATCCACACCGTCACGGCCTCCCAGGTCTTCGGCGTGTCGCCGGAGGCGGTGACGCCGCTTCAGCGCCGCCATGCAAAGGCGGTTAATTTTGGAATCGTATATGGTATCTCCGAATTCTCCCTGTCTGAGGACATTGGCGTTTCCCGCGGGGAGGCGAAGGCCTATATTGACAGCTATTTGGAGCGATACGCAGGCGTAAGAACCTATATGCACGACATTGTGGACACCGCTCGGGCTCAAGGATATGTGACCACGCTTTACGGCCGCAGGCGCTACATTCCTGAGCTCAAAAGCAGCAATTACAACCTGCGGCAGGGCGCCGAGCGAATCGCCTTGAATACGCCGATTCAGGGAACGGCGGCGGATTTAATTAAATTGGCCATGATCCATGTGGACGAGGCTTTACGCCTGGCCGGTCTAAAGGCGCGGCTTGTCCTGCAGGTCCACGACGAACTCATTGTAGAATGCCCACCGGAGGAGACGGATGAAGTAAAACGTATTGTCACCCGGGAAATGGAGCAGGTGGCGGACCTTACTGTGCCGTTGACCGCAGAAGCCAAGGCTGGAGAAAGCTGGTACGCGGCAAAATGATGGTGCTTGCGGAGATGACGGCAGCGCATGTGCCGCAAATAGTGGCGTTGGAAAATATTTGTTTTTCCGATCCCTGGAGTGGGCACAGCATTGCTGTAGAGCTAAAAAATCCTCTGAGCCTCTGGCTGGTGGCGTTGGACGGGGAAGACGTGGCGGGCTATATTGGCAGCCAGTCCGTCATGGACGAAGCGGATATGATGAACCTGGCGGTGGCCCCTAGATACCGGCGCCAGGGCGTGGGAGAGCGCCTGGTGCTGGCTCTGGTGGACCGGCTGCGCAGCCGGGGCGTTTGCCGGCTCAGTCTGGAGGTGCGGGACTCCAATCTCCCCGCCCTGGCCCTTTACACAAAGCTGGGGTTCCGGCAGGTTGGCCTGCGGCCCAATTATTATCTGGAGCCCCGGGAGGATGCCCGGATTCTCCGAAAGGAGTGGACGTTATGATTGTGATGGGCGTGGAGTCCTCCTGCGATGAGACCGCTGTGGCTTTGGTGGAGGACGGCAGACATATTTTGACGGACTGCATCTCTTCTCAAGTGGAACTGCACAAGGTCTACGGCGGCGTTGTGCCGGAAATTGCCTCCCGGAAACATATAGAGGTCATCTATGGACTGGCAGATCAGGCGCTGGCCGAGGCTGGACTCCAAAGGGAGCAAATCGACGCGATTGCTGTGACTTACGCCCCCGGTCTTATCGGCGCGGTGCTGGTTGGCGTGAATTTTGCTAAGGCGGCGGCCTTGGCTTTGGACAGGCCTTTGGTTCCTGTGCATCACATCCGGGGGCACATTGCGGCAAACTATTTGGCTTACCCCACCTTGCAGCCGCCGTTTTTATGCCTGGTGGTTTCCGGGGGCCATACGATGCTAGTGGATGTCCAAACCTATACCGCAATGCGGGTGATGGGCAGCACGTTGGACGACGCGGCGGGGGAGTGCTTTGATAAGGTTGCCCGGGTACTGGGCATGCCGTACCCCGGGGGAGCGGCTCTGGACCGTGCGGCGCAGGGCGGGAATGCAAGCCGCTATCGACTGCCCCGCGCCCATGCTGGAGAGAATCCGCTGGACATGTCCTTTTCCGGTCTGAAGACTGCGGCCATCAATCTGCTGCACCATGCCGAGCAGGTGAGGGAGGAGATTTGTGTTCCAGACCTCTGTGCGTCCTTCTCCGCGGCAATATCCGATACCCTGATCCCAAGGGCGATTGCGGCGCTTCGGCGGACAGGATACGATAAGCTGGCTGTGGCGGGCGGCGTAGCCGCCAACTCACAGATTCGCCGGGATCTGCTCACTGCTGCGGCACAGGTAGGCGCCAGCGTGTATCTGCCGCCGCTGGCCCTCTGCGGAGACAACGGAGCTATGATTGCTGCCCAGGGATACTTTGAGTATCAGGCCGGTCACATAGCGGATATGAGCCTAAACGCTTACGCCACCAAGTCACTGGTTGGCGAGTCTGTATGAAATAGAATACAGCTGACAGCGAGGTCAGGCCACGGCAATAAGGCATTGCGCGGGACATAAAGCTTGTCCCGCGCAATCTTGTTTTTTCCGCCGATGGGGACATGGAAGCGCGAAAGCTGTCTGGAATTTTTTGGAAAACATTAGGTTATTCAGTCAATCCCGTGTATGGGAATTATGTCAATTAAAAGTTGAGTAAAAATTCATAGAAAAAAACAACAAATGGTTACAGTTTTTGAAATTTTCGTAACATAAGAGAGAAATTTCTCCTGTGCATTCCTGTGGAGAAACCTGTGGAGAATGTGCATAACTGTATGATGACCAGCATGTTTTCCACATTATTGTAAACTAAAACAGGGCGGAGATATGAAAATATACGATTATTTTGTCGAAATGGGGGGAGAAATGTCGTCTGCATCGGCTGTTTTCCACAGGTTAATTCTTCCAGAAGTAATCTTTGGTTGCTGTGGCCGGCATTTATCCCTGCGCCGATTGTCGGCTTAAAATGAGCATGCAAATGGGTTCCATCGCATAGGGTTTATCAAAAATCCGGGGAGGAATTCGCAGTGGAACAGCAGCTTCAATTTTCTGAAGGAACGCCCTATCCGCCTATCCGCGTGGACCAGCCCAACGCCCAATACGCCTCGGCCATGTTGGCCAATCTTGCCAGCTGCAACTCGGAGATATCAGCGGTAAGTCTGTATTTTTACAATAGCCTGGTTTTGGCAGAACAATATCCGGATCTGGCCTCCTGCTTCCACGGGGTCAGTATCGTGGAAATGCATCACATGCATATTTTTGGCCAACTGGCTCTGCTGCTGGGGGCGGATCCGAGACTCTGGAGCAATACGCGCAGGCGCTTACGCTATTGGTCCCCGGCCTGCAACCAGTATCCGCAAAAGGTTTTGCCGCTGATTCGGAATGCCATCGATGGGGAGCGAGCTGCAATACAACAATATCAACATCAAATTGGCTGGATCCAGGACGAGGGAATCCAAGAAAATCTGCGTCGGATTTTGTTGGATGAGGAACAACACATAGTTGTTTTTCAGTCTATGGAAAAGGAACTCTGCAAATCGGAAGCAACTGAGGCATAATAAAAAGGGCGTGCTGCTGAGCAAATGAGTTCAGCGGCGCGCCCTTTTTATTTATGGCACCTTGGCCGTACTTTCATCTGATTGTACCGTCTTATCGTATAATGCCACCGTTCCTCTGCCGTACCCCATGTGGTATTTTCCGCTGTCACTTTTGTTCATTCAGCACACGCTTGCAGCTCCACAATTTTTTTCTGCAGTCCTTTTAAGTCCCGAAAGGCCTCCGGCCGCTTGCTGGGGTCCCGCAGAAGCGCGGAGGGGTGGAAAGTGGCGGACATCCAAATGCCGCCCTTTTCAATCCATTGGCCATGCTCCCGGGTAATCCGAAAATCCGGCTTCATGAGCCGCATGGCGGCAATGCGCCCCAGGCAGACTATAATTTTCGGTTGAATCAAAGCCACCTGGTTCCGTAAGTAATCGATGCAGGCGTCCTGCTCCACAGAGAGCGGGTCACGGTTCTGTGGCGGGCGGCATTTGACAATGTTGGTGATATAGCAGTTGTGCCGGCCAAGGTCGACAATATAGAGCATATCGTTGAGCAGTTGTCCCGCCGCTCCGACAAACGGTTCCCTCTGTATATCCTCTTGCTGCCCGGGTCCCTCGCCCACAAGCATCACATCCGCATCCTTTGGCCCTACGCCGAATACCACATGGTGCCGGGTTTCGCACAGGCTGCAACGGGTGCAGTTCCGGCAAGCCTTCTCTAGCTGTGGCCATTCCAGCATGATCAGCGCTCCTTTCTATCTTGCCGGCGCCGTTTGTGCTTGCGGCGCCGAAGCGCGGACCAAACCGTCACAGCCAACACCAGTATGAACAGAACGGCCAGAAAAATCACCACGCCGCGCCAAGGGTTTTGCTTGATTTCTTGGACCGTCTTCTCTGGAACCGAGACCAGGGTTTTGCGGTCCACTGCAGTGACTGTGACGAGATCCGTTTCACCCACACAAATGGAGCCGTAATATTTCCGAACAACGCCAACGGTTTCTCCCGCCTCCAGCGGGGCCTCCAAGCCATTTTCGGATAGCAGGTCATAGGAGGTTGTCAATTGGTCTTCCTCATAATCCGCAGGCAGCATGGTGGTGATGCTTTCCTTCGGCGTGACGACGACAGATTCCGTCCCCTTTTGCACAGGGAGCTGGGCAATGGGTGCCAAAGGAGACAATACCTGAACAAAGGTGAACTGGTCAAAACCAAAGTCCAGCATTTTGGAGGCTGTCACAAAGCTACCGTAGGTGGTATAGGTTTCTGTCACGGTGTTGCTGGCGCCCAAGACTACGCAAAGGTACCGCAGGCCCGCATCCTCCGCCACGCAAATAACACAGCGGCCAGCGGGCGTGGTGAAGCCGGTTTTTCCGCCGACCACTCGTTCGTCATAATAGTCTGAGGTGACGATGGAGCTGATCAGGTAGTTGGTGGTGACAAGCGTCCTAGCCTCTGAAAGGTTGGTGGCAGGCAGCTCATACCGGGTGGTGGCATATATCTCCTGAAATTTTTCGTACTGCAACGCAGCCAGGGTGATTTTTGCCAGGTCGCGGGCGGTGGTGTAGTGATCGTCGGCATGCAGACCGTGGGTATTGGAGAAGTGCGTATCCTCGCAGCCCAGTTCTTTGGCTTTCTGATTCATCATCTCCAGAAAAGCAGATTGAGTTCCCGCCACATATTCAGCGATTACTGGCGCCGCGTCATTGGCGGAAGCGATCATCAGGCAGTAGAGGAGTTGATCCAGGGTAAAGACCTCTCCGGCAATCAAATTTGCACTGCTTCCATCCGGGTCCATATCGGCCAGAGCAGACTCGCTTACGGTGATTTGATCGGTTAGGGTCCCATGCTCCAGGGCCAGCAGACAGGTCATGATCTTGGTCAGACTGGCGGGCTCTCGGCGCTCATCAATGTTTTTGGCGTAAACCATGGTATTGGAGTTGAGTTCCAGGAGCAGGACAGCCGCGCCATCCACCTCCAAATCCTGCGGGCCGGCCAAGGCGAGGGAAGCGTCCACGCCAAAATCGCCATCTTCCGTTATGAAGGTTTGCCGCGGGTTGGTAGGTTCTAAAGAATCAGTTGTGTTGCTGGAAACGCTTGCTTCCGTGCCGGTATCCTCAGCTTCCGAGGCCAAAACGGATGGGCCGCCAAGCGGCAGCAGAATCAGCGCCGCAAGAAAAAGGGACAGGATTCTAAACTTTTTCATCTTTTTCACCATAAATATTAGGGGCGCTGGCTTGCCCGCCGGCGCAAAGTCGTGTATAATGAATTTGAAAACAAACGGCATGGACTGGGTGCCTGATGATAATGATTATAACAGTTGTCTGGTGGCGGTGTCAATCCGTGAAGGGAGGAATTCCCATCCATGAGACGCATAAAATTTCCAATGCTTTTGCTGGTTCTGGTTGGTGTATTGGTCGGTTTCCTTGTGGGCCTGTTCATTGGACGGAATACAGGGGGACAGACCCTGCGTATCGCCGTGGAGAGCACAGTGCCGACTGGGCCTGTTCCGACAGCGCCGCAGACTCCTACTCAGACGCAGCAGACCACCGCGCCTATGCAGACTGATCATACGGAGCCGGTGCAGACCAGTGCCCCCACGGACCCGGTGGGTGGAAAAATCAATGTCAATACCGCCGGTGCCGTGGAGTTGATGGAACTTCCCGGCATTGGAGAAGTACTAGCGCAGAGAATAGTGGACTATCGAGAGAAGCACGGTCCGTTCCGTTCTCTGGAGGACCTGACGGAAGTCAGTGGAATTGGGGAAAAGCGCCTGGAAGGAATCCGGGACTATGCCACAGTGGGGTGATATGAGATGAAAATAGGTGTTGTGGATGATGAGGCGCTGCTGGTGAAGGGAATTCGCTTCAATTTAGAGAACGAGGGATACGAGGTCGTAACCGGCGCCAATGGCATCGACGCGGTAAACCTGGCCAGGGACCCGGAAGTCGGTCTTATGGTTTTAGATGTGATGATGCCCGGAATGGACGGTTTCTCGGCTTGTGCGAAGATCCGTGAATTTTCTCAGGTTCCGATTTTGATGCTGACTGCGAAAACCGAGGATATGGATAAGCTTATGGGCTTTGAGCACGGAGCAGACGATTATCTGACAAAGCCGTTTAATGTGCTGGAGCTGAAGGCCAGAATTCGCGCGTTATTGCGCCGGGCCGGAAAGACGAAAAAGGAGGACCGCTCCAACCGATTAATTGCTGGGTCCATTACCTTGGATACGGACGCCCGCAATGCCTATCGGAGCGGAGAGCAGGCGGACCTAACGGCAAAGGAATTTGACCTCATCGAATTTTTAATGCGCAACCCCAACCGGGTTTATTCCCGGGAGGCTCTATTGGATACCATTTGGGCCTATGAGTATCGCAGCGACATCCGTACGGTGGACGTGCACATACGCCGCCTGCGGGAGAAGCTGGAGGAGAATCCAGCGCAGCCCAAGCACATTTTGACCAAATGGGGGGTCGGATACTATTTCAAAGAGTAAAAAACGGCATGGCCTGCGGTTCAGCAGGACGCAGCTGAAATATGCTTTGATGTATGTTCTCATTACCTCCGTGGTGCTGATGTTTTTAAATCTTTATACAGCATCCACAATCCGCAACCTGATCTTTGAAGCGAAACGGGTCTCCATGGAGGACAAGGTGCAGCTTGCAGCCGCTGCTTTTTCCGAATTGAATGTGCTCGGCACCGCCAATGCGGAACAGGCGATGTCGCAGCTGGGCAGTCTCAATGTCACCCGAGTCCTGGTCACGGACGCGGGCGGGACTGTTTTGTTTGACTCAATCGAGGATGCCCCAGCGGTTGGGAAGCTTGCCCTGCTTCCAGAGATTGTGCAGGCTTTGGAGGGAAACGATGTCTCTTACTGCGCTTATCAAAACGGGATTCTGGAAAGCCGGGCTGCAATACCAATCGTGTATTATAGTAACCTCGTCGGTTCCGTGTATTTAATGGAGTATGATTTGGACCAGGGCGCTTTGATCTCCACTTTGCAGAATAATATTCTTCGAATTTCCGTTGTGTTGGAGCTCGCGGTGATCCTCTTTTCCTTGGCCTTTTCTCAGGCGTTTTCCCGTCGGATGCGGCAGATCCTGGCCTCCATTCGCATCATTCGAGAGGGGGATTATTTCCACAAAATGAAGCTCGGGGGAAAAGATGAGCTCTCGGTTTTGGCCAGTGAGTTCAACGAACTCACGGACCGCCTCCAGACCTCTGAGCAGCGGCGGCGACAGTTTGTCTCGGATGCATCGCACGAGCTGAAGACACCGCTCACTTCCATTAAGCTTCTGTCGGACTCCATCCTTCAAAATGAAATGGAGATAGAGACAGTTCGCGAATTTGTTGATGACATTGGCAGCGAGGCGGACCGCTTGACTCGCATGTCTGAGAAGCTGCTATCGCTGACCAAGATGGATGCCGGAAAAGGAGACGACCGGGAAATAGCCGATGTTGGCCAAACGGTGGAAAAGGTGCTGAAAATGCTGGCGCCACTGGCCAAGCTGCAGCAGGTTACTCTGCATAACAAAGCGCCGCTCGGAGCGACGGTTCTCATTGTGGAAGACGACCTATATCAAATTATTTTTAACCTTGTGGAAAACGGCATTAAATACAACCGGTCGGGTGGGGCCTTGACGGTGGCACTTCGGCGGGAGCAGGACGATTTTATTCTCACCGTGGCGGATACCGGCGTTGGAATTCCGGAGGAGTCGGTGCCTTATATTTTTGACCGGTTTTATCGGGTGGATAAGGCACGCTCCCGGCAGGCTGGCGGCAGCGGATTGGGCCTGTCCATTGTGCACGATATGGTAGAGCGGAATTACGGCACGATTGCTGTATCGCCCGGGGAGGACGGAGGCACCTGTTTTACCGTAGTATTTCCCGCCTTTGATTTATTCGAGGAGGAAACAGAATGAGAGCACGTGTTTGGGCCGGCTTTCTGGCTGTGTGCCTTCTTTTAACTGGCTGTATGCATCAAGCGGAGTCGGAACCGCTGAAAAATCCCGGTCGCTTTTTTTATAAAACTCTGGACGCCGATTACGGAAAGCGGCAGTATGCGGTGGACTTTGAATTGCGGGAGACAGCTGGGCATGAGACGGATTTGCACTGGCTGCTATCTGAGTACTTTGCGGGTCCCCAATCCAACGACTTGGTTGCGCCCTTTCAAAAATCCACGTCCCTTGTTTCTGTCGAGCACAAGGGGGCGCAAATAACGGTCCAGGTGAGCCGTGACTTGGCGCAGCTCTCCGGCGTGGACTTATATTTGGCCTGCTGCTGTATTACCCTGACCTGTCTGGAGTTGGCTGGGGTGGATACAGTATGCATTCAAGCGGACGGAGCCCTATTGGACGGCAAGGACCAAATTCTTTTACAACGAGAGAACCTGCTGTTGGAGGATATTGACGCGGAACGGACCAGCACTGCGTTTTCATTATATTTTTCCGATACAGAAAATCGGTATCTCATTGGAGAAGAAATCAAAATAGGGCGGGAAGAACAGGTTAATTTACCGCAGTATTTGCTCCAGCGGCTGATGGAAGGGCCATCTGAATCCGGCCTGGCGGAGACGATTCCTCTGGGAACCCGAATTTTGGACCTCCAGGTTTCGGATGGAATCTGCAATGTGGATTTCTCTTCTGAATTTATTACGAATGCCCCAAGAACCGAGCTGGCGCAGCGCATGACCATTTTATCCTTGGCTAACACGCTGTGTCAGTTAGATGATGTGAAATCTGTAGTTTTGTATTCGGAGGGAAAGTTGCTCAGCAGGTATGGAAAAATGGACTTGGGCCAGCCGCTGCTCTTCGAGGAGAGCGCCGTTGGTCCTGTGCGGACCGGTCTTAATGAGTTCGACGCCGATATTTTTGTTACCATTGGGGACAGCGGCTTGCTCTCTCGGCTCCCGGTGCGAATTCGTCAGACGGCAAACGATGCTAAGGTGGAATTGATCGTGCAGGCCTTGCTATCCTTCCCTGAAAAAAACGGATATCAAAACCCTGTTCCGGCAGGGACATCCCTGCGTTCGATCAGTTGGGCGGACAATCGCTGCTGCGTGGATTTGACCAAGGAATTCCTCAGTATGCAAGAGAGCAGTGAGCTGTCTCTGGCGGTCCGCGCCATTGCCGCCACAATTTGGAATATTGAGCGGGTGGACGAAATTCAAATATTGGTAGAGGGTGAGATTCCACAGGGGCAAGATAGCAGCCTATTTCAGTTGAGAACGCCGGAGGATGCTTGGTACACCCAGGGGTTCAACCAATAGAGGGTTTGTACACCTGATTTGGACGCAACGCGTATTCTAAAGGACTGATAAGTTTTATAAATGGAGAGGTCATTATGTTCCAGGTATTGAAAACGGTAGGAGCGGCCCGCAGGGGCGTATTTACCTGCGCCCACGGCGTAGTTCAGACTCCGGTATTTATGAATGTGGGCACACAGGGAGCAATCAAGGGCGCTCTGTCCGCTAAGGATTTAAAGGACATCGGCTGCCAGGTGGAGCTGTCCAACACCTATCACCTGCACCTTCGGCCTGGGGATCAGGTGGTGCGGGACCTAGGTGGTCTGCATCGGTTTATGACTTGGGACGGGCCGATTCTAACGGATTCCGGCGGCTTTCAGGTGTTTTCTCTGGCCAGTCTTCGAAAAATTCAAGAGGAGGGCGTCTATTTCGCCTCTCACATTGACGGGCGGCGTATTTTTATGGGACCGGAAGAAAGTATGCGGATTCAATCCCATCTGGGATCTGATATTTGCATGGCCTTTGATGAATGCGTGGAAAATCCAGCGCCCAAAGCATATGTCAAGGCCTCCGCAGAGCGGACCTATCGCTGGCTGCTGAGATGCAAATCAGAGAACGAAAGACTCAATGCACTGCCGGACACGGTGAATCCAAAGCAAATGCTTTGGGGGATCAACCAAGGAGGGACCTATTCAGATATTCGCGTGGAGCATATGAAAAAAATTGCGGAACTTGACCTGACAGGCTATGCTATTGGCGGTCTGGCGGTGGGGGAGAGCACCCAGACCATGTATGAGATTCTCGAGGCGTTGGAGCCCTACCTGCCTCCGGAGAAGCCACGCTATCTCATGGGCGTGGGAACACCCAGCAATATCATCGAGGGCGTAGCCCGGGGCGTGGACTTCTTTGACTGTGTTATGCCGGCGCGCAATGCCCGGCACGCCAGGCTTTTCACCTGGGCCGGCGCGATTAACCTGAAAAACGCAAAATACGAGCGGGACAGTCTTCCCATTGATCCCGGTTGCGACTGCCCGGTTTGCCGTAGGTATAGCCGGGCATATTTGCGGCACTTGTTTAAGGCGGAGGAAATGCTGGCGATGCGACTATCCGTATTGCACAATTTGTATTTTTATAATGAACTCATGCGGCGTATTCGTCAAGCTCTGGATTCCAATACCTTTTTAGAGTTTCGCCGGGAATACTCCCAGCGTTTGGAGCAAAGAATTTGAAAATTTATCCTTGCAAATTCCTGCCGAAATGTTATAATAGGCTTGACTCAAAACACGGAGGAATTGCCAATGAATTTTTTTCTGACTGAATCTGCGTCTGCAGCTGGTGGAATGGGCAGCATGATTCTCATGCTGGTGCTCATGTTCGGCCTTTTATATCTTTTTATGATCCGCCCGGAGAACAAGAAGAAGAAGGAAGCCGAGCAGATGCGAAATGCCGTCAAGGTCGGTGATAAAATCACCACCATTGGTGGCGTTGTTGGTGTCGTTTGCAACGTAAAGGACGACAAAATCGTAATTGAAACCAGTGCGGACCGGGTTCGTGTGGAGTTTGCCAAGTGGGCTATTTCCTCCAATGATACGGTGAATGAGGCTGCCCAGGCCAACGCCAGGAAGGAAGCGGAGGCCAGAAAGCGGGCCAGAGAAGAGAAGAAGGCTGCAAAGGGAAAACGCTGAGCCTGCGACGCATCATTGCGGGGCGGATGAAATGCGTGTTAAAAAAGGGGACCGACACGGTTCCCTTTCCACTTCTTTAGCGCGCTTTTTCCTTTTTTATGTTATGCCGTCAGCTTCTGTTCTTTCTACTTCATAGATTGCATGCCGCTGCGTGTTGTGCAGCGGCATTTCTGCAATTTTACAGCTTTGTTACAAAGCATTTTCAGTTTGTTTTGTTTTTCTTCATAATCTGCAGGTATACTGCATGACATAGCAAGACAAAATCCTTTGTGATTCCGCCGGCGCATGTCTGATCAACAGGCGCGCGGATTGAGATAAAAGACGCCGCAACATGCATGGTGCATTTGCGGCGTCATTTTTTATTAGCATTCTGGCTCGCGTTGCGCCGCATCATGAAGCAACGTCTCTTTGGCCAAATAAACAGGCCTGCGCTTTGCTTGTTCGAAGGTCCTGCCGACATACTCCCCAATAAGCCCAAGACAGAACAGCTGCATGCCGCCCAGAAACAGCATCAAAACGATAATGGTGGCGTAACCTGGCACGGCGATGCCCCAGATGAGTTTTTGTAATACCACAATGAACAGGTATATCAAGGCGGCGATGGAGGAGAGGAAACCAATGAAGGTAGATATCCGCAGCGGAGCCGTGGAAAAACCAATAATACCATCTATGGCGTACCGGAACAGCTTCTTGAAGGACCACTTGGTGGTTCCCGCCGCCCGCTCACAGGCGGTATAGGGGATGAAGCAGGTCTCATAGCCGACCCAGGCGAAGATGCCTTTGGAAAACCGGTGATATTCGGGGAGAGCCAGGATACTCTCCGCTACCCGGCGACGGAAGGTACGAAAGTCGCTGGCATCCGGGCGGAGCTTCACCGTAGAGACCTGATTAATCAGGCGGTAAAAGCCGTTTTTAAAGAATTTAAGTGTTTTCCCATCGCCACGCTTATCCTGATAAGCCGCCACGATGTCGTATTGCGGCTGCCGGTCCAAAATCTCCACCATCTTTCGAACGACATTGGGCCGTTGCTGTAAATCCGCGTCGATCAGCGTTATATACTCGCCGGATGCGTGCTGCAAACCGGCGTAAATCCCAGCTTCCTTGCCAAAATTTCGGGAAAAGCTGATGATACTGACCGGACAGGCCTGTTCTTGATAGAGCTTTTTTAATTCCAGCAGAGTTCCATCTGTACTACCATCGTCCACAAATATGATTTCATAGGAATACCCGCAGCCGTCAAATGCTTGGAGTACCTCGCGCTGAAAGGCAGCCACATTTTCCAACTCATTGAAACAGGGCACGACAAGGGATAATTTCATTTTCATCACCTAAATTGTTTTTACAGCCGTTTTTTTAATTGAGTCTTGGATTCTGAAAACATTCTATAATAATATTATTATATGATGGAAAACAGAGAGCGTCAAGGGAATACGTATCAAAACCGTCATAATGGCAGAAAAAGAACGAAACTGTAGTTTATGGCGCCGTCTTGGCATCCACCATTGACAAAATCGGCGTTATGGGGTATAATGCAGCCACAAACGCAGCGACGAGGAGTTTTCCACGGGAAAACCCGGCAGAGAGGGTGCGGTGGGTGCAAGCATCTGGGGGATCGGTGGGATGGTCGCCTCTGAGCGGACAGGCTGAAAATCAGTAGGTCTGTACGGGTCCTCCCGTTACAGAGTTTAAGTGCCCGGCATTAGGCCGGGAATTCAGGTGGTACCGCGGAGTTTTTCGCCCTGAACCAAGTGGTTCGGGGCGTTTTTTACGACTTTTTTGACGCGTAATAAAACAATCGGGAGGAACGAAATGAAAATCATAAGACCGGAGGAAAAATACTTTTCAGAGTACTATCAGGCCTGCAAAGAGTCCTACGAAAACCAAGTTACGGAATGGATGCCATTTGAGTTAGATCATTTTGACACGTGGAAAGCTAATATTTTAGACGCATATGCCCGCTACGAGGAGGGGAGAGATCTGCCGGCTGGCTTGCCCCGCACCGTCACCAGATGGGGCGTCGAGGGGGATACCTTCATAGGAGAATTGCAGGTGCGTCCCTACTTAACGGAGGAGGAAGCCAAAACCTGGGGACATGTTGCCTACGCAGTTCGACATTCTCAATGGAGAAAGGGGTTTGGAACCAAGCTGCTGCAGGCTGCACTGGAACTCCTGCGGCAATATCAGGTGCACAATATCTATCTGGTTTGCCATGCCGAGAATCAGGCCTCCATTCACGTCGCGCAGGCCTGCGGCGCCTCGCTTTCCGGCACCATGCAGGATGAGGACGGCTTGAAGCAACTGATCTACCTTTTCCAGGAGTAAAATAGACAGCAAGCATAGAAGGAGGAATCAATACATGGCCAGAGAATTACCGAAAGTGTATGAACCGGGGGATGTGGAAGCCAGAATTTACAAGATGTGGGAAGAGGGCGGTTATTTTCGCACTCAGCGGGACCCCCGGAAAAGGCCCTTTACCATCGTCATGCCGCCTCCCAATGTAACGGGCCAGCTGCACATCGGCCACGCTATGGATGCGGCACTGCAGGATGCCCTGATTCGCTTTAAACGGATGCAGGGATACGCGGCGTTGTGGGTTCCGGGTGTGGACCATGCCGGCATCGCTACCCAGATCCGGGTGGAGGAGGAGCTGCGCAAAGAGGGACTGACTCGCTACAATCTGGGCCGGGAGCGATTCCTGGAACGGGTCTGGGATTGGAAGCGGCAATATGGTGATCGCATCCTGGAGCAGCAAAAGAAATTGGGGGCCTCCTGTGATTGGGATAGGGCCCGGTTCACCATGGATGAGGGCTGCTCCAAGGCGGTGCGGGAGGTCTTTGTCTCCCTGTATGATAAGGGCATGATCTATAAAGGAAGCCGCATCATCAACTGGTGCCCGCACTGTGTCACAGCGCTGTCTGACGCAGAAGTGGAATATCAGGACAAGCCGGGGCACCTGTGGCATGTCCGGTACCCGCTGGCGGATGGCTCCGGTGCTGTCGTAGTTGCCACCACCCGGCCTGAAACTATGCTGGGAGATTCCGGCGTCTGTGTGAACCCTGCGGACCCCCGGTATCAAGCTTTCATTGGTAAGCAGGTTATCTTACCCCTGATGAATCGAACGATCCCCGTGGTGGCAGACGACTATGCGGAGATGGACTTCGGAACCGGCTGTGTGAAAATGACTCCGGCCCATGACCCCAATGACTTCGAGGTTGGCTTACGGCATCATCTGGAGGTCATACGGGTTCTGGACGACAATGGCAAGGTCAATGAAAACGGCGGAAAATATCAGGGCCTGGACCGCTATGAGGCCAGGAAAGCCGTCGTCGCGGACCTGGAAGCCCAGGGGTATCTGGTCAAAGTAGAGGACTATTCCCACAGTGTCGGCACCTGCTACCGCTGTCACAATGACGTAGAGCCTATCATCTCCGCCCAATGGTTTGTCAAAATGAAGCCGTTGGCGGAGGAGGCCATTCGGGTGGTGCAGGAGGGTCAAACGCAGTTTGTTCCGGAGCGCTTTACGAAGACCTACCTGAACTGGATGGAGCATGTACGGGATTGGTGCATTTCCAGACAGCTTTGGTGGGGTCACCAGATTCCAGCCTGGACCTGTGGAGATTGCGGCCATCTTACCGTTTCCCGGGAGGACCCCGCCTGCTGCGCCGCCTGCGGCAGTAAAAATATTGCACAAGACCCAGATGTGCTGGACACCTGGTTTTCCTCGGCTCTGTGGCCTTTTGAAATCTTGGGCTGGCCGGAACGGACGGAGGATTTGGCATATTTCTACCCCACGGACGTCTTGGTCACCGGCTATGATATTATCTTTTTCTGGGTGGCGCGGATGATTTTCTCCGCCTGCGCGCACACGGGGCAGCCTCCGTTCCATACGGTGCTGATCCACGGCCTCATCCGAGACGACAAGGGTCGGAAGATGTCCAAGTCTCTGGGCAATGGAATTGACCCCTTGGAGATGATTGACCAATACGGCAGTGACGCGCTTCGGCTGAATATGATCACCGGGAATTCCCCGGGAAATGATATGCGCTTCTATACCGAGCGCTGCGAGGCCATGCGGAACTTTGCCAACAAGCTTTGGAATGCCAGCCGATATGTGCTGATGAATGTGTCCGGGGATGGTCCTTGGGCACTGCCGGGGCGAGAGCGGTTGGAACTTGCTGACCGCTGGATTCTCAGTAAACTGAACACGCTCATTACAGAGGTTACGGACAACCTAGAGAAATATGAGTTGGGCGTTGCAGTACAAAAGGTATATGATTTTGTGTGGGATTCTTATTGCGACTGGTATATCGAGCTAACCAAGGCCCGCCTGTATGGCGAGGACGCGGCCAGCAAGGAGGCGGCCATTCAGGTCCTGGTGTATGTACTGGACCAGACGCTGCGGCTTTTGCATCCCTTTATGCCCTTTATTACAGAAGAAATCTGGCAGTCTATTCCCCACCAGGGCCAGGCTTTGATTGTAGCGCAATGGCCGGAGGCTTCTGCGGAACAATCCTATCCCGTGGAAGAAGCGCATATGGAATCTGTCATGCAGGCAATTCGCGCTGTTCGGAATCGGCGGGCGGAGATGAATGTGCCGCCCTCCAAAAAGGCGGCGCTGTATGTGGTCACCGCATTGCCGGAGGTATTTGCCGCTGGAATTCCATTTTTGCAGCGCCTGGCTTATGCGGAGCGTGTGGAGGTCCTCGCGGATGCGCCGGCACACAGCGAAACCATGGTGTCCTGCGTGACGGCGGATTCCAAGCTATTTATTCCGCTGGGAGAGCTGGTAGATATCTCAAAGGAACTGGAGCGGCTGGACAAAGAGCTGGAGAAAACGCAAAAGGGCCTGTTCGCTGTGGAGGCAAAACTGACCAACGAGAAATTTACGGCACGGGCGCCGGAGGCGGTGGTGAACGCAGAGCGCGACAAGGCTGAGAAGCTCCGCGCATTGATGCGGCAGCTTCGGGAAAGCCAAGCAAGGCTAAAAGCAATTCGGTAACTATGAAAACGGACTCTCTCGTCCGTTCAGGCCAGAGAGTCCGTATCCCGGAGGGAGACAAGCATTCCAAATTTTTATTTGCTTCCCACCTTAGGGGGTATCACAATTAACAGCGTATTATCTGTTCGACTCTACCTGGGACGGCGGAATGTCCAAACATAACCACCTGTTTTTTGGGCGTTTCCTCAGAAACCATGCAGAGTTTCTATCCTAGAAGCGTAGTCAACTTTTATCAGGAAACGCTACCGGCCTGTAAGGCGGATTTACCGCATCCTTAGATTAAAGATAGAATCCGGCCTCAATGGCAGTTGCCATTGAGGCCGAATTTTTTGTGACACGCATCATACTGGGATGGCGCCAGTTAGACGCCATCCAGTATGCTCGTTGGGTTACAAGAGGATTTCGTACAGGAACCGGATCAGCATGGTCGCGCCTTGCACTCTCGTCGCCGTTGCGGCAGGTGCCAAAACCTGCTCGCTCACACCAAGGATAATGCCATTCTCCACGGCCCAGGACATTGCCGTGCGGGCAAACGGGCTGACGCGCTCACCATCGGTGAAGCCGGACAGGTCCCCGGTGACGGTCATGTCACATCCGTTTTGCTTCGCATAGCGGTACAAGAACGTGACCATTTGCTCCCGAGTCAGCGTATGGGTAGGTGCGAACATATCCTTTGTTACGCCCTCTGTGAGTCCAGTGTTCGCGGCCCAAATCACCGCGTCGGTGTACCAGCGATTTTCCTCTACATCCTGGAAGGGATTCTGCATTCCTTCCACGCTGGGAGAGCCGGACATCCGATACAGCACACTGACCAGCATAGCCCGCGTCATGGTCTTCTCTGGCGCAAAGAGCTGATTTTCAAAGCCGGTAAACAAGCCCATATGTGTGGCTAGCAGGATGCTGTCCTGTCCCCAGTGCCCCGCAACGTCCCGATAGGGATTGGGCAGTACCTTGGGATCCATGGCATGAAATGCTTTGACAACGGCAGTAAGATGAGCATAATTGGTGACGAGTGCTTGCTCCGCCGCGGAAAGCGCACGGTAAGCACGTACCGCCGTGAGAATCACTTGCAGGTCTGAACAGGCAACCTTCTCAGGAGCGGGCAGCTTGTCGATGAGATCGATCACGGCCTGAATCGGCTTCAGGAGTTCTGCCAGAGCGGCTTCCGCCTTGGTCAGCTTGCTGTAGTTGGTGACCAGGGCCTGAGCGTCCTTGCCCAGAGCGTCATAGGCCTTCCGGGCAGCCTCAATGGCTTCCTTGTTGGCCAGCGTGATGGTCTCAGGCAGCTTGTCAATGAGATCGATCACAGCCTCAATCGGCTTCAGGAGCTCTGCCAGAGCGGCTTCCGCCTTGGTCAGCTTGGAGTAGTTGGTGACCAGAGCCTGAGCATCCTTGCTCAGAGCGTCATAGGCCTTCCGGGCAGCCTCAATGGCTTCCTTGTTGGCTAGCGTGACGGTCTCAGGCAGCTTGTCGATGAGATCGATCACAGCCTGAATCGGCTTCAGGAGCTCTGCCAGAGCGGCTTCCGCCTTGGTCAGCTTGCTGTAGTTGGTGACCAGGGCCTGAGCGTCCTTGCCAAGAGCGTCATAGGCCTTCCGGGCAGCCTCAATGGCTTCCTTGTTGGCTAGCGTGATGGTCTCAGGCAGCTTGTC
>CATXTO010000008.1 GCA_958402445.1 uncultured Eubacteriales bacterium
CCCGTTATCGATGGGTTTCCCATGCGGGCGACCACAGGTCGCCCCTACACCTTCCGAATCACCCCGCGCCCTGTAGGGGCGTGCTTTGCACGCCCGCCGTTCCTTACAAAACCCGCGGGTAATTAGGAAGACCCCGCGAAGCCCTAGGGCTTCGCGGGGAGAGGAGAGAAAAGGCAGCGGTGCCGATGGCGGTAAAACAGAAATAAGGGGTCCCCGCAAAGGCTTCGCCTTTGCGGGGAGAGGAGCAGAGACGCAGCGGACAAGAATCCGCGCCCGTCTGGGCGCGGATTTGCGGCAGCGCAGTCCTCTGCGACGAGGCGTGCTACGCTCGCCCGCGGAACGACCACAGGTCGTTCCCTACCCCCGTTATCGATGGGTTTCCCATGCGGGCGACCACAGGTCGCCCCTACACCTTCCAAATCACCCCACGCCCCTACATCCCGGAATCGATGGATTTTCCGTGCGGGCGGCCAAAGGCCGCCCACTACATTTGGGAGCGGCCTGAAAAACATCAAACAAGAAACTACTTTTTTAGAATGCGTTTTGGCGCCGCAATTTTTTGTGCAAAATGTAGAATATTTGGAATCTGGTCGTCTCCCTTTCTGTGAAATTAGAAATATGTTTGCTTGACGGGAACAAAATGGGGGAAATATGTCCTTGAAACCGGCCAAATCTGCGGCTTTGGACGTAAATTCCGACGCATTAGGCTGACGGCATTTTTCATAAAGATGAATGAATCGTTTTTATCAATTCCTCTGTTTTTTTACTTGATTTTTGCGGGCAAATCGCGTTTAATAAGAGGAGGATTAACAAGGACTAGATTACAATTTTATAATTGTGAATGACGGATACAGGAGATCTGGTCGGACCAGAGCCGAAGGAATAAGTGCAGCAGCTTGCCGCCGCCGCATGAATATTTCAGGCAACAGGACTGTGTCCCGACACAACTCTGGAAAGCGCAAGCACCGAAGGAGCAACCCAATAGGTGGGGAATCTCTCAGGTTCAGATACAGGGCTAGGCAGCGTGAGAGATATCATGTTGTCCGGTCCTGCTTGTTTTTTATCCTGGCGGCCCGGCGAAAGGAGCGGCAAAATTGAAACGCAGCCCGGATTATCTGATTGTAACAAATAACCCCATGGTGGCCGAGTGTATGTCGGACTGCTATGAGGTACAATATGGGAAGGACCTAACGTACCGGGACGTTTTAATTCAGGTGCGAGACATGGTTTATCAGGGGCACACGCTTTATACCCACCCCATCGCCGGTAGTGTCAAACCCAACGAAACCCCTTATAAATCAATCGTGATTTCAAAGTTCCCTCATGTACTCTGTCTGGAGCACGCAGAGCTTGTCGCCAACAGCATTCTCACCTACGATAAGTTCTCCCCCCGCAGCCGTGTTCTGACGGAAGCGGTGCAAAAGGATTTTCAACTCATCGACTATACCCTGCTAGCAGGCGCCTTGGATTTTGACGCCGCCGCGGGTCTTAGTAAATACTCCAGTTCATCAAAATAAATAAGGAGGAGGTGTTCGCTTTGAAATTGGATCTCGGCTTGATTCAAATCAAGGATCTTCAATTTTCAAAGGAATGCAAGGTAGATAACGGAACGCTCTTCGTCAACGCCGATGAGGTAAAGGCCTTCGTTTACCAGGACGGCGACGTGGCGGCTTGCGTTAAGGACGTACACTTTGACATTGCCAAGCCCGGCGAAAGCGTGCGTATCACGCCGGTCAAGGACGTCATCGAGCCCCGCGTCAAGGTGGAGGGCCCGGGGGGCGAGTTCCCCGGCGTCATCGCCAAGGTCGATACGGTCGGCTCCGGCAAAACCCATGTCCTGCGCGGCATGGCGATTGTGACCGCCGGCAAGATCGTCGGCTTTCAGGAGGGCATCATCGATATGTCCGGGCCCGGCGCGGACTACACCCCGTTTTCCAAGCTGTTGAATCTGGTGCTGGTCTGCGAGCCCATGGAGGGCGTCAAGCAGCACGAGTACGAGCACGCCGTCCGCCTTGTCGGCCTGCGGGCCGCTACCTTCATCGGGGAGTTGGGCCGGAATGTGACCCCCGACGAGATAAAGACCTTTGAGACCTATGGGGTAAAAGAGGGTTTGGAAAAATTTCCGGACCTGCCCCGGGTGGGCTATGTGCACATGCTGCAAAGCCAGGGCCTGCTGCACGACACCTACGTCTACGGGGTGGACGCCAAACGGATCATCTCCACACTGCTCAATCCCACGGAGACCATGGACGGCGCCATCATCAGCGGTAACTGCGTGTCCGCCTGCGACAAAAATACCACCTATCACCATCAGAATAACCCCGTGGTAGCGGATTTGTTCGAGCAGCACGGTAAGACTCTGAATTATGTCTGCAACATCATCACCAACGAGAACGTGTATCTGGCAGACAAACAGCGTTCCTCTGACTGGGCCTCCAAGCTGTGCCGTCTGCTGGATTTGGACGGTGTTGTGATTTCGGAAGAGGGCTTTGGCAACCCCGACACCGACCTGATCATGAATTGCCGGAAGGCTGAGCAGAAGGGGATTAAGACCACCATCATCACCGACGAATATGCCGGGCAGGACGGCAGGTCCCAGTCGTTGGCGGACGCGGACGCGCTGGCGGACGCGGTGGTCACTGGCGGAAATGCCAACGAGGTCATTATTCTTCCCAAAATGGACAAAATAATCGGCATGCTGGACTATGTAGACAAGATTGCCGGCGGCCATGCCGGTTCTCTGCGTCCAGACGGCACCATTGAGGCAGAGCTACAGGTGATCACCGGCGCTACCAACGAAATGGGCTTTAACCGCCTGAGCGCAAGATAAAGGAAAGGAGCGAATCAGCGCAATGGGTTATCGTGTTATCCACTATATCAACCAGTTCTTTGCCAACATCGGCGGCGAAGAAATGGCGCATGTCCCGCCGGAGCTGCGGGAAGGTCGCGTCGGTCCCGGCATGGCTTTCGAGCAGGCCTGGAACGGCGAGGCGCAAATTGTCAAGACCATCGTCTGCGGCGACTCTTATTTTGCCGAGCATGAGAAGGACGCCAAGGCTCAGGTCCTGGCTTGGGTCAAGGAGGAAAAGCCCGACCTGTTTCTGGCCGGCCCCGCTTTCAACGCCGGCCGTTATGGCTATGCCTGCGCCAATGTGTGTCAGGCCGTCCAGGACGAGCTGGGGATTCCGGTCCTTACCGGCATGTATGGGGAAAACCCTGGCGCCGACCTGAAGGAGAAGGTTCTGATGGTCGCCACCACAAACAGCGCCGCCGGCATGCGCAAAGCGGCCCCCGCCATGGCGAAGCTAGCCATGAAGCTGATGAAGGGCGAGAAGCTGGGCGCCTCTTGCGAAGACGGCTACATGCCCAACGGCGTGCGCCGCAACTTCTTTGAAAAGGACCGGGGCTCCAAGCGGGCGGTGAAGATGCTGCTCAGCAAGCTGGCAGAGAAACCCTTCACCACCGAGTACCCCATGCCCTCCTTTGACCGTGTAGCCCCCAACAAGGCGGTTTTGGACCTGAGCAAGGCCACCATCGCCCTGTGCACCTCCGGCGGTATCGTTCCCAAGGGCAACCCCGATCATATTGAATCCTCTTCGGCCTCCCACTATGGCGAGTACTGCATCCAGGGTGTCGATACGCTCACCGCCCAGACCTACGAGACCGCCCACGGCGGCTACGACCCGGTGTACGCCAACGAGGACCCGAACCGAGTCCTGCCGGTGGATGTGCTGCGGGAATTTGAGCGGGAGGGCAAAATCGGCAAACTCCACGACTATTTTTATACCACAGTTGGTAACGGCACTGCCGTGTCCTCCGCGAAAAAATTTGCCGCGGAGTTTGCGCAGAAGCTTCGGAACGCCGGGGTTCATGCCGTTATCATGACCAGTACGTGAGGGACCTGTACGCGTTGCGGTGCAACGATGGTAAAAGAAATCGAAAGAGCTGGGATCCCCGTGGTGCATATGTGCACCATCACCCCGATTTCGATGACGGTCGGCGCGAACCGGATCGTCCCGACCATTGCAATCCCCTATCCCCTGGGCAACCCCACCCTGCCTCCGGAGGAGGAATACGCACTCCGGAAAAAGCTGGTCGCCCGTGCGCTGGAAGCCCTGAGCACGGAAGTAAACGACCAAACCATCTTCGAGGTCTAATTGTGTAAGCGGACGCCCGCACGGCTCACGCCGTGCGGGACCGCCCTCATTTTAGGAGTGTCAACCAATGAGCAAAATCTATGATGTGATCATCCTGGGCGCGGGTCCCGCCGGGTTGGCGGCCGGCCTGTACGCCGGGCGCAGCCGGCTCTCCACCCTGATATTGGAAAAAGGGCAGGACGGCGG
Source organism: uncultured Eubacteriales bacterium (assembly GCA_958402445.1). Lineage (GTDB taxonomy): Bacteria > Bacillota > Clostridia > Oscillospirales > Oscillospiraceae > Faecousia. The sequence goes on from CATXTO010000008.1 coordinate 4,344, forward strand.
ACAAATCGCCATTACCAACGAAATAGAAAACTACCCCGGTCAGTCCCTGGAGGAGGAGTCCGGCCCCAGCCTGATTGCCCGAATGACCGAGCAGGCCAAGAAATTTGGCGCCGAGCGGGTCAGCGATGTGGTCAAGAGCGTGGAGCTTCAGGGCGATGTGAAAAAGCTTATGGGCAACAAGGGAGAGTACCTGGCACGGACCGTAATTCTCGCCACCGGCGCCCATCCCCGACCCATCGGATGCAAAAACGAGGGAAAATATGTGGGCAAGGGCATCTCCTTCTGCGCCACCTGCGACGCCGCGTTTTTCGAGGATTTTGAGGTGTATGTAGTGGGCGGCGGCGACGCAGCCGTGGAAGAGGCCATGTACCTGACCAAATTTGCCCGGAAGGTCACCGTGATTCACCGCCGGAACGAGCTTCGGGCCGCGAAATCCATTCAGGAGAAAGCCTTTCAGAATCCCAAGCTCCATTTCCTGTGGGATACCGTGGTGGACGAGGTGGACGGCGACGAAATTCTTTCCAAGATGATTGTGAAAAACACCAAAACCGGCGCGCTCACCACCATTGAGGCGGATCCCGAGGACGGCATGTTCGGCCTGTTTGGTTTTATTGGCCTGCTGCCCAACACCGGCCTGTTTGAAGGCATGCTGGACATGGAAAACGGTTATATTAAAACCGACGAAGACATGCATACCAATCTGTCCGGCGTTTATGCCGCTGGCGACGTGCGGGTCAAGAGTCTGCGGCAGGTGGTTACGGCTGCGGCGGACGGCGCCATCGCCGCCATGCAGGCGGAAAAATACATAGCAAACCTGAAATAAAGGAGGCTTCCCTATGGCGATCCTAGAAGTTGACAAAACAACATTTGATGCAGAGGTGTTACAGGCGCCCGGCAAAGTTGTCGTGGACTATTATGGTGACGGCTGTGTTCCCTGCGCTGCTCTGATGCCTCACGTACACGAATTCGCGGAAAAATACGGTGAGAGCCTGAAATTCTGTGCACTGAACACCACCAAGGCCCGCCGTTTGGCCATCAGCCAGAAAATTCTGGGCCTTCCCGTCATCGCAGTCTATGAGAATGGGGCCATGATCGATTCCTGCGTGAAGGACGACGCCACCCCTGAGAACGTGGAAGCGATGATTCAAAAATACGTCTGAGGCACATCCGGCCCTTTTCCAGGCGGCTGCCGCGGACATGGGCCGACGTTTACGTTGGCGCAGGCAGGAGGTCCCCTCCTCTTGCGAAATCGGGTAGCAAGCTGAAAAGCTTTCTATAAATCTCAAGAAAAGGAGGAAGTGACATGGGCATTTTAGCTGGCAAAAAGGTCATCATCATCGGTGACCGCGACGGCATTCCCGGACCGGCCATTGAGGCCTGCGCCAAGAGCGCGGGCGCCGAGGTCGTGTTTTCCTCGACGGAGTGCTTCGTCTGAACGGCCGCTGGTGCAATGGATCTGGAAAATCAGAAGCGGGTCAAGGAATTCGCAGAGCAGTACGGTCCCGAGAACGTTGTGGTTCTGTTGGGCGCTGCTGAGGGCGAAGCCTCCGGCCTGGCTGCTGAGACGGTCACCAATGGTGATCCCACCTACGCAGGTCCATTGACAGGAGTCCAGTTGGGACTCAGGGTTTTTCACGTGTGCGAGCCTGAAATCAAGGCAGAGTTCGATCCTTCCGTTTACGAGGAGCAGGTCAGCATTATGGAAATGGTGCTGGACGTTGACGACATCGTAAATGAAATGACCGCCATCCGTCAGCAGTACTGCAAGTATTGAGGCACTCAACACGCAATGGGGCGGCGGCTTTTGCCGCCGTCCTTCCGTTTACCGGGCGTATTTCTGTGTCGTCATGGATGACCGCAGATGGCCCGCACACGCGCCGCGCTTCCGCGGCGATCCATGGCGATGCAGCGGCCGCTTGAGTCCGGCCCAAAGGGCGCCGGACGCGGCCAGAGCATCAACCCGTGGTCCGACCACGAAATTACATCATGTAGAGAGGACGATTTTCCTATGAAAGCTGTAATCAAAGGCACCGGCTACATACTCATCCACACCCCGGATATGGTGCTGCACAACGGCACCACGCAAACCACGGAGCGGATCGTTAACCCGGACAGCGACTATTTGAAGGAGCTGCCCAGCCACATCCGCAGCTACGAGCAGGTACTGTCCTACTACCCCAATCAGGTCTATATCGGCAACGTGACACCTGACAAATTGGCGGCGGTCCCCCAGCCCTGGTGCGACAAAGCCTGCCCCAAGCAGGACCGGTTCGGACACTTCGGCCAAATCATGCCCCAGGAGGAGTTCTTGCTGCTGATGCAGGCCTGCGACGTTTTTGACCTGGTGAAGCTGGACCGGACGTTTGTGGCCCAGCACAAGAGCGCCCTGGCCGCCAACCCCGTGATGAATGAGAGCATTTTGGCCCGGGTAAACGATGGAATCGACGGGGCAGAGATTGCCCGCCTGGTGGCCGAGGAGCACTCCGAGGGCCTGTACCATCACGACGCGCTGGTGGGCTGCGTGATCCGGGCCCACGACATCGACGTCAATCTCTCCGCCCACGTCATGCACGAAAATCTGGTCTCCAAGGCGTCTTCCGTTCTGGCTCTGCTTTCCGCTGTGCAAAACGCGGGCGTTGCAAAAGACGAAGTGGAGTACGTCATCGACTGCTCTGAGGAGGCCTGCGGCGATATGAACCAGCGGGGCGGCGGCAACTTTGCCAAGAGCGCAGCGGAAATTGCAGGCCTGTCCTCCGCAACCGGCTCCGACGCCCGGGGATTTTGCGCGGCGCCAGCTCATGCCATGATCGAGGCCGCCTCCCTGGTTGCGGCCGGCGCCTATAAGACTGTGATGGTCACCGCCGGCGGCTGCACGGCTAAACTGGGGATGAACGGCAAGGACCACGTGAAAAAGGGTCTGCCCGTCCTGGAAGACATGATCGGCGGCTTTGCCGTTGTCGTCACCCAAGACGACGGCGCCAGCCCTGAAATCAACCTGAATCTCTTGGGCCGTCATACCGTCGGCACCGGTTCGGCGCCCCAGGCAGTCATCAGCAGTCTGGTCACCGATCCCCTGGACCGCAACGGCCTGAAGATCACCGATATTGACAAATATGCCCCGGAGCTGCAAAACCCCGACATCACCAAGCCCGCCGGCGCGGGGGATGTGCCGCTGGCAAACTATAAGATGATTGCCGCCCTGGCCGTCAAACGCGGCGAGGTTGCCCGCAGCGACATGGCAACCTTTACCACGGAGCACGGCCTCACAGGCTGGGCTCCCACCCAGGGTCATATTCCCTCCGGTGTCCCTGCCATCGGCTTTGCCCGGAACGACATCATGACCGGTAAGCTGCGGCGCGTGATGATCATCGGCAAGGGCTCGTTGTTCCTGGGCCGCATGACCAATCTGTTCGACGGCGTTTCCTTTGTCATCCAGGCCAACTCCGGCGCCGAACCCGCCGGTAGCGTCAGCGAGGAAACCGTTAAGAGCATGATTGCCAAGGCCATGAAGGATTTCGCCGCCACGCTGCTGGCCCAGGCGGAAGAATAGGGCAGGTGCGACTATGCAGAATCTGGAAAAAACAATTGCCAAAACCTTTTTGGAGATGGCGGAAGGATTGGAACGCGGCTCCTATGGGATGCGGCCCAAGATCGCCCTGACCGGCATGGGCAGCGAGCATGGGGAGGAAAATGTTATGGCCGCGGCGCAAACGGCGGCCGCTCGGGGCGTGGATGTATACTACATCGGTACCTTGGAAGCGGACGGCGTCACCACCATCCACGTCCCTGACGAGAAAGCGGGGCACAAAAAGATGGAGGAGCTGGTGGAGCAGGGGCAGGTGGACGGGGCCGTTACCATGCATTTCCCCTTCCCCATTGGCGTGTCCACCGTGGGCCGCGTGGTCACCCCAGCCAGGGGCAGACAGATGTTTGTGGCCAACACCACCGGGACATCCAGCGCGGACCGAATCGAGGGCATGATCAAAAACGCGGTGTACGGCATCATCACCGCCAAGGCCTGTGGCATTGCAGAGCCCACAGTGGGCATTCTCAACGTGGACGGCGCCCGCCAGGCGGAAAAGGCCCTGAATCAGCTGCGGGAGGGCGGCTATGCCTTCCATTGGGCATCCTCCGCCCGGGCGGACGGCGGCGCCGTCATGCGGGGCAACGACGTGCTTCAAGGCACGCCGGACGTGATGGTGATGGATTCTCTCACCGGTAACGTCCTGATTAAAATGCTTTCCGCCTTCACCACTGGCGGCAGTTTTGAAGCCACGGGCTACGGTTACGGCCCCGGCATCGGCAAGGATTACGAAAAGCTGATTCTCATCATCTCCCGGGCCTCCGGGGCGCCTCTGATTGCCAATGCCTTGGAGTACGCGGCCCAACTGGTTCGGGGCAAGGTGTTCCAGGTGGCCAAGCAGGAATTTGCCAAAGCGGAAAAAGCGGGCCTCAGCCGGATCCTGGAGGCCCGCAGGGCCTCTGCCAAGCCCGCCGCTTCAGCGGAAGCTGTGCAAGCCCCGCCCGCAGAACCCGTCACCGCCAGCATTCCCGGCATCGAGGTCATGGACCTGGAGGAAGCGGTGCAGGCGCTTTGGAAGGCGGGCATCTACGCGGAATCCGGCATGGGCTGCACAGGCCCACTGGTCATGATGAGCCAAGCAAATTATTCCAGGGCCCTGGAGATTCTGAAAAAGGCCGGTTATGTGGGATAATTTAGGGCGATATGTAGGCTGCCCGCCCACCAGGGCGGGCAGCAAAAAGACGTTGCGGCGGGATCGCCAGGAAAGGATGGGGCAGAATGAAAGTCCATGACATGATCCAAAAATGTGAGAAGGATCTGACCACAGAAGAGCTGATTGATTTGGTGGCCAATCACAACCGCCAAATCGACCTGCTGTTCGCGGAGAAGAAAACTGACGAGGACGGCTACCTGACCTGGGACGCGGAAAACTGGACCTCTGTGGACGGCAAGCGTTTCATTTGCAGCTACGCTCTGGCGGGCCGCGTTCTCTCCGATTACAGCGGCTATAACAAATACGACATGAAAGGTTATTTCCAGCCAGAACAGGCCCAGGAGGTTAGGCTCAACTGAGCCGTAGGCCGGCGGGACGGCTCGCTTCTTGCCAATGCCCATGGCCTAACCGCCATGGGCATTGTTGCCGCAATCGCTGGAACAATGAAGCCGATTACGGATCGCGTCTCAAACGGATATATTGGCGCAGAGCTTTCCTACACGACGCTTCGAGTAAAAAGATAGGGGAAAATTCATGATAAAAGACCAGCACCTGCAATCGGATATCCAGGTCATTGTCTCCCACCGGTTTGATAACGGCGCGGACCTGTGGACGACGCCTGACAGGCGGCTTCTGAAGGGAGCCCCGTTCTCCACGGTGGAGTCCGTGCTGCATCTGTCGGAGCTGGGCCTACAGCCCGACGACCCTTTGCTCCAGGCTGCCGCATCCCTGCTTTGGCAAGCCTGGAAAGACGACGGGCGTTTTCGGGTATATCCGCAGGGCGGGATTTATCCATGCCAAACCGCACACGTTGCAAACGCACTGTGCCGTCTGGGCTATGCCGAGGACGACAGGCTCCGGAAGACATTCCAGCATTTTCTGGCCACCCAGTATCCTGACGGCGGCTGGCGCTGCAACAAATTCAGCTTTGGCCGGGGGCCGGAGACAGAATGCTCCAATCCCTTCCCTACCCTGGTGGTTCTGGATGCCTTTCGGTACGCTCCAAGCTATCATCAGGAGCCGGCACTGGACCGGGCGGTGGAATTTCTGTTGGGGCATTGGACCATACGAAAACCCATTGGTCCGTGTCACTATGGCATGGGTACCCTCTTTATGCAGGTGGAATACCCGTTCCGCAATTATAATCTATTTTACTATGTTTACGTCCTGTCCTTTTATCCGCGCGCCCGGCGAGATTCCCGCTTCCAGGACGCGCTGCAGGCCCTGCGCTCTAAAACTGTGGGCGGAGAAATCGTGGTGGAACGCGTGGTCCCCAAGCTGGCAGGCCTCTTTTTCTGTCAAAAAGGGCAGCCCAGCGCTCTGGCAACGCTTCGGTTTCAGGAGATCGAAAAAAATATGGAGATTTGAACCTCCCGCCTATTGGCGTTTAAACTGGCCGAATAAAATATTCCATTTCAAAACGACGGAGCGCCGCACAGTGCGGCGCTCCGTCAAAGCATTGGGGCGCACCCATTTTGGGTGCGCCCCTTTTTTAAAATTTCGCTTACTGGACGAACCGAACCAGAATGGTTGCGGCCTGAGCACGGGTGGTATTGCCCGTGGGATCCAGACGATTGCCCGGCTTGCCAATCAGAATGCCGGTGCGGATGGTCCAGTCAATGGCCTCGCGGGCCCAAGTCGCTACCTGATCGTAGTCGACGAAGGTACCGCCTTCCACCTTCTCCTCCAGCTCTACGCCCATGACCTTGGCATAGCGGTACAGCATGGTCGCCACTTCCTGGCGGGAAGCCTTCCGCATGGGGCGGAAGTAGTCGTCGCCATACCCCTTGACAATGCCTTTCTCAATACCCCAGGCCACCGCCTGGGTGTAGTAGGCGTGGGCCGGTACGTCGGCAAAGTCCGCAGCCTTTGTTGCCTTCTCCTCGCCGGACAGGCGCCAGAGAACGGTCACAATCATGCCCCGGTTCAGCGCCACCTCCGGGCTAAAGGTGGTGGCGGAGGTTCCCACAAAGAGACCCGCGTCATAGGCCGCGTAAATCTCGTCATAGGCCCAGTAGGTCTCCGGCACGTCCACAAAGGGACGCTCCGGTGCAGAGGGCTTCGGCAGAACAATCTCCGCCTTCACGGCGTCCTTGCCGCAATACAGGTCCTCGGCGGTGAGGCCTAAGGACAGGTCCCCAGGCTCCTTTCCCTCTGCCTTCACCGCAAAGGTGAGAGTCAGGAGGGAGCCGGCTTCCTTCAGGGCATCGCCCGCCCAAGCGAAGGCCACGGTGCCGGGAACGCTGGTATTGACATCAGATTCGCTGTTGTCCTTGGTCAAAAGCTTGCCGGCCGTGGCGGAATTCAAGGTCAGCTCCTCCGGGTCAAAGGTGAAGACCAATCTTCCGTCGGTCAGGTTAGAATTCGCAGGCACCGTAACGTCGGTAGTCATGACGCCGTCCTGGATGGTGCACATCACCGTCAGCGTCAGGGGTTCCGCCGCTGAGGCCACGCCCACGCAGGCAAGCATCAGTACGCCTGCCAGCAGCAACGCTAAGAAGCGTTTGCTTAGCTTTTTCATGGTTCATCCTCCTTTCAGTCTTTGTTTTCTGGCAAGTACAGACAGGCAAAGTCCATAATAGCAGAGGTTTTGCCCACCTCAAAGGTATTGCCGCTCGCAGGGTCAACCGCATGGAAAATCACGCCCGCCCTGCTGACGCCTAGGCTCTGCGCTTGCGCGAAGTAGAGCATCCCAGTTGTATCATCATAGCACATGCTGCTATGCAACGGGGAGGCGGAACTGCCCATATTGGTCTTTCCTGTACTGGTTTCACCGACAAAATCAAAGGTCTGTAAAGACCCTCTATCATTGTAGGTCGCCTTGTACAGGTTCCCAAGATCATCCAGGCAGTAAAGATTCTTCTCGTTGTCAAAGGCCAGGCCCACTAGGGCGGTGCTGCCTTTCTTCATATACGCAGCCACAGGGGTTCCGCCCAGCTGCATTTTGGAGTCGAGATTCAAGAGCATCAGCGTAGTCCCCGTGCTGGCCACCACGATGTTGCTAGAACCGAAAAGCTCGGGACTGCTGGCCATATCGTGGATCGTATTGGTGGTAAGGCCGTAGAGCTCAATAGAATTGGAAGACTGTACCGCATGGGTTTCCGGGTCATAATAGGTAAACTTAAAGGTTTTGCTGTAATCGGTTTCACTCTCAAACTGGAAACCGCACAGCTTGTCCCCAAGCATCGTGCCGACGATTACTTCAGCGGTACTATTTCCTGTAGCTGGTGCTGTAAACTCGCTAGCATGGCCGGCCTGCCAATCATAGAGCATAGTTGGCCAGCCTTCGGAATCGTACTGAATGAAGGCGCCATACCCACCGAATGTCCGGTCCAAATCCATCACGTGAATGGAAATGCTGTCGGAAATGTCAGGATTTGTTACCGCAGTGGCAGTAATCGTCGTTGTGCCGGCCCCCACGGTTTTCACATGTCCCTTTGCATCCACCGTGGCGACTGACTCGTCGCTGCTTTCCCAGCGGAGGTTCCGGTTGGCATTCCAGGGGATCACCTGCACGGTCAGATCCATTTCTGCACCCAGCACCATGTTCTGATCGCTCTCTTTGATGTTGATCTCCGATACCGCTACTGCGCCGCCGGAGGAACCGTTGTGCTCATACGGGATAAACAGGGAAGAGATCTGGATATTCGCCTCGCCCAGGTCTGTGGCCGCACCGGTTTCCAGGTTGACCGTCATCAGGTTGCTGTGATAGTTCTGTGCGGTGCCCCGGCCGTAAATCCAGTACATGGTATCCGTATTGTGGTCATAGGCCATGGATTGGATCATCACAGGATAGCCGCCCGTGGCTCCTACCAGCCTCGCATGAACCACCTCGCCCATATTCCCGGCCAAATCGGCGTAGCTCCCCAGATCATAGAGGTTGCCATCCGATCCGATGCCATAGAGCTCGCCCTCTGTGGTGCAGCCCATGGTCATGAGATAGAGCTTGTCGTCGCCATAGGAATTCAGCGTGCCTTCGGGCATTGCCAGCTTCATGAGCGTCGTATACTGGGCCGTGGCAATGTCAATAGCGGCAACCGTCATGTACCCATCTGTCCCCGTGTGGCTCTCTGTCAGGCCCAGCATCACGCCGGAGGCATAGTCATAGGCCATGTCGCCGATCTTGAAGCCGAAGTCCATAACATGCAGGCGGTTGCCAAGGTCGTTGAACGGCTGCGCGTACATCTGGCCTTGTTTGTCCACAGCGTATACAATGCCTTCCAGATACTCGCCGGAAGTGTACTCGCCAAACGCGGCGTCGTCGTATACCACAGTGGGGTTGGTATAAATGCTGTCGTCAAAGGTCACCCACGCGGGTTTATCCTGAGCGGAGGTGGCGAGACGGTAACCAAAGGGCTTGGTCATATCGAACTCGCTGTCGCCGCCGTTGAGCTTGAAGTCTACCACATAATGGGTGACGTTTCCACCGTAATCACAGACAGCCAACTGGAGCTTGGAATAGAACTCGCTGACATCCAGCGTGAGTTCCGTCGCCACGCCCTTCTCGGTCTGGTTGATAGCATGACGCTGCAACACCTTGGAGCCGGTGGAGTTCAGGACCAGGACCGCCGCAACATAGTGGTTATCCTGCACCTGCAGCGTGATGGTCTTCGTGCCGTTTTCCCCCTCCAGGGGCTTGTATGTCAGGTCCAGGCTGCCCTCCACCAGTTCGGGAGCAGTCTCGTCAATGGTGATGGGAATCTGAATTACGTTCTTCGAATTGTGCTGATCCTCGTCCTTGCCGTAGTCCAGCATGGCCGTGAGGGTAAGCAGCAGCTCGTCGCCGTCTTCCGTATCCTCAGCAATGGTCGGCCAGAAGGTTTTCCCGCTGGTCTCGTTTAGCCAGGACATGGGCATGATCACTCCATTGCTGGGATTGAGCACGCTCTTGCGGACATAGTTCAAAGTTTCCTGATGTACCACCTCGCCGGTCTTGGCGTCGGTCACCGTAGCGTCAAAGGTTCTGGCTCCACGCAGGAGCGTGATATACATGTCGTAAATGGAGAGCTTTCCTTCCGATTCCGGAGAAAGTACGTTGGACCGCTCCGCAATGTATTCTTCGTCCTCCAGATACAGGTTATAGCCCAGAGCCGTACCGTTGCCGGTCCAGATGGTGTTGGGCGTGCCGCTCTCGCTCTTGTCCCAGGTGTCGGGATCGCCCCGGTAGGAATCGTCGAACACCGGAGCCGCCGTCCAATCGCCATAGAAGGCCAGGAACGGCAGGGACAGGTCGATAGCCACCGCGTCAGGGTCCTTCTCGGTATCCGCGGCATCCCACAGATACACAAAGCCCTCGACGTAAATTCCATTCTCGAAATTCTCGTCCATATACGCCCGGTCCTGGGCGCTGAGCTCGATGGACACAGAGATCGTGGCGCCGCCAGCGGGAACCAGAATCAAGGTGCCCTCGTTCTCCACGGCGTTGACCATCTTAAGCAGTGCGTTGACGTCCGCCCGGTCAATTTTGCTATCCTGATTCAGATCCGCCATGGCGAACTTCGCGTCTCCGGTGCTGCCGGCCTTGACGGCCTCCCAGAGCACCCAAGCGTCGTTGGAGTTGACCTTGCCGTCTCCGTTGAAGTCCAGGCCCAGGTTTTCATAACGGACCACGGGGGATAGGGCGTAGGGAGACTGGCTGATGTACTCCTGTCCATCCGCGCCGGTTTGATGGCCCTCGGTCATCACCACAGTCTGGAGCCGATAGGCCAGGGTCTCGTCACTGAGATTTTCCACCTGGAAGGTGAAGTTGTAAACGCCGTCCTTAGCCGGATCGTCGCCCAGCTCTACCTTCGGCTTCTCGCTGCCGTCCACCTTCAGATAGGTCTTGGCGTTGACGGCGTTGAATACGTTCCCAAGGCCCGCGCCCTGCTGACGGGGGGAGAAGGGCAGGCTTGCCTCTTCGTCATAGAGGACGGGAATCGCCGTGCTCATCAAAAGGGCCTGGGCAATCACCCGGCGGTCCACTGCATCCATCTCCGGGTAAGCTTCCCGCAGGTGCTCCAGAACCAGAGCGGACATACCCGCCACCTGGGGGCTCGCCATGGAGGTGCCGCTGTTGCGGCCGTACTCGCCGTTGTTGACGGTGGAATTGATGTTGCCGCCCACGCCGGCGATCTCCGGCTTGATCTTCAGGTCGGGCGTCGTGCCCCAAGATGAGAACTGGCTCATGCGCCAGGCCGTCTCGCTGGGGATGTCGCCCTCTTTCGCGGAGAAAGAAATCGTTCCGGTGAGGAACCCACCGCCATTGTCCTTGGCCGCCGCAACGAGCTGGCTGCCCACATAGGAGGTGACGGAGCCGCAAGGCAGCATCCGGCCTGGTATGGTTGCATCAACCATAGTCATAGCAAAGGTTCCGCTTTGGTTGTTATAAACCACCATGCCGGCAAAGCCAGCAGCGGCGGTGTTGTCTCCCTTTTCGGCGAAGCTCAGCCCGCCGCCGCGGCTGATCACGGCTACGCTATTGGAGTAATCGCCGCCGGTGGGGAAGTCCTCCGGGCTACCATAAATCCCCTCCCCGGTCTCGGGGTCGCCCAGCACCACATACTGCATGTCGCCTTTTTCGGCCAGCATGCTTAACGGATTGCCGTAACCCGGCGCCACGACGGCGAACTTGCTATCGCCTACCTGCAGATATTGAGACAAAATGGATAGGTTGTCCACCGACGCCACAGAAAGCGCGTTGGTATAGCTGCTGGGTGAACCTACCACGCCATTGTCCGGGTTCGAGGTCAGAGGCAGGTCGTTGTTGTGGGTATTCATGTAAGACGAGCTGTAGTTGTTGCCGCCGGCCATGCAGACCACAATGTCCGTATCCGCTACCGTCGATAGCACCTCGTCAAACTCAGGGAAGTCGCTGGAGAATCCAGCGTCCATGCCAACGCTCAAATTGATGACGTCTGCGTTCAGCAGAACCGCGTCCTCAATGGAGGCGATGAGATCCGTCATGAACGCGCCACCGTTCAGGCCGAAGACCTTCATCATCAGCAGCTGGGCCATAGGCGCAATGCCCACCACATCCGTGGTATCCAGCTTGTCAGCCGCCGCGATGCCGGACACGTGGGTACCGTGCTCCGAGGAGCCGTCCGAGTCGTGTCCCACATTAACGGTGTTGGCGTCTACGTAGTTATACGCATAGGGAATTTTTGTGCTCCGGTACAGATCTGAGGTGCCGACCGGACGCGTCTGGCCTCCGGTCTGGTTGCCCCGCTCCACGGAGTTAAGGCTTTCCCGCACCTCCCGGATTTCATCAGCAGTCAGGTAGTTTTCGACACCGTCGGCCTGCTGCGCGATGGCCTCATCCAACGGGTCCGGCGAGAAGGACGGATGGTCCACGTCGATGCCGGAATCCACAATGGCGATCCGCATGCCGGTGCCGTCGTAGCCGGACTCGTTCCACGCCTGCGGCGCGCCGACCATCTGCCCGGATTCCGCGGTCATGGGATACAGATCAAAGACCGGCGAGACAATGGCGGATTTCACGCCGCTGAGCTTCCGGACCTGCTTGAGTTCCCCATAGGTCATGCGGGCGGCAATGCCGTTGGTAGAGTACGCATACCGATACTCCACTTCCAGAGGCTCTCCCTGCAGCACGTTTTTCTCAATGCGCCGCTGAACCTCCTGCTGCTCCGCGTCGATCCGCTTCTTGGCGCCCAGAGCCGCGCCGCTGGACAGCACCATATTGCTGCGGGTTTCCGCCTGCAGCACTGGAGCCTCCTCCAAGAAGATAATGGCTCGGACGACGTCGTCATCCTCATAGGGCTCCTCTCCATAATCCAGGGTCTCCTGGGAGGCTCCTTCTTGGAAAAGATCGGCCGTTGCAGAGTCGATTTTCTGCACGTCCACGTCGACACTGGTACCGCCGCCCGCATTCCCATGGCCAGCCGCGCCAACGGCCGGGGCCATACCGATGCATAAGCATAACACCAGTGCCAGTGCTGTGAGCTTCATTCGCATATTTCCTTGCTTTCTCACAGTTTTTTCTCTCCTTCCGTGCGTGTGTTTTTGTACTTTGTCTACGCACTATGTGTTGTATTATAGCACCGCAAATTTCAACAGTCAATCGCTGAATAACAAATTATTTCCAATTATTATGACAAAAAAATTGGCCAAAATTTTACAGTTCTGATAATTTTCTACATTATCTTTTGGTTTATCACGGGACCTGCTTACCGTTCAAAACACAAGACGGACACTCCTGTGCTAAATTGTGCACTTGATACACACAGATTCTTTTTTCGCTGCCAGATACCTGAATAATTATTCATTCAGGCCAATTGGCACTTCATTGCCACATCATTCTTTTATCAAATATCCAACAGCTCCCACACCTTTGGTTTAGACCGCTTTTCATTTGTGGGCTTGCACACCTGAATTCATAAAGTCCTCGGGGACTGTTGAACCGCCCCAGCCAGTACGGACAGCACAAAAAAGAATCCAAGTAGAATTTCTTCAGGACCCTAAGGAGGCTTGTTACAAGCCGCGCCCTGTATGGGCGAGCTGCGCTCGCCCGCGGAACGACCAAAGGTCATTCCCTATATTCTGTCTTGTGATGATAATCCCTTCCCTCCAAGCCCTTCCGCCCAGTGAAATTTCTGCAGTTTTAAGCCCCCGCGGACGCAGTCCGCGGGGGCTTACCTTGTCTTTATTAGAAGAACGCAGTTAATAGTTCGCGGCCTTGAGCTGGAAATAGCTTTGCGGATGGTCGCAAACCGGGCACTTCTCCGGTGCGACTTTTCCCACGTGAATATGGCCGCAATTGGCGCACTGCCAAATCTGGTCGCCGTCGCGGGAGAATACCAACCCGCCTTCCACGTTCGCCAGAAGCTTGCGGTAACGCTCCTCGTGCTCCTTCTCAATGACGCCTACCGCCTCAAACAAATACGCGATTTTTGCAAAGCCCTCCTCCTTGGCCACTTTGGCAAATTCCGCATACATCTCCGTCCATTCATAGTTTTCACCGGCGGCCGCATCTTTTAGATTCTCGGTGGTGTCCGGCACCGCGCCGCCATGGAGCAGCTTAAACCAAATCTTTGCGTGTTCCTTTTCGTTACCGGCAGTCTCCTCAAAAATTCTTGCGATCTGCTCAAAGCCGTCCTTCCGGGCCTTTGAGGCGTAATAAGTATATTTGTTTCTTGCCTGGGATTCGCCGGCAAAAGCGGTCCACAAATTGGCTTCGGTTTTACTACCCTTCAATTCCATAAAAAGCTCTCCTTTCAAATTTTGGTTGGCTGAAAAAGTTTTTCCTCATATTTTCCTACATTTTCCAACCTTTTTCGAAATTATTATAGCATATCTTTTTTCCGTTGTCATCCCCTTTTTGCAAAAGATTCCTAAAATTAGAAATTCATAGTAAAATAGTAGGATTTATAATTGACAGGCTCCGCCGCCTGCGTTATGATTAACATACCAGGAAATGCCGCGCCAGCGGCAAATCCATTGATTTTTTTCAGCATTTGGCAGATACTAGGGTTGACATCGTGCAGGATCCATGGAGGTTTCTATGAAAGTCAAATTCAATGTGACGGGAATGACCTGCGCCGCCTGCGCCGCTCGAGTGGAAAAAGCCGCAAAGGGTATCCCCGGCGTGTCGGGCGCCGAGGTGAACCTGCTGGCCGGAACCATGCGGGCGGAGCTTTCCGGCGAGGGAGCCGTTGCTCCCCTCATTTCCGCAGTACAAAAGGCGGGCTATGGAGCCAGTGTCGCGGGCGAGAAGCAAACTCCAGCAGAGCAGGCGGATTCTGGACAGGACAAGGCTCTGCGGGAGGTAAAACACCGAATCATTGGCTCCGCTGTTTTTCTCCTTATTTTAATGTACTTTACCATGGGGCATATGGTGGGGCTGCCCCTTCCTCATGTGTTCCACGGAAGGGAAAATGCCCTGGTTTTCGCGCTGCTGCAGTTTTTCCTCACTCTGCCTGTGGTGTACTGGAACCGAAGCTATTTTTCCCGGGGCCTCCGAGCTCTCTGGCACCGGAGCCCCAATATGGATTCTCTGATTGCAGTCGGCTCCGGGGCCGCCTTAGTTTATGGCGTAGTCGCCCTGTTTCGCATGGCCTGGGCCCTGGGAAACGGGGTCTGGGACCTAGTGGAATACTACCGGGAAAATCTGTACTTTGAGTCCGCGGCTATGATCCTCACGCTTATCACCCTGGGAAAATACCTGGAAACCCGCGCCAAGGGCAAAACCAGCGACGCCATCCGGCAGCTCATGGACCTGGCGCCGGAAACCGCGACGGTTTTCAGGGATGGCGGAGAGATGGATATTCCCGCCGCCCAGGTGCAGGTTGGCGACACCGTGGTGGTCAAGGCCGGTGGCCGAATCCCCGTGGACGGAACCGTGCTGGAGGGCCGCGCCTCCGTGGACCAGAGCGCCCTCACCGGCGAAAGCGTCCCGGTGGAAAAGGAGCCCGGCGACACCGTGGCCGCCGCTACCATTAATACGGCTGGATTTATCAAATTTCGGGCCGATAAGGTGGGAGAGGACACCACGCTGTCGCAGATTATCCGTCTTGTGGAGGAGGCCGGGGGCTCCAAGGCGCCCATCGCCCGCCTGGCGGACAAAATAGCCGGCGTCTTCGTCCCCATTGTGATGGCTATCGCCCTGGCAGCCGCCGCGGCTTGGTTGCTGGCTGGGCAAACCCTGGAATTTGCCCTCACCACCGGCATCTCCGTGCTGGTCATCTCCTGTCCCTGCGCCCTGGGACTTGCCACTCCGGTGGCCATCATGGTAGGCACCGGACAGGGCGCCAGAAACGGCGTACTTTTTAAATCCGCAGAGGCGCTGGAGCATCTGAGCCGGGTGGATACGGTGGTGTTGGACAAGACCGGCACCTTGACCCGGGGCAAGCCGGAGGTAACGGACATCCTGCCTGCGCAGGGTTCCCCGGAAGCCTTGCTTCGTCTGGCCGCCGCCCTGGAACAGAAGTCCGAGCATCCCTTTGCCGCCGCGATTTTAGAGCAGGCTAAGGCGGAGGCGGTGGAAATTCCATCGGTGGAGGAATTTGAAACCGTTCCGGGCCGGGGCGTCACAGGCCGTGTGGAGGGCCGGCTGTGCTTTGCCGGAAACCGCCAGATGATGCAGGAGCGGGATATTTCCGTGCCAGCATACGATGCGCTGTCCGCTGAGGGAAAAACCCCCTTGTACTTTGCAGCGGAGCAGGAGTTCCTGGGCGTCATTGCCGCTGCGGACGTGTTAAAGGAGGACTCTTCTCAGGCCGTATCCCTTTTGCAAAAGCTGGGTATTACGGTGGTCATGCTCACAGGCGACAACCAAAAGACCGCCAGGGCCATCGCCGCCAAGGCTGGAATTGGGCAGGTCATTTCCGACGTGCTGCCCGCGGAGAAAGCAGGACGCGTTCGGCAGCTCCAGGAGCAGGGCCACCGGGTCCTCATGGTGGGCGACGGCATTAACGATGCCCCGGCCCTGGTCACTGCAGATGTGGGCATGGCCATCGGCGCAGGCACCGACATCGCAATTGAATCGGCGGACGTGGTGCTGCTCTCCGGCGGTCTGCTGGATGTGGTGACTGCGGAGGCCCTGAGCCGGGCCACTCTACGAAACATTCGGGAAAACCTCTTTTGGGCATTTTTCTATAACGTCCTGGGAATTCCCATTGCCGCCGGCGTGCTGTACCCCGCTTTCGGTCTCCAACTGAGCCCCATGCTGGGCGCGGTAGCCATGAGTTTGAGCTCCGTCTTCGTGGTGTCCAACGCCCTCCGGCTCAGGTTCTTCCGGCCGAAGTGGAAAAAAGAGCAGTCCAAGCCCGCGCCCCGGCCCATGGCCGAGCCGCAGGCAAATCAATCAAAACAGGAGGTTCTATCCATGAAAACAGTTATTAACGTTGAGGGCATGATGTGCGGCCATTGCAAGGCCACGGTGGAAAAGGCTTGTCAGGCTGTTCCCGGCGTGGAAACCGCCGAGGTCAGCCTGGAAGACAAAACCGTCACCGTTACCGGGACTGCGGACTCCGCCGCGCTTCGCAAGGCGATTATAGACGCGGGGTATACCGTAACGGACTGAGGGACAGGGAATGCAGGAGTTTTATCTACCCTCCCATGGCCGGGGGCGCCTGCACTGCGTGCATTGGGCGGCCCCGGCGGCGCCCCGGGCCATTGTGCAAATTGTGCACGGCATTGCGGAGCATGTGCTGCGTTATGACGACTTCGCCCGGTTTTTAAACGAAAAAGAGATCACCGTTGTGGCCGAGGACCACATGGGTCACGGCGGCACCTTAGCCCCCGGAGATCCCAAGGGCTATTTTTACGGCGGGTGGCTGGCCGCGGTGGACGATTGCTACAGCCTTCTATCCCACACCAAGGACCAGTTTCCCGGAATACCCTATGTCATTCTAGGGCACTCCATGGGCTCGTTTTTGACCCGGACCCTGCTGTACCGATATCCGGAGAGCGGGATTTCGGGGGCGATCCTTTGCGGCACCGGCTGGCAGCCGGCGCCGGTTCTAAAGGCAGGGCTTTCTCTGTGCCGCCGGGCCTGTGCCAAAACCGGGGAGACCTATGTGAGTCCGCACCTGCGGAACGTCATCTTCGGCAGCTACAACAAGAAGGTCCCCAGCCCCAGAACGCCCTTTGACTGGATTTGCGGCGATCCCCAGGTGGTAGACGCTTACCTGGCTGACTCTCTCTGTGGCTTTGAGGAAACCGCCGGCCTGGACCGGGACATGCTCACCGGCATCCAGATGAATCAAAAAAAAGAGAACTTAGCCCGGATGAATCCAAACCTGCCGGTCCTGTTCATCGCAGGCGAACAGGACCCTGTGGGGAGCTACGGCACGGGCGTCCGGAAATCCGCCGAGGCCTTCCAGCGGGCCGGCCTTTCAGACGTAACCGTTCGGCTATACCCGGAGGGTCGGCACGAAATCCTCAACGAGTCGATCAAAGGCACGGTTTACCAGGACGTTTTCCACTGGATTTCCAAAAAAATTTGGAAATAAATTGGAAGACCGGCAATCTGGCGGTGCAGATTTTTCACAAACCATTGACAAAATGATTACATTTTGTTACAATCATGGTATACGTAACTGAGAGATCTCAAAGGAGAATCGCCATGAAAAGACTGCTGACCGCCTTTCTATTCTGCGCCGTATTTCTATCCTGCTTTGCCCCCTCCGCTTTGGCCGCAGAGCTTTCTGCCGGCCCGGTGGAGTCTGTCGAGGACGCCTCCTCCATCGTTCCGCGTCCTTGGGAGTCGGCGCTCCATCCTTCCGACGAAATTCAGTCCAACGGATTTGCATCTACATACGCCGCGCTCCCCTTCACAGATGTGACCAGCTCGCAATGGTTTTACGACGAAGTCTGCTTCGTCTATGAAAATGGGCTGATGGAGGGCACCACGAAAACTACCTTCTCCCCTTATCGGACCCTAACCAGGGCCACGGTGGTAACCATTCTGTACCGAGCCGAGGGCGAGCCTGCCGTCCAAGGCTCCTCCGGCTTCGAAGATGTGGGCGTGAACCGGTGGTTTACGGACGCCATTACCTGGGCGAAAACCACGGGCATTGTCACCGGCACCACCGAGACCAAATTTAATCCGGACGGCGCCGTCACCCGGGAGCAAATCGCGGCGATCTTGTACCGGTACTGCGGCAGTTATCTGGGCCAGGATGTTTCCGCGTCCACCAATCTAGAGGGTTACACGGATTTCGGTTCCATCTCCAATTTTGCGTTGGTCCCCCTCTCCTGGGCCGTAGCTACGGACCTGATGAAGGGCGTCACCCAGGACCGGCTTGCCCCCGGGGGCGACGCCAACCGGGCTCAGGTGGCAATCCTCATGACTCGCCTACTGCAGGAGGAATCCGACTCCCGCTCCAGCAAGCGTCTGCTGCAATTTATCAAATCCCGGGAGGGCTTCTCCGCCACGCCGTATTGGGATTATAAACAGTGGACCATTGGGTACGGTACCCGCTGCGGGGTCGACCGGCAGGGCAGCGACGTCCCCCCGGCGTACTGGGACGGCATTTCGGAGGAGCTGGCGGAAGAGCTGCTGCGCGTGGCCATCCGGGACGATTACGAGCCCTCCGTGGAGCGGTACGAAAGCCGTCATGGGATGCAGTTCACGCAAAATCAATTTGACGCCCTGGTTAGTTTCACCTTTAACTTAGGAGCAGGCTGGACCTCTGGCGGCTATATGCTGACCAATTGGCTGGAAAATCCCGCCTCGGACCTGGAGCTGGTCTGGGCTATGGGCGCATGGTGCCGGGCCGGCGGCTCCATCCTACCGGGGCTGTGCACTCGCCGCATTGCGGAGGCGCGGATGTTCCTGTATGGAGACTATACCGGTGAAAACTCTCCCGCCTACTGTTATCTAATCTTCAATGGAAACGGCACGCTTCTCACCACAAGCTATGAAGAGGACATCGGCTATTATGCCAAGGGCGCCGCTTACGGTCCCCTGCCCGTTCCCACACGGAAGCCGACGGTGTCAGAGGATGGAACCACCACGACCTATACGTTTGAGGGTTGGTTTACCAAGAGCGGCGAACAAATCACGGAAAAGACCGTGGTGAGCCAAAACCAATCCGTTTACGCCAAATGGAGTCAGACCGTAACCCGCGGCTGATACCGGAACGATGGACAAGCCGCCGCGCCTTCCGCGCGGCGGCTTGCGTCTTCTGGGACGTGTCGGCCCCTTTTCAGTGGTCTTGTCTTCATGAGCCAAGAAAAGACGGGTCATTAAAAAGTCCAAATTATTGGACTCTTAAGATGATATGCTAGCATCATCCCAGAGAAAGGATGATGCATAATGTATGACATTCGGTCAATGTACGGGCACATTCAGGTATACGATCAGAGGGGACGCTTTCTGTTCTCTGCGGACACGGAACGCGAGGCCCGGGAGGAGCTGGAACTACATGCGGAATTGGAAACTGATTCTTTCTTATGACGGCAGCCGATATCGAGGCTGGCAGCGTCTGCCTGGCGCAGATCACACCATACAGGGGAAGCTGGAGGACGTCCTGGAGCGTATTTTGGGCGAGCCCGTGCAGGTCGTCGGCAGTGGCCGGACCGACGCCGGCGCCCATGCCATGGGGCAGGTAGCCAATTTTCACTGCCACAGTCCCATGACGGGTTCGGAAATTTTGTCCCAGCTTCGGAAGCATTTACCGGAGGACATCGGCATATTGTCCTGTGAGGAGGTGGACATCCGGTTTCACGCCCGGCTGAACGCCCAAGCGAAAACCTACGTCTACCGGGTCTGGAACAGTGCGCTGCCTTGCGTGTTCCAGCGGAAGTATGTCTATTCCATGTCCGCTCCCCTGGACCTGGCAGCCATGGAGCGGGCGGCAAGCGCCTTGACCGGAACCCATGATTTTCGCTCTTTTTGTTCCAACAGGCGTTTTCAAAAATCCACAGTGCGAACCATTTACAGCCTGACCCTTGCGCGAGAAGGGCATGAGCTTCTGTTCACAGTCCGTGGCAATGGTTTTCTTTACAATATGGTCCGGATTCTGGTGGGAACCCTGCTGGAAGTGGGGACGCACCAGCGCTCGCCGGAGGCTATGTCCGATTTGATCGCCCTGGGCAACCGCTCTGTAGCCGGTTACACAGTCCCCGCCAAGGGCCTGTGCCTGAGGGAGGTGGAATACTCTTGAACATCCAAATTTTTGGAAAAAGTAAGTGTTTTGACACCAAAAAGGCGGAACGTTACTTCAAGGAGAGGGGCATTCGGTTTCAGCGCATCGACCTGCCGCGCTTCGGCATGTCCCGGGGAGAGTTGGAGGCCGTCGTCCGCGCCCTTGGCGGCCTGGAGCCTTTGCTCCGCCGGGACAGCAAGGATCCGGATGCAATCCTGCTCCAATATATGGACAATCCCCAGGCCAAAATAGAAAAATTACTGGAAAATCCTTCCCTCATGCAAACGCCGGTGGTGCGCAATGGAAAGCAAGCCACGGTGGGATACTGCCCGGAGGTTTGGTCTTCCTGGAAATAGATATTTCTTTTACAAAAGACAGCAAGCTGGAAATGCGCAGGATGCGCAGGCCGGCTTGCTTTTCTATGCCCTGCGCGGCCAGGGCAGCGGCGCGAAACGCAACCTGCCGTACCCGGAGGCGCATCCTCCTCCATGGAAAGGAGACCGAGCATGCAGGAATTTTTCTCTGGTCTGATTCAGACTGTCAACCGTCTGGTCTGGGGCGCCCCCGCCCTGATCTTGATTTTAGGAGTCGGCCTTTATCTCAGCATCCGGACCGGCTTTTTGCAGCTGCGAAAGCTGGGCTTCTCCCTGCGCACCATTTTCCATAAGCTCCGGCAAAAGCCAGAGGAAGGCGGTGTGTCCCCCTTTCAGGCGGTCTGCACCGCCCTGGCCGCCACCGTAGGCACCGGCAATATTGCCGGCGTGGCCGGCGCCATCGCCATCGGCGGACCCGGCGCCATCTTCTGGATGTGGGTGTCTGCCCTGCTGGGCATGGCCATCAAATACGCGGAAGTGGTACTGGCCGTACGGTACCGGGAGAAAAACGCCAAGGGGGAGTATTTGGGCGGCCCCATGTATTACATCAAAAACGGCCTGGGGCGCAAGTGGGCCTGGCTGGGAAGCCTATTCTGCGGCTTTGGGGTGGTGGCGGCCTTTGGCGTGGGTAGCACCACCCAGGTCAGCACGGTGGTCACCGGCATCAATGAAGCCTTGTCCGCCTTTGGTCTTACTCCCAGCACCAAAGGAAACCTGATCATGGGTGTGGTCATGGGCCTCATTGTGGCCCTGGTCCTGCTGGGAGGCGCCAAGCGCATTGGAGCAGTTGCCGAATATTTGGTCCCCGTCATGTCGGTGGGCTATATTCTTCTAAGTCTGGGCGTGATTCTACACAATTATAGTGCAGTTCCCCAGGCGTTCGCCTCCATTTTTGCCGGCGCCTTCTCTCCCAGCGCCCTTACCGGCGGCGCGGTGGGTTCCTTTTTTACCGCCATGCGCATTGGCGTCTCCCGCGGAGTCTTTACCAATGAGGCGGGGATGGGCACCGCCTCCATCGCCCATGCGGGCGCCAATACAAAACACCCGGCGGAACAAGGCATGTACGGAATTTTTGAGGTTTTCGCCGATACCATTGTCATTTGCACCATGACCGCCATAGCCATCCTCTGCAGCGGCGTGCCGATCCCCTACGGCATGGACGCCGGCGCGGAGCTCACCGTCTCCGCCTTCGTCCAGACCTACGGCAATTGGGTCACCATTTTCACCGCCCTGGCCATGGCCTGTTTCGCCTTTGCCACGATCTTGGGCTGGGGGCTCTACGGGATTCGCTGCGCCGAGTATCTGTTTGGGGCTGGAGGCTGGAAACCCTTCGCCTGGTTCCATGCCCTTTCCACGGTGTTGGGCGCCGTGGTGGCCCCTGCTCTGATTTGGCAGCTGGCGGAGTCCGTCAATGGACTTATGGCCATCCCCAACCTGATTGCCGTGCTGATCCTCAGCCCGGAGGTCTTCCGCCTGACCAAGTCCTATTTTCGTGCTCAACCAATGCAGGTACGGCCCATGCTTCGGGCCGGCAGGCGCTCCGCCAGCTCTCCGGACACCAAAACCTCGGATTCGGAGGCCAGCGCCTGAGCACAAGCTGTCATAGCATTGACTTTCTTGTTTCCTATATGGTATAGTATCAAAAGATTACACCAGAAGAATACACCAGAAAACGAGGATAACAGTATGGATGATCATGCGCTGGCTCAGTTGCTTTTTCCCCATGTGACGCAAACGCCCCAAGACCTGGAGCGCCAGTACCCATCCCGGGTTCTGCCGGAGGGCGCCGTGGTCACGCGTATGGCGCCCAGCCCCACCGGCTTTGTCCATCTGGGCAATTTGGTGCAGGGCCTGGTGGCGGAGCGGATGGCCCACCAGACCGGCGGCGTTTTATTCCTGCGGGTGGAGGACACCGACGCCAAACGGGAGGTGCCCGGCGCGGTGGAAGTGCTCATCGACACCCTTGCGCACTATGGCATCCAATTTGACGAGGGCGCTACCAAGAACGGCGACCACGGTGCCTACGGACCCTACCGGCAGCGTCAGCGGGCGGCGCTCTATCATGTTTATGCCAAGGAGCTGGTCCAGAAGGGCCTGGCTTATCCCTGTTTCTGCTCGGAGGGAGAGTTGGAGCAGATGCGTCAGCGGCAGGAGGCAGAACACGTCAATTTCGGCTACTACGGCCCCTGGGCAATTTGGAGAAATCAAGAGCTTCCCCAAGTTCAAGAAGCCTTAGCAGCCGGCCGGCCCTGGGTTCTGCGGTTCCGCTCTACTGGTTCTCTGGAGCGAAAATTCCAGTATCGGGACCTGGTGAAGGGCCCCCTGACCCTTCCGGAAAATGAGATCGACCAAATTCTGCTAAAATCTGACGGCATTCCCACCTATCACTTTGCCCACGCAGTGGACGACCACCTTATGCGCACCACCCATGTGATCCGCGGCGATGAGTGGCTGCCAAGCCTGCCCTTCCATGTGCAGCTCTTCCAGGCCCTGGACTTCCGCCTGCCCAAATACGTCCACATCGGGCCCCTGATGAAAATGGACGGTGCTTCCAAGCGAAAGCTCTCCAAGCGAAAGGACCCGGAGCTGGCCCTGGCCTATTACAAAGCGGAGGGCTTTCCGGTCCAGGCGGTCTACGAATACGTGATGACTCTGCTAAATTCCAATTATGAGGACTGGCGTCGTGCCAATCCTGACGCAGATGCCGGAACCTTCCCGTTTTCCTATAAAAAGCTAAACCCCGCCGGCGCCTTGTTCGACTATGCTAAGCTCTGCGACATCTCCAAAAACGAGATTGCAAAAATGACCGCGCAGCAGGTCTTCGATTTTGCCCTGGCCTATGCCAAGGAGTTTGACCCTGCGTTCGCGGAGGTTCTGGAACAAGACCCGGCCTACGCGGTGCGGATTTTCTCCATTGGCCGCGGCGGTAGGAAGCCCCGAAAGGATTTGGCCACCTGGAAAGAGGTCAAGCCCTACATGGGCTTCTTTTACGACCAGTTTTTTAATGATGCGGCCGCCTTCCCGGACCAGTTCTCTCCAGAGGTAATCCGGTCCTGTCTGGAGGGGTTCCTGGATTCCTACGATTCTGGAGACGATGCCTCTGTCTGGTTTGATAAAGTAAAGCAGCTGAGCGCATCCAGGGACTTTGCCACGGATATGAAGGCCTATAAAGCTGCGCCTGACGCTTGGCCCGGCTCTGTGGCGGATGTGAGCACCTTCCTGCGCATTGCCGTCACGGGAAAGAGCAGTTCTCCGGATCTGTATACCGTGATGCAGATTTTGGGGCCGGAGCGGACCTCTGCCCGAATCCATCAGGCCATTGCCCGCCTATAGAGGTTGATATTTTAGGCCCCGGCGCGGATCATATAATCCGCGCCGGGGCAGCGTTTTCGTATCAAAATTTTTCAAACTTGGAAGCTGCAAAACCGGCTTTTGGCCGCTCGCCTGACATTCCTCAAAATGGCCCTGTAAGGGCGACCAAAGGTCGTCCGCCCAGAAACTTTCCTCTAACGAAACGTAGGGCGGCCTTTGGCCGCCTGTGGTCGAACACAGCTCGCCTCTACAGAATCTCTATTGGTGGTGCGGCTGTAGGGAACGCCCCTCTGCCACCGCGCACTGCGCCAGCGCCTGCCGGCATAAATCGGCGCACTGCTGCGCCACGCGACTGGGATATAGAATTTGCGCCTGATCGCCGAAGCCAATGACCCAACTTAAAAAAATCGGCGACACGGCCACCTCTGCGGTAAAAGTGAAATGTTCCCCACCGTCCGGAATCAGCATGGCGTCGCCGCCGAACCGATCGTAAATGACCCCCGCCAGGCGGTTGGCGAAGCGCAGCTTCACTGGAGTCGTCTCTCCCGCGAACATTTGGAACACCTTTTTTCCATAGGCCCCCAAGGCCTGTCCCGTGAGCTCCGGACAGGGGATGCGCGGCTTCTCGGACAGCTCAATCCTGAGCATACGGTCCACCCGGTAATGGGTGACGCCGTGCCGTTGGGTGTGCGCCAACAAATAGTAATTTTCACTATCCTGACACAGCGCGTAGGGACTAGCCTGATACGGCCCAGGACGGAACCGCTGCTGGTGACCCACGTCCCAGTCAAAATATTGAAACAGAATCTGCCGGTTTTGGGCAATGGCTTCCTGAATGGCATCCAGATTGTAATAAATGCTCTCATTCATGCTTTTTACCCGGCCGGATATCACCACTTGGCGACGCAAAAGCTGTTCCTCATACCGATTACACAGGTGCAGCAGTTTTTTAATCAAATCATTTGACTTTCGCTGGGTCAGAAACCGGGCGGACCGAACCGCGTCTACCAGGAGCTTCAGCTCTGGGAGCTCAAAAGCCCCAGAGGCGAGATAAAACCCGCCCCCCGGCCCCCGCTGATTTTCAATATCCAGTCCGTATTCCTGCAACGCCCGAATATCCGCGTAAACGGTCTTTCTGTCGCAGGAAATACCTTGCTCCTTTAAATAGCCAGCGAGCTTTTGCGCGGAGGCCGGATGGGCCTGACTGGAATTTCGCTCCAGGTAATCCCGCAAATACAAGAGCTTTAATTTTTGTCCGTCGGATTTTGCCATAAACCTTCGCCTCCTGGGTATACCATACCATAAGAGGCTGAGAAAGAAAACCTTTTGTTGCCATTTCGGTCTAAAAATGGTAGGATTAACAAATCAGAAAACCGATCGGAGGAAGCACCATGGCCTATTTTGGATGTCATATGTCCGTGGCCGGCGGGTACCAAGCTCTTGTCAAGGAAGCTGCGGCCATCGGCGCCGACACTTTTCAGTATTTTACCCGAAATCCCCGGGGCAGCCGGAGCAAGGCGCTGGATTCTGCGGATATCGACGTCGCTGTGGAGTTAATGCGGAGCTTGGGCTTTGGACCGGTGGTGGCCCACGGCTCGTATACCATGAATCTGTGTACTGCCGACCCGGAAAACCGGGCGTTTGCTGCGCGGATTCTGCGAGAGGATTTGTCCCGGGTGTCACAGCTTACCGGCGCGTTTTATAACTTTCATCCAGGCAGTCACGTCGGCCAGGGCGTACAGACCGGGATTTCCCAAATTGCCGCAGCATTGGAGCAGGCGCTGGCTTTGGAGCTGCCTGTGACGGTGCTCCTGGAGACCATGTCCGGCAAGGGCAGCGAAGTCGGCGGGCGGTTCCAGGAGCTGCGGCAAATTTTGGATGCTGTGCCTGACCGGAGCCGTTTGGGTGTCTGCCTGGACACCTGCCACGTTTGGGACGCCGGCTACGATATTGCCGGTAACCTAGACAGCGTTTTGGCGGAGTTCGATCAGGTTGTCGGCTTAGACAGGCTCCGGGTTTTGCATATCAACGACTCCCAAAACCCCCTCGGCTCCCGGAAAGACCGGCATGCCTGCCTGGGGATGGGAAAAATCGGCGCAGACGCCCTGGAAAAAATCATCACACATCCCGCGCTTGGGCACCTGCCCATGATTTTAGAGACGCCCAACGACCTGGCCGGACACGCCCGGGAAATTGCCCTGCTGCGACAGTGGCAGAGCGGGGCCCATGCAACTGCGGGGATTTAAATATTTCTTAAATTGACAACTGAGCAAAAAAACGGTATGCTTGCAAATAGAATGGGGCGTTATAAACATAACCCCGGAGGAACGGACCGGCTGTGGTACCTTTGCAGTCAGTCTGATATGGGAAAGGCAGGTGGCAACAAACGATGCAGTCATTTTTTGACGCGCTGCAGGTGCTGGGGCAGTCTCCCATCGGCGGCCCGGGCAGCATTCTGTTCGCCAACCTATACGGTGCGGTCATCCGGATTCTGCTCCCGATCTTAGCGTTTTTGATCCTTCTGCGGTGTGCGAAATCCCTCTTGACCTTTCGAAAAGAGCCGGAAATTTGGGCTTGGCTGAATCTCCCGGATGGCAATCAACTTCCGATCACCCACTGGGAGAATATCATTGGCCGTAACAAAAGAAGCGATATTATCATTGATTTGCCCACCATCTCCCGGAGCCACGCCGTCCTGACTCGATATGACGACGGGTCCTGGACCATCAGCGACATTGGTTCCAAGGGCGGGATCAGCGTCAACGGCGAGCGCGTCGAGCTGTACGCCCTGGAGCCAGGCGACGTCATTTCCCTTGGCGGTCTGGAGATGACTCTGGAACCCATCACGGAAAACCAGGAGGCTTATCAGACCACCCTGCGCACCAAGGCCGGGCACCAATATCACCCATGGCTGACCCTGCTTTTGCTGAGCCTGTTTCAAACCTTAATGACCTTTCAAATGCTCTTTGTCAGCAAGGCTGATGATCTGTTCCACATTGCGCTGGGCTTCGGAACCATTTTCGCCGTCCAGTGGCTTTTGTTCACCTTTTACCGTATCATTCACCGGCGGGGCTACGAGGTGGAGACCATTGCCTTTTTCCTCTCTACCCTGGGCATGGCGGTCATCGCCACCGTGGCCCCAAACGAGGTGGTCAAGCAGCTCATGGCCATGGCCCTTGGGCTTGTGGCGTTCCTCTTTGTAGGATGGTCCCTGCGGGACCTGGAACGGGCTAAGAAAATTCGGTATCTGTCCACAGCCTTCGGCTTGGCTCTGTTGGCGGTAAACCTGGTCTTTGGCAAGGAGTATTTCGGAGCCAAAAACTGGATCGAGCTGGGTCCGTTTTCCTTCCAGCCCTCGGAACTCGTCAAAATTTGCTTTGTATTCGCCGGTGCCTCCACCATGGACCGGATTGTGACCAAGCGAAACCTGTTTCTGTTCATTGCTTACTCCGCCATCATCTGCGGGTGTCTGGCGTTAATGAACGATTTTGGAACGGCGCTGATCTTTTTCGCCGCCTTTCTTGTCATCGCTTACCTTCGCTCCGGCAACTTCGCCACCATTGCGCTGGCCTGTGCTGCCACTGGCTTCGGCGGCGTCATGGTTTTGAAATTTCGCCCGCACGCCCTGCAGCGGTTCGCATCCTGGCGCCATGTCTGGGAGGTTCCCCTGGCGGGCGGTTACCAGCAGACCCGGGCCATGATGTGCATCGCCTCCGGCGGCCTGCTGGGACTGGGCGGCGGCAAGGGCTGGCTGAAATATGTCGCAGCCGGCGATACGGACCTGGTGTTCGCCACCGTCTCTGAGGAGTGGGGCCTGCTGATATCCATCATGATGGTGCTGGCGGTGGTGTGCCTGGGCGCCTTCGTGGTCCGCTCCGCCAGTGTCGGCCGCAGCAGCTTCTATACCATCGGCGCCTGCGCGGCAATCAGTATCTTGATGATTCAAACCATACTCAACGTGCTGGGTACGGTGGACCTGCTGCCTCTGACTGGGGTGACGTTTCCTTTTGTCTCCAACGGCGGCTCCAGTATGATCTCCGCCTGGGGCCTTTTGGCCTTTATCAAGGCGGCGGATACCCGGCAAAACGCCAGCTTTGCCATCCGGCTGCCGTCTCGAAGGAGGAGTGAGGATGAATAGAATTGCCGGACGTTCCAAATTCGCCATGATTTTGGCCGCGGTGTTGATTCTCGGCCTTGTGGTCTTCGTTGCAGAGTATCTGTTCCAGGCCCATAACTGGGTGGTGTTCTCGGGCAGCCCGCATGTCTATACGGGTTCCAACTTGGACTGCGGCTTGGTCACAGACCGGAACGGGACCTTGCTCCTGGACGCCACCGATGGTCGGACCTACGCCGAGAGCGCCACCCTGCGCAAATCCACGCTGCACCTGCTGGGGGACCGGTATGGTTACATCGACGCCCCCGCGCTGTCTGAATATAGCAGCCAGATGGTGGGATTTGACCTGCTCAACGGCGTGTATACCACCGACGGCACCGGAGGGCAGGCAACTTTGACCATCAGCGCGGAGGCGCAGGAGGCGGCTCTGAAGGCCCTGGATGGCCGGAAGGGGACTGTGGGCGTGTACAATTATAAAACTGGGGAAATACTCTGTGCGGTCTCCTCTCCCACCTACGACCCGGATGATGTGCCGGACATTGAGGGAGATACCTCCGGCGCTTACGAGGGGGTATACCTGAACCGCTTTACCCAGGTCACCTATGTGCCGGGCTCCATCTTCAAGCTGGCCACCACCGCGGCAGCATTGGAGGAAATTGGCGACATCGAAAGCCAGACCTTTCTGTGTAAGGGCTATTATGAGGTGGGTTCGGAGCAGGTCGTCTGTGACGGCGTCCACGGCGAAGTCAACATCAAGCAGGCCCTGATGCACTCCTGCAACAGCGCTTTCGCCCAGATTGCCCTGGAGTTGGGCGCGGATCGGCTGGACCGGTATATGAAGAAGTTTCAGATTACAGAGCCCGTTTCCTTTGACGGCATCACCACCGCAGCCGGGCGGTTCGATTTAGAGGGTGCGGCTAAGCTCAACGTCGCCTGGGGCGGCATCGGGCAGTATACCGACGCCATCAATCCGTGCCGGTTTATGACCTTCATGGGTCAAATTGCCGGCGGTGGAAAAGCGGCCACCCCTTACCTGGTGCAAAAAGTCACCTCCGGCGGCATCAGCAAGTATAAAGCCCGTACCCACGAGACCGAACGGGTATTCTCCGCCGCTACCGCCGCCGCCTTACAGGAAATGATGCACAACAATGTGGTGAAGGCCTACGGCGAGAGCAACTTTCCGGATGTCTACGTCTGTGCCAAATCCGGGACCGCCGAGGTTGGGGGGGGGAAAGCCCCCAACGCCACCTTCGCCGGATTTGTGGCGGACGACGAATATCCGCTGGCTTTTGTAGTCATTGTGGAAAACGGCGGCTCCGGCAGCCGCACCTGCGTGCCGATCGCCTCCAAGGTCCTGCGGGCCTGTATGGATGCCATGGACCAAGCATAAATCAATTGCTTTTCGGCAGGAATCTGCTATAATAGCCCCAGGAAAGGCTAGAATTGCAGATTCCTGCCGATTTTCTATCGAAAATTATCTAACCGGGGAGGCGCTTTGCTTGAAAAAACTTTGGACGTGGGTCACTGGCCTCATCCACAACAGCTCTTTTCTCCGCTTTGCCATTGTCGGTGTGATCAACACGCTGGTGGGCAGCGGCACCATGTTCCTGCTGTATAACTGCATTCCCTGGGCCACCCCGGCGGACAGCACCCTGCCCTACTGGATCTCCACTGCCGCCAACTATGTGGTCGGCAGCGTGGTGAGCTTTTTTCTAAATAAATACTTCACCTTTCGCAGCCGCAGCTGGTCCTGGAGCCAGGTATGGAAGTTTGCTCTCAATATTGCCGTTTGCTACGGCGTAGCGTATGGTTTGGCCAAGCCCCTGGTACGCCTGGCCCTATCCGGCGCCGACAAGCAGGCCCAGGAAAATCTGGCCATGCTGGTGGGCATGGTGCTGTTTGTCTGCCTCAATTATTTTGGCCAGCGCTTTTTCGCCTTTCGCGTCAAAATGGAAGACGCCGGCCAGTCGGACGAATCCCCGCGCTGAGTTCCTGCCGTGCGCCCAAATCTTCCAAAGAAAAATGAACACAAAATGGCCGCCTCCTGCATATGGTTACGTAGGGGGCGGTTTTTATGTGGCGACGCAACCAAATTTGTGCCATCGCGCTTTTGGCGTTTGGGCTGGGAATTCTTGTTGGAACGGCCTGTTCCTCCACCGTGCTTACCGTTTTCGTGGGTATCATCTGCCTGTGTCTGGGATGCATGATGCTGAAACGAAAAAAATAACGCATATCCTTGTCCACTTGCGCGTATATACTACCACAACGTGTAAGGAGTGAGCGATATGGAACTGGCCTTTCAAAAAAACGCCGTAGACTATCTCCAAAAGCTGGTCTGCCAGGTTGTGAACCAAGAGGAAACCGCCGAGACCGTGGTACCAGACAGCCTGCCGGACGTGGGCCGGATTGTGGGCTGCTGGGGCATGCCGGTGATTCGCAGCAAGGAATGGCGGCAAAACGGTATGTCGGTCTCCGGCGGCGTCAGCGCGTGGGTCCTTTATGTGCCAGAGGACGGCAGCGCGCCCAGAAAAGTAGAAATCTATTTGCCTTTTAACATGAAGTGGGAATTCCCCCCCACGGAGCAGGAGGGACGGATTCGGGTTGCCTGCCGCCTGCGCAGCATCGACGCCAGAATGCTGAACTCCCGCAAAATCATGGTTCGGGCCAACCTGGCGGGCCGGGGCGAGGCCTACATGCCGAGCCAGGCCTGTTTCTACACGCCGGAAGACCCCCCCAAAGATTTGGAGATCCTGCGGCAGCGGTTGCCGCTGCTGCTTCCCGCGGAGCTGACCGAAAAGAGCTTCCTCCTGGACGAGGATTTGGAGCTCACTGGCGGCGCGCCGGCAGTGGCGGAGGTCGTGTCCTATCAGCTGCAGCCGGATCTCACCGACGCCAAGGTCCTAGGCGGCAAAGCCGTTTTCAAGGGCTCCTGTATCTTACATCTTCTTTATTTGACGCCCGAAGGGCAACCGGCGGTTTGGGACTTTGATATTCCATTTTCCCAGTACACCGATCTGGAGCGGAACTATGACCAAGAGGAGGAACTGCAGGCGGACATCATCCCCACCGGCATCGAGGTCAGCGCCGAGGAGGATGGACGCAGACTTCGCCTCAAGTGCAGCTTGGTGGCTCAGTGTCTGGTTCTGTCCAGGCAGACCGTGGACTTGGTCCAGGATCTGTACAGCCTCCGGCAGGCAGTGACTCCCCAGGTGCAGGCCCTTCCCGTACGCAGCCGCCTGGACCGGCAGCTGCTGCGGCAGCAGGTGGAAGGCACCTTCCCCATTGGCGGCGGGACCCTGATTGACGGCACCTTGCTGCCGGACTATCCCCGGCAATCCAGAGAAGCAGAGCAGCTGACTCTGGAGCTTCCTTTCTGGTGTAGTATCTTATACCTGGACGAGGAGGGAGCACTCCAGGGAAAATCCGCCCACAGCATAGGAACCTGCCAGACCAGCTTAGCCGAGGGCTGCCAATGCGAAGCGGATTTGCAGCCCAACGGCCCGGTTCAATGGTCCATGGGCGGCGGTACTGCCGCGGTCCGGGCCAGCCTGACCCTTGCTGCCGACAGTTTTGCCAGTAGCGAACTGACCATGATCATCGGCGCGGAGCTCGGCGAGCCTGTGAAACCCGACCCGAATCGTCCCTCAGTCATCATCCGCGCCCCCCGTGGGGATGGAAGCCTGTGGGAAATCGCCAAAGCCTGCGGCTCCACCGTGCCCGCCATTCAGGGAGCCAACCACATAACCCAGGACTACGTGGACCCAAACCAGCTTTTGCTGATTCCCGTCCTGTAAGCCACATTCAGGCTCAGCCGATAGGCTGGGCCTGTTTTTTCACGCCCAAAGCCCCAAGGAGCGAGCGCAGCTCACCCGCGGGCGGCCAAAGGCCACCCCTACATTCCGTTCCTGTAAGATGACACAAATGCAAACCGAAGCCCAGCGCAAGCGGGTTCAGTTTGGCGAGGAGAGGCAAGGAAAAGGCGCAGATGCCGACCATCTTGCCCGCCGGAGCAGAATCGGACTTTGCCCCGATGAGCTGCGCTGTTTGGTCTGCTGCGGAAATTACACAAAAAACTGGCGGGAAATTTGTCGGCAATACCCGCTGCAATCCACGAAAAGTGCTTGCATTTTTAGAGTTCATTTCGTAAAATAGAGGAAAGAATAACAGACGGATAGCTGCAACGAAGTGCTTCGCGCACGGGCTTTCAACTATCACTCGACGTCAGTTCGGGTGGAGGTGACCGGCTTTGCCGGGTCAGCTCCACTTTTGTTATTCACCGCGAAGGAGGCTTTCTCATGTACATTCTGGCAAACGGCATGCTGATCACTCGGGACCCCGCGCGTCCCTTCCTCCCGGATGGGGGCGTCGTCATGGACGGCCCTGTCATTGTCGAGGTGGGAACAACCGATGAGCTGCGGCGGAGGTACCCCCAGGCGGAATTTTTGGACGCCAGAGGCGGGATCATTCTCCCTGGCTTTATTAACGCTCATACCCACATTTATAGCGCCCTGGCCCGGGGCCTCACCATCCGGGGTAACAACCCCAAAAACTTCTATGAAGTACTCAACGGCACTTGGTGGGCCATAGACCGAAGTCTGGATTTGGAGGCAACCCGCGCCAGCGCCTATGCTACTTATTTGGATTGTATCAAGCAGGGCGTCACTACCATATTCGATCACCACGCCTCCTACTGCGAGATTCCCGGCTCTCTGTTTGCCATTGCGGAGGTGGCGGAGGAGTTGGGCATCCGCTCCTGCCTGTGCTACGAGGTCTCGGACCGGGACGGAGAGGACAAGTGCCAGCAGGCCATTGCTGAAAACGCGGACTTTATCTCCTACTGTGAGGCCCGGCCCAGCGCTATGCGCAAGGCCCTGTTCGGCGGCCACGCGCTGTTTACCATATCCGACCGCACCTTTGACCGGATGCAGGCCGCCAATGCTGGCCGGGTAGGATATCATATCCATGTGTCCGAGGGCATGAATGACGTGTACGACTCCCTGCAAAAGTACGGCCGCCGGCCGGTGCAGCGGCTGCACGACCATGGTATTCTGGGACCTGATACCATCTTGGGGCACTGCATTCATGTAAATCCGGCGGAAATGGATCTCATTCGGCAGACCGGAACCTGGGTGGTAAACAACCCGGAGTCCAATATGGGCAACGCCGTGGGCATCTCCCCGGTCCTTGCCATGCATCAAAAGGGAATCTCCCTGGGGTTGGGAACCGACGCCTATACCAACGACATGCTGGAGTCCGCTAAGGTGGCCCTGTGCGCCCAGCGGCATAACGCATGCCTGCCCAACGTGGGCTGGGGGGAGGTTACGGATATGCTGTTCCGGAACAATCCCAAGTTGGCTTCCCAGCATTTTGGGGTGGACCTGGGGGTTCTGCGGCCCGGCGCGGCGGCGGATATCATCGTCATGGACTACAAACCCGATACGCCTTTTTCCGATGTCAATGTAGATGGGCACATGCTCTTCGGCATGACTGGCCGCCAATGCCAAACCACTATCGTGGGTGGCCGGGTCCTGATGCGGGACCGGGCGCTGCTTGGCGTGGACGAAGAAGCCCTCCATGCCCGGATTTTAGAGAGCGCCAATCGGCTCTGGGACCGCCTGGACAGCAACCTGCCCCACTGAATACCAAGGAGGGATATCTATGTCTGAACAGATGCATCCGCTTTCCTTCCCCACGCTGCTGGACTGGGCCTCCACAGAATACGGCCAAGGCGGGGAAATCTTCGGCGTCCACCAGCTTTACCGCGCCAATCCAGAAAAAACGCTTCCTATCTTTGCAGAGCGGATTGAAACGCCCTTTGGACCCGCCGCCGGCCCCAACACGCAGTTGGCTCAGAACCTCATTGCGGCCTACGCGGCGGGCGCCCGGTTTTTCGAACTCAAAACCGTACAGAAATTGGACGGGGCGGACTTAGCCGCCTGCGTGCCGCGCCCCTGCATCCTGGCCGAGGACGAGGGCTATAACGCGGAGTGGTCCACGGAACTGGAGGTCTCTCAGGCCTTTGCCGAATATGTGAAGGCCTGGTGCGCACTCAAAATTCTGTCCAAACACTTTGGTTTGGGCAGTCCGGACGGCTTCGTGTTCAATATGTCCGTGGGCTATGACCTGGCCGGCATCCAAAGCGAAAAGGTGGACGCCTTTATGGAAGGGCTCAAGGACGCCTCGCAAACACCGGTGTTCCAGGAATGCCGACAGGTCCTGGCGGAACGCTTCCCTGCCGAGCGGAATTTCATCGCTTCCATTTCGCCCCAGGTATGCAGCAGCGTTACCCTTTCCACCCTGCACGGCTGCCCGCCGGCGGAAATTGAACGAATCGCTACCTACTTGCTCAAAGAAAAGCATTTACATACCTTCATCAAATGCAATCCCACTATGCTGGGCTATAAAACCGCCCGATCGATTTTGGATAGCCTTGGCTATGACTATGTGTCCTTCGACGAGCACCATTTCAAAGAGGACTTGCAGTACGAGGATGCGGTTCCCATGTTCCAGCGGCTTCAGGCCCTGGCGCAGCAGGAGGGCCTGGAATTCGGCCTGAAGCTGTCCAACACCTTTCCGGTAGAGGTCAAAAACGGCGAATTCCAGGCCGAGGAAATGTACATGTCCGGACGAGCTTTGTTTCCCCTGACCATAGAGATGGCAAACCGGCTTTGTCGGGCGTTAAGTGGGAAACTGCGCATCAGCTACTCCGGTGGCGCCGACTATTTTAGCTTGCCCAAGCTCTATGCCGCCGGTATCTGGCCCATTACCATGGCCACAAACCTTCTGAAGCCCGGCGGATACACCCGTATGGTCCAGATTGCGCAGAGCCTGTCCCAGGTGGATTATGCGCCCTTTACCGGCGTGGATTCTATGCAAATCGCCCAATTAAGCCAGGCGTGCCACGCAAACCCCCAGTACTGCAAGCCCGCGAAACCTGCCCCGCGCCGGAAGCTTCCGGAAGCCGTGCCCTGGATGGATTGCTTTACGGCCCCCTGCAAGGGCGGCTGCCCCATTGGCCAGGACATTCCGGCGTATCTGGAGCTATGCCGAAAGGAGCTGTACGACCAGGCTCTGGCTCTCATCACCCAGCGGAATCCCCTGCCCTTCATCACCGGCACCATCTGTGCGCACCGTTGCATGAGCCGGTGCACCCGCAATTTCTACGAGGAGCCGGTGCAGATCCGGGCTGTAAAGCTCCTGGCGGCGGAGCGGGGTTATGACGCTTTGTTGGCCTCGACCCGGAAGCCCCCCTCTGTTGCCGGTAAACGGGCGGCTATCGTGGGCGGCGGACCCGCCGGTATGGCGGCGGCCTATTTCCTGGGCCGCGCCGGCGTCGCGTGCACCATATTTGAACGGGAGGCCGCCCTGGGCGGGGTGGTGCGCCACGTCATTCCCAGCTTCCGTATCTCCAATGAAGCCATTGCCAGGGACGCCAAGCTCATCGCCGCCTACGGCGCGGAAATCCGCCTCAACACACCTGCGCCTACCGTTTCGGAGCTGAAAGCCGCGGGCTACACCCACATCCTATTCGCCACAGGCGCTTGGAAGGCCGGGGTCTTGGACATCCCCGGGAACGTACGGGGTGTAATCGAGTGGATGAAAGAATGCAAGAAAACCGGCTCTAAGATCTCCGGCCACGTGGCGGTGATCGGCGGCGGCAACACGGCTATGGATGCAGCCCGTCTGGCTATCCGGTCCGGCGCCGACTCCGCTACCCTGGTGTACCGCCGAACCAAGCGATACATGCCGGCAGACCCCCAGGAGCTGGAGCTGGCTCTGAAAGACGGCGTACGGCTTCTGGAGCTGGCCGCCCCAGCGTGCCAGTCCGGCGGTGTGCTGACCTGCCGGGAGATGGCCTTGGGCGCGCCGGATGCCTCCGGCCGCAGGAGCCCGGTCCCCACCGGCCAAACCCTGGAAATTCCCTGTGATCTGGTGATTTCCGCCGTGGGCGAGCAGGTGGAGCCGGAGATTTTTCAGGCAAGCGGCGTCGCGCTTAACGCCAAAGGCAGGCCAGCCTTCCAAACCAATTTGCCCCAGGTGTTCGCTGCTGGAGACGCCGCCCGGGGCCCTGCTACAGTGGTGGAGGCCATTGCGGACGCAGCCCGGTTTGCCGAGGCGGTGATCGGCGCGCCCCATACCTATGAGATTCCGGCGGAGGCCCTGGGAGGATATGAAGACGCTGTGGCAAAAAAGGGCGTCTTGTCTTTGCCGGGCAGGCTGGAACAGGAGGGCCAGCGCTGCCTGATCTGCCAGGCTGCCTGCCAGAACTGCGCGGATGTATGCCCCAATCGGGCCAACGTGGTGATCCGCCTGCCCGACGGACGGCCCCAGATCCTGCATCTGGACCGGCTGTGCAACGCGTGCGGCAACTGCGTCGCCTTCTGCCCCTACGATTCCGCTCCCCACCAGGACAAAATGACCCTGTTCCAAACCGCAGCGGATATGGAAGGCTCCTCCAACCGAGGCTTCCTCTTCCTACCGGGTGGCCGCGTTCGGGTGCGCTTGCTGGATACCCGGGACTACAGTCCGGAATCCCTGGGCCAGCTTCCACCGGATTTTCGGCTGCTTCTCCTCACCGTGCGGGACCACTATTCCTATCTTTATCGATAAGCAAACGGCTTCACCACGCCCTGGACAAACCGTTCAGGGCGTGCCAGGCTGTTGAAAAACCCCTGCGGGGCTTTTCAACAAAGAATTAGCAGTCTGCTGCATGCACTCGCTGTGCGCCTGTAGTGCACAACTCGTACACTTGCAGTCTGATAAGTATTTTCCGCCACGCACATGTCGCGGCGGAACATGATTTGTATCTTTTCGCCGCCTGCGGGCGGCGAACTCTGCGAGGCTTTTTTGACACGCTGCCGCGCCCTGGACAAACTGTTCAGGGCGTGCATGCATACATTGTGCTATTTTACAAAAACTACACCATCTGTAATTGCCCCAAATTTGGGATACTGTCCCGAAGCAACTTGTATTTTCATTTTCCCTATGATAAAATTGCTTTGAAAATCCCGGTGGAAATCTTTGGTATCCCTGTCCTTTGCCGGAACACGGGGGAGGAGACTGGTTCGGATGAAGCTATTTCGGGAATTGGTATGGCTGACCCAGTTGGGCCTGTCCATTCTCTCCCCCCTGCTGCTGTGCGTGCTGCTGGCCGTCTGGCTCCGAAACCGGTTTGGCGTCGGAGGCTGGGTTGTTGTGCTGGGAATCTTGCTGGGCCTGGGCGGGGCGGTCTCCGCCGGAGTGGCCTTTGCACGCTCCCTTCGCAGTCTGGACGACCCCAAGCACAAGCCGCCGAACTCCTTCAACGACCACGACTGACGCCAACCTGGGAGGCACCGCCATGAAAAACCGCAATCCTGTTTTCCGCGAAACTGCGTATATTGCCCTGGGGGAAGGGCTGTGCCTGGCCATTATGCTG
Organism: uncultured Eubacteriales bacterium; assembly: GCA_958402445.1. Taxonomy (GTDB): domain Bacteria; phylum Bacillota; class Clostridia; order Oscillospirales; family Oscillospiraceae; genus Faecousia. Next base: position 41,888 of record CATXTO010000008.1, read on the forward strand.
GGCCTCTTCGCCCTTGCCAAAGCCTGGAGCCGTGCCGTCCTCTGGGGGGGCATCCTGGGGACGGTACTGGCGGTTGCGAACTTTTTTTTCCTGGCCGTGGGCACCAGCCTGGCAGCGGATCAAGCGGAAAAGCAGGACGTCAAGGGCGGCCAAACCACGGTTCGCCTGTCCTTTTTGCTGCGGTACCTAGTGCTGATCGTCGTCATTTTGATTGCCGCGAAAAGCGGGCTTTTTCATCCCTTGGCCCTGATTCTGCCCCTGGCTTTCGTCCGGCCGATCCTGGCTTTGGCTGAATTTTTCCGAAAGGCGAGTGAACGGAACGCATGAATGGTCCTAAGATTTATTTTATTATTCCCATATTGGGCGGCATTCCCATTACGCAGACCACCGTCTCCTCCTTTGCCGTCATGCTCCTCCTTTGCATTGCAGGCGTTTGCCTGGGCCGAAAGCTGCGCAGACGCCCCGGCCCCACACAGGTCCTGACGGAAAAAGGCGTCTCCACCCTTTATCATTTGGTGGAAGAGACCATGGGCAAACACAACGCCTCCTGGACCCCATACATCGGCGCTCTGTTTCTGTCCTCCCTGGGCGGCTCTCTCATCGGTATGACTGGGATTTTCCGCTCCGCGACGGCGGACCTGAGCACAACCTTGACCTGGGCCATTATGACCAGCGCTCTCATTTGGTATCACAGCATTAAAAACAACGGTTTTTTGGGCTGGCTCAAAGGATTTACGGAGCCCATTGTGGTCATGACGCCCATGAATCTCATATCGGAAATTGCGCAGCCCATCTCTATGGCCTTTCGTCACTTCGGCAACGTGGTAGGTGGCAGCGTTCTCACCAGCCTGATTTACACCGCTTTGGCCACGGCCTCCAGCTTCCTTCTCCGCTTGGTGTCCGCCAGCCCCGTGGCCATCTGCGCGGTGCTTCTGGCAGGCTCCGCCTTACTGCTGTTTCGGGGATTCCGGAAAAAGAAACTGGCGTCCAAGCTGCTGGGCAGCTTCCTGGCTCTGCTTTTCATGGGAAGCCTTCTGTCCCTGTGGGGCGTTCTGGGCGATGTGCCTATCCTGCAAGTCGGTCTGCCGGCGATCCTCTCTTTGTATTTCGACATTTTTTCCGGCGCAATTCAGGCTTTTGTCTTCTGTCTGCTGACTATGGTCTATATCAGCGCCGCATGTCCCCCCACCGCTGCCACCAGCGAAAATGCGGCCGCTTAATTTGTCCTCACTGCAATTTATATTTTAACATCACATTAGGAGGTACTTGTATTATGGAAGAAGCGATTGTTCGAGCGGCCTGCGCCATCGGGGCCGGACTGTGTATGGGTATTGGGGCCATCGGCCCTGCCTTGGGCGAAGGCAACGCCGTGGGCAAAGCCCTGGAGGGCATGGCCCGTCAGCCGGAATCCGCCAGTTCCCTGCGGACCAACATGATCATTGGCTGCGCCATCACCGAAACCACCGGTATCTACTCTCTTCTGATCGCCATTCTTCTGCTTTTCGTCTTCTAGAATCCAAGTGCTTTCATTCCAATCGAAAGGAGTGATGCGATTTGGAGGGATTTGAAAGCTTTGTAGGCGTGGACTTTTGGACCGCCCTGTTTACCCTGTGTAATATGATCATCACCTTTTTGGTCCTGAAGAAATTTCTCTTTAAGCCGGTGAAAAAGATGATTGACGACCGGCAGCAGGAAATCGACGGTCTTTATCAGGACGCCAATCATTCCAAGGCGGAGGCGCAGCGGCTTCACACGCAGTACACGGAAAAGCTGGAGCAAGCCAATGCCGAAGGAGACCGGATTATTCAAGCGGCCACCCGGCAGGCCCAGGACCGGGAGGACGTGATCCTGCGGGAGGCTCAGGACCGGGCTGCCCAGACCATCCAGCGGGCGCAGGACCAAATCGAGCTGGAAAAAAAGCAGGCGAGAAACCTGCTGAAGGACGAGGTGTCCGGCATGGCCTTGGAAATCGCCGCTGCCGTTTTGGAACGGGATATTGATAAGCGGGAACACAGCAAGCTCATTGATTCATTTGTGGAAAAGCTGGGGGAAGGCCATGATTGACGCACAGGAGTATGGCCGGGCTCTCTTTGAACTGGCGGCGGAGCAGGGAGCGGACGAGGCCATTTTAGATGAGCTCTCCGCGGTGGAGCAGATTCTGCGGGCGCAGCCGGAATATGTCCAATTGCTGGATACGCCCGCACTGCCCAAGAAAACGCGTGCCGCCCTGGGCGCCCAGGCATTTTCCCATCTGCACCCCATGCATCTAAACTTCATCCAAATTCTATGTGAAAAGCACGCCGTGAAGCATTATGGCGCCTGCGCCAGCCAATACCGATCCCTGTTTGACCAGAGTCACGGCATACTCCGTGCCGCCGCCATCACGGCGGTCCCCATATCCCGGTCTCAGCGTAAAGCGCTGGCAGCCAAGCTGGAGGGGCTCACCGGCAAGACCGTGGTTGTGACCAATCAGGTGGATCCTCAGGTGCTGGGCGGTGTGCGGCTCCGTCTGGATGGGACGCAGCTGGACGGCAGCCTGCAGGCCCGTCTGGCGGACCTGCGCCGCAGTTTGACCAACGCGATTGTATAAAGTAGGTGAACACATGAACCTAAAAACTGATGAGATTACCAAGGTCATTAAAGATCAAATCAAACGCTATGGCGCGAAAATGCAGCAGGATGAAATCGGCTATGTGATCCAGGTGGGCGATGGCATCGCCAAGGTCCACGGCCTGGACCAGTGTCGGGCCAATGAGCTCCTGCGGTTTGAAAACGGGTCCAGCGGCATGGCCCTGAACCTGGAGGAGGACACTGTCAGCGCAGTCATGCTGGGCTCTGACGTGGGCGTCAACGAGGGAAGCTTAGTGCGCCGCACCGGTCAGGTGCTCTCCGTTCCCGTGGGAGAAGCCCTCATTGGCCGGGTCGTTGACGCGTTGGGTAACCCCATTGACGGGCGCGGGCCAATTTCCGCGGCGGAATTTCGTCCCGTGGAGCACAAGGCTCCAGGCATCATTGAGCGAAAATCCGTCTCCGTTCCTCTGCAGACCGGCATTAAGGCCATTGACTCCATGATCCCCATTGGCCGGGGACAGCGGGAGCTCATCATCGGAGACCGGCAAACCGGAAAAACGACCATCGTTACGGACACCATCCTGAACCAAAAGGGACAGGGTGTTCTCTGCATCTACGTGGCCATTGGGCAGAAGCGTTCCACGGTGGCCCAAATCGTAGACAGCTTTGTCCGCAGCGGCGCCATGGATTACACCATCGTGGTCTCCGCCACCGCCTCGGAACAGGCTCCCATGCAGTACATCGCCCCCTATGCCGGCTGCACTATGGGCGAGTATTTCATGGATCAGGGCAAAGACGTTCTGATTATTTACGACGATTTAAGCAAGCACGCCGTGGCGTATCGGGCCATCTCCTTGTTAATCCGCCGCCCCCCCGGGCGGGAGGCCTATCCCGGCGACGTCTTTTATCTGCATTCCCGTCTCCTGGAACGGGCGGCGCGCATGGCGCCGGAATACGGCGGCGGCAGTCTCACCGCGCTTCCTATCATTGAGACCCAGGCGGGGGACGTCTCCGCCTATATCCCCACCAACGTGATCTCCATCACGGACGGCCAGATCTTCCTGGAAACCGAGCTGTTCAACGCCGGCGTTATGCCGGCCGTCAATCCAGGTATCTCCGTCTCCCGGGTGGGCGGCGCAGCCCAGATTAAAGCCATGAAAAAGGTGTCCGGTTCTTTAAAGCTGCTGTATTCCCAGTACCGGGAGCTGCAGAGCTTTGCTCAGTTCGGCTCCGATCTGGATGCGGATACCAAGGCCCGCCTGGACCAGGGCGCGCGCATTGTGGAGGTCCTAAAGCAGCGCAACAACGCCCCTGTGGAGGTCGCCCATCAGGTTTGCATTCTCTTCGCCGTGGTCCATGGTTTCCTGCAGGAGGTGGAGCCTTCAGAGGTGGCGGACTACGAGCAGGCATTGTATCAGCGCCTGGAAAACCGTTATCCGCAAATTCTCTCATCCATCCGAGAGACCAAGGACCTGACCGCCGACACCGAGGCGGCGCTGCGGCAATGCCTGACGGAGTTCTCCAGTGAATTCCGAAGTACTCGCCGGACGGGAGGCTAACCCATGGCTGGGGTTTCTACAAAGGACATCAAGCTGCGCATGCGGAGCATGGAGAGCACCAGGCAGATTACAAAGGCAATGGAAATGGTCGCCTCCTCCAAGCTGCGCCGGGCGCAGGACCGGGTGCGGGACAGCCGGCCCTATTTTGAACTTCTCTACCGCACCATCGCCCACATTGCCTGCACTAGGACGGACTTCACCTCCCCCTATCTGACCCGCCGGGAGCTCCGACGGACCTGTTGCATCGTCATTGCCGGGGACCGTGGTCTGGCCGGAGGCTATAACAGCAATGTGTTTAAACTGGTCCAGCAGACATTGACCGGCCGGGACTTCTGTATTCTGCCCATTGGTAAGCGAGCTGTGGAGTATTGCAGGAGCAAGCAAATCCCGATTTTTTCAGAGTCCTATGCAGAAGCGGCGGATATTTCCGTCAGCGATTGCTTTACCCTCTCCAAAACTCTGGCAAATGCTTACCGGCGCGGAGAATTCGATGAAATCTCTCTGGCTTACACCAATTTCGTCTCTGTCCTGTCGCAAACGCCGTCTGTTTTGCCTCTGCTCCCCCTGTCTCTCACTGTCACCCGGGACGGGGGCGACGAGCCCTCTTTGCTGTATGAGCCGAATCCCCAGGCGGTGTTTGACGCGATCATTCCCGAGTACCTGGGGGGCGTAGTCTACGGGGCCCTGTGCGAGTCTGTGGCCAGCGAGCTGGCCGCTCGCCGTACCGCGATGGATGCGGCTACCAAAAATGCAGACGACATGATCGAGCATCTAGCGCTTCAGTACAACCGCGCCCGGCAGGGCGCCATCACCCAAGAGATCACCGAAATTGTCGCGGGCGCCGAGGCCTGAGCGATTTCAATACAAGGAGTTGATCCAATGGCCAACCATATCGGCACAGTCACGCAGGTCATTGGCCCCGTCCTGGACATTCGGTTTCCAGAGGGGCACCTGCCGGAGCTGCTGCATGCCATAGAAATTCCCAACGGCGATGCCTGCATCACGGCGGAAGTTGCCCAGCACATGGGCGACAACGTGGTGCGGGCCGTGGCCATGAGCTCCACTGACGGTCTACAGCGGGGCGCGTCTGCCACGGACACCGGCGCTCCCATCACCGTCCCTGTGGGCGATGGCTGCCTGGGCCGGATGTTCAACCTGCTGGGGCAGCCCATCGACGGGCAGCCCGTGCCCGAGGTCCCCGAGCGCTGGCCCATACACCGTCCCGCTCCCTCCTACGAGGAACAGGAGAGCACCACGGAAATCCTGGAAACCGGCATTAAGGTGGTAGACTTGATCTGCCCCTACGCCAAAGGCGGTAAAATTGGCCTGTTTGGCGGCGCCGGTGTGGGAAAGACCGTGCTTATTATGGAGCTCATCCACAATGTGGCCAAGGAGCACGGCGGCATCTCCGTCTTCACCGGCGTAGGCGAGCGGACCCGGGAGGGCAATGATTTGTACCATGAGATGAAGCAGTCCGGCGTTCTGGCGAAAACTGCTCTGGTCTATGGCCAGATGAACGAGCCCCCCGGAGCCCGTATGCGGGTAGGGCTTTCCGGCCTCACCATGGCGGAGTACTACCGGGACGTGGAGCACCAGGATGTTCTTCTGTTCATTGATAACATCTTCCGTTTCACCCAGGCCGGTTCCGAGGTATCCGCCCTATTGGGCCGGATGCCCTCCGCTGTGGGCTACCAGCCCACCCTGGCCACGGAGATGGGCGCCCTGCAGGAGCGCATCACCTCCACCAAAAACGGCTCCATTACCTCCGTGCAGGCGGTCTATGTCCCAGCGGACGACCTGACCGACCCCGCTCCTGCCACGACCTTCGCCCACCTGGACGCCACCACGGTTTTGGACCGGGGCATTGCCTCGCTGGGGATCTATCCCGCCGTGGATCCGTTGGACTCCACCTCCCGTATTCTGTCCCCGGAGGTGGTGGGACGGGAGCATTATCAGGTGGCCCGGGATGTACAGCGGACGCTGCAGCGGTATAAGGAGCTGCAGGATATCATCGCCATCATGGGCATGGATGAGCTCAGCGAAGAGGATAAGCGCACCGTAAGCCGAGCCAGAAAGATCCAGCGGTTTCTCTCTCAGCCCTTTACGGTGGCGGAGGAGTTCACCGGCATGGCAGGTAAATACGTTCCCCTGAAGGAGACCATTCGAGGGTTCCGGGAGATCCTGGAGGGGAAGCACGACGCGATTCCCGAGTCCTATTTTCTGTTCGCCGGCACCATTGACGATGTGGTGGCCAAGGCGGAAAAAGGTGCGTGATCGGCATGCGAACCTTTCACCTGAAAATCGTCACGCCGGACGGCCTGTCCTTCGACGGGGAGGCGCTGTCCCTCTCCGTTCGGACTACCGAGGGCGATATCGGTATCCTGGCCGGGCATCTGGACCTGATCACCCCCCTGGGCATGGGGCAGGCCACCGTTGTCACAGAGTCTGGCACACGCAGCGCTGCCTGCATTGGCGGGATGCTGTCCGTGCAGCATGACCTTGTAACTCTGGTTGCCACCACCTTTGAGTGGGCAGAGGACATCGACCCGGACCGAGCCCAATTCTCCTACCAGCGGGCTCAGGCTGTGCTGCACAGCAAAGACGCCAGCCAAGCCGATCTCAAGCTGGCCGAAGCCCGTCTGAAACGCGCCCTGGTTCGTCAAAGCGTTGCGGCCAGTAAAAAATAGTCACCGCCCGGCACTGCATCTGTGCCGGGCGATGATTTATCAAAAGTACTACCAAAAATCCCATGCTGTATCCAACCGGTTGCCAAAATGCCAAAGACACAAGCAGCCAGGTTCCCTGCGGCTGCAAAGCCCCAAGGGGATAGCTGCGCTTTCTCCTCACTGCCCAGCAAAGGCAAGCTTTTCCCGTAAACGGCGCCTTCTGCAAGAAAGACGAAAACACCGTAGCAGAAATACAGACCCAGAAAGGCTCAACGCCCCGCCTGCATGTAAGCGTAAACCAGCAAAAAATTTTGCACCATGTGCAGCACAAAGCCGGTCCCCGCCACCAACATCAGCTGCTTTCTGGACCGGAAACCCACCAGCAGCGCGATCGCCAGATCCGCCGCCAGCATCAGCGCGACCCGGGCCGCTGCGGCCCAGCCGTCGCGGCCAAAAGGATAGCACCTGTGAACGATCAGCGGCGATGCCTCTGACCCTGCCTCAGAATTCCACTGCGGGACTTCTACTGTGTATATGCTGTCAAATGCATAGGAATGATAACTATCGCTGCAGGCAAACGTATCATATTCGGGGAAATAGACCAGGATTTTATAGGTCGTCGGTGGGCAGTAGCGCCAAAAAAAGGTATCCTGCTCCAATGCCGGCTGGGTGAGATATCCCAGAAAAAAGTATTGATCTGAGTCCTGAAAACCGGAGAACTTTTCCCAAGCCCGCCTGGATGCAGGCCCCATGGTATCGCCGGCATCTGAACCCCGCCCCAGGCGCCCGTGCTCGCCACGTCTGACAGCAGCGTCACATAATAGGTCTGCTGTTCCAGGCCCCGAAAGTGAACTGTTACGCTGTTCCGCTCAGGCTGAATCAGAACCGCAGTGAGAAGCATCAGAAGTAATAATGTAACCGGAGCAATAAGCCGCTTTAGATAGCCCATACCAATCTCCCTCCTACCTGAGTTGTCGCGTTTTATCTGATTCTCCTCGCAAATTCAATTTTCTATGATGCAATGTGATTGCAGCATGCCGAGTATGCCTTTTATAGCTTCTTTTTCGTTTTCAGCACAAACTTTACAGTTCTCGGATATTTGAACTCTGACCTATATGAAATAGAGCTCGCATTTTTTACTTCTTCAAAAAAAACTTGAAAGCCACTTGTAATTTGCCACAATTTGGCGTATACTTTTTTTCATAAGCTGCACAAAACTAAGGAAAGAGAGGTACGGTACCTATGGAACTGATAAGCGTGCGAGAGCTTTTTCGAAACACAGCCGCCTATGTGGGAAAAACCGTCCGCATCGGAGGATGGGTCCGCTCCATCCGGGCCAGCAAGGCTTTCGGCTTCATTGTCCTGCACGACGGCACCTACTTCACGCCCCTGCAGGTGGTGTATCACGACAGCCTGGAAAATTTTCAGGAGATTTGCAAAACCAATGTGGGCGCCGCCCTGGTGGTGCAGGGCATCCTGGTGGAAACCCCGGAGGCCAAGCAGCCGTTTGAGATCCAGGCCGACGCCGTCACGGTGGAGGGTCCCTCCGCCCCGGACTATCCCCTGCAAAAGAAGCGCCACACTGTGGAATACCTGCGGACCATGACCCATCTGCGCCCCCGGACCAACCTGTTCCAGGCTGTGTTCCGAGTCCGGAGCCTGGTCGCCTATGCTATCCACCAATTCTTCCAGGAGCGGGATTTCGTGTATGTGCATACGCCACTCATCACTGGCTCCGACTGCGAGGGCGCGGGAGAAATGTTCCAGGTGACGACCCTGGATCTGGAGAACCCGCCCCGCACCCAGGACGGGAAGGTGGACTACAGCCAGGACTTCTTTGAAAAGCCCACCAATCTCACCGTCTCCGGACAACTCAACGGCGAGACCTTCGCCATGGCCTTCAAGAATATCTATACCTTCGGCCCCACCTTCCGGGCGGAGAACTCCAATACCACCCGGCATGCGGCGGAATTCTGGATGATCGAGCCGGAAATTGCCTTTGCCGATCTGACGGACGACATGCGCCTGGCGGAGGATATGCTGAAATTTATCATTGCCTTTATCCTGGAAAAAGCGCCTGCTGAAATGGACTTTTTCAACCAGTTTGTGGACCGAGACCTGCTGGCGCGGCTGGAGCATGTGCGCAGCTCTGAATTTGCGCACGTGACCTATACAGAAGCCATTGCAATTCTGGAGCAGCACAACGAAGCGTTCGAATATCCCGTCCACTGGGGCAGCGATTTGCAAACCGAACATGAGCGGTATTTGACCGAGGTGGTGTACCAGCGTCCGGTTTTCGTCACGGATTATCCCAAGGAGATCAAGGCTTTTTATATGAAGCTGAATCCGGATGGGAAAACAGTGGCGGCCATGGACTGCCTGGTGCCCGGCATTGGGGAGATCATCGGAGGCAGCCAGCGGGAGGACAATTACGATACTTTGCTCTCCCGAATTCACGATTTGGGACTGCGAGAGGAGGACTACCGCTTCTATTTGGACTTGCGGAAATACGGCTCCACGCGGCATGCTGGCTTTGGTCTGGGCTTTGAGCGCTGCGTCATGTACTTGACCGGAACTTCTAATATTAGAGACGTGCTTCCCTTCCCCCGTACGGTGGGTAACTGTGAACTATAACAAAGCACCGGCTTGCCCAAGGGCAAGCCGGTGCTTTGTTGTTCGCTGGGCCCTGTAATTGCGGCAAACTATTTTCGATCCAGACTTGTCATTTTATGCTTAGCATGGTATAATTAGGTCAAATAGCCAGAATCCCTTTCCACTTACCTTCATTTTTTGGATATTCTGCCGGATTACTTAGCAGAAAGGACCCGGACCTGCAAATCGTGCGTGGGCTAGCAAGCGACGGAATCAATTTTGTCGTTGGAAAAAGGGGGAGATTTGCATGGCGACAACGTCAACCGTGATCAGCACGATTCAAGCCATGGCATTCAAAATCCATGAAAATCGGGAATACCTCACGCAGTTGGACGCGGCAATTGGAGATGGCGACCATGGTATCAACCTAGACCTTGGATTTCAGGCCGCGGTGCGCCGTCTCACCACCGTAGCGGACCGGGACGTGGGTACTATTTTAAAAACCGTCGGTATGACCTTGCTCTCCACCACCGGCGGAGCTGGCGGTATATTATATGGAACGGCGTTTTTGCGTGCCGCGGGGATGGTCAGCAACCAAATGCGTCTGACACCCTCCGATTTTTCAACAATGCTCCACGCGGCCATTGAGGGAGTCAAAATGCGCGGGCGCTCCACCTATGGAGATAAAACCATGCTGGACGCGATGATTCCCGCCCATCTGGCCCTGGCAGCCGCAGAGCATGCGCAGGCTGCCTTTCCCGCCGCTCTGGAAGCCGCATTGCGCGCAGCGGAGGCGGGTGCAGAGCGCACCAAACACCTCCCCGCGTGCAAGGGTAAGGCCGGAAGCTGGGCAGAGCGCGGCGTCGGACATGTAGACCCCGGCGCCGCCTCCTTCGCTCTGCTGCTCTCCGCCGTCGTTCAAGTCTGCGCACAGGAAGCAGTACTCTTCTGAACGACAAACCTTATGAATAAAAAACGTACGCTTTTGGGTGGCCCAGGGCTATCCGCGGGCGTTCGTTTTTTCTATGCTTGCTTTCATTGGGCTCAATTATGTTACATCGCTGGGATTGCTCTGTAAAATAGACTCCAAACCCTTCTCCGGCGGTGCCTCCAGCCTCTTCCAGTCTTGGTCCCCCTCCCGCAAATACTGATCTCCAGCCAGATAATAGTTTTTCGTCTCCCCATTGCTATACTGCAAACAAATGGTTACCATGGCATCCTGTTCTGCATCTGGCGGGTCGGCAGGCGTTTCCGTCAAGGTCAAAGCCTGGAGATAGTCCAAAACCGCCTTGATTTTTTCCGGTCTGGTGTAGGTTCTGGCGTTTTTTTCTTTCTCTACGGACTGAATGGTGACCTGCGTCACGATTCGCGCGGCTTGCTCTTCTCCTCCTGGTGCAGCGCGCAGAACCGTACAACCCTGCAGAAGCAGGCACGCTGCAAAGCCCAAAGATAGAAAGCAACATCGTTTCCTCATAGACACATTCCCTCTTTCACTGAAACCGGAATCCTTCCGTCAGAAGAATCCGGAGATTGGCCTGCCACTTTTCCGCCGACCCAAAAGGCAACTGCTCAAATCCCGGCACCTCGTGGAAAGAAACGACCTGGTCCCTCCAGTTAATCCAGATAATGTACATATTTTTTTCTTCCGTCAAAGCTGTCGCCTCCTTTTAGCATACCCAAACAACGTGGTTTCTTTCCCTATATTGATATAGACGCAATGGAACACATTTACGTGGCGGCGTTAAAAAATTTTCGTTTCTTCCGTGGGACAGTCACATGATATGATGGAAACGATAGGTCTATGAACAAGCTATTCAAATGAATCAAAATTTTTTGACTTATGCGGGACGGTCCTCATAATAGGTTTTTGATGGTTTGCATGAGCGCTTCTTTTCCAGTCCATCAAACTGAAAGAGGTATTCAAACTTACAGTCAAACAGCCGAAGCAGAACCTCAATTTGTGGCCGGTTAAACATACCGGTCCGTTTCTTTTTTTCATAAGTAACGCGGGAAATACCCAGGATTTCCGCCATGTCTGCGTTGGTATACCCATAGCGTCTCTGTTCTGCCTCCAGATTATGAAACATCGTTTTCACCCCTTTATGTTTTCGTTTCGCAACCTTACGATGCTATTATAGTTCCATTACGCAAACTTGTCAATAGAATTTGTCGAAAAAAGTTCGCAAAACGAAAACTTCTTGTTGACATCTGAACCTACTGGTACTATAATTTTTGGTAGGAAGGAGGGGTTACGTTGACTTTTGGCGATAGATTGCGAGAAGCGCGGCTTCACAACGGACTGACACAGGAACAATTGGCACAGCGAATCGGCGTGGCGAAATCCACTCTTACGGGGTACGAAAAAGGAAACCGGGAACCCGATGTGTTTAAAATTAAACGGATTTTGGAGGTGCTAGGTGTAGACTCCGACTATTTACTTGGCGTGACCCGTGCAAAGGACCATGACAAGACTACGGCTGAACTGTTGGCAAAGTACATGCAGCTCAACCAGGAATTTCAAAAAATTATTGACAACTTAATAGAACAATTTTTACAAATTCAGAGAGGGGAAAAACAATAGGACATCTTGTCTTATTGTTTTTTTCAACTCCATCGCTCCCTTATAAAATTAAGCTTTTAGTCGTCAGGCCGGCGATACTACCCACAAAAAGAGAACCTGCTAAGCCGCAAAGGTGCAGATTTTCGCGATTTAGGGGGTGTAAACCCGAGCCGACCACTGTGGTGCTGAAAGTCCGGCTGGACCTTCATCTCAGCAGGCTTTCTTGTTCTCCCATCGGCGCAGGCATCATTTCTAAAAGATTGAGAACCCACCCGTTTTTCTTTCTTTTCATCGCTACGTTACTCGTACCTTCAGGTGTCAAACGAGCGGGCACCGACCTCGCACCGACGAGGCGCGCTTCTCATGCCCGCCCAGTTTCAACAAGCTGTAAGAATCTCCAGGCGGGTATGGTTGCCTGCCTAACTGCACCAACAAAAGAAATGATGCAGGGACGTGCTTTGCACGTCCCTGCAAACCGGAATGGCACAAATAGACGCGAATTTGCCCACAGTGTATGCGACAATCGGCCCTACACTGAATAGACGACCTTTCGCCGTCTCGCCTCGAGCGCAGTTGTAATTCGGATCATAAAAAAGCGCCGCAACTGCGGCGCTTTTTCCGTTGTGATTTTAAATCCCCGCAAGACGCCTCAGGATCTCGGCCCGGTCCGTACGCTCCCAGGTGATGCTCGGGTCCACGCCAAAATGCCCCCTGGCTGCTGTCGCGGCAAAGATGGGCCGCCGGAGGTCCAGCGCACGGATAATCCCGGCCGGCGTCAAATCAAACATCTCTTCCAGCAGGCACGTCAGCCGGTCGTCCCCGATTTTCCCGGTGCCGAAGGTATCCACCAGAACGGAAACCGGCTGCGCCACACCGATGGCATAGGCCAGCTCCACCTGCACCTTCTCCGCCAGCCCTGCCGCCACCACGTTTTTTGCCATATACCTGGCCATATAAGCCGCACTGCGGTCCACTTTGGTGGGGTCCTTGCCGGAAAAGGCGCCGCCGCCATGGGAAAAGTAACCGCCGTAGGTGTCCACAATAATTTTCCGGCCGGTTAAACCAGTGTCGCCGGCCGGTCCGCCCACCACAAATTTGCCGGTGGGATTGATGAAAATCCGAGGGACATTTTGAATGTCGAACCCATATTCCGCCAGCACCGGCCCAATCACATAAGTCCGGACGTATTCGCGAAGCGCTTCAACAGAAAGGAGCGGGCTGTGCATGATGGATACTACCACCGCCTCCACTCCCATCGGAGCACCGTTGTGGTCGAATTCTACCGTGACCTGGGCCTTTCCGTCGGGCCGCAGCAGTTCATTTTCTGTAACCAGGCAAGTCAGGCGGTTGGTCAGTGCCCGTGCAAGCGCGCCGGCCAGAGGCATAAGCTCAGGCGTCTGATTGCACGCGCCGCCGAACATCATACCCTGGTCTCCGGCGCCGCCCACCGCATCATTGGTACCCAACGCGATATCCGGCGATTGCGTGTGCAGACGGCATTGAACCTGCACGGTATCGGCACTAAAGCCCTCCTCCGGTTTGGTGTAACCGATATCCCGGATGGCCTGCCGGGCCACCGCTTCATAATCCACCTGAGCCTTTGTGGTGATCTCCCCGGCGATACAGCAGAAATCAGTGGTCACCAGGGTTTCACAAGCCACCCGGGAATGCGGATCCTGCGCCATACAGGCGTCTAAAATACTGTCGGAGATCCGGTCTGCCACCTTGTCCGGATGCCCGGTGGTCACACATTCCGACGTAAACAGTCGCTTTTCCATGATAAAACGTTCCTTTCTTCTGACACAAACCCTTTCAAAAGCAGCACCCCGGCGCAGAACGCGACACAACTTTGCGTCCATCGGGACGCAAAAAAGACGCTCCGAAGATTCGGAACGCCTCAGCTCGAATCCTCATCTTTCGTCAAACGCCGGATTTGGCACCTTGAAAATCAGGTTGCCGGGCTTCATCGGGCCGTTCCCTCCACCACTCTTGATAAGGCATTATTTAATTTCTTTCCCTATTATACGCATCGAGGAGAAAAAGTCAAGTGGAATCCAAAAAAAATGTCCAAATTCGCCATCAGCAGTCCGCTCCGTCTAAAGCGGCCCGGTTTGCGGCAATACTAAATTGGAAAATTCCTTGTTTTGATATGGACTTTTTCCAACATATGGGCTAAAATAAAAGCCATAAGTCAAAGGAGTGAGGCCTGTTGAAAAATCTCCGCAGGAAATTTGAGCGTTTTTGCTACCGGCATCAAAATAAGGGAATTCCCAATTTGATGCTTCTTTTGATCATCGGGAACGTTCTCGTATATATCGTCAACCTGGTGGACCCCAGCAATGCGCTAGATTCTGTTTTATCCTTTAACCGAAGCGCCATTCTCCATGGGCAGATCTGGCGGCTGTTTTCTTACGTCCTGTTGGACATGAGCAGCCAGACCTTTCTCTATGCCATTCTTTTTGTCGTGTTCTATTTTCAGTTGGGACGCGCGCTGGAAAATACGTGGGGACGTTTCCGATTTAATCTGTTCTATCTGTCCGGCACCTTGTTTCTGGACATTGCCGGATTTCTGCTGAACGTGCCCGCCGCCGCCACAACGCTGAACATGAGTCTGTTCCTGGCTTATGCCACGCTATATCCGGAGACCCAGTTCCTGATCTTATTCATCATCCCCGTTAAGGCACGCTGGCTCGGGATTATCGATCTGGCCCTTTATCTGGTCCAACTGCTGCGTATTCCCCAATTTCCCTACAATCTTTTCCCCCTTTTTGCGCTGGCCAACTATTTCCTGTTCCTGGGAAAGGACTTTGTGAATATCTTCCCTATGTCCTGGCGCGTCAATGCGGGCCGGCTGAAGCCCCGGTCTCACAAAAGGAAGCCACCCAAATCCGTTCCTTTCCCTACCGCCGGCTCCTATACTGCCACGACCGCTCGCCCCGAGGCCCCGTATATGCACAAATGCACGGTCTGCGGACGGACAGACGTGACAAATCCGGAGCTGGAGTTCCGCTATTGCTCCAAATGCAAAGGCTACTACTGCTATTGCATTGACCATATCAACAATCACGCCCATATTCAATAGTGCGGAACTTTGCTTGATTGCAGGAACCCGCCGGCAGAATTCTTCTGCCGGCGGGTTTTTAATATTGATTCAAAGTCATTTTATCAGCGCGGAGCCCTTTCCAATCTAGAAAATAAACGCGGACAAGCGAAAAAAGCCCCCGCCGGTTTCCTTGCACCCGGTTATCTCGCCAACCCCTTTGTCCATGGAGGCTTCCCTCAGGTTCCTTGCCTTGTATGATATTCAGACGTCTGCTTTTGCCCCTTTCAGCCAGACAGATCCACTGCACGGCGCAAAATGGAATAGGCGGGGACCTGTTGAGGCAGCTGTAATTGTACGCGCATCTGAGGCGTACGGGCCTCTGAAAGCAACTGCCCGGTCTCGTTTTTCAATACAGGCACCTGCATGGCAAACGGACGTGTATCCGGCCCCACCACCTGAATTTCTTCCCCGACCGCCATTTTATTGCGCAGGCTGACCCATGCTATACCGTTCGCATCGCAATGCTGCACAATGGCACAGACCTGCCATTGACGAATGTAGCGGGAGCTCTCTACAAATTGTCCCGGCTCTCCATAATAAAAGCCGGTGGAATAAACCCGATGAGAAACCCGCTCCACCTCATCCCGCCACACTGGGTCCAGCGGCATCCCCGCCGCTGCCGCGTCGACGGCATGCCGATAGGCGCCGGTGACGACGGCCACATAATAAGCGGACTTAGCACGGCCCTCCAGCTTAATGCAATCAACGCCCGCAGCCATCAGATCTGGCAAATGGTCGATCATACACAGGTCCCGGGAGTTGAGAATGTAGCTGCCCTTCTCGTCCTCCAAAACCGGGAAATACTCGCCGGGTCGCTTCTCCTCCATCAAGGCATACTGGTAGCGGCAGGGCTGAGCGCAGGCCCCCCGGTTTGCATCCCGCCCGGTCATATAATTGGACAGGAGGCATCGGCCGGAGTAGGATACGCACATGGCTCCGTGGGCAAAGGCCTCCAGCTCCAACTCCCTGGGCGTCTCTGATCGAATTCGATGGATTTCCTCCAAGCTCAGCTCCCGAGCCAGCACCACCCGGCTGGCGCCCAATTCAAACCAGGCCCGGGCGCAGGCGCTGTTCGCCACAGATTGCTGCGTGGATATGTGGCGCTGGCAGCGGGGGGCATATTGCTTTGCCAATTGAAAGACGCCCAAGTCCGCTAGAATCAGGGCGTCCACGCCGGCGTTGTCCAACTGCTCTAGGTATGCGGGCAGCCGCGGTACCTCCTCTCCTCTGGGCATGGTATTCACCGCGGCGTGCACCCGCACACCGTGCTCATGGGCAAACCGCACCGCCTTCGGCAGTTCTTCGTCGTTAAAATTGCCTGCAAAAGCGCGCATGCCAAAGCGAGTCCCGGCCAGGTAAACTGCGTCGGCGCCGTATCGCACAGCCATGACGAGCCGCTCCATGTCCCCGGCGGGGGACAGCAGCTCAAGGCTCCTCAGGTTCATTGCTGCCACGGTTCAGGCTGTCCAGAAACGCCTGGTGCTCCTCATACGTCTCTGAAAAATGGTGAGTCCGGTCCACATCCAGCGCATAGTAATAGTAGTTGGTATCTACGGGATGAAGCGCCGCCCGCAGACTGTTGAGGCCAGGGTTGGAAATAGGGCCCACCGGCAGGCCAGCGTTTTTATAGGTGTTGTAAGGACTGTCCACTTGCAGGTCCTCGTAGGTCAAGGTCGCCTTCCATTCCCCCAGGGCGTACTGGACCGTGGCGTCAATCCCCAGATAGAGGGTATCCGGGTCGCAAAGGCGGTTATAAATGACGGAGGCAATGGTGGCGCTTTCGCTGGTACCGGCGGTCTCCCGCTCAATCATGGAGGCCACAATCACCACATCCCGCACCGTCATCCGGCGGGCGTCTATTTCCTCCTGGGAATATCCGTAGCCAGCCAGCTTCTCCCCCACCCATTCGTTGAGCTGCTCGATATCATCCTGCAGCGTCTCGTCGAACCGGTAGTCAAAATTCCGAAGCATTTTTCGAATGACCCGCTCCGGATCGTCGTCCGTATAAAAGTCATAGGTGTCCGGGAACAGAAAGCCCTCCAGACAATTGGCGGTTCCCCGGTCCACATCTTCCAGGAACCAAAATTCCCCTACGTCTCCGCTGGCCGCGGTCTCCTCCAACTCCTCCACGGTACACACACCGTTTTTCTCCAGCAATTTAAAAATTTGATCACACTCGAAGCCCTCTGGGATCATGACCTCGACCTCCGTCCGGGCGGAGGAGGACCGGCCCATGGCGTTCACCATTGCATGATAATCGTAAATACAATTTAAGGTAAAGGTCCCCGCACTGATTTTATCCCTAGCATTGGTCAGGGAGCTGTAGACGTTAAATAGCTTGGGATATCGAATCAGGCCGGCGTCCGAAAGCTTTTGGGTGATATCATGCATGGTGTCGGAATCGGTGATGGTGATAGTGACCTCCCGCTCCTGCTTGGTCAGGGCTAGCACATCGTCGGCCCAAACCCAAACCACCCTTGCCAGGGTGAAACTGACGCCTAATACAATTGCCCACAGAATTAGACTGCTTAAAAAATGGGGAATCCCCAGCAAACCGCTGCCCCGTTTTTTTACGGGCTTCCTCCGACGTCTGTACGGAGGCGGCGCGCTCCCAAGTTCGTCTTCTTGTTCATCCCCCGACTCCTCGAAGGCTCGCTCAAAATTTTCATCAAATGCATCTCGGTACTCCTGATCCCGAAACTCCTCCCCCGTCTGCTCGGGCAGTTCCTCCGGCGTCTCCGGCAGACGCGAAGCCGACGGTTCCTCGATCTGCTCCTTCGCCTCCCGGAGAATCCGCTCTACTTCTTCCTCCGTCGGATCTGTGAGCCCCAGTGCGTCCATAGCAAATTCGTCTGGGACGATCTCCTCATAATCCTCCGGCAGAATATCCTCCAGTTCCCCACTCCGGGCAGAGAAATCCTCCAGCTCAGGGATCTGAAATTCCTCTAAATTCTCTGGATTCCCTTCATTCGGCTCAAAGCGTTCATCATGCGACATGGTCTACCCTCCTGTTCTCCCCTGTGGAGACAGCCGGCGATGCGGCGTATGTCAATACCGCCCTCATGCGGGACGGATCACCAAATCTGCCGCCGCGGCCTCTGCCGCCTCCGGACCCCGGAGCGCGGAGACCAACTCCAGCGCGAAGGCCACGGCGCAGCCGGCGGAGGTACCGGTAATCACCATGCCGTCCCGAACCACCGCCGCGTCCGGGATCAGCAGCCCCGCCTGCATCTGCTCTTGCAGCGCAGGATTCGGAAAGCAGGTACACCGCTTGCCGTCTATCAGGTGCAGATCGGCCAAAACCGTCGGGCCGGCACAGATGGCGGCCACAAATTTCCCGTTTTCGGCTGCGAAGCGGACCGCTTCCAGCACCTGCGGGCAAGCCCGAATGCTGGAGACGCCTCCCATCCCGCCGGGAAGCACAATCATCTCCAGCTGCGTCAAATCCATTTGCGCCACTGTCAGATCAGCCCGCAAGGTGATATTGTGCGCACCCGCAACCTCCAGACCGCCGATGCCCACATAGGCCACCGGCACGCCAGCCCGACGCAGCACGTCAACCGGCGCTACAGCTTCTATTTCCTCAAACCCAGTCCCTAAAATGACATAAACCACAAGTCAATCCTCCAAACACATCCGTATTTGCCCGTAAATTTCCCCATGGATTTCCTCCGGTGGCCGCATGGCGCCGCCTTTCGCGCAGGAAATCACCTTCCAACCATAAAAGGCCGCCGCTTCCATCCCTGTTTGGCGGCACTGCTGCAAATAAGCGCCGTCCCGCTCGTGAATATCCGCCCGGGTATGCGTGTCTTGCTCCCGCTTGCGCATCATGGCCTCTGTCAGCGCGGTGGGCGCGTCCAAATAGAGCACCAAATCCGGACGGGGCAAGCCAAGGCGGTCCAGCTCAAAATCATAGAGCCACCGGAAAAATGCCTGTCGCTCCCGGCCAAGGAGCTTGGCCCCCTGGTGTACGGCGTTGGATGTGGTGTACCGGTCCGACAAAACCAGGCCGCCTCTTTGATAATAGTCTTTCCAAACCTTTCGATAGGATGCAAACCGGTCCACCGCGTAAAAGGCGCTTGCCGCATAGGGGTTCACATCCGCGGGGCTCTCCCCAAACTCTCCGTTTAAATACATACGAATCAGCGCGGAGGAGGGCTCCTCATACTGCGGGAACACCAGCCTCTGAAAATCCACCCGTTCCGCCGTCAGGCGCTCTGTCAGCAGCTGAAACTGGGTGGACTTCCCAGATCCGTCGGTTCCCTCAAAAACGATCAGCTTTCCCATGGCCTAAGCCCCTTTTCGCTCATACCTGCGCTGCTTTTTACAGGCGAGAATAAATTTGGGCAGGCGCATCATCCGGCCCAACCGCTTGGGCTCCCGGAGCAGCCGGTACAACCACTCCAGATTACACCGAATCATCCACCGGGGAGCCCGCTTCACCGCGCCGGCAAAGCCATCCAGGCTGCCTCCCAGCCCTATCATCAGACGTACCTGCAGCGATGCCCGATGCTCAAACATAAACCGCTCCTGCTTGGGCGCGCCCAAGCAGACGAACAGCACATCAGGGGCGGCTTGGTTAATTGCTTCCAACACTGGGGCGGTCTCCGGAAAATAACCGTCCCTGGTGCCGCAAATCACCAGGCCGGGGTACCGTTCCTGGAGACGGACGCCGGCTGCCTCCGCGATCCCCGGCTTTCCGCCCAGCAGATACAGCCTGCCGCCCCGCTCCGACAGAGTCCGGGCCACTTGCTCCCCAAACTCGATCCCCGCCACCTTCTCCTGCAGCGGTCGCTCTAGGATCTTTGCGCCCAGGAGCACCCCGGCTCCATCCGGTAAAACCAAATCCGCCTCATTGAGAACGCCCCGGAACGCCGGGTCACGCATGGCCTCCCAGACGATTTCCGCATTGGGCGTCACACAGTATGCGGCGCGGTCGCCGGAAAGCAGCCGTTCCGCGCAGCTTATCGCCTGCGCCATAGTCACATTGTCAAACGAGACCCCCATGACATCGACCTTCAAAAAAGCACACCTGCTCTTTCCTTTGCCGCATTCCGCGGCCATCTTACTACAGAGTACCACATTTTTTCCCATTTGTCCACTGAAAGACGAAGGGATTTCACATCCGTCCGCACAGCCGGAGGCCATCGGCATAAGATGGTTTGAAAGCAATTTATTTGCTTCACCATGAACAGGAGGTATTCGTATGTCCGAACAATTGACCCGCCGGCCGGAAGACCTGCGGGATGCCGTTTGCATCCATACCCAAAAAGTGACAGACAGCTGCCGCGACAAAGACTGTATTGAGGACCTGCGGGTCTACCTGACCCGGGAATCCCAGTCTCTGCTGGACGCCTGTGCCGGGGCAAAGGCTCGCTGTGCGGAGCTGTTGTACGCTTACATCGACGTGGAGCCTGTGGCTTTTAACCGCAACCACTACTGCATTGACATTACGTTTTATTACCGCATTCTAGCTGACGCCATCATTGGCGGCTCCCGGCCCGCCACTCTGTACGGCCTGGCAGTTTTCTCCAAACGCGCCGTCCTCTGCGGCGAGGACAGCTGCGCCAAAATCTTCACCAGCGATACCGTGCTGGGCGATATGGATGGGCGTACCAGACGTTCGTTCAACCATCCCACCGCCGTGGTCGAGGTCCTGGATCCCATGATCCTCTCCGCCCGGGTGCGGGACGTCTGCGACTGCCCCTGCAGTGAGCCCTGCCTGAACCAGCTTCCTGTCGCTATTCGGAACATGTTTGAAGATGAGCTGGTGCTCTCCGGCGAGTCCCGCCGGCTGTATGTCACCCTGGGCCAGTTCTCGATCATTCGTCTGGAGCGGGATGTGCAGCTGTTGGTTCCCACCTATGATTACTGCATCCCCACTAAGGAGTGCTGCGACAGCCCCGGATGCGCCGAGGACCCCTGCGATATGTTCTCCCGCATCAACTTCCCTGTCAATCAATTCTTCCCCCAGGGTTGCGCCTGCAATCCTGGCCAAGAGCCTGCCTGCGAGTGTTCCGGCGGCTGCAGCAGCGGTGGCTGTGGCTATAAGACCTCCGGCGACTAGACCTTTGACAAATCCCAGCAATAAGAGCAAGGGCGGTTCTTCGCCCTTGCTCTCTTTATTTGTGAATATCCAGAAAAAAGAGGCTTTGCTCACTGCGGAGCGGTCATAGGCCGCGCCTACATCCCTAGCTTAGAAAGCCCTTATAGGGGCGTGCTTTGCACGCCCGCCAAACCCTATTCGTCTGGAAAATACCTCAGCGGGCGACCAACGGTCGCCCCTACATCCACTAAATTGAAAGTTTCCTGTAGGGGCGAGCTGCGCTCGCCCGCCAAATCTCGCCAATCTGGAAAACCAGGCGACACGACTCACCAGCTCAAATCCCACCGGGCCTGCGCCTGCGGGTCGGTGGAATCCCGAATCACCAGATAGCCGTCCAGGCATACGGTTTTCGGCTCCGCCTCCGGGTTCCGCAGACGCCGGAGCAGCAAGGCAAGCGCCTCCGCCCCCATTTCCTCCTTGGGTGTGTGGAAGGTGGTCAGTGGCGGCGTAATGAGACTGGCCGGAAAGTTGTCATTAAAGCCAGCCACGGCAATCTCTTTTGGAATGCAAAGGCCTGCATCTAAAATCGCCCGGACCGCACCAATGGCCATCTGGTCATTGCCCGCCAGGACCGCGTCCGGCGCAACGCCGCTTCGCAGCAGCTCTCGCATGCAGTGATATCCACTGATGGGGCTAAAGTCTCCCTCTGCCAAGAGTCGAGGGTCCGGCGATCTGCCTGCAAGCTCTAAAGCCTGGCGGTAACCCCGCAACCGGTTTCGGGACATGGCATATTGCAGCGGGGCGGCAATATAGCCGATTCGGCTGCGCCCCTGGGACAGCAGATGCCGCGTCAGCTCCAGGGTCCCCTGGCCCTCGTTTACCACAACGGCATCCAAGCCGGGGTCGATCACGGTCTCTAGGCAGATAATTGGAATATGGACACCGCCGCGGTCCCAATGCCGCAGTTCCCGCGCCCACTGAATATCTGCCGGATTGTTGAGGTCCAGGCAGGAGGAAAGCAAGATTCCGTCCGACCACTGCGTTCGCAGCATCTGTAAGCAGGCCTTTTCTCGTTCGGGGTTCCGCTGCGTGTCAAAAATACTGACGGTATACCCCTCTTCCGCGGCTTCCAGTTGCAGAGATCGCAGCATAGCGGTAAAAAATACACTGTTGATTTGTGGCACTACCACGGCGATGGTCTGGGTTCTTCCGGTTTTCAGGCCCTTCGCAACCGGACTCGCCTCGTAATGCAGGGTCTGTGCCGCTGCCAACACCCGCTGCCGCAGAGGCTCGCTGACTTGTTTGGTGCCGTTTAGTACATTGGATACGGTGGAGACGGAGACCTCCGCCAGCCTGGCCACCTCCCGAATGCCCACCAGTTTCTCCCGCATCTACCGCAGCAACCCCCTTACCGCCTGAATCCAGCCGGCTGCCGCAGCCTCCTGTGAGGGCTTGGGCAAACATTCTGCACTGAGATAGCCCGTATAGCCGCACTGGGTCAGCGTCTGTAAGATCGCCGGGAAATCCACATGGCCGCAGCCGGGGTACAGCCGATTGGAATCGGCCAGATGCACGTAGCGGAGTTCCGGTGCGCAGGTCCGCAGGGCGCCGCAGAGGTCCGCCTCCTCCAAATTCATATGAAAGGTATCCGCCAGAATACCGGTATTGCTCAGGCGATTCTCCCGAAGGAAAGCGGCAACTTCTCCTAACGTGCACAGGAAATTGTTTTCATAGCGGTTAATGGGCTCCAGTACCAGGGCTGTGCCCCGCCGCCCTGCATAGGCATCGAGTTCCACCATGGCAGACTGAAAGCGTCCCAGGACCTGCTCTAAGGTATCCCCAGGGCCCACATTGCCCCGCATGCAGCCGAGAATGACCAGGGCTCCCAGCTCCGCGCCTAAATCCAAAAAAGCCTCCAGCCGCTTGACCGCCGCCTGCCTCACCTGGGGCTCTTCCGCTGAGATGGACAGGCCCTCATTCACGTAAGCTCGGCCGGTGCCAATAGCTGACAGCCGCATGTCCTCCCGGTTTAGCGCCTGCCGTAGAGTCCGGACATCCACCAACGCCGGGTCTGCAATGTGCAGCTCTACCGCATCGTATCCAAGCGCCTTTGCCTGCGCGATGCCCTGCAAAAAGTCCCCTTCATAGACAAAGGGCGCGTTGCCCAGGATATGATCCACCATGGTCATTGCCGTATAAAATGCCAATCCTATCCGTCCTTTCTAAGCCAAATAATGGCCACTCTGTTAACCCAAACCAGATACGGCAAAAAGGCTCCGTTGGGGAGCCTTTTTGCCGCGCCTTGGTGGAGGGGTTCTGTCTCCGGCGCAATGTTAGTCAATGAAAATACCGCGCCTCGGCAGCTCGTGCACGCTCTTCCAGCCCTCGCTGAGCGGCTCCCGCAGGCAGGGCTCGATTTCCTCGTAGGGACGCAGGGAGAACTTCCGGGGATCGGGCACCTGGCCCGCCGGATAAGCGGAGAGGATGTCCTCCACCATGGCGTTCAGGTACTCACAAATCGCCGCAATGGCCCGTTTGACCCGCCGGGCGTCGCCCCGGGAGGGATAGCCCACCACGCCCTCCGGGGTGCCGAACCGCTCAATCACCCGATGGCCCTCCGCCTCAGACCATTTATTGGGCCGGTGGAAGGAGTCCACGGAGCCGTCGTAGAAGCCTTCGTCCAGCATACCGAAGCTCTGAGCCTGGGCGTCCACCACGCAGCTCATATCCACCATGCCGGGGAACATCAGAAGGGCCGCGGAGGTCTCCGCCTCGTCGGCATGCACAAAGGGTGTGCTGACAAAATCCGGCCGCTCGTCACCCAGCGGATAGAAGAATTCCCGGATCGCCCGGTGCCACTCCACCACGGTTGCAAAGGCAGGAAGCTGATAGCGCTTGAAGAACTCCTGGATGGCGGATTCCAGCATCCAATCCATGCCGTGGTTGTTGACCAGGATGATTTTACGGAATCCGTCGTCCCAGAGGCCCAGCATCACGTTGATCAGGGTGTCCACAATGGATTTCTCCGAGGTCATAACCGTGCCGGGCATGCCGCAATGGTGATAGGGATGACCGCCGTAATTGATGGGCGGAAAGGCCAGGGCCACCTCGTGGCCGGACTTCGCGGTTTTCCGCCGGACCGCCTCACAGATGGAGGTGCACATAAAGGTGTCCAAACCGGAATTGTTGTGAATGCCATGGTTTTCCGTGCAGCCGATGGGAACCAGCACGATATCGTTTTGATGTCTCTTGTCAATGACCATCTTCCGGGGGGAGTTCTGAATATAGCAGCCGGGCCTGCCCAGTTCGCTGTCGCTGGGAATGCCGTAATCATTTAAAATAGACTGAATTTCTGCCTCCGAGGCGTCCCAGAGTCTCTTTTTCAGTTGGCCCACCTTGTTATCCTCAAAAAAGATATTGGGATATTCTGTGGTTAAGTACCTTTCCTTCATCATTCCATCCTCCTGTATTTTATAGGGTTCGGGGACCGATGCCAAGCCGGGCGACGTGGGCCCCAATATGATGCTCCAGGCCGGTCTGGTATTCCTCCCGGTGCCGGTCCAGGGCCTGGTAAATATCTTGTTTCATTCCGGGCGTATCCAGCAGGAAGCCGTAGGTGATGTGCAGCAGCTGCCTGGCGTCGTCTTCGTCCATGTATCCAGGCAGCGAATCATCCGGCCTGCGGTCCAAGGGTTCAATTCGGGCCGGGTCCGCATGGACCACATAGTAGGCCCGCGCCTGGGTTAGGACCTCCAAAGCCCGCCGGTGCATACGGCGATACAAATCCGGCTCCTGCTTGGCAATGACCCGCACCGCCTCCAGCCAACTGGTACCCGCTGTTTTCAGGTGAAACCGGCCACCGGTGCACTGGCCCACCGCAGGGAATACGGAAAACTTATCAGAGCCGGAGTGCACGCTGATCTTATAGCCAAAGAAATCGGCAATCCTACAGTGCACCGACAGGTCCTGCGCAAATGCCCGGGGGTCTCCGATGTAATCCACACCCTTTTGAAACTCTCCCACGAACTTGGGCGCCAGAGAATTTAAGGATACGCCGCACCGCTGCAGCTCAGCGGCCACAAAGAAATGGGCGTCCGGCGCGGTGATAAACGCAGTCTCATCCAAAGAGAGCTCCAGGTCCACCGCCCTGCCCGCATTCTGAAGCAGGCGCCAGACTCGACAGCAAAGCGCAATGGCCTGCCCGTAACAGATTGCCAATTCCTCTAGGCGATCCTGGGAATAGGAGAAGCCCAGCCCCACCGTTCGGCCTCCATAGGTGCGCTCCAAAACGGCGCGCAATTCCTCCGGCAGCGCAAGATAGGCCCGCCGGCGCTGGGACGGCGCTTCCGGCACCGGCTGCAAGACCTCCGAGCAGTCCAGGGTAATCATACTGTACCCGCAAGCCAGTGCGGCGGCAATGTCCGCTTCGTTTTTCAGATGGTCGCCGTCCGCTCCGAAGCCATATCGCCAGCCGGCGCGAAACACCGCCCATACCGCCGCATCCAGGACATCCTCATAGGTCCGATGAGTGAGCTGCAGCTCCCGCATGCTTTGCTGGGCTAAAATCGGTAAAACATTTTTTTCTCGGATACAAAGCAGATGGGCGTAATTAGCCAATCCCAGCCGGTCCCCCAAGCCCAGGGTGGTCGCCGCCCGGCCCATCGCTTGCGGTATGGTATAGGGAAAGTAACGGTTTATTGCCAGCCGGTTCGCATGGGTCAGCGGGCACAACTTGCCGTATTCCTTGGCCGCGCCCTGAAATTCGTGGAGAACATCCGGATTGCCTGCAAGAATCAGGACCTCCTGCCCGGCGACCCGCGCCATCACAAACGCCGCGCCCTCTGCCGTATCCCCTGTATATGGATAACAGACCACTTCCGGATGCTCCTGGAGACGCGTCGGGAATTCCATGTGCATTCCTCCAAATATTTTTACAATAGTAAAACGTTTTTCTATCTATGTTTATATCACTTTATAAGAAAATTGTCAAGTTAAATTCTTCTCTTTTCCTTCCCTTTCCAGGTTGCCGTCCGAGAGTTTCCACCCCGGATGGCAAAAGCGGATACGGCACCCGGCACGTATCCGCTTTCGCTCCTGAATCAAACGGGGGAGGCTGCCCTCCCCCATTTTGCCTGGGGAATTCAGATATTCTTATTGCTCCTTAAAGGTATCCACATTTTCCTTGGTCACAACCTTGGTCTTGACCTCGTAGAACGCCTGCACCTCTTTGCCCTCCAGAACATCTACAGCAGCCTGGACGGCGGTGTAGCCCTGCATGTAGGGATCGCCGAAGGAAGTGGCAAAGATTTCGCCGTTCTTCAGCGCGGTGACGGCGTCGTCATTGGCGTCCTGTCCGGAAATCAGAATCTGACCGGTCTTGCCTACCGCATTTACAGCCTCCGCGGAACCCAGGGCCATCTCGTCGTTGCAGCAGAAGATCGCGTTTACATCCGGATAAGACTGCAGCAGGTTCTGCACCACATTCATGGCTTCGGCGCGGGAATAGTTGGCGGACTGCTGGGCCACCACCGTAATTTCCGGATACTCTTCCAGGGCAGCCTGACAGCCCTTCACCCGGTCGATGGAGGTCTGGGCGCCGGTGGAGCCCTCAATGATGAACAGAGTGCCCTTGCCGCCCATACCCTCAAACAGCGCCTTGGCGGTGTCGTAGCCCTGGTTGAAGTTCTCCAGGCCTACGAAGGTCTTGTACTGCGTGTCGTCGGAAATCCGGGTGTTCAGGTTTACCACCGGGATGCCGGCCTCGTTGATCTTCTTGGTAGCGGGGATAATGGCCTCAGAATCCACCGGGCACATCACGACACAGTCGGCGCCGCTGACGATGGCTTCCTCCGCCAGCTGGCTCTGCTGCTCGTTGCCGGAACCCTCGGCGGTGTCTACGGGCGTCTTCACAGTGACATTGTAGCCCAGAGCCTCGCCGGCCGCCTTCGCGCCCTCGGCGACGCTGATAAAGAAGGGAGCGGTGTTGTTCTTTAGGATGACGACAATATTCTTGCCGCCGCCCTTGTTGTCGTCCTTTCCACTTTGGTTACAGCCAGTGAAGCAGGCGGCAACCAAGAGCACTGCCAGGACCAATGCGATGATTTTTTTCATTTTTCCTTCTCCTTTTTAAAATATTGTCCAGTTTTGTGTATCACACAGCGTATCGCTGTTATGACTGAGCGGCAGCCTTTTTCTTTCCGGCGGCCTTGGCCATAAGCAGGTTCAAGCCCCGCTCATAGAAGATAGAGAAGAGAATCACGAAGCCTACCACCGCCTGCTGCCAGTTGGTGGAAACGCCCATGATGTTCATGCCGTTGCGAATGAACATGATGATCAGCGCGCCGATTACGGTGTTCACCACAGAGCCCTTGCCGCCGCCGAAGGCAATGCCGCCGATCAGCGCCGCTGCGATGGAGTCGATGGTCAGCGTCCCCTTGATGCTGGGGTCCGCCGCATTTAGCCGGGCCAGGTACAAAATACCTGTGATGGCCGCCAGCAGGCCGTTGATCACGTAGATGGAGATGATAATGCCGTCGGCGCGCATGCCGGAGAGCTTGGCGGCCTTCCGATTGTGCCCCAGGGAGTAGAGGGATCTGCCGTAGGTTGTGCACCGTGTCAGGAAGAACAGCAGTGCAAAAATTAGCAGCGTGACCAGCGCCACATTGGGAATTCCAGGAATCCAGGCGCCGTTGGTGATGCTGCGGAAGCCCTCCGAGAAGCCATAGACATACTCGCCGTTGCAGACCACATAGGCCAGGCCCAGGGCTACAAAATCCACGCTAAAGGTGGCGATAAAGGGCTCGATCTTGACCTTGCTGATGAGGATACCGTTGCATAGGCCGAAGCCCGCGCCCACTCCCAGGGCAATCAGCAGGCCCAGCAGGTAGTCGCCCCGTTGAAAATAAGAGGCGCTGAGATAGCTGGACAAGACCATGGTGGAGGCCATGGAGATATCGATACCATTGGAGATAATTGCCAAGCTCATGCCAAAGGCCATGAGGATGGTAAAGGGAGCCTGCTGGAAAATTACCTGTGTGATGTTATTGACCGACAGAAAGGCATCCGTGCGAACGAGGGCCAGAACCAGCACAACCACGGCCAGAATCAGCAGGCGGGAGAGCAGGTCGACACGATTTTGCTTTTTAAGCGACATGTTTGTACACCCTCCTCGTTCCCTTGATGTTTTTCCTCTGTTCCCCCAGCACGTCAACCACGATCAGGGAGACAATTACAAGACCGATCACTGCCTTTTGCCAGGTGGACGGAATTCCCATCAGACTCAGACCGCTGGCCAAAATCCGCAGAAGCAGCGTGCCCAGCACTGTTCCCACAATGCCGCCCTTACCGCCGGAGAAGGAGGTGCCGCCAATTACCACAGCCGCCATGGCGTTGAAGGAGTAATCCACACCCACGGTGGGACTGCCGGAATTGGTCATGCAGGCAATGGCCACGCCGGCCAGGCCGGCGAACAGGCCGCTGATGGCATATACCAGAATACGGGTTTTAGTCACCTTGATTCCGCTGACCGCCGCCACCTGCTCAGAGCCGCCGATGGAGTAAATATCATAGCCGAATTTGGTTTTTTTCTGGACCCAGATCATAAAGCCCACCAAAAGGATGACCAGCCAGATGATAACATACATCCCGCCGATTTTACCATTGCCGATAAAGTCCAGGACCTGATTCTTCACGGAAATGGTAGCGCCGTTGGCCGCCACCAGGGCCAGCCCCGCAAAAATGCTCATGCTGGAAAAGGAGACCACCCAGAAGTCGAACTTCATCTTGGCCACCAAAAAACCGTTGATGGCGCCGATGGCTGCGCCCATGACCAGAGGCAGCAGAATCACCAGCACCAGCGGGAGGCCCTGGTTGTGCAGAAGCGCCACGGAAACCGCAGCCATGGAGACCACGGAACCCACAGAAATGTCGTTTTTCCCCATGAGGATGACAAGGGTCAGACCGGTGGCCGTCAAGAGCAGAGTGCAGCTGTTCCGAAGAATCAGCATCAGGTTGTAGCTGGACAGGAAATTGTCCGTCACCAGACTGAAAAACAGAAACAGCAGAACATCGCCAACTAGAATTCCAGGGATACTCCACTTTTTAACCTGCTTGAGCAGAGCGCCTGCAGGCCTGCCTTGCGAGTTACCCATTGACTTCACTCTCCTTTCCGCCCACGGCATAGCGCATAATGGCCTCCTGGGTCAGATGCTCCCGATGCAGTTCGCCGGTAATTTCGCCGTCCTTCATCACGTAAACCCGGTCGGAAATGCCGATGACCTCGTTGAGCTCCGAGGAAATCATTAAGATCCCATAGCCCTCCTGCACCAGCTTGTCTAGGAGCTTGTAGATCTCGCTCTTGGCGCCCACATCGATGCCCCGGGTGGGCTCGTCGATAATCAGGAACTTGCACCCGGTCTCCAGCCATTTGCCGATGACTACCTTTTGCTGGTTGCCGCCGGACAGCTCGCCCACCAACTTGTCCGCGTTGGGCGTTGCGATGCGCAGCTCCTCCACATATTTCTTTCCGATTTGGTCCTCGGGTTTAGACCGGAGAATCCCGTACTGGAACACCTTGCGCAGACTGGCCGAAACCAGATTCTCCTTAATGGGCATCTGCAAAATCAAGCCCTCCGCCTTCCGGTCCTCCGGGAGAAAGCCCATGGAATGCTGAATGCTCTTCTTGGGGTTGGTTCTGGTAAAGGAGGCGCCATAGAGCGTATAGCTGCCCCCTTCTATGGGCTCGTCACCGAAGACCGCCTTGGCAACCTCCGTGCGGCCAGCCCCAATTAGGCCGGACAGGGAAACAATCTCCCCCTCCCGGACGGAGATATTCACATTACGGAACCGGTAGCCAGTCAGGTCCTTGGTCTCAAAAATCACAGGGCCTGGCTCTCGGTAATTGCGCTCGTACATTTTCTCAATCTTCCGACCCACCATCATGGAGATCAGCGTATCCAGCTCCACGTCCGCAACATCCACCGT
Organism: uncultured Eubacteriales bacterium; assembly: GCA_958402445.1. Lineage (GTDB taxonomy): Bacteria > Bacillota > Clostridia > Oscillospirales > Oscillospiraceae > Faecousia. The sequence continues at coordinate 71,967 of CATXTO010000008.1, forward strand.
ATCGATGTACTGGCCGTCCCGCATCACGGTGACGCAGTCCCCGATCCGTTTGATTTCGTCCATCCGGTGGGAGATGTAGATGATGGCCACGCCCTTCTGCTTCAGCTTTTCTACGATCTCAAAGAGCTTTGTGATCTCCCGGCTGGTCAGGGATGAAGTAGGCTCGTCCATAATGACCAGCTTCACTTCCTTTGACAGGGCTTTAACCACCTCTACCATCTGCATTTGGGCAATGCTCAGCTTTTTTACTAAGGTGTTGGGGTTCAAATCCAAGCCCAAGCTCTCCATTAAAAGCCTGCTGTCCTGTGCCATCCGCTTGTAGTCCACTACGCCCTTGAGGCCTTTGACCATAGGCTCGTGGCCCAGGTATATGTTCTGAGCAATGGTCCGCTCCGGCAGCAGATTCAGCTCCTGGTGAATCATGCTGATGCCGGCGTCCATGGTCTGGCGCACATTGGAGTAATTCACCTCTTTGCCATCGTACCAAATGGTACCCTCATCCCGGCTGTACACACCGGAGATGATTTTTACCAGCGTGGATTTCCCGGCGCCGTTCTCTCCCAGGAGGATATGGACCTTGCCTTTTTCACAGGTGAGCTGGACACGGTCCAGGGCCAGCGTACCCGGAAACCGCTTTGTGATTCCCGTCATTTTGAGAATCACTTGATCTTCGTTAAAAACCACTGTTCTGCCTCCTTTGAACTGGTCTCAGCCGGTGTGTGTTTGGGATTCGTCCTGCCGGGGTTCTGGTGCAGCCAGGGCGTTCATCGCCTCATTTACCAGCACCACGGCGGTGTTATCCCAGCTGCTCAGTCCCATCGCCATCAGGGCATTGTACATCTGCTGGGTCAGGGCGGTCAGCGGCAGGCTGGCATCCGTACTCTGCGCCAACTGCGTGGCCAGCACCATATCCTTGTGCATGTTATAGCCCGTAGAGGTGGGACGAAAGTCCCGGGCCTTCATCGTTTCGGATTTGTAGCGGATAATGGGCGCGGCAGCGGCACTGTCCGCAACCAAGTCGATCATGGTCTCCCAGGGAAGGCCCAGCTTTTCGCCCAGAGTCAGCGCCTCACCCCAGGCCTGCAGCACGTTGCCCAAAAGCATATTGATGATGATCTTCATGGCACGGGCTTCCTCTCCTGGACCCAGGTAGGTCTGCCTAGTCCCCAAGATCTGCAAATAGGGCAAGCAGCGTTCAAATGCAGCCCGGGAGCCTGAGACCATAATGCCCAGGGTCCCCTCTTGCGCAAAGTGCGTACTGCCCGTCACCGGCGCCCGCAGGAATTGGCCGCCCGCCTGCTCTACTCGCTTTGCCGCCTTCTGGGAGGACGCGGCATCCACCGTACTCATATCCACCCAGATCTTCCCGCTCAAATCCTGAGTTTTCAATTTTTCCGCCAGCTCCGTCAAAACGGATCCATTTGGGATCGTTGAGAAGAATATCTGAGCTCCGGCGGCAACCTCCTCCGGCCCCGCCGCCAGAGCGGCTCCTGTCTGCTGCGCCCAGGCGGTCAGATCCCGGCGGCCAGACCCGCAGACCGTCATGGAGTATCCGGCCTGTAGCAGGCGCGCGGCCATCCGGCTTCCCATGTTCCCCACGCCAATCCAGCCCAGCCCTTGCGTGGTCTGCGTGATCACAGAGTCAGCACCACCTTCATCGTTCCCTCCGGATTCCGCGCAGTGGCAAACGCCTGCTCCGCCTCTTCCATGGGGAAGAAATGGCTGATCAGCTTGGCGGCTGTTTGAGGATGCTGTGCGGTAAACGCCATGGCCCTCTGGAAGTCTCCAGTTCCACCGATGGAGCCCACGACGGTGAGAGACTTGGTGACAATGAGCTTTTGGGGAATCTCCACCTTCGCGATCATCCCCACGCAGCCCAGTACGCCGCCGGGCTTCACCAAATTCAACGCATTGGAAAAAACCGCTCCCACGCCCGTGGTCTCCAGCACAATGTCATACTTGGCCGCCGCGTATAGGGAGGCGTAGTCCCCGGACCCGCTACCTGCCTCCAGCTCTGCCGGCGCGGGAACTCGCGCACCCACGGACTGAGCCAGCTCTTTTCGGGATTGCGCCAAATCATACAGCTCTGCCTGTTTGCAGCTCTCCATGGTCCGCAGGAGCATCAACGCGCTCATACCAATCACGCCACCGCCCAGCACCAGCACCCGCTTATTTTGAAAGTCGCCGTCCGTCACCCTGCGAATCTTCTCCAGCAAATGAGCGGCCACGGCCACCGGCTCCGACAGACAGAGAAGCTTTTCTTCTACCCCCTGAGGCGCCTTATACAAATAGGTCTCCGCCCGGACGATTTCCTCCGCGGAGGCGCCGTCAATGGTGATGCCGAATTTTTCAATATGCCGGCAAAGATTCCGGTCCATCCGGCACCCCTCGCATGTTCCACAGTACCGGGAGCAGTCCCCTGTGACCAGATCCCCGGGCGCCACCCGGGTCACTTGCGCACCGACCTCCTGTACCACGCCGGCCCATTCATGGCCGAACAGCATGGGATAGGTATGCGGCCCGTTATATGTACCGGCGTACAGGTGCAAATCTGAGCCGCAGAGCCCGACATACTTGACACGGATCCGCGCCTCATGGTCTCCAAGCGTCTGCCGCGTCGCTTCCTGGCTCACAATCTGGCCGGGCGCCTGCAAAACATACCTTTTCATTACGTTCCCTCCGCTTCATTTCCATTGGGATGGAGGACCACCTTCACCGCACCGTCTTTGTGGTGAATAAAGGTATCAAAAGCCTCCGCAGTATGGTCCAGGTCAAACGCATGGGTTACAAGGCTCTTTGCATCCACAGCTCCCTGGGAAATTAAATCCAGCAGGGGCTTTGAGCAATTGGGATTCGCCCGGACCCCCTGGACCGTGATCTGATTTTTTACCATATAATACAGGGCCTCCCGGGTCGTGGGCTCCTTAGGATAGGCCACCACGCCCACCTTTCCTGCCCGGCGGGTCATGAGAATTGCCTCGCCCAGGGTGTCCCCAGCGCCTGCACAGTCGAAGACGCGTTCTGCGCCCATACCGCCAGTGAGGGCCCGGACCTGTGCCACCACATCCGGGCACTCGGTGGTTTCAATCACGTGCTCGGCGCCCACCTTTTTGGCAACCGCTAGCCGCTCCTGATCCTTGTAACCGACTACGATCACCTTGGACCCCATAGCCCGAACCATTTGCAAGAGCAGTATCCCCATGGGGCCAGGTCCAATCACTACCGTCCAGCCTCCCGGGACAATTCCCAGCAGGCGAATGGCGTTGTACCCTACGCCGCCAGTATCCACCATGGCTCCTTCATCATAGCTCACGTTTTCCGGAAGCTTGGTCAGGGCTTTCACATCATATTTCTGATATTGGGCGTAACAGCCCGGCGTGGCATGTCCATAATGGTGATGGCCTGCCGTTCCGTAATGCAGGCACAGGTTGTACAAGCCCTGCTTGCACATCTCACAGGTACCGCAGCCACAGTGGGCCTCCCCGGCTACCCGGTCTCCTACCTGAAATTTTGTCACGCCCGGTCCCAGTTTTGCCACCCTGCCGGCAAATTCATGTCCGGCAACAAAGGGATAATGGGGCGGCCACCCATCCTTCCGGACCCGGCCTGCAAAAATGCCAGGATCGGAGCCACAAATAGCAATGGAGCGGATTTCCACCAGGACCTCGTTGTAATCCGGCTCCGGAATCTCAACTTTTTCTATTGCATAATCATCCGGTCCGTGGAGTACCACGGCTTTCATTTTCTGTTCCATCTGTCTGCCTCGCCTCAACAATCGCCGTTGGGATGAATCAGTACCTTTACGGCGCCGTCCTTCCGCTGGATAAAGGTCTCAAATGCCTCGTGAATTCTCTCCATGGGGAAGATGTGGGTGATCAGGCCCTTGGCGTTCAGAGAGCCCTGCGCCATCAGGTCCAGCACCGGTTTGGAGCAATTGGGATTGGCTCGAACCCCATGCAGGGTGATCTGATTCATAATCAGGGACTTCAAGGCTGCCTGCTGGCCATCCTGTCCAGGTATACTGATCAGCGCCACATGGCCCCCCTTCCGTGCCATTTGTACGGATTCAAAATATGCAGTTGCATTTCCCGCGCTCTCAATCACTTGATGCGCGCCCAAACCATCAGAAATCCGACGGACCTCCTCCACCGGGTCCTCCACATGTTCATAGTCCACGATAAAGTCGGCACCCAGCCGCTTGGCTACCTGCAACCGGGCGCGACGGCCCACCATAATCGTCTTGGAACCCATGGCTTTCGCCAGCTCCATGGCCAAAATCCCCATCGGACCGGGTCCAATAATCGCCGTGTAGCCCCCCGGCTCCACTCCAGTTAAACGCAGGGCATTGAAAGCCGTGCCTGCAGTATCCACCAACGTCCCCTCGTCATAAGATACGGAGTCCGGAAGCAAAGTTAGCGCCTTCTGGTCATAGATCTGATACTGCGCATAGCAACCCGGCGTATTATGTCCATAATGATGATGCCCGGCGTCCTGCTTGCCGTAGTTGAGGCAGAGATTATAGCGCCCCTGCATGCACATCTCGCAGGTGCCGCAGCCGCAGTGGGCCTCACCGGCCACCCGGTCCCCGGCCTGCAGCCCTTCGACACTCTCTCCCAGCTCGATCACCTGGCCGGCAAACTCATGGCCCGCCACAAAGGGGAAATAGGGAGGCCAGCCGTTTTGCAGGACCCTTCCACCAAAAATTCCCGGGTCCGAGCCGCAAATGGCAACTGATTTAATTTCCACTAGGACCTCACCCCGTCGAGGTCTTGGAATATCCACCCAATCCACAGAAAATTGGTCAGGGCTGTGAATTTGAACGGCCTGCATCTTTCCCTGCATTACTCTCCACACCTTTCGGAAGAAACTTAATAACAAATTCTATCCATAAAATAGCTTCAAAACCTGCCGTTTGAATTGATAGTCACACAGGAGAGCGGACACCTGTGCGCATAATTTAGCATTTGGCGTTTTGCTGGCATGCCACCTGGCTTGTGCCCTACCAACTGGTAATTTGCTGTAAAATAATTATGAATCATATTTAGACAAAAATCAAGCATAAATTCCCGGTTTTGTACTGGACAATACTGCAAAAATTTCAGGTCTACTTTTGTTGAAAATTACAGAAAAGCATTTTTCCCATAAAATCCTCTTGCAAAATGATTTTACCATTTCTATAATGGGGTTTAGGTGGCATGCCACGTTAATGCCGCCAAGCTTCTCCATCCCATATTGTGCGGTAGCCTTATCATGCTCCCTCTGTCCGGCAGCCGCACCAACATAGAAATCTATCAATTCGCAGAAAGGATGTTTTACTTTATGAGCAAATGGCAAATTCCCGCCACTGGCGGCAACATGGAAGCTCCCAATGGCATCTACTATCAGAACATGACCAATCGGGAGGTCGCGGAACGCCTGAAGAAAAACGACGTCATCCTCATTCCCGTAGGCTCTACAGAGAATCACGGACCCAGCGCGCCCTACGGCGAGGACACCTATTTGGATACCCGTCTGTGCGAGCAGGTGGCCAAAGCCACCGGCTGCACCGTAGCGCAACCCATCTGGTATGGCTCCCATCCTTATCATCACCTGGGGCAAAAGGGCACCATCATGATTCCGGAGGAAATTCTGGCGGATTACCTGGTCTATGTCTTCGCCGGGTTCTGGAACACCGGTTTTCGGAAAATGATTGTGGTCAATGGGCATGGGCAGGATTATGTCATCCCTCTGGCGATTCATAAATTCGGAAAGAAGTTCCAGGTGCCTGCCATCATCCTGTACACTCATTTCTGGAACTGCTGCAAGCACGAGCTGGACACCAAGGAGCAAGGCGGTCCCTATGACACGCCCTTCGTCCACGCTGACGAGGTGGAGCAGTCCTGGTCTCTGGCTCTATTCCCGGAGCTTTGCAAGCAGGCGTATGCAGTGAAGACCTCTTCGGCTCCCCTGATCCCCTCAGGTCACATCAATAACTCCGCAGAGACCGGCTCCGGTCCCATCAAGTGGTTCAACGCCCTGGGCTCCTGCGGTATGGAGTGCATCTGCCAGCCGGAGGGCGTTATCGGCGACGCCTCCAAGGCGGATCCGGAGAAGGCGCGCAAGGGCGTGGAAATGACCCTAGACTATCTGGAAAAGCTGGTCAACGATATCCTCGCCGCTTACCCGGCTGGAAAGCTGCCTCCTATTGAAAAAATGACCCAGCGCAGCCGGGAGGATATTGAAGCGGTTATCAAGGGACCCAATGAGCCCGGCGGCCGTCACATTTATACGCTGACCTACTGATGCAGAAAGGAGACGGTGTCATGCCCAACCCCTTGGCGATTACGGCCATTGCCAACGCCGGTCCCTCTGCGCCGCTGCTTTTACGGGGCGATTTAGTCCAGGCCGTCAGTGAAGCGGCCGCTCTTGGATATGATGCGCTGGAAATTCACGTCATCGACGCGGACGACTTCCCGCTGGATCTGCTGAAAGAAGCATGCGCAGAATACGGCGTCCGCATCTCCGCTGTGGTAACAGGCCAAATCTTCACCCGCCGGCATCGGTGCATCACATCTCCGGATCCGGAGAACCGGAATGCCGCTATGGCCGAACTCAAAACGTACATTGATCTTTCCGCCGCGTTGGGTGCCACCGATGGGGTGGTGATCGGCTGGGTAAAAGGAACCCGGCCGGAAAATCGAGAGCAGGACTTTGACGATCTGCTGGCCTCTCAGCTCCGCGTACTCGCCCAATATGCCGCGCAGCAGGGACAGCGGCTTCTGGTGGAGGTTATCAACCGCTATGAAACCAACGTCTTCAATACGGCGCGGGAGCTGGCCGATTTTCTGGACCGTTATGAGCTGTCCAACGTATACCTCCACCTGGATACCTTTCATATGAACATTGAGGAGGCCGATCTGGCCCAGGCCATCCACACCGCAGGCAAGCGGCTGGGGTATTTTCATGTGGCGGATTCCAATCGACGTTATCTAGGCAGCGGACATTTAGACTTTGGAATTATCTTCCAGGCGCTTCAGGCAGTGGGCTACACCGGCACCGTTTCCGTGGAATGCCTGCCGCTGCCGGACAGCATCACCGCCGGCGCCAAAAGCAAGGCTTTTTTAGACCGTTTCTTCCAAGGAAGGAATTGACACGGCGACATCTTCCGTTTACAATAGGGTTTGCCGGGAGGTGAGGGCGCAATGAATGTAGAAAAGGGGCACAGCATGGGGTATTTTGACGAGGCTCCCCTCGGAGCGGTCAGCAAGGCGGAGTTTGCCTATCGAACGCTGCGGGATAATATTTTGAACAATACATACCCGCCCGGGACCGTGCTATACATCCGGGAGCTCAGCACACAGCTGGACGTCAGCCGCACCCCAGTGAAAGAGGCCATCAACCGTTTGGCCTACGAGGGGTACGTGGACCTGTTTCCAGAGCGGTATGCCGTGGTCTCCCGCATCAGCTACGCCGATGTGGTGGAGCTCTTGGAGCTGCGGGAATGTCTGGAAAGCGCGGCCTCTTATTATGCCGCCCTGCGCCGGACCGACGAGGATATCGCACAGATGCAGCGAGTCAGCGCGGAGCACCGGCAGGTTCCCTTCGAGCAAACCGCCCAACTGACCGGGTTGGACAAGGAGTTTCACATGGCCATCGCCCGCGCCTCCTACAACCGGCAGCTCATTCAAACTCTGCAAAACGTATTTGTCAAACTGGCCCGGGTGACGCTGCCCATCTCCAAGCAGCCAAATCGCTTTCAGGACTCCTTGGTCCAGCACGATTCCGTCTTCGCCGCCATTGTGGACGGCAACGCGGACGCTGCAAAACGGCAGATGTCCATCCATGTGCGGGACATCCTCACCTCGGTAAAGGTCTATCAATATCAAAACATCCATCTGTTCAAATAGAGAAAGGGACCGCAGATGTGGTCCCTTTCTCTATTTAAAGCTCTTTTTTACGGGCTTCGTTTCTAAGCTTTTAATCATTTTAAACACTTAGGGATTGCATGCAAAAGAGAAACCTGTCGGTTCCCTTTCCCCCCCTTTTCTTTCCTCCAATCCCTTCGGTCAAATCAGCTTTTTATGAAGAAACCCTGTAGGGGAACGACATTCGCCCGCGGAACGGCCAAATGTCGTTCCCCACAGCCCGCCTTCGTAAGGCCGCGCCTCGCCACGCCCGCGGGTGGCCACAGGCCGCCCCTACACCGCATCATTGATTCTCATCCTGTAGGGGCGAGCTGCGCTCGCCCGCCGTCGACGTACGCACGTCCTGGGGATCGCGCAGTCTTAACCCCGCTAGGCTTTTCCCTGCAGGCGACCAAAGGTCGCCCCTACAAGAGCCCGACGGGAAAAATGTAGGGGCGAGCTGCGCTCGCCCGCGGAATGACCGCAGGTCACTCCCCAGACTTCTACTTTGCAACACTTTCTTCAAACCGCATCAAAAACGAGGCGGCCTGACCCCGGTTGGCGTTGTTTTGCGGGGCAAGGACGGTGATGTCATTGATAACGGTACCGTTGACCACATTCTCGGCCACAGCCCAGGGCATGGCCTCTTTGGCAACGCTCGACACGCTGCCCCTGTCTGGAAATGCGGACAGGTTGGCGCGCCTGCTGGTGTTATAGCCGCGGTACGCCGCATAGCGGAATAAAAATGTCACTGCCTGTTCCCGCGTGACGTTCCCGTCGGGGTTAAATCTTCCATTCCCAACCCCGGAGACGATATTGTGCTTCGACGCTCAGATTACGCTGTTTGCATACCATGCGCTTTTCGGCACGTCGGAGAAGGTATTGGTGTAGGTTACGGACGGGCTGCCCGCCATCCGATATAACGTGGAAACCAGCATGGCCCGGGACATGGCGTGGCCCGGGGCGAAGGTCGTGGAGGTGGTTCCGTTCATAAGCCCGCGATTCACAACGTATAAAATGCCGGGGTAGGCCCAATGGGTAAAGATTGGGATATCGTTGAAACTGGCAAGCGGATTGTGAAAGGAAAAGTAGTATCCATATGTGGCAATGCTTTCATCAATCCATGCTTCCTTCTGGCGGTATCTCGTGCCGGAGATTCGTTCATTATCCTCCGTACTATACCAGCCCGTATGGACCAATAATTGGGGCCCGTCGGATGTGTCCCGATACCCATAGACGCACATGGTGTGCCAATTGTATTCACCGCCCCAAAATGTTGTGGTAATCAGGACGGGTTTGTCGTTTTGAATGTTATTTTTAATGGTAGATGCTTTGGGCAAGGGCGTACTTTCAATACCAAATTTAAAGTTATACTTAGATGGGATCATATTGCTATTATACATTTTCACAGCCAATACGACAAACGCATTGAAACTTCCAGGCCCCATGCCGCAGCTATCTGCGATATACCTATGAAATTTATTTGCTCTGGGATAGGCACTAGATATTGGATTTTTTTCACTAATCAGCCCTTTATTTAATCCCTCAGGGATTAAATAATCGGGAATAATTGCCATGTTGTGTTCGAAAGCTATGTAATTTAGCGCAATGCCTGTGGCCACGGCGGAGCAGGTGTTGTCGGTATTATTCCCAAAGGCCCTCCTTCTAATATAGTCGTCGTTATCGGCGACCCTGATTGTGCCGCTTATACTGGTGGGGCTGGCTGCAGCGCGAGGTTCCTGTTGCCCTGCGGCCTCGCCATTGGTGTCCAATCTCGGCACAAAGCTGCTGTAGGTTTCTCTTATGATATCGTAGTATTCTCCCGGAGCTTCAGCTTGGGTGGATTCCTCTCCTGACGACTGAACAAAGTAGCAGATCGCGCCGCCATAATACTTCTTACTTGTCATGTAGTTTTCATACGGGTTTCCCTCTCCGCATTCTTGGAACTGATAGGAGTCCCTTTCCAGAATCAGATATCCTTCCTTTGTTGTGCCCAGCAGGTACGTGGGGCAATCGTCTGCGTCATAGAGAACGTCAGCCGTGAACTCTTCGTCTCCGTATCCGTATGCGTTCAGCTTTTCCTGCAACACCAAAAGTTCCCCATTTGTCAAAGTTTCTCCGTCTTCGTTACCGCCATCCTCAGAAGCGGCGCTGGCTGTAAATGCAAAAAGGGGCAATAGGAACGACAGCATGCAGAATAATGCCAAAATTCTCTTCATATTTGCCTCCTATTCTTTGTCTAAATAAGAATCTATCACCTGCTGAGTAAGTTCTAATAACTGAATTTTTATTGTGTAATTTAAGGATGCGACATCTTCTTGTGCTAACGTGCCTTTGTCATAATATGCACCAAAATAATAGTAGTAATTATCTAGAGTAAATTGAAATGAAATCTTATTAAAAATTTCATCCAACTCATAAAGCAGAGGTACGCCGCGGTAACTTGTGTCCGCTGCGGAGAAATCTATTTCTCCTTTGTCGCACTGCATACCATAATTCACTTCAACGCCATGGCTGAGCAAGCTCCCGCCAACCGCATACCCGTTGGGGTGGGCATAAATGGTCCGTCCATCCAAAATCAGATAATATTCCTCATTGGTTGTAAACGGAAGCTCTAATTGGTTTGCCGTATACATATCCGGGTAATCCTCCAAGGCTCGTTGGAGCTTCTCGTAAGTGCCCACGTACTTTCGAAACACCGGATAAAACGGGAGTGTGGTCACGAGGGCGTAGACCAGCCACAAAAACAGGACCACGACAACGCCGAGAACCACCCATTTGATGCGAATTCGCTTTTTCATAAAATTCCCCCTCGCTTGCTGTAATATGTCGTCGAACGGATTTGTACCACACTTTTCGGGATTAGGAAAACCATTTATACTTTCTATTCTATCGCGGATGTTTACAACTTGCAACATTTTATAAGAATTATTATGAAACAATAGCGAAATAGCAAAGCGCAGTTCAGCGGTCAAACTTACAGACCTCACCATCACAGGGCCCTTATCAATGATGTGTTGTAGGGGCAGCCTCTGGCCGCCCGCGGGCCAGCGCAGCTCGCCCCTACCGGACATCTATCGACGCATCTTGCTGTAGGGGCGACCTGTGGTCGCCCGCTGGAAAACTCCTCGGACCTGCTGGGTTGGTGGGCGTGCAAAGCACGCCCCTACAGGCGTTCGGCCCGGAGTCGGTGGAGGCTGGAATGACCTGCGGCCGATCTGCGGGCGAGCACAGCTCGCCCCTACAAGATTCTTTCAAAGATGCTTCCTTAGGGGCGGCCTTCGGCCACCCGCGGGCGAGCACAGCTCGCCCCTACAGGATTCTTTCAAAGATGCTTCCTTAGGGGCGACCTCTGGCCGCCCCTACAGGCCCACCACAGATCAGAAAACCGTCCGCTGCCATAGCAGTCTGTTTTGACCATCCATGCAAAAGAGAAATTTGTGCAGCACAATGCGCCGGCTCCGCAGCAGCGGGAGCTTCTTTCTCCGAAGCATCCGATCAGCTCTTTCTGAAATAAGCTAAAATACCCAGGGCGCAAATGCGCGCCTGGGTATTTTAAATATGATAGGAAACGAAGCAGCCGCGAATGTCACGATGCAAACGTCCTTCACGTCCATCTGCGAAAAACGCTATCCTCATAACCGTTTTCAGTTTTTGTTTTTCTTGCTTTTGGCATATATCAAATGTGAGTTTCATTCGCAGTTTTTCCTTATTTTTCAAGGCTTTTCAGGTGCTATGCATGTAAAAAAAGACCCTTGGCGGATTGAACAGCCCCAGGTTGTACGGACAGCACCAAAAAGGCCCCCGGTAGGAAAAA
>CATXTO010000009.1 GCA_958402445.1 uncultured Eubacteriales bacterium
TATCAAAAGGTACACCTTTTGATAGCCCATTTTGTATTTATCGTCTATTCAGTAGCCTGTGTTCCCGCAATCTGCGGTAAAAGGTAGCTTCGCTCATATTACATTTCTTCAGGACTTCCGAAAAGAGAAGCCTTTTTTGTTCCCAATCTCTAACGATCCTACCGAAATCATCAGACACTTCCTTTTCAGGCCTGCCGAATTTTATCCCCTTTGCTTTTGCCGCTGCAATTCCCTCCGCCTGCCGCTTTTTAATATTCTCCCGCTCGTTTTGCGCCACAAAAGACAGAATTTGCAGTACAAGGTCGGCAATAAAAGTTCCCATCAGGTCTTTGCCGCTGCGAGTATCTAACAGGGGCATATCCAAAACACATATATCAATACCAATTTCCTTTGTAAGAATACGCCATTGCTTCTGGATTTCCTCATAGTTGCGCCCAAGACGGTCAATACTGAGGATATAAAGCAAGTCCCCGGCTTTCAGCTTCCGCACCAGCTTTTTGTAATTTGGGCGGTTAAAGTCCTTACCTGACTGTTTATCCATAAAAATATTCTTTTCGGGTACATCGGCATCACGAAGCGCAATCATCTGCCGGTCTTCGTTCTGGTCTGTGCTGGATACTCGTACATAACCGTAAATCTTCATATTCTTTCCTCCAATCGAAATAATTATAAAAAAACAGGAGCGGTGCTTTACCGTTCCTGTTCGTGTTATTTTGATTTTTTCTGCGGCTGTGTTCTCTGCCGTTGCTGTTTCTGACGCAGCCATTCCCGCAGAGAGCAAGTTTCAGCCTCTTCACCGAGCATTTCGGATATATCCCGTTTGCTGTCGTACATGGTCAGCGGCTGATATTCTTCGCCATAGGCGGCCTGCACACGAGAAGCCGCAGACTTTTCTTTGGCAGGGCGGATGGCAATCCGCCCTGTGATCACCTTCGGGATAAAAAGAGAAGCGCCCCGGTTTTCCGAAGCGCTTCATGATTCCATGATATATAAGTTATCGCAATGTCCACTACAGTATATCCTCCAATTCCTTCAAATCCATCGTAGCTGCCAACGGAAATACCTTCTCCAAAAACGCTCCCTCCTGAATCAGCCGCCGTGTCCATGCGTTCCGCTCCTTGACACGGTTTCTGTCTTCGGCTTCCTCCAGTCGAGGCTTCGCCTGCAACAGTTTCTTTTGCCCATCGCTAAGAGCCGCCGTCGGCGGTTGCGCCTCTGCACGCTGGCTGCGGTCAGTGTCATTCTCAGCCATATAAATCCTTTTTTCCATCAATGGCGGCAGACACAATAAGGCGGCTTATGAAATCATCGCTCACAAGCCGCCGTCTGTGTCAAGCATTATGCGGTTTTCTGTTTTCGCTCTGGTTCTTCGATGCAGGGGGCTTCCTGCAATACCGGCTCGGACTTCGACGCTTCCTTTGCTGCAATATCCTCACCTCCCTTGCTTTCTGCTGATAAAACTTCGCATGGCAGGCGGGACTGCAAAACAAAGCGTTTGACTACTTGGATTCAAAGGACGTGCCGCAGCATTTGCAAATCAGCTTCAACGGCACGCCTACGGTACGCTCTCCCGATTTGAGTTTCTTGTAGCGTTCCCGGCTGCGGATGCGTTCTTTCCGCAGATGCTCCTGCCGTTTAATTTCCTCCGGTGTCAGCTCTGGCTGCGGAAGCTCAACCCGTCAGACAGCAAAGGATCATAAAGCTTCTTGATGATTGTATTAAGCTCTATAATCCGCTTGTGTTCTTTGTTCCGTTTCCGTTTGGTGTCCTTTGCTGTTTCTGTCTGTCTGATCTGCGAAGCAGAGCGTACATTTTCCACGAACTCGTCTTGGTTGGCAATAGCAAAGGTGCTGACGGTGCGTATGGTTTTCAAAATCAAAATCCGCAGGGATTTTGTCGTGATATAGTGACTACAGCAGGTTTTGGCATGCTTCTGATGCACCAGCGTGTAAGAAGAACAATCAAAGAAATCCGAACGGTAAGGATTATTTTCTGTGCTGCCTCTGAAACGGTGACTATACATCTTCTCACCGCAGTCGGACAGTACCAAAGCCCAGTCAGCGGATTCGCCACACCGATGGTGTCAATGCGCTTTGGTGTTTTTCGCAATTTTTGGGCCAGCGCCCATATTTCCCGATCAACAATAGCTTCGTGGGTGTCCTCAAAAATCAGCCAGTCTTCTTTGGGATTGGGAACGGTGCTTTTGTCCTTGTACGATTCCTTATGGGTACGGAAATTGACCGTATCGCCCATATACTCCGGCTTGGACAGGATCTGACCAACGAGTCCGGGCATTCAGTTCCAAGCAAATCGGAGAGATACGGGGGCAGTCCGACAGAAACATCCGCAAGGTGCGCACTACCATATTTAAGAGGATTTATAGGAAGCTGCTTCCCATTTTGACAGAACGGATGGAAAAGGTCTGTCAATGACCAAAGATGAAAAACAGTTTGTAGCGCTTGTGAAAAAACCGCCCTTGACGAAAGCGAGAACGGTTAGTATAGCAGAAATACAAAAGGCGATACTTCCCTTTGCCGTAAAATATGGTCTGTTTGGCCTTATGACTGCACTTCCCACAACGCCGGATTTTATGGAATATGATGCAGTCTACCTGCCGAAAAACCACTTTATCAAAGAGGAAACCATGTCCACCGAGGACTACCTCAATCTATTCTTTCCCTTTGATAAGCTGGATATTGTTAAGCGTGGCGTGAAATCCATGTGGAATATTCAGAATGACCGCATTATGATGGCGCTGGCCATGACCATGACCGACAGGCCGATGGCGGTCAATATGCGTTTCCAGCGGGAATATGCGGAACGGTTCGACTGGCTGAAGCAGCAGTTTACGGATTGGGCGTTTAACGCCGCCGCCAGCTTCTTTTATTATACCGATTCCGATTCTCTTGAGGAGAATGCAAAACGGCTGATGCAGCAGAGTATAGCGGCTTTTAGGGGAAACGCTCCCACATACCATATCGCCCTGTTGAATAAGCCAACGCTTGTGTTGGATTTTCATTCCCTGCTGCTGGGTATCCAGATGATGTTTACATTTATGCTGACAGATGAGGAAAAGCCTCTGCGCCTGTGTAAACAGTGCATGAAGGCATTTATTGCCAGCCGCCCAAGCGCCGTATTTTGCAGTCCCAGATGTAAAAACCAGTATAATGTCTATAAAAATCGGGCGAAGAAAAATCAGCCAAATCGGGAGGAACAGACCAGTGATTGATCGATTGATTGCTGAAGCAACGGAATGTAATTTTTAGGTTGCTCTGAAAGAAAGGAACCCGAAAAGCTGGCTCAAAAGTGTCAGTGCCTTTGCCAACAGGATCGGCAGCATTTTCAATCTGATAATTGCCGCTGTCTGTTAGAACAAGGTTGGGGATGAGATAATCGCCTTCCAGACGATATGTACCGCCCATTTGCTCAAAGATAGATTTCGTAAGCAACAGCTCCGTTCTGTGTTAAATTTAGCGATTATTAGTTTTTTTTGCTCCTTTCCTATCACTGCTTTCCCATTCACCACAAATGAGCTGCAGTCATATGTATTAGGTGGGAGAAACCACCCTTTACATATGAACTCTGGTTGGTGATGCTGTTGCTCTCCCCATCCAGGGCGTCGTCTTGACTCAAGCGGCAGTATAACGCTGTGATTTTACTTCCATCGTCTGAAAGACAGGATATAGGCAGCCCGGAGCGGCAGGCTTCCCGCATTCTGAAAGCCCGGACACGGGGAAGTCCAACACGGCGGGAGAAGGTGGACAATTCAGAGGACGGTTTTATGAGGCAAAAGGGATTTATGCCCCCTCCCCACCGACCAACGTCGGAAAGCCCGATAAAATCAGGACTTTTTTGCCTCTAATTGTCTACGGAGAAGCCGCCTTTTGCGTTCGTTGGCCACTTTCTGCCCGCGGTGGGCCTTGACCGCGCAGCTCTTGCAGTATTTCGCCCGGTTGGAGCCGGAGAGGAAGGGCCGGCCGCAGACGGCGCAACGCTTCGACTGCCCGCGGTACAGCAAAGCGGTTTCCAGCGCCTTGTCCAGCAGCTGGACGGCCACACGAAACTATTTACACAGCAGGGAGTAGGAAATGCTCTGAACGCAGACGCTCGTCCTCACAAAGCCATACGCTTCGTGGGGGTCCCTATACCCATCGTCCAGCGCGATGCAGTTGCCTTCATCATAGTTGCAGCACGCCCGCACCAGTTTCCTTGCCCTGCGGTATTGGGAATGGCCCATGACGGGAATCTTTTCGTCGATCCTGTTCGCCTCCTTTCCAACGTGCAAAAATTGTCCCTCTATATACTCGTACATTTTTGGGCCAAAACGACGCCCCTTCTTGAATAATTCATAAAAAATTAGCACATGCCGCCGCAGTGTAATCTCTGCGGCGGCATGTGTATTCAGTTTTTCTTACGCCATGAAGCCACGCTCCAAGGAAAACAACAGGACGCCGCCAACTCCTGGAAGGGAATGGCGGCGCCCTGTGCTGTGCGTCCATTTACTGCGTTTCACTTGACAGTTTGCATTTCACCAGCAGGCGGTTTTTACCGCCATCGGTGCAGGTAATCAGCGCCAAGCCACGCGCCCCAACACAAACCTCCAGCGCGGCTATTTGATCTGGAGTAATCGTTTCTGTGCTGTATACCTCATAATCGTAAACCTCTCCATATTGGTCTGTAAGCTGGACGGCGCTGCCGGCGTCCTCCGGCAAGGACAGCCCGGCGTAGAGGCAGGGGGCCGTTTTCAGCGTGTCATTGCTCAACTCTCCGATCACCGGTAGCTCAAGACCGATTGCCTCGATGGTGAGCCGCGCCATGACCGGGTAGCCGTCCACATCCGTGAGGACGGGGGTACGGGCAGGCCCCGGTTGGGCGCCGCGCGTCCTCCAGCGATATTTTGTAGGCTACGGGCTGGCCTCCTGATCGGGTGCGACCTACTCCAGTGGCACCGATGGCTCTGCCAGCGCCACATCGGGCAGCGGGTCCGGCGCCCGACATGCAGGGCGGAATAGCCCGCCCTGCACGCGAGGGCCGCCAGAAGGCGAAACGCGCCCAGCTACACCGGGCTTTTCAGGCGGGAGGCGCGCCTTGCCAGCTCATGCTTTCCCCGATTACCCGCGTCGGAGCAAAGTCCGCTCTGCTCCATTTTCCTTTTCAAGTAAAACATCAGCCCGCTCCCTTACTCCTCCTTTTCCCACGAAAACACGGCGCTAAAGCGCTTAACCCTTTCGCGGGAGCCCTGTTAAAATTCAAGCCCTTTTACTTCTCTTCCCATATACCACTAGGCCGCAGCAGCCCGCAAGGGCCGCCATCGCCAGCAGCAGGTATGGCAGCAGGTTCGAGGTGTCGCCGGTCTGCGGGATGGTGGAGGGGTTGATGGTGATGCTCACCGTAAACGGCACGCCGTCCACGGTATAGGTCGCCGTGGCCTTGCCCGCTTTGAGGGCCTTGAAGGTATAGGTGCCGCCGCTCTGGGTCATTTCCAAATAGTCCTTGTCGTAGCTCCAGGCGCCGCCCGCCGGGGCGGGCGTCCAGCTCACGCTGCCGCCCACCAACAGGGTATCGGCATCCGGCAGGCCGGTGATGACGGTCTCGCTTTCCGTCTTTGCCACCGCGTAAGGGGACAGGCCGCTGAACGTGCCAGTGACGGCCCCGTTTTCCACGGTGAGGGTGCGGCTCTCCAGCACCTTGTCCTTGCAGTGCAGCACGAACACGGACTGGCCGTTGTACGTTTCTCCCACCGGGATCGTCACCTCAAGATCGCCCTGATAACTGCCGGAGCCAAGACTGATGTCGTAGAATACGATCAGCTCGCCCTTGTCCTGCCGGGTGCGGATGTCGTCGCACACCTGGCAGTCGCCTTTCACATGCAGCAGCATTTCCTTCACTTCAAGGGCGGCGTCAGCGGTGAAATAGCCGCTCACCTTGACGCCGGTGGCCGGGTCGGTCAGGGTGCGGTAACTGTACTCCGGGCCGGGTAGCTCGGCAGTTTCTTGATAGCCGCAAACGGTGCAGGTCCTTTCCTGGGCGCCCTTCGCGGATGTACTGGGCTGTTTGATGATGTTCCAGTCGCCAAAGGAATGCGCCGCTTCTTCGGACCTTGCCCCGTCACCTGCCTTGCATTCATGCCAGTGGTTCTCTGTGTCGTAGCTCCACGCATTTTCCCATGTGTGGGTATGACCCAAAGGCGGGATAACTTCCGTCTCCACCGCATAGCCGCAGACGGTACATTCCTTATGTCTGCTTCCCGCCTCGGTCTCCGTGGCCGGCTGATCGATGATCCAATCGCTTGCGGTATGGGCCGCTTCGTCGGACCTCGCTCCGTCGCCCGCTGTACACTCATGCCAGTGATATTCCGCATCGAATTTCCAATCGCTGTCGAAGGTATGAATGTGAGGATTGGGTTCCCGTTCAAAGGTGGCTGTGAGCTTCACATTTTCCGCGGGCATGGCAAAGGAGAGTTCCGCATTGTTCTTCTGCTCATTCGTCAGGTCGATGCCGGTGGCCGTCCAACCGTCAAATTTGTAGTTGCTGTTGGGGATGGCCTTTAGGGTGATGGGCGTACCTGCCGCATACTGGCCGGAGGCGGTGCCGGTGACCGTGCCGCCGTCCTCGGTTTGGATGCTCAAAGCATAAGTGAGCTCCTTATAGGTGGCCGACACTTTCACGGCATCTTCTATCATTGTGAATGTGGCGGTTTCACTGTTTGCAGGAGTGAGGACAATATTGCCGTGATCGACTGTCCACTCCTGAAATTCCATGCCGGCAGGAGCGTCGTCTGACCTGATTGTCACAGAAGCGCCATTGGTAACGCTGTTTTCCATCCGCTTTCCATTCGACACTTCACGAATGCTTCCGTTCGTTACCATAACGGGATAATAAACAGCAAAGTCATCGGCTACGTTACTAAATACGTCCTTCCCAAATACTGGAATGGAATCACCCCTGATAACAAAGCTTTTTAGCTTCTCACAGTGACCAAATGCATAATCCTTAATTTGTAATACAGAACTATTGGAAGCCAGCCCAGTATCCTCCAAATTTGTGCAGTAATAAAACGCATACTCCCCAATACCTAATACGGTGCTGTTGTGTTCAAGTCCTGTGCTTCGCAGGTTATCACAGTGCATAAATGCATACATTCCAATACCTAATACCGTGCTGTTACTTTCAAGCCCTGTGCTTTGCAGACCGGTACAGGAATTAAAAGCATTCACTCCGATACTTTTGATGGTACTGTTCCCTTCAAATCCCGTGCTTTGCAAGCCGCTGCAATACATGAATACGCCCGCTCCCAGGCTTCTGACTGTGCTGTTGCTTTCAAGCCCCGTGCTTTTCAAACTTGCCGCGCCTTGAAATGCATATTCTCCAATCGTGGTGATTGTACGATTGCTGCCAAGCCCTGTCTCTTGCAAGCTGCGGCAACCGGCAAATGAAGAAATTCCAATGCTTTTGACAGAGGTATTAGACCCCAATCCGGTATCTGTTAAATTAGTGCAGCCGCTAAATGCATACTCTCCAATCTCAGTCACGCTGTCCTGCAGGATGAGGGAAAGCACTTGGTTTTTTTTGATGCCGGCGTTGTTCCGCCAATTTTTCGTGCCGGCATTGCTGGAAATAGTGAGCGCGCCGGAGTCCGGGGCGAAAGAATAGCCGTCGCCGGTGATGGGCCGCACTTGCAGCCTCCAACCAATCAGCCCGATGCTGTCGCGCCAGGCTTCCGTGTAGCTTCCGCCGGCACCGAAAGGATAGAAGATGTCGCCGGTGCCGGCGATACCGTTAAATGCATTTGTATTGATGCTTTGCGGTGGAGCATCGCCCTCAAAGGTCAGCGAACGCAGGTTGCAGCATTCGTTAAACGCTCCTTGCCCAATGGTTTGCAGACTGGCAGGCAGGTTCAGTGAGGTGAGTGCGGCGCACTTGTTAAACGTCCAATCTCCGATGGAATTTAAATTGGAACAGCCCGACAAGTCAAGGGACGCCAAGCTTTTACATCCAAAAAACGCGCTGTTGCTGATGGTGGTCAGGGCACTCTTGTCGGAAAATTCAAGGAAAGTCAGGCCGGTGCAGTCTGCGAACGCGGAACTTCCAATGATAGTCAAGTCAGGTGGAAATGCCATCTGCTTTAGATTGATGCAATCTTCAAAAGTTTGATACTTGATGGAGGTCACGCCGTCTGGTAGTGCCGTCAGGGCCAGGTTCTTGCATCCGGAAAACGCCATATATCCGATGGAAGTCACCTTGCTGGGTAATTCTGTCAATGCAAGGTCAGCGCAATATTGAAATGCGTAATTTTCAATAGTTTCCAAATCGCGGGGCAGATTCGTCAATGCAAGTTTTTTATTGTCATAAAAAGCATATTCCCCGATGGAAGTTACGCTGGATGGCAGCCTGATTTGCTCCAGATTGGTGCAGAATACAAATGTGCGGCTTTTAATATTGGTGATGCCGTCCGGCAGCGTCGCTGATTTTAAAGCCTTGCAGTCTTGAAATGCGGCAGACTTGATGTCCGTTACGGTGTCTTCCACCACAACAGAAATTACATCAGTCTCATAGTTTATAGCATTGTTCCAGCGGTAGTCAAACGTAGCATCGTTGGTGGAAATCGTCAGCTTGCCGGTGGATGGGTCGAAGGTGTAGCCGTCACCGGTGATGACAGGCTCGCTCTGTTCCTCCAGGGTCCATCCGGTCAGTTCCAATGTGTTGTTTTTCCAGTCCTCCGTATAAGCCGCGCTTTTCCCGCTGGGGAAATTGATTGTGCCACTGTTGGCAACGTTACCAAAGGCACCCCCTTTGATGTTCGGCGGGGCGTCGGAGCGGAAGGTCAGCGCAGCCAGTCTGGTGCAGCCGTAAAACGCATAGCCCCCAACGGTTGTGAGGCTGGCGGGGAAGTCCACCGAGGTCAGGCCGGTGCAGGCTTGAAACGCATAAGCCTCAATGGTTGTGAGGCCGGTGGGCAGGTCCACCGAGGTCAGGCTGTAGCAGCCGGAAAACGCATATCTCCCAATGGTGGTAAGGTCGGTGGGCAGGTCCACCGAGGTCAGGCCGGTGCAGCGTAAAAACGCCCTGTACCCAATGGTTGTGAGGCTGGCGGGCAAATTCACCGAGGTCAGGTCGCTGCAGCGTTCAAACGCTCTGTCCCCAATTTCCGTCACGCCGCTTTGAAGCTCCACCGATTTGACGGCCTTATAGCGGGCCATGTCATCCGCGGCGATGTTGGTGTCCGTTCGCCAGTCCGTTGTGCCTGCGTTGCTGGTGACGGTGAGCTTGCCGGTGGATGGGTCAAAGGTGTAGCCGTCGCCGGTGATGACAGGCGCGTTCTGTTCTTCCAGGGTCCATCCGGTCAGTCCCAATGTGTTGTTTTTCCAGTCCTCCGTATAAGCCGCGCTTTTCCCACTGGGGAAATTGATTGTGCCGCTGCTGGCGATGTCAGAAAAGGCATACTCGCCGATGTTCGGCGGGGCGTCGGAGCGGAAGGTCAGCGAGGTCAGGCCGGTGCTGTATAAAAACGCAGAGTCCCCAATGGTTTCGAGGCTGGCGGGAAAGTCCACCGAGGTCAGGCTGTCGCATGCCGCAAACGCACGGTACCCAATCGTTGTGAGGCCGGTGGGCAGCTTCACCGAGGCCAGCGCGGTGCAGCCGTTAAACGCATACTCCCCAATGTTCGTAAGGCTGGCAGGCAGCGCCACCGATGTCAGGATGCTGCAGCCGTAAAACGCATAGTCCCCAATGGCGGTCACGCTGTCGGGCACGGTAAAGGAGTCGCCGGTTTTCCCCGCGGGGTATTGGAGCAGCGTGGTTTTATCCTTGTTGTAGAGCACGCCATCCTCGCTTGCGAAGTGTTTGCTTCCCTCGGCTACGTTAATTTCGGAAAGAGCATAACTTCCCAGGAAGGCGCCGCCTGCGATGGAGATGGAAGTGAGGCTTTTGGGAAGGGCAATCGAGGTCAGAGCGGGACACTCGCCAAACGCATACCCTCCAATCACCGTGATCCCTTCGGGCAGCGTGATCGCGGTCAGCGAGGAAGCAGCAAACGCCATGTCCCCAATTTCCGTCACGCCGTCTTGAAGCTCCACCGATTTGACGGCCTGATAGCGGGCCATGTCATCCTCGGCGATGTTGGTGTCCTCCCGCCAGTTCGTTGTGCCCGCGTTGCTGGTGACGGTGAGCTTGCCGGTATCCGGCTCGAAGGTGTAGCCATCGCCATTGATGAGGCCGGGTTCGGCTAGTTCCACCAGCGTCCAGCCGGTCAGCTTTAATGTATCGTTTTTCCAGTCCTCCGTATAGGCCGCGCTTTTCCCGCTGGGGAAATTGATCGTGCCGCTGCTGGCGATGTCAGAAAAGGCATCCTCTCCGATGTTCGGCGGGGCGTCGGAGCGGAAGGTCAGTTCGGCGAGATTGCTACAGTCGGAAAACGCATATTGCCGAACGGCTTGCAAACCGGAAGGCAAGTGCACCGAGGTCAGGCTGGTGCAGCCGTAGAATGCGCCCCACTTAATGTCGATCACACTCTGGGGGATGATGATGGTTGGTTCGGTTTTTCCCGCGGGGTATTGGAGCAGCGTGGTTTTATCCTTGTTGTAGAGCACGCCGTCCCCGCTTGTAAAACCTGCATTTTCAGTGGCCACGTTAATCGCAGTCAGGCTGGTACACTCAGCAAACGGCCAATCCCCAATAGTTTGCAAACCGGAGGGCAGGTCTACCGAGGTCAGGCCGGTGCAGTGGCGAAACGCAGCAGTCCCAATGGTCTGTAAGCCGGTGGGGAAGTTCACGGTGGTCAGGGCGGCGCAGTTGTGAAACGCACTGGTCCCAATGGTTGTGAGGCCGTCAGGAAAGTTCACCGAGGGCAGGTTGGTACAGTGCTGAAACGCCCAATTCCCAATTTCCGTCACACCACCTTGAAGCTCCACCGATTTGACGGCCTTATAGCGGGCCAGACTCTCCGCGGCGATGTTGGTGTCCGTCCGCCAGCCCGTTGTGCCCGCGTTGCTGGTGACGGTGAGCTTGCCGGCGCCCGGCTCGAAGGTGTAGCCATCGCCGGTGATAAGGTCGCTATTCGCCGGGGCGGGAGCGCCCAGCGCCATCGCGGGCACGCAGTCGCCCTCGTGGCCGTCCGGCAGGGTGCAACCCTCGGCCTTTGCGCAGGCGGTAAAGCCGCAGCCTTCCGGCAGCGCGCCCTCGGCCCCGCAGACCGGGCAGTCCGCGTTCATGGCGTCCCCGGTACAGGGGACGTCACAGGTGCAGGCGGGCGCGGGGCCGCTGTCCGCCGGTGCGCACAGCTCGCAGGCATGGGCGCAGGGCTGGCCCTCCACCGCTTCTATGTAGCCGCAGGCTTCATCGTGTTCGCCCTGCTCATGCTTGCAGGGGGTTCCCGGTACAGCCGGGGCATAGGCGCAGCCCTCGGCGTGGACAGTCTGGCCGTCCTCGCCCAACTCGGTGAAGCCCAGATCGCAGGCCGCCTCCAGCGTGCCCGCGGTGTAGCCGCAGTTCTCGTCGTGCTGGCCTGCCTCCATGTGCTGGCAGGGCGCGCCCTCCACAGCCTCCGCATAGCCGCATTCCGCCGTGTGGGCTGGGTGGTTGGGGCAGGGGGTCTCTGCCGCGTAGATCATGCCGGACATCGGAAGGATGCCAAGCAGCATACACAGGCACAGCCCCAGGGATAACAGTCTGCTCTTTCGTTTCGTTCTCATGGGTTTACCTCCTTTTCTTCTCTGCGGGCTTCATTCAGCACTTCCTCCACGGCCCCCTTCAGCTCCCGCTGACCCCGCAGGGCCATCTCTAAAAACTGCCTGCGTTCTTCCTCGGTCCGCACTTCCTCCAACCGCTGGAGCGCCAGCCCCAGGACCGTCACCGGCGTTTTCAGCCGGTCGGATGCGGTACGCAGAAACGCATCGCGCATGGCGTTCAAGTCATCATCCTTTCCGTGCTGCCTGGTATTTTGCCGCATGTACATACCCCCTCCTTTTGGTGTGGGCAGATCAGGCGCATTGTCGTGCATCCCTATGGGATGCACGACAGAAGGGGGTACCCCCTTCTGTAAGCAACCTTGTCCGCCGGTTCCTTCCGGCTTTTTCGCCGGACGGTGCTTGCCCCGGCTTCAATTCTGATGATTTTTTGTCAGAATTGAAAAACCGCGCTCCCCCTAACGGGGGAACGCGGTTTGAAAGCCGATATGAAGTTGTCCGGTTCTTCGTTTTTTCATACAGACCACTCCTATATGGGTACAGTATACCAAAAGCAAAGCCGAAATACAAGGGGTTTTCTAAAACTTTTCCGGCTTCGCGGGAAAAGTGAGCGTAAAGGCCGCGCCGCCCTCCGGCGCGCTGCCCGCCTCCACAGAGCCGCCCATGCCCTCCATGGCGGTCTTGACGATGTACAGCCCCATGCCGGTGCCGCCCTTGTCCCCGGCTATGTACCCGCGCGCAAAGATATGGGGCAGGTGTTCGGGCGGGACGCCGGGGCCGGTATCGGACACCGTGAGGGCGATGCGCGCCCCGGCCCGCCGCGCCTTCACGCGGATGCTCCCACCCCTGGGAGTGTAGCGCAGGGCATTGTACACAAGGTTGTCCAGCACGCTCCACAACAGGTTTTGGTCACAGCGGATTTCCCCCCTGGTGTCGGCGCCCACGTCCAGCTCCACCCCGGCAAGCTCCAGGGCGTCCTCGTATTTGTCCTGTATCTGGGCGCAAAGGCCCTCCACCGGCAGGGGCTCAATTTTGTACTGCTGGCTACCCGCGTCCAGCCGCGCCACGGATAGGAGGTTGCCCACCTGCCGCGCCATGTCCCCCTGGCTGCGCCGGGCGGCAGAGAGGAAGCGGGCGCGCTCCTGCTCGCCGCGCACGTCCTCCAGCCGCTGCAGGGCCAGGCCCATCGCCGCCACCGGGGTTTTCAGATCGTGGGACGCCTGGTTGATAAACTCGTTTTTCATGCGGTTCAGTTCGGTCATTTCGCCCAGCTCCCGTTCGGTGCGGGCATAGCGCACCGCCAGGGCGACCATGTTGGCGAAGATGAACACCAGCATGGCGGGCTGGTCGAGGCCGGAAATCCCGGTCTGCACCGCCCGGCTGTGCAGGTACGACTCCGCGATGATCGCCCCAAGGAACGCGCAGCCCCCCGCCAAAATTAGCAGGCTTTCCGGCTCCCGGCTGCGGCGCATCCGCATCAGCAGCCGCGCGATAATGTAGAGGCCGTAGGGCACGCTCACCGCCTGATAGACCGGCAGCCCCCAGGAAAAGATGAAGGGCGGCGTTGCCAGCACCACCAGCAGGTATACGGCGGAGAAGCCCATGTAGGCGGCCAGCCCCTTTTTGTGAAGCAGGCCGGGGAACATGCCGGCGATGTAGAGGATGAAGGCGGCGATCATCACGACTAGTGCCAGGTATTCGATTTTCATGGCCGCGTACCAGTTAAGGTCCGGCAGCAGCCGGGTCAGAAACTTCTGGCCCACCAGCAGGCTATGTACCGCGATGGCGAGGCAGCTGACGCCAAAAGCCAGAAAGTAGGGCTTGCGCTGGAAAAAGAGGTAGAGGCCCAGGTAGAACACAAAGATGGTGAGCGTACAGCCCGCGATCATGCAGGCGCGAAACAGCAGATTTTGCTCCATGTGGATGATGTTTTGGTATTCGGAAATGTACAGCGGGTACGCCTCGCCGCCGCCCCGGTACACGAAGTTGGAATACTGGAGCACGATTTCCGTTTCCCCGCTCTGCGGGGTGAACACGCAAAGGACGGTGCGGGCCGCCGGGTCGGTGGTGGCCGCGTCCTCCCCCGGCCAGCCCACGGCCTCCTGCTCTACCCCGTCAATCCAAAGCCGCTGGGCAAAGTTGACCGCCATCGCGCGCAGGGCGTAAGTCCTGCCCGCGGGCAGGCGGAGCGTCACCCGGTAGGTGCCCGTCTGCACCTGGGACTTGTCGGCGTCGGTAAAGGCGCGGGGCGCGGGCGCGCCCTCGAACTCGCCGGGGGCAAGGTGCTGGCCGGGGTAGTAGGCAAACCCGCCCGGCTGCACCGCGGCGATCTGCGCGTGCAGGTCGAGGCCGGATATATCCGCCGCGCCGCCTGATGTGGGGACGGAAACCGCACCGATGCCGGTAAACTGCATCAGCAGCGCCGCCACCAAGATCACGGCGGCGAAGAAGGCGCCCATGCCAAGGGCGGCGTTCTTTCGTCTCATAGCGCGCCTCCTTTTACCAGCCGATAGCCTGTGCCGTAGACGCTGGCGATTTCCCCGATGCGCTCTTTGGCAAAATCGGTTTTGCGCCGCAGGTTGCGTACCAGGCTTTGCAGCTGGTTTTCATCCGCCGCCTCCCCCGGCCAGAGGGCCGCGCAGAGCGTCTCCTTGAACAGCGTCTTGTCCGGCTGCTCCAGCAGCAGCGACAGCAGGGCCATTTCCTTTTTTGAGAGGATGGCGCTGCGTTCCCGGAGTCGCACGATGCGCTTTTCCCGGTCAATGGCGAAGTCCGCCGCGGGCGGAGCCTTCTGCTCCCCGCGCCGGACACAGGCCGTCACCTGGGCGTGCAGCTCTCTAAGGTCGTAGGGCTTCACCATGTAGGCGTCTCCGCCCAGCATCAGGCCCTTGATCTTGTGGTCCGGGTGGTCGAGGCAGGATAAAAACACCACCGGCGTGTCGCCCTTCTCCCGCACCGCCCGGCACACCCCGTACCCGTCCATGCCGGGCATCATTACGTCCAGCACAATGCAGTCAAAGGCCCGCTTTTCCAGCAGTGCCAAAGCCGCCTCGCCGCTCTCGCAGGCCGCCGTTTCAAAGCCCTGCTCGGCAAAGTAGGAGCGGTTGGCCTCCAGGATATCCAGATGGTCATCGATAAAGAGGATGCTACTCATGGCGCACCTCCACAATCTCCCCGATGTCGCAATGCAGCGCCGCGCAGATGTTCACCAGCGTTTGCAGGGATACCATTTCATTCTTGCCCAGCTTCGTAATGACGCTGGGACTTACCCCCGCCACAGGCGTCAGGTCGGTGCGCTTCATATCCTTATCTATGAGCAGCTTCCAGAGCTTCTTGTAACTCACCGCCGCCATTTCAATCCCTCCCTCCGTGTTTGCTTTAGTATAACATGTTTTCACGAAAAAAGAAAGGATAATCCCTTCCTTTGCAGGGGTAACAGGCGCAAAGGCAATGGGAGGCAAGCGGAACGCAGGAGGAATAGCCTGTGTTTTACTGGCTCCAGAATTGGGTCCTTACTCTACTGGCAAGCAATGCAAACATGTATATGTTTGCTGTTTTTGCGGATTTTCCCGCAGGGAAAACCCGTAAAACACTTGCTTCCACCCCACGAAATTTTTAATTTCGTGGGGGCCCGGTTGTTAGTGGATAGCCCCTACCATGATCGCCCCCCTTGGCCCACCCCACAAAGCAGGTTTTGTGGCTGCCCCGGAGGGCGGCTGCGCGTCCTGCGGACGCTGAAAATACGGTGGAGGGTAAGGAAGGCAAAGCGCGCAAAAAGCACCATGCGGTGCAGGCGCGTCACATGGTGCTTTTCGTTTTCCCGTTTACTTGGCATAAGTCAGTATCTCGGTGATACTTCTTTATGGCTCCCTGCCATTCCCGCTTTCCCGCTTTTTATCGTGCAGCAGTTTTCGGCGCCGGCGTATGCTTCGGGCTTTCTCTTCCTACTTCTGCGACTCTTGAGAGGCCAAGTACGCCGCACGGCCGGTTTGATACAGATTCTGACCCAAGCTGTCGATGGCCACCAGAACCGGGAAATCTACCACCTCCAGCCGACGAACCGCCTCAGCCCCCAGGTCCTCATAGGCCACAATTTCCGCCTTCTTCACGCACCGGGCCAACAGCGCCCCGGCGCCGCCAATAGCCGCAAAATACACCGCGCCAAATTTCTGCATGGCCGCAATCACCGCCGGGTCCCGCTTCCCCTTGCCGATCATCCCCGTGGAACCGGCCGCGATCATGGCGGGCGCATAGGCATCCATCCGGTAGCTGGTGGTTGGGCCGCAGGCGCCCACCGCCATGCCATGCTGCCCAGGCGTGGGGCCGGCATAGTAAATTACCGCTCCGGCAATGTCAAAGGGCAACGGGTTCCCCGCAGCCAGCAGCTCCGTCAGGCGCTTGTGGGCGGCGTCCCGGGCGGTGTAAATCGTTCCTGTAAACAAAACGCTGTCGCCGCAGCGCAGGGCACGGGCCTGCTCCCGAGTCATGGGGGCGGTCAATTGATACTCCATCTCACAGCACCTCCGATTCGTGGCGGGTCACGTGGCAGTTGATGTTAACCGCCACCGGCAGACTGGCCATGTGCACAGGCGAGGCCTCGATGTGGACTGCCAGCGCCGTGGTCCTACCGCCGAAGCCCTGGGGACCAATGCCAAGGGCATTGATGCGCCCCAGCAGCTCCCTCTCCATTTCCGCATAAAACGGGTCAGGATTCGGCGTTCCAGCCTGGCGCAGCAGGGCCTTTTTGGCCAGCAGCGCCGCCCGGTCGAAGCAGCCGCCCAGACCTACGCCCACTACGATGGGCGGGCAGGGATTGGGCCCCGCCTCCTCCACGGTTTTCACTACGAAATCCTTCACGCCCTGGGCCCCGTCCGAGGGCCGGAGCATGGCGATGCGGCTCATATTTTCACTGCCGGCCCCCTTGGGCGCCACGGTCACCTTGACCTGATCCCCGGGCACCAGCTCTATGTACACAATGGCCGGCGTGTTGTCCTTGGTGTTGACCCGCCGCAGGGGATCGCTGACCATAGAGCACCGCAGGCCCCCTTCCAGATAGCCCTGCCGAACGCCGGCATCCACCGCCGCCTGCAGGTCGCCATCAATATGGACCTCCTGACCGATCTCCAAAAACACGCAGGCCGCCCCCGTGTCCTGACAGATGGGCAGGGCGTTCTCCTCCGCAATTTTGTAATTTTCCACAATTCTGTCCAGAATTTCACGCGCCGGGGTCCAGGGCTCTTGCTCCCGACCGGCGGCGATACAGGCTCTGACATCAGCCGGTAAATTCCGGTTGGCGCTGATACACAATTGGGCCACAGCCCGGGTAATGGCATTCGCTTTGATTTCACGCATGGTATGTCCCTTTCTTTCTGCAAGAGTTTTGAGCGCTGCAGTCTGCGCCGCTCGTTCACAGCTCTATTTTACACGATGGAGCGCCGAGTTGCAACGCCCGGTCCCCCTTGTTCTCCCAGGCGTCACAGCCGCCGGTATGCCGCGGCGATCTGGTCCAAGGCCCGGTTCAGTGTGCCCCGGGTGCAGGCCAAATTCATCCGCACAAAGCCCTCTCCTTCCGGCCCAAACCAATCGCCGTCGTTCAGCGCCACGCCTGCCTCCCAGGTGAAAAAGGCATGGAGCTTTGCCTGGTCCATGCCCAAATCCCGGCAATCCAGCCACATCAGGTAGGTGCCCTCGGGTTCGATCAGCCGAATCCTAGGCATCTCCGCCGCCAGCCGCTTGCGCAGGCAGTCGACGTTTCCGCCAAGATGCTGCAAAAGCTGGTCCAGATACTCGTCGCCGTGCTGGTAGGCTGCTATGTAGGCGTAGACGCCCAGCATATTCAGGTTATCCGCATGGTTTAAGGCCAGCGCCTTTTGAAACGGTTCGGCCAAGTCCGGATTGGAGGACAGAACGGCGGCGGCTTTCATCGCGGCCAGATTAAACGTCTTACTGGGGGCAATGGCAGTCAGGCAGCACTGCGCCAGATGTGGCGTCAGAGACAGGATTGGAATGTGGCTTTGACCTGGGTATCGGAAATCCGCATGGATTTCGTCGCTGAACAACACCACGCCGTTCCGAGTGCAGATCTCCGCCACCTGCTCCAGCTCTTCCCGGGTGAAAACCCGTCCCACTGGATTGTGGGGGTTACACAGAAACATCAGCTTGGCGTCCGGGTCCGCTGCCCGACGCTCCAGGTCCGCAAAGTCCATGGTATACCTGCCGCACTCCAGGCGCAGCGCGTTATTGGACACCACCCTGCCCTGCTGCTCTATGGCGCCTGTGAAAGGGCCGTAAACCGGCCGCTGGAGAATCACCTTCTGGCCCGGCTTGGTAAAGGCCGCCACAGCCGTATACAGGGCGGGAACCACGCTGGTGATGGGGATGACCGCGGCGTCGCCCAGATCCCATCCGTGGCGCACCCTCTGCCACCGGGCGGTGGCCTCCCGGAAGGCCGGCGGCGTAGCCGTATAGGCAAAGACGCCGAAATCCACCTTTTCTCGCAGGGCCGCAATCACAGGCTCCGGGCAGCGGAAGTCCATATCCGCCACCCACATGGGAATGGCTGCGGGATTGTCCGGAATGTGATCCCATTTTACGCTGTCGGTATGCCGTCTATCCAGATACGTGTTAAAATCGTAATGCAAGCTGCATCTCCTCTCCGGCCCAGGCCGTCGTATTTCCCCACTATCATACTCCAAAAGGTTCTATTTTTCAACTAAAAGTAAAAAACGGAACTAGCTTTGGTCTCTGCCGTGTCCAACTTGACTTTCCGGCTCTTTTTCGGGTATAGTAATCCTAACAATAGCACAGCGGCAAGGAGACAGCCATGGGTAAGCTGAAGCGAGAATTTTATAGCAGAGACACGCTGACTGTAGCCAGGGAACTGCTGGGCAAGGTGCTGGTGCGCCGATTGCCGGACGCGGTCCTGGCCGGCCGTGTTGTAGAGACAGAGGCCTATCGCGGGGCGAAAGACGCGGCGGCCCACTCCTATCAAAACCGCCGCACCAGCCGAACAGAGGTCATGTTCGGCCCAGGCGGCTTTGCCTATGTCTTCCTTGTCTACGGCATGCACTTTTGCATGAACGTGGTCACGGCCCAAGCCGGCGAGCCGGAGGCGGTGCTGCTGCGAGCGGTTGCTCCGGCGGAACGATATGGAACGTTGCTTCAGGCTGGCAACGGCCCGGGCAAGCTCTGCCGGGCCCTGTCCATTGACCGAAGCTGCTATGGTCTGGACCTATGCGGAGACGAGCTCTATCTGCTGGACGACGACTTCCCCGAATTCTCTATAGGCTGTACCCGGCGCATCAACATCGATTACGCCGGCGCAGCCCGAGAGTACCCCTGGCGCTTCTTCATCAAGGAGAATCCTCATGTCTCCGGCGGAAAGCAATTTCGCTGAAGATGTCGGCGCTGGGTTCACCAACGGAAATGCCCCGGCCCTCTCGCTTTCGCGCAGGGGGGCGGGGCGTTGTTTGGGGCAGAGAAAAGGTCAGCTCCGGAATTCCGGCTTGTGGGCGTTTCTGGCTGAAAACGGATTGGAGGAGCCGCCCGTGGACAGGTCAAAGTAAATGCGGCTGTTTTCCGTGGTTCCAAAGTCCTTCTGGGAGCCGCTGTCCTGAATCTTGTTGAAGGCCTCCCGGAACAGCATGTTATGAGCCTCCTCCCGGTTCAGTAGGAAGTCGATGGTCTCCCGGACACCCTTGTCGTCGATTTGGCGATACAGGTACTGATATACCACCTTGGCCCGCTGCTCCGAGGCGATATCGGAAAGAATGTCCGCTGCCGCGTCTCCGGTCTCGTTGACATAGGCCGCCGTCCACAGATAGCCGGAGGCATTGGTCAGCATGGGCGTTAGGCCGGAGAGCACGTGGGGCTCTACTGAGCCGACCTTGGCGTCCTGCGCCTTCAGCTCATCGCCATTGAGCTTGTTGACCAGGGCGGAAATCATCTCCAGGTGGCACAGCTCCTCCGTAGCGATATCTAAAAACAGATCCTTGAGCTCCGGGTCCTTGAACCGCATACTCTGAGACAGGTACTGCATGGCTGCTTTCAACTCTCCCTGGGGGCCGCCGACCTGCTCCTGCAGGATGGCAGCATATACGGGATTGGGGCGGTCCACCCGCACGGGATTCAGATATTGTTTTTCATGTTTAAACACAAACACCACTCCTTTTTCTAGGTTAGTCCTAGTTTTACCCTAGTAAGGAGAAATATACCAGCTGCAAAGGATTTCCTCCTTTGCTTTGAAAAGAAGCCCCTGACCAAAGAGCCTGAAAGTGCAAAACAAAAAGGGAGCCGTTGGGGCACACTCCGCAAGAAAGGTGCCCCAAGGCTTTGTATTTTATTAAACAAAAGTTGTTGTTTGAAACGGCATAGCTTATGGCTATGCCGTTTTCTCTGTTTGTCTGGATTTTCTGTTTTGCAAATGCTCCTGAAAGAGTTCTTCCATTTCTTCTGGAGTTGGCTCTCTGACAATCCCGATACCATTGTAGTAAATGTCTAAGGTCTGAATACGCTTACCGTCTATTCGTTCGGGTTTGGAAACGAATATCTTCTCGATAAACTCATGTACCATTTCGGGCGTTACTTCCGCAAGCAGTGTAATACGCTTAACCTTTTGAATAAACCGTTCCAGATTTTCGTTTTTATCTGTCCCGCTTGTAAGATAGCTTTGCGTTTCGGGAATATCAGCCTCTAACTGCTTCTGTTCTGTTTCAAAAGCCATAGACATTGTGGCAAAACGTTCATCCGAGATTTTTCCGATAGCGTTATCTTCGTAAATCCTTTGTATCAGGCTATCAATCTCCGTAACACGTTTTTTCATGCCCTCAAGCTCTCTGTGTTTTTTAGCAAGCTCTTTTTTCTTTTCCTCGCCAAACGCACTCATCTGCCTATGTGCAAAATCCTTTTCATAGCTTTGCACATACCACAGTACACGCTGCATACTCTCCAGTACAACCTCTGCTACAACCTTTTCACGGATATAGTGAGCAGAGCAAACATCGGAGTTTTTACGATAAGATGGGCAAAAGAAATATGCCTGTTCCCGTTTGTAGTTGTTTGTGACACTGTAATACAGTTTTTCTTTACAGTCGGCACAATAGAGGAGTCCTGAAAACATACTGAAAATTCCACTTTTGGTCGGTCTACGGCGGTGTGTGCGCAATTCCTAAACAAGGTCAAAATTTTCTGCGTCAATGATGGCAGGGTGCGTGTCTTTAAATATCTGCCATTCCTCCTGCGGACGCTCCACCATTTTCTTATTCTTAAATGATTTGGTTGAACTGCGAAAATTGACGGTGTCTCCAATGTACTCCTGCTTTGACAAAATTCCTGCTACGGTATCGGAGCACCAGTTAAATGGTTTGGCAGGTGGATTACTACAGCTTCCCCCAATGCTGTTCCAGTATTCCGTTGGGATCGTGACGTTATCCGCTTTTAGGCGTTTGGCTATCTGCGTCGGACCAAGCCCTGATATACACATATTAAAAATCTGACGCACAATTTTTGCCGCAGGCTCATCAATGACCCATTCCTTTGGATTATCTGTACTTTTCATGTATCCAAAGGGCGGATTGGTCGTGAGAGGTACACCTGACATCCCTTTGTTTTTGAATACATTCCGTACCTTTTGACTGGTATTTTAGCATGCCATTCGTTGAACAAATCCTGCATGGGGACAAGGTCGCTTAACCCTTTATCCGTGTCAATGTTATCCATAATGGCAATATACCGTACTCCTAAACGGTCAAAATCTTCTTCTAATAGCTGACCGACAACAAGACAGTTTCTGCCAAGCCGGGAATGGTCTCTTACGATAAGGGCACTGATTTTTCCCTGTTCTGCCAAATCTATAAGTTCCATAAAGGCAGGTCTTGTAAACGTTACCCCCGAATAACCATCGTCAATAAACACTTTGGTATTCCTAAATCCGTTTTCCTTTGCAAACTTTTCAAGGATAGCTTGCTGATTTTTGATACTGCCCGATAGTCCGTTCTGTTCATCATCTCGTGACAGTCGGCAATAAAGAGCAGTGGTTTTATCTGACTGAACGCTCATAAAGCTCCTTTCCGCAGCCAGATATGATATGAATTGCAGGTGTATTTATTATATCACATTCGCCGCATTTCTTCAATGCTTTAGAGTGGTGATATTTGAGGAACTAAAAGTATCCGTTCTGCCTTTTCCTGCAAGCTCTCGGAAGCCGTATTGTTAACATGAATGTTGGCATGGTATATCGTACCGTCAATCTCTTTTGTGAAGTTGATGGAGTGGGGGTGTGCCGCTCTGCGAAACCAATCAAGCCGTTCTTCTTTTTTCATAGCTACAAGCATATCGGTAATATTTTCAATAACTTTTCGAATGGAAATGTCCTCTTCAATCTCATTGATCGCTTCTTTATCCATGCTTTAAATCCTCCTGCTATATACTGAGTGAGAGGCTTTTGCCTCTCACTCAGTAGCCGATGGGAATGTCCAATTTTCCCCTCTGGTTAAAGAACTTTTTTAATTTTTTCTTTGAGTCTGTCCAATCGTCTATAAATTGCTCCTGTTGCTAAGCCTACAATTGTGGCAATCTCTTTTGTGGAATAGCCTTGCGTTTTAAGCAGGACAATATGCAAGGTGAGCTTGTCCACTATAAGCAAAGCTTGATAAAGCCTTGCGTTTTTGATTTCATCAAACAAATTGTCAACGGAGTGTATCTCGGTCTGTGACTCTGCAGCTGCCACCCTATCAGGGTATTCGCCCACATCATTCAAGCGGCGGTAAAACCGCCTGTTTGAATTAAACTCTGCTCGGCCATAAGTGCGGATTTCCTCAATAATTTCTTCATCCATGCCGTATTTTCTCAATATTTTGTCCTCAGTTCCTTTCCAAAGCCGCCATTTTCGTTCTTCTCTGCCATGGTTATATGCCATTTTCGTTTTCCTCCAATCTGAATTTGAAAAATGCGAAATTCAAATTGGAGTGGCGGTAAACGGCAACGGGGCAGCGACTTGTTTGCCGCACACTTAAAAATGGGCATAAAAAATCCCGACTGGATAAAATCCAATCGGGCATAAGTATACTGATATCTTATTATGAGAGTTGACAGTTCATGTTGCGGGGCAAGAGATTCCCGTAAGGGAGTTATCCAACTTTTTTGGTAGACTGATGATTACGCTTTGAGTGCTACATAACACGGCGGCCTCCTCCTACTTGCCACCGTATGTGCTAAACTGGGCGCAGTTAATAACACCCACCGTATCCTTACTTTTCAAAAGGTGGCGGCTTTATTACTTTGAAATAAAAAAGCCGATAACCGTGATTTCACTCACAAATTATCGGCTCGGCGTCTCAGCGTCTGGCTCTTTGATAACGGTTATATTTAATTGTTGCACATTGATTAGGCTTTCCTGTTTGCACTTTGGGCCGTAGAGAGGAAAATTTATAAGCTCTGTATCTTCCCGTATTTTGTCATGAGTTTTACCACCGCAAACAGGACAACGTATCCATTCTGTTTTATTCATAACGCCACCTTACCTCTCGGCTTTTGAAAAGTGCAAAAAAGACAATATGCTGACGGGAATAAAATATATGCACCAAAACTCCAAAACGGCTGTACCTATCCACTCTGCTCCTGTCATATCGGGTGTGAACAAACCGAGCATAGGAAGCATAAAGCAGGTAATAAAAAACACACCATGTATTAACAATAAGGCCTTTAGCCACTTGTCAGCTTTGGATTTTATGCAAACAGTTAATCCCGCAAAGAAAGTAGATAATGCCATTAACGCATACCCTAACATATCGTAGTTGAAAAACAAACCAAACTGCTGAAAATCAATAAGCGAAGATGCGTGGCGCGACAGAGCACCACCGGTAACCGTTGTTAGCTGTGCATAGTAGACCAAAGAAATGATTGTGGCGTACATAATCGAAAAAGCTAATGCTATAACCCCTGCGAGCTTTGCGTTTTCTTTCGCATAGAAATAATATGCCGCCATCATCGGAACAAAGCTAAACGCAATGAAGATGGAGAAAAAATAACTTGTGAAATTGCTGCCTAAAAGCATCGATACTGCGAAACCAACCACTGAAAACAGGTTAATGGCAGAACTGAATATTCCTATTTTTCTTTTCATCATACCTGCTCCTTTTGGACATCTTCAAATAAAATTAATACTGTTTTTTCGATAAAAGCCGCTCGTTCTTTTGCGTTTTTAAGGTCATAACCCAAGATTTCTTTTACCGCATCGCTTCCCAAAAAGGCAACCTGCATTGTGGCTGTAAGCATAAATGACAGTAACGCTTTATCTTGTTCTTTAACATCTTTTGTAAGGGATTTTATAAATCCTTTTTGTGTATAGGCCGAATTACTACTTGCTGAATAGCTTTGCAAGTCACCTAAAATAGAGATGCGGGATACAGCCGTATTCTCAAAAAGAAAATTAAATACATAGGTAGCTTTTGCTATTAAATTTTCTTTATCTGTTTCATATTTCTTGTTCACTGTCACACCCTGTATGACCACATTGTTAATAATGCGTTGAACACAAGTGGTAATTAAATTCTCCTTGTTTCCAAAGTGATAGTTTATTAATCCTAAACCAACTTCTGCTTTTTCTGCAATCACACGAGAAGTTATATTTTTTACATCACCGTCATACTGCTCAATAAGCTCTGTTGTAACCGAAATAATGCGGTCTTTAACATTTGAAGTATCTTTCATAGCAACCTCCTTGAACACTGTTCAAATATATTATACTGAACGGTGTTCAAAAAATCAAGGGTGGAGAGATAATTTCTCTGAATTTCTAATATTTTAATAATCTACATGTGGAAGTAAACCTCAAAGTCAATGTTGAGTTTTCACCTAAGCACGAACTCACGCTGCCACAAACAAAATGTTTAAAATCGTTTAATAAGAGCCCACATTTCTATACAATTATTTTCATGGGGTATTAGGGTTTTCCTTAACAAGCGAATTTGGTTATCCAAATTCAGCGCTTGGTAAGACATTGCATTATTGAAACAGCGAATATGAAAGGCAACATTAGTTTTTCAACCATGCTGCCTTTTCGTGTGTCTAGCTATAAATAATTTCGTCTAAAATCAATTTATCTACCTGATTGCGAATGCTATTCATTTGCCGTATCCACTCCAACCAGTTATCTAATTTTAGTTGCTCGGTGATACCTTGTTTCTGTTTCATCTGTTTTATGAGTATCTCAAAACGTTCCTGTGCCTGTTTATCAATTTCAGAAAGATAAGCACCCAGTTTACCGTTTGAAAGAAGATTGATGTATGTAATTCTACGGTGTTCCTTTAAATAAAGCAAGTGCCTCTGCCCGTAAATACCAATCGGATTTTCTTCTTCGGTGGGTAAGGTAAGATGTGGAACAAGATAATTATTTTGCCGCTTGTATGTACAACCTAACTGTTCAAATAACGTTTTTGCCATTTGGTCTTCCTCCGTATGATTCGAAATTCCTGCAATTTAACCATTCTGGTTACTTACAAAAGCCAAGGGAGACAACTTCCTTACGAAGTGTCTCCCTTTCGGTTCCCTTTTCTGCACAATTTGACTTTTGAAACCCCTTGCCATTTACTCAGTCGTGCTTTAAGCCCTTTCGAATTACCGGTGCCAACAGCATGGCCAGGGTCCCGCCAATCAGCGCCGTCACAGCCTGAGGCCAGGAGAACATAGCCGTAAACAATCCCACCTGCTGTTCCGGCAGGCTCAGCAGGGTGCACAGCAGCTGCACCACCACCAGGTACAGCACCAGGGCCTTGACCCCGGCCGCCGCCACCACGGCGAGTCCCCGCTTCCAAATTGGGCCCTGCGCACGCCGCGCCAATAGGTGCAGCACCACAACTAGCACCAGGTTCCCCAGGGAGATGGCGGGAATAATCGCCAGGTTCTGGGGGCCGATGCCCAGAAGGAATGCAAAAAATGGCGAGAGTACCGCTACGGTTACACCGCTCCAGAGCCCGGCCACCAATGCAGCGATGCCCAGTATCAGATTGACACAGCTTCCGGTGAGGTACTGACCGCCCGCCTTGGTCACCGCCTGCAGCACCACCAACAGGGCCAGCAGTACCGCGGTTTCCGCAATCCATTTGACTTTTTTGTTCATACAGATCCTTCCTTTTCTCTCTAAGTTCGCTGCTCAGGTGGGCAGCTCCAAACCCAGGCGGCGATACATGGTCTTTTTCACCGCCCGGAGAATGTTCTCATACCCGGTGCAACGGCACAAGTGCCCGGATAGGAGCTTTCGCAGCTCCTCATCGGAATACAGCTTCCCAGACTCTAAAATTTCCACCGCAGTCATGATAAAGCCCGGGGTGCAAAAGCCGCATTGGATGGCGGCCTCGTCGATGAACGCCTGTTGAATATCCGACAGCTCTCCGTTAGGTCCCAAGAGGCTCTCCAAGGTGCGGATGTGCTTGCCGTCGGCCCACACCGCCAAATAAATACAGGAATTAAAGCACTCCCCGTCGATTAGGACGTTACAGGCGCCGCACTCGCCCACCTCGCAACCCTTTTTCACGGAGGTCAGTCGAAAGTCGTTGCGCAGCAGGTCTGTCAGACTAGCCCGAACGTCTACCACGGTCTCCACGTCCTTGCCGTTGATGTTACAGGCAATCCGCTTGTATTGGGCCATCACAATTCCCCTCCCGCTCGCCGTATTGCCCCAGTCAGGCAGCGCCGCGCCAGCTCCACCGCGATGTGCTGCCGAAACGCCTTGGATGCCCGCCAGGAATCCCGGGGATGAAGATCCTCCAGCACCGACTGGGCGAACGCCTCAACCGTCTCCTGCCGGACGGGCTTTCCTGCCGCCGCAGCCTCCGCAGCAGGCGCCCGCAGGGGAACTGGACCCGCTACGCCATAGGCGATCCGGGCGCGGATTATTTCACGCTTGTCCGGCGAGAGCACCACGTTGGCCGAGCAGCCGGTGGTGGCGATATCCATGGCGTTGCGCATGGCATATTTGATGTAATAGCCATAGCAGTTAGTATAGCTCTCCTTGGAAATCAGCAGGGCCGTTTGAATTTCGCCGGGCCGCAAGTCAACTACTCCGGCCCGGAGGTAAAACGACGCGATGGGCTGGAGCCGGACCCCCTGGGGGCCTGTCAGCTCTACCACGGCATCCCAGGCCATCAGGGTGGAGGCGGAGTCGGCGGAGGTGACGCCGTTGCAGGTGTTGCCGCCGATGGTGCCGATGTTCCGAATCTGCGGGCCGCCCACTTGATCCACCGCTTCCCCCAGAACCCCGATGTATTTTTGAATCAAATGGTCCTTGGTGATGTGGGAAAAACTGGTAAGGCTGCCGATGCGGAGCGTCCCATCCGGCTCCATCGTCACGCCCCGAAGGGCGTCGATGCCGAAAATGGAAATCAGCTCCGCGCCGGCCCGCTTTCCCTCCCGGATCTGAACCAGCACGTCGGAACCTCCCGCAAGAATCTGCGCCTGGGGACGGGCCATGCGCAGTCCCACAGCCTCCTCCACGGTTTTCGCCTCATATAGCGCCTGAATATCGTACATAGGCGGCCTCCTTTACAGCAACCCTTCCTCTTTGAATCGGGCAAAGAGAACGTGGGGCGTGATGGGGATGGTATCAATGGCGACGCCGGTGGCGTTAAAAATGGCATTGCGAATGGCGGGCGCGCCGGGACAGGCCGGCGGCTCTCCCAGGGCCTTGGTGCCATAAGGACTGGTCGGCTCTGCGTTTTCCACAAACTCCGCCTCCAAATGCGGATGGTCCAGGAAGGTGGAGAGCTTGTAATCCAGCAAGTTGTGATTCAAGGGCCTGCCCGTTTTGGGGTCAAACAGAAGCTGCTCTGAGAGTCCATAGCCAATGGCCATGGACATACCGCCATGCACCTGCGCCTCCGCCAGGGCGGGATTAATCAGCCTCCCACAGTCATGGACATTGATCATATCCAGAAGCCGGACCTTGCACAGCGGAATGTCCACCTCCACCTCCGCAAAGCAGCAGCCGAAGGAAAAGGCGTTGCTCTTGATCTGATAGGTAGACTCCGCGGTGAGATGCTCTGAATGGGATAGGCTGTACAGGGCTTCCATGGCCAGGTCGCCCAAGGTCAGAAGGATTCTACCGTCGGTATTTCGGATGATGTTCCCCTCCGACAGGCTCAGGTTCTCCCTGGGCTGCCGGGTCAGCTCCTGCGCATACTGCAAAATCCGCTCCTTGAGAAGTTGCCCGGTTTGCGCAATGGCGAAGCCCCCCACATAGGTCTGCCGGGAGGCATAAGCGCCGGTGCCGAAGGGCGTCACGTCCGTATCCTGGGCGGAGACCACGTGAACCTGTTCCACAGGAATCCCCACCGCGTCGGCCGCCATCTGCGCAAAGGCGGTATCACAGCCCTGACCGATCTCTGTTTCGCCGGTCTGAACCTGAATAGAGCCGTCCTGGTTCAAGACCATACGGCAGGAGGCGGTCTCCAGGCTGATGGGCCAGACGGCGGTGTTGTACCAGAAGATAGCGCATCCGATTCCTCGGCGCACCGGCCCCGTCTGCCTTTCGTAAGCCCGGCGCTTGGCCGCATATTGAATATACGCGGCGCCTTTGTCCAAGCACTGGTTGAAGGAGTCAAAGTATTGCTCATTTTTGGAGAAGTCGTCCACAAACCCTACAGGCATGCTGTTTTTCCGGCGAAACTCCAGTGGGTCCATCCCCACCGCCTTGGCGCAATCGTCAATGTGGCTCTCCCCGGCGAACATGGCCTGAGGGATCCCGTAGCCCCGCATGGCCCCGGCCACGGGCCGGTTGGTAAACACTGTATAAGCGTCGCACTCCACGTTCTCGCAGGGATATAGCTGGGGAAAGGCCCCCATGCCCTTGGCCACGATGCCGTGACCGTGGGAGGCGTAAGCCCCTTGATTGGAGAAGCACTCCAGCTTCCGGGCGGCAAAGCTGCCGTCAGGCCGGAGCCAGGATACGATATGGCTTCGGATGGCGTGTCGCACCCGGTTGGACACAAAGGTCTCCTCCCGGCTGCACTCCAGCTTCACCAGACGGCCACCCACTTGCGTGGTTAAGTACGCGCACAGGGGCTCATATAGAGCGTCCTGCTTATTGCCGAAGCCGCCGCCAATATAGGGCTTCACCAGACGCACCTTCCCCCAGGGAATCCCCAGGGCCTGCCCCACGATCCGACGGACGATATGGGGAATTTGGGTGGAGGAATAAATCACTATGCGTCCTGCCTCCATGGAGGCAAAGCAAAGATGGTTCTCTATGTGGCAGTGCTGTACCGTGGGCGTGTCGTACCAGCCCTCCACCCGGACCAGCCCCGGCTCCTGAATCGCCCTGGCAAAATCCCCCTTTCGGATATCCGTGTGCGCCAGAACATTACCCGGATATTCCGCGTGGAGCTGCGGCGCGTCCGGCCGCATGGCCTCCTGGACATCCAGGACAAAAGGGTACTCCTCATATTCCACACGGATCGCCCGCAGGGCCCTGACCGCAGTGATTTCATCCTTCGCCACGACCGCCGCCACGTCGTCCCCATAAAACCGGACCCGACTGGTGAGCAGCAAGCGGTCAGCCACATCCTGATGGTGGGGGTCCGTGGACCAGGGGTGGCCCGCTGTGGGAAACTTATAGGGCGGTACGTCAAAGCAGGTGACGATTTTCACCACGCCCGGCATCGCTTCTGCCTGGCTGGTGTCTATGGATTTCACCACCCCGTTGGCGACGGTGGCGTGCAACACCTTGGCGATCAGGGCGCTTTGGTCGCATAGATCGTCACAATATCTGGCCCTGCCGGTGGCCTTGTCAAAGGCATCCACTCGCTGGAGCCGTTTTCCAACCTCCATTCGGTTCCCTCCCTTCTGGCGTCGTCAACTGGTTGAAGCTAACCATATAATTACTGATAAATTTTATCTATGATAGCATAAAACACCGAAAAATTCCAGCCCCAAAACCCTCCGCCCTGGACATTCTCCCACGCCGGCGGTATACTAGATAGCAAAAGGAGGCATCGCGATGCAACAAGCACTTACCTTGGGCTGCGCCGTACTAGCCGCCGGCATGGGCGTTCGCTTCGGCGGCAATAAACTGATGGCTCTGTATCGGGGCAAGCCGTTGATATGGTGGGCATTGCATGCCGTGCCGGTTCCGCCCGCAAACAAGGTGGCGGTCGTCACCGGGCAAAGTGGAATTGAGGAGCTGGCGGAGAGATTCGGCTT
This sequence comes from uncultured Eubacteriales bacterium, assembly GCA_958402445.1. Lineage (GTDB taxonomy): Bacteria > Bacillota > Clostridia > Oscillospirales > Oscillospiraceae > Faecousia. The sequence continues at coordinate 29,877 of CATXTO010000009.1, forward strand.
TCAGCCTGTGCACAATTCTCAACCGGAGTTGGGTCTGAGCCATTCCGTAGCCCTGGCCACCCAGGCCCTGTCCCACTGCGACGGCATTCTCTTTCTGGTAGCGGATCAGCCTCGCCTGTGCCGGGAAGGCACTGAACTGGTGGCAAGGACTTGGCTTCGCCAGCCGGACAATATCGTCTGCGCTGCCCACGCAGGTCGCCGCGGCAGCCCCAGCGTGTTTCCCAAGTCCCTGTTTCCAGAGCTGCTGGCACTACAGGGGGAACAGGGCGGAAGCGCTGTCCTGCACCGCCATCCAGGCCGGATTTGCCTGGTAGAGCTACCCGCAGACATGCTTTGGGACGTGGATACGCCTCAGGCGCTTGCGGCTTTACTATAAAAGCAAAAATACAATAATCGGAGAGTATGGCATGAGAAAGATTCTCATGTACCGCAAAAAGGCATTTGCTGGCATATTAATTCCTTATTATTGTATCGTAGGAATATCCAAAGAAGATTTTATTGACAAAATGAATAAGGGATTGGGCTCTGATCTGAACCAGTATGCACATCCTGTTAGAAACGGACATCATATAGATATTTCAATTGATGAAAAAGCGTACACAATATTTATATTTGCAAATACCTCAACAGGTTTTTCAATTAGCGAGGCATATCACATTGATGCAGGCATATGCGATGTTGTATATGAATTATCAACAAAGTACAGTTTCCGTTCAGGAAGCAGATATGAGCTCCATTCCAGTTAATATTTAAATTATTGAGCCAGGTATTTGATCGTTTTTGTCTGAAATCCTCAGTCTGAAGTCATTTTTTGGGCGCAAACAACGCTCTATACCGGCGTCAGGATGCCCCGCACATCCACAAACACATACCGGGGGCATTTTACGGCGCAAAGGCCGCAGGACAGGCATTTGGTATAATCCATCACCGGATGACCGCCCCGCAGGGCGATCGCCCCGGCTGGACACAGGCGTTCGCACAAGCCGCAAGCCACACAGCCCGTCCGGCATAGCTTCCCGCACTCCTTGCCGTTCCCGGCACACCGGGCCAGGAAGGGATAGCCGGCGGGCCGAAGGTGAATGATTTCCTGGGGACAGATCCTGGTACAGGCACCGCAGCCCGCGCATTTCTGTGCCTCCACCTCCGCCACGCCACGCCCGCCGATAGAAATTGCGCCGTGCGGGCAGGCGCTCTCACAGAGCACGCAGGCCCGGCAGCCGGAGCTACACAGAGGAACGCCGTTTGGCCCCTTTTCTGCCCGGCAGCCGCCGGCGCAGGCCACATAGGCAATTCTTTTTTCCATGGATCATGCCTCCTCCGGGCCGTACGGCGTTTCCGACAGCGGCAACGAATACCGGCGTTTGCCATCCAAGCGGTAATATGCGTCGGCAATGGCCGGTGCGGTGGGAATCGCCGTGATTTCCCCAATCCCAATGGCGCCGCAGGCCACGTTCAGCCCCGGCTTTTCCACCACGATCGCCTCAATCTCCGGGATCTGATGGGCCCGTAAGAGCCCCAGCGTGCCGAATCGAGCCGTGGGGCGACAGTCGCCGTCAATGGGGAACCGCTCCGTCAGGGCAAAGCCCATGGACATGACCACGCCGCCCTCGATCTGCCCCTGGCAGGAGATGGGATTAACCGCCTTGCCCACGTCGTGTGCGGCTACTATTTTTTGAATTCGTCCGGTCTTTTCCTCCAGAATACATACCTGCGTGGCGTATCCATAAGCCACGTGGGACACGGGATTTGGCACATCGGCGCCAAGCTTGTCGGTTTTCGCCAGATAGTCTCCGGAAAACGTCTGCCCCACCAAGTCCTCCAGGCCGTTGTGGGCCAGCGCCTGGGTCAACTTTTCGCAGGCCCGGCGGCAGGCCTCCCCCGTGATCATGGTCTGCCGAGATCCCGAGGTATCGCCGGAATCCGGAGCGAGCCAGGTATTGGAGCGCTCGTACACCACGTTCCCCCGGCTCAAGGGGGTATTCGAGCAGACCATCTGCACCAGCACTGTCCCCAGCCCCTGGCCGATGCAGGAGGCACCGGCGTAAATATGGACCTTGGCATCTGGCTCTACCAGGAGCTTGCAGCGGCCCCAGTCCGGAAGTCCAACGCCGACTCCGGCGTTTTTCATGGCGCAGGCAATCCCCTTGATCTTTGCCCCGTCGTACTGCTCCTTCACCGCCAGCAGCGTCTCCACCAAACCTGTGGATTCATCCACGATCTGGCCGTTGGGCAGCACGCCTCCCGGCCGGATGGCGTTGCGGAAGCGGATCTCCCAAGGGGAAATCCCCACCAGATCCGCCATCTCATCAAGCAGTGTCTCCGTGCAAAAGCAGGTTTGGGTCACGCCGAAGCCCCGAAAGGCCCCGGCCGGTGGATTGTTGGTATAATAGGCAAAGCCTTCGATTTCAAAATTCTCATAGGCGTAAGGCCCGGCCGCGTGGGTGCAGGCCCGCTCCAGGACCGGCCCTCCCAGGGAGGCATATGCGCCCGTATCCGAGATCACCCGCGCTTTTACTCCTTGAATCATGCCGTTTTCATCGCACCCCATGGTAAAGTCCATCTCCATGGGATGCCGCTTGGGATGAATGAGAATGGACTCGGCACGGGACAGACGGACCTTCACTGGCCGGTTCAGCTTGTAAGCCAGCAGCGCTGCCTGGGGCTGCACCGTCATATCCTCCTTGCCGCCAAAGCCGCCGCCCACCAGCAGATTCTGCACCCGCACCTGCTCCAACGGCAGGCCCAACAGCATGGCGCACTCCCGCTGGGTGGTATGGGCGCTCTGGTCCGTAGAGAGAATGCAAACCCCTCCTGCCTCTGGGTAGGCCACCGCGCACTCCGGCTCCAAAAACGCGTGCTCGGTCCACGGCGTTTGAAATTCCCGATGCAGCACAAATTTGGACCGGGCGATGGCGCTCTCCGCGTCTCCCCGGGATACATGCCGGTGCGCCAAAAGATTGCCGCCCTCATGCACCAAGGGCGCGCCTGGCGCCATGGCCTCCGCGGGATTGTGCACCGCAGGCAGGACCTCGTAGTCTACCTCCACCAGCTTTTTCGCCCGCTCCAGAATCTCCGGCGTTTCCGCCGCCACCAGTGCTACGGCGTCTCCTAGATAGCGGGTCACATGACCCACCGGGATCATCACGTCCCAGTCGTGAACCAAATGACCAATGACATTTTCTCCTGGCACGTCTGCCGCTGTCAGAACGCACAGAACGCCGGGCAAGGCTCTGGCACGCTCCGTGCGAATCGCCAGCACCCGGGCCCGGGGATATTTGCTGCGGACCGCCGAGCCGTAGCACATGTTTTCTAAGTACACATCGTCGGGATACCGTCCATAGCCCAGGACTTTCTCCTCCACATCCAGCCGGGGGACGCTCTGGCCCAGTTTCCACTCCTTTTCCGTCGGCGCAGGCACAGTTCCAGTCCGTAGGAGCCGCGCCGCCAGACGTACAGCGGCAATGATTTTGACGTAACCCGTACATCTGCAATAATTATTTCGCAGTGCGAACCGTATTTCCTCCTCCGTCGGGTCCGGTGTCTTGAAAAGAAGGCTCTTCGCACACAAGACCATGCCGGGAATGCAAAAGCCGCACTGCACCGCGCCGGCCGCTCCAAACGCATAGGTATAAACCGCCTTCTCCAGGTCGGACAGGCCCTCCACCGTTATCACCTGCCGGCCCTCCAAGCGGTCCGTGGTGGGAACGCAGGCCCGGCAGGGCTCCCCGTCGATGAGGACCGTACAGGATCCGCAGGCTCCCTCACTGCAGCCGTCCTTCACGGAGGTCAGACGCAGCTCGTCCCGCAGATACCGCAGCAGCAGCTTGCCGTCGGGGGCCGTTACCTGCCCTCCATTGACAAAAAAGGTGGCCATCGCACAATCCTCCCTCCTGCTTTCACAGGTCCTTTTTTTGTTCCGGCGCCTGTAAATAAGAACCAAACATCTCCCGAAACAGCGCTAGACCATATGTTGTAAGAGCAGCCCGGTACGATTCGTAGGCGGCCAATATCCCTTTTGCCTGCTCTGTCAAGGCGGCGCCTCCTCCATGCCTGCCGCCAACTGTAGATAACAGGAGGGAAAATCCCAGGTTCTCTTCCCCTCGTCTGACAATGGTCCAGGCCTTGGAATAAGCCATCCCCATGGCGGATGCCGCAGCACGAAGAGAGCCGTGTTTCTCCACCAAGCGCAGGAGTTGCGCCAAGCCGGGACCAAAGCACTTTTCTTCCGCGAATAGGCGAATCGTCAAAACCGGATGCAAATCTTGTTTCCATTTTTGTTCCATGTAAATCAGTATAACACGCCGCTAGTTCCGCGTCAACGTCGTGCGTTCGCATTGACGGGAATTCCAATCTGTGCTATTCTTGTTGCAAAGTATGGAAAGGAGGGGCGACATGCAATTGCGGCACTCCCTGAAAATCCGTCCTGGCATCACCGCGGTGATTGGCAGCGGCGGAAAAACCGCCCTTCTGTATGCGCTGGGAAAAGAACTGCGCCGGGAGGGGCGGGTCCTCCTGTGCACCACGACCCGCATCTGGCCGCCCCAGGAGATTCCCTGGACCGATTACAGCCGGCCGGACGCAATCCAGTCAGCTCTGGTCAGCGAGGGCCTTTTGTGCCTGGGTATGCCTCGCCCAGACGGGAAGCTGGGCCCGCCGGTGCTTCCGATGGATGCGCTTGCTTCCCTGGCGGACTTTATACTTGTGGAGGCGGACGGCGCGGCGGGCCGCCCCTTGAAGGCGCATTTGTCCCACGAACCTGTCATACCGCAGCAACAGAATCAGGTGATTGCCGTGGTGGGCCTTCTGGGCTTGGGCTTGCCCATCGCCCAGGCCGCGCATCGGGCGGCGCGCTTCGCTGCCCTATCCGGCGCGCACATCCAAGACCCGGCCACACCGGAGCGGGTAGCCCAGGTGCTTCGCACGGAGGCGCTCCACACGCGGGTCTTTTTAAATCAGGCGGAACAGCCGGAGCGGGCCCCATTGGGGGCGTCGCTTGCGGCGCTGCTCGGCTGTCCCGCCGTCCTGGGATCCTTACAGAAAGGATGGTCCACATGTTTGTGCTGATTCGCGGTGCCGGGGACTTGGCCTCCGGTATCGCCCTGCGCCTGTATCGCAGTCATTTTAAAGTCGTTATGACTGACCTACCCCGCCCTACAGCCATTCGCCGCACGGTGAGCTTTTCCTCCGCTCTCGTCCTGGGGGAATACACGGTAGAGGAAGTTACAGCCGTGGGTATCGCGGCCCCTGACGCAGTACCTGGCATTTTAAGCAAAGGGGGAATCCCTGTCCTGGCGGACCCGGAAGGAGCCTCGATCCAGCTCCTCAGGCCGGACGTGGTGGTGGACGCCATTTTGGCAAAACGAAACCTGGGCACCAAAAGAAGCGACGCGCCCTGTGTGATCGGCGTCGGGCCCGGTTTCACCGCCGGGGGCGACTGCCACGCCGTGGTGGAAACCATGCGGGGCCACGACTTGGGCCGGGTACTGCTTCGCGGCGCCGCCCACCCCAATACCAATATCCCCGGCCTCATCGGCGGCTTTGCCGGCGAGCGGGTGCTCCGGGCCCCGGCGGACGGTATATTCCGGCAGCTTTTGGACATCGGCACCTCCGTTCAGGCCGGCGATGTGGCCGGCACGGTGGCAGGGGTCCCCATGACCTGCACCATCGGCGGCGTCCTTCGTGGGATACTGACGGATGGAACGCCGGTCCATCCGGGAATGAAGGCCGGAGACGTGGATCCCCGTGGAAACCCGGGCTTTTGCTTCACCGTGTCGGACAAGGCCTTGGCCGTGGGTGGCGGCGTCCTGGAAGCAATATTGAGCCTGACTGGTATTCTTGAGCGGCAAGCATAAAACGACGCCCGGCAAATTGATTGCCGGGCGTCGCAATTGGTCCTATATCCTAATAATAGATACACCGGAATCACAGCCGCTATCGCTCCGTCCGGTTAAACTCCGTATACCATTGGGGTATGGAGCGCTGAAAATCATCATAATCCGACATGGCCCGGTGGTAGCGCGTCTGCATCTGTGCCACGTCCCGGGGTCCGAATTGGGCGGCCCACACAATAGAAAACAGGCTGGCGTGCGCCGCATAGACGGCCAAGCTCCTCCAAAACGCCTCCGGGGGTCGGTCCTGAAAATAACCGTCAATCTGACCCACGCAGTAGGGCACACTGGCCTCTACGCCAAAGCTCTCCAGCTTATAGAACTCCTCGTAGGGGTCCCCGATTTCCCAGCGGTTGAAATCAATCACCGCCACCCGGCCCTCTGGTGTCAAAATCAGGTTGCCCGGATGGAAATCCCCATGGAGGAAGGCTGGCGGCACCGTCCAGATGGCGTCCCAGTTTTCCTGTATAAACGCCACAGCCTTTCTGTCCCCCGGAACGCGCAGCTCCGATTCCAGGTATTGCTGCAGTTGTTTCTGCTTTTTGGAGAGCTTGGTTTTCCCAGGCGTCATATCCGCAGGTATCGGCAGGCTGTGAATCTTGCGCAGAATCACCCCTGCCTCCCGCCCCAGCGCATATTGTACCGGCCGCGGCAGCAAAGGCAGCGCCGTTTCTAAATCCTGTCCCGGTACCCAACGCAGCAGGTGATACACGCGGCGCTTCCCATCACATAATCCCATAGACAAAGGATGCGACATGGGAAAGCCCAGATGCGCAACTTGTGATATCACCCAAAACTCCTGTCTTTTTTCTATGTACCGTTCCGCATCTGAAAGGCGCAGCAGCAAGGGGCAGCCGTTTGCATCCAGCACCCGGTACTTTATATCCTGGGACCAGCCTTTCTCGATCTTAGTGATGCCGGTCCAATTTTCACTGCCGGGAATCTGCATCATAGCGCGGTCCTCCTTTTCGGTAAAAAACGATCTGGGAAAGCAATCTGCCGCGCCTGCCAGGTCCTGTCTACGGCACAAAAGGACAGAATAAATAGTTCCATGAACGGAAGGGGCCCTATCCAAATATGGATAGGGCCTCTTTTATAAGTGCAATAAATATTAGCCTTCCGCGATTTCCGTCACGACGCCGGAGCCAACAGTACGGCCGCCCTCGCGGATTGCGAACCGGAGGCCCTTCTCAATGGCGATGGGAGTGATCAGCTCCACGGACATGACCACGTTATCACCAGGCATGCACATCTCCACGCCATCGGGCAGGTTGATGATGCCGGTCACATCGGTGGTCCGGAAATAGAACTGGGGACGGTAGTTGTTGAAGAAGGGGGTGTGACGGCCGCCTTCCTCCTTGGTCAGGACATAGACCTGGCCCTTGAATTTGGTGTGCGGATGAATGGAGCCGGGCTTTGCCAGAACCTGGCCGCGCTCGATGCTTTTCTTATCCACGCCACGTAGCAAGGCGCCGATATTATCGCCCGCCTCAGCGAAGTCCAGCAACTTGTGGAACATTTCAATGTCGGTCACGACGGTAGACTTTCTCTCTTCCGCCAAGCCAACGATTTCCACGGGCTCGTTCTTCTTGATCATGCCGCGCTCCACACGGCCGGTAGCCACAGTACCACGGCCGGAGATCGTGAAAACGTCCTCTACGGGCATCAGGAAGGGCAGGTCCGCCTTCCGGTCCGGTGTGGGGATATAATCGTCAACTGCGTCCATGAGTTCCTTGATGCAGGCATACTCCGGCGCGTTGGGGTCGGTAGACTCGCAGGTCAGGGCGCCCAGAGCGGAGCCCTTGATGATGGGAATGTCGTCGCCGGGGAACTCATAGTAGGACAGGGTCTCGCGGACCTCCATCTCCACCAGCTCCAGCAGCTCCTCGTCGTCCACCTGGTCGCATTTGTTCAGGAATACAACGATGGCGGGCACACCCACCTGGCGGGCCAACAGCAGGTGCTCCTTGGTCTGAGCCATGGGGCCGTCGGAGGCGGCGATAACCAGGATAGCGCCGTCCATCTGCGCAGCGCCGGTAATCATGTTCTTGATATAGTCGGCGTGGCCCGGGCAGTCCACATGGGCGTAATGCCGCTTCTCAGTTTCGTACTCCACGTGCGCAGTATTGATTGTGATACCACGGGCCTTCTCTTCGGGCGCCTTATCAATGGAATCATAGGCCTCGTACTTGGCCTTTCCGGAGAAAGCCAGATACTTGGTGATGGCGGCGGTCAAAGTAGTCTTGCCGTGGTCGACATGGCCAATGGTGCCAATGTTGACATGGGGCTTGGTTCTTTCAAATTTCTGCTTCGCCATTGAAAAATCCTCCTGTTATATTGTGAAATTAAAAACGGGAAAAATAACGAGTCAACTGCCGTACTGCCCATATCCTACTACAGATTTTGCAGAAAGGCAAGTATAAATTATCCGCGGGAATTCTTGCTGATAATCTCCTCGCGCTTGGATTTTGGTAGCTCCTCATAATGGCTGGGCTCCATGGAATACTGGCCTCGTCCCTGGGTTTTACTCCGTAAATCCGTGGCATATCCAAACATCTCAGCCAGAGGCACGTTGGCGTCAATCTGGGTGGCGCCGTTCCGGGGAACCATCCCCAGAATGCTGCCCCGGCGGGCCGAAATATCACCCATGACATCGCCCAGATAATCATCCGGAACAATAACCGCCACCTTCATGATGGGCTCCAGAATTACAGGATCGGCCTTTCGGCACGCCTCCTTGAAGGCCATCGAGCCGGCGATTTTAAACGCCATTTCAGAGGAGTCCACCTCGTGGAAGGAGCCATCGTACAGCGTGACCTTTACGTCCACCACGGGGAACCCGGCGGATACGCCGGCCGCCGTGGCCCCTTGAATGCCCGCGTCCACCGCGGGAATAAATTCCTTGGGAATCGCGCCGCCGACCACGCTGTTGATAAACTCATAGCCCTTTCCGGCCTCGTTGGGCTCCACACGAATCTTTACGTGGCCATACTGCCCCTTACCGCCGGACTGCCGGGCGTACTTGGTCTCCTGCTCCACCGTCTTGTGAATGGTCTCTTTGTAAGCGACCTGAGGCGCGCCCACATTGGCCTCCACCTTAAACTCCCGGAGCAGCCGATCCACAATAATTTCCAGATGAAGTTCGCCCATTCCGGCGATAATGGTCTGGCCGGTTTCCGTATCCGTATAGGTCCGGAACGTGGGATCCTCCTCCGCCAGCTTCATCAGCGCAATGCTCATCTTCTCCTGCCCCGCCTTGGTCTTGGGCTCAATGGCAACCCGAATCACAGGCTCGGGGAAAACCATGGACTCTAGGATAATGGGATGGGCCTCTACGCAGAACGTGTCGCCCGTGGTGGTGTTCTTAACGCCCACTGCTGCGGCGATATCTCCGGAATACACCATATCGATGTCCTCCCGGTGGTTGGCGTGCATTTGCAGAATCCGGCCCAGCCGTTCCCGGCTGCCCTTGGTAGAATTGAGCACCGTGGTACCCTTTCCCAAGCAGCCGGAATAAACCCGGAAAAAGCACAGCTTACCCACATAGGGGTCCGTGGCAATTTTAAAAGCCAAAGCGGAGAACGGCGCCTCGTCATCTGCCGGGCGGAACTCCTCTTCCTCCGTCTTGGGGTTGACGCCGTATACGCCCTTTTTGTCCAGAGGGGAGGGCATATAATCCACAATCGCGTCCAACAACTCCTGCACGCCCTTATTTTTATAAGAAGAGCCGCAGGTGACGGGAACCATCCTTGTCGCAATGGTGGCTTTGCGGATGGCCGCCTTAATCAGGTCAACAGGGACATCCTCGCCGGCCAGGTAAAGCTCCATAATTTCGTCGTCTTCTTCTGAAACGGCATCCAGGAGTTTTTCCCGATACGTATGGGCCAGGTCCGCCAACTCGCCGGGAATCTCTTCCTCCCGCATATCCTTGCCCAATTCGTCATAGAAAACGTAGGCCTTCATCCGCAGCAGGTCGATCACGCCCCGGAACTCGGATTCCTTGCCAATGGGCAACTGGACGGGGACGGCGTTGCACTTCAGCCGATCACGCATCATCTCAAGTACATGAAAGAAGTCGGCGCCCATAATGTCCATTTTATTCACATAGACCATCCGGGGGACATTGTATTCGTCTGCCTGTCTCCACACAGTTTCCGTCTGGGGCTCCACGCCGCCTTTGGCGCACAGCACAGTCACAGAACCGTCTAGCACACGCAGGGAACGCTCCACTTCCACGGTGAAGTCGACATGGCCCGGGGTATCAATGATATTGATCCGGCAATCCTTCCAAAAACAGGTGGTAGCAGCGGAGGTGATGGTGATGCCCCGCTCCTGCTCCTGCTCCATCCAGTCCATTGTGGCGCTGCCGTCATGGGTCTCACCGATCTTATAGGTACGGCCCGTATAAAACAGAATGCGCTCTGTCGTGGTGGTCTTGCCGGCGTCAATATGCGCCATGATACCGATATTTCTCGTATTTTCAAGCGAGTACTGTCTTGGCATGGGGGAACTCCTTTGTTACCAGCGGAAATGAGAGAACGCCTTGTTGGCCTCTGCCATTTTGTGGGTATCCTCCCGCTTCTTTACGGAAGCGCCGGTGTTGTTGTATGCGTCCATGATTTCCGCCGCCAGGCGTTCCTTCATGGTCTTTTCGCTGCGCTTACGGCTAAAGCCGGTGATCCAGCGCAGGCCCATGGTCTGGCGCCGGGCTGGGCGCACCTCGATGGGCACCTGGTAGGTGGCGCCGCCCACGCGGCGGGACTTGACTTCTACTGCGGGCATAACATTTTCCATGGCCTGCTGGAAAATTTCAAGTCCATTTTTTCCAATTTTCGTTTCCACGATTTCAAAAGCACCGTAGACGATTTTTTGAGCAACGCCCTTTTTACCGTCCAGCATGATGCTGTTGACGAGCTTGGTAACCAGAACAGAATTGTAAATAGGATCCGGCAGGATCTCTCTTTTGGGGACATTACCTCTTCTGGGCACTTCGCTTCCCTCCTTCATATTAAAATGATTTCATAGGTACTTCGAAAGTGTTTGCTTGCTTCCGTTGGTGCCTGCCAAGAGGTTCTTTACAGATAATCTATAAAAAACGTCATGGCAAGGCCTAGCCTTGCAATCGGCGTAGGGTTGCAATCAAATTTGCAGCTCTTACTTCTTAGCTGCCTTGGGCCGTTTGGCGCCGTACTTAGACCGGGACTGCTTCCGATTCTGCACGCCCTGGGTATCCAAGGTACCGCGAATGATGTGGTAACGAACGCCGGGCAGGTCCTTGACACGACCGCCCCGAATCAGCACCACCGAGTGTTCCTGCAGGTTGTGGCCCACACCGGGAATATACGCGGACACTTCGTAGCCATTGGTCAGACGCACACGGGCAATCTTCCGCAGAGCGGAATTGGGCTTTTTGGGGGTGGTGGTTCTGACCGCGGTGCAGACACCTCTCTTCTGGGGAGAAGACAGGTCTGTGGTCTTGTTCTGCAGGGTATTTAGGCCCTTTTGCAGCGCCGGAGCAGTGGACTTATAGGTCGCCTGCTCTCTGCCCTTTCTCACAAGCTGGTTAAAGGTAGGCATTGGGTTCTCCTTTCTTTCGGTCTCGCCCGATGGGCGGATTTATATCCTCGGGACGGCTGCCCCGGCAGGATTTGAATCAGTCGCAATCTGAAACGACGGCAGCCGCCGCCGCGCCCACGTCAATCCCGCAGGCATTTCCCAGGTCGGCCATGGTGGCGACCCAGGTACAGGGGACCTCTCTCTGACCGCAGAGCAGCTCCATCGGTTCAGTCAGCCGTGGGTCAGCGTTTTTTGCTAAAAAAACACGGCGCGCCCTGCCCTCCTGAAGGGCCTTGCGCAGCTGTTTGACGCCGACCACCCGTTTTCCCTCCCGCAGTTGCTGCAATAAAAGCGGAACCTCAGAGGCAGATTCATTCAGAATGTCCATACAAAAATTTATTATACTCGATTAATCGAAAAAGTCAACAAAATTTCCCGTTAATTTTCTACGTTTTGCCAGATTAGTTTCCCCAACCCTGGAAAAAACATACCATACAGGGAAAAAACACATACATTTCGCTTGCGCGGGCCGCCGCGGTTCCTCCTGCGGCGGCCCGCCTCCGCGCTATGCGTAATCGCTGCGAATCGCTTCCCGGCTTACCGTGGAATCCGGGCTCGCCTCCGCCTCATAATCCCGGTAGGCGATCAGACCGGAGCCGGCAGGAATCAGCTTGCCGATAATCACGTTTTCCTTCAGACCGATAAGATGGTCCACTTTTCCTTTGATGGCAGCGTCCGTGAGGACTTTGGTCGTCTCCTGGAAGGACGCGGCGGACAGGAAGGAATCGGTGGCAAGGGAAGCCTTGGTGATACCCAGCAGGACAATCGAGCACGTCGCCTTTTTTAGGTCCGTCTCTCCCGCGTCGATGCGGGCCTGGAGCTCGGCGTTGGCGTCTTCAAACTCAAACGTGTCGATGACTGTGCCAATCAACAGGTCCGTGTCGCCGGGGTCTTCCACCCGCACCTTTCGCATCATCTGGCGGATAATGACTTCGATGTGCTTATCGTTGATGTCCACGCCTTGCTGCCGGTACACCGCCTGTACGCTCTGCACCAGATAGTCCTGCACCGCCTCCACGCCGGAGATGCGCAACACGTCCTGCGGATACAAAGCGCCGTCGGTAATGGGCTGGCCCTTTTCCACGCGCTTGCCGTTCTCTATTTTCAGGCCCACGGAATACGGCACCTGGTACACCTTGGCCTCGCCGTCTTCCGCCGTGACCGTGATGGCGCGCAAGGCGCTTCGATGTGTCTCATCAATGCTGACCGTACCGGCAATCTCGGAAATCTGAGCCATCTTCTTGGGTCGGCGGGCCTCAAACAGCTCCTCAACCCGGGGCAGGCCCTGGGTGATGTCGTCTCCGGCAATGCCGCCGGAGTGGAAGGTCCGCATTGTAAGCTGGGTACCCGGTTCTCCAATGGACTGTGCGGCTATGATACCCACCGCTTCCCCCAAATTGACCTCTTCCGAGGTGGCCAGGTTCATCCCATAGCAGACTGCGCAGACGCCGGAGCGGGCCTGGCAGCCTAAAACCGTGCGAATATAGACCTCATGAATGCCGTGCTGCTCAAACACCGCGGCCTCCTCCGGCATCATCAGCTTTTCCTTGGGATGCAGGAGCTCTCCAGTCACAGGGTCCACCACGTCGTTTACCGGATAGCGGCCCCGAATCCGGTTGCCGAAGGTGTCAATCACGTGACCCTTCTCTACGATTTGCCCCACCCAGATGCCTCGGGTGGTGCGGCAGTCATGCTCCCGGATGATCACATCCTGGGATACATCCACCAGCCGGCGGGTCAAATAGCCTGAGTCCGCAGTCCGCAGAGCGGTATCGGTCAGGCCCTTCCGGGCGCCTCTGGAAGAAATAAAGTATTCCAGAACCGATAGGCCCTCCCGGAAATTGGCCTTGATGGGAATCTCAATGGTTCGGCCGGAGGTATCGGCCATCAGGCCGCGCATGCCGGCCAGCTGCCGAATCTGATTCATAGAGCCCCGGGCGCCGGAATCGGCCATCATATAGATGGGATTGAACCGGTCCAGGTTGCCCTGCAGAGCCTCCGTGACCTCCTTGGTCGTCTGCTCCCATTGCTGGACTACCAGGCGGTAGCGCTCATCGTTGGTGATATAGCCCCGCTTATAAAACTGCTCAATTTTAACCACCTGCTCCTCCGCACCGCGAATGAGGGTGTATTTTGCTTCCGGAACCACCATGTCGGCAATGGAGACCGAAACGGCACCCTTGGTGGAGTACTTGTAGCCCAGGGATTTGACCCGATCCAGCATCTCCGTGGCGATGGTGAAGCCGTGCTTGCGGATGCATTTGTCGATGATTTTGCCCAGCTGCTTCTTTCCCACCAGGAAGCTGATTTCCAGTTCGAACTCCTGATCCGGCGCAGAGCGGTCCACAAAGCCCAAATCCTGGGGAATTGGCTCGTTGAAGATCAGGCGACCCACCGTGGCGTTGATGATCCGATATTCTATCTCTCCGTTTATCTCTTTGCCATACCGGACCCGGATGGGCGCATGCAGGCCTACATCGCCGTCTCCGTAGGCCGCGATGGCCTCCTCCACGCTGGAGTAGCTGTGCAGAGGCAGGAAGGAAGCATCCTGCTTGCCGGCAGCCTTGGCCCTCTTGTTTGCAGCAAGGAAATCGTCCGCATCTACAAGCTGCCCCTCCGGCAGGCCGGTTTCCCCGGCGCCGCTGACATAGACGCGCTCGGCGCCCTTTTCCGCCTTGCCCAGGCGCACATAGGTCAGGTAGTAGGCGCCCAGAATCATATCCTGCGTGGGTACCGTAACGGGCTGTCCGTCCTGGGGCCGCAGTAGGTTGTTGGCGGAGAGCATCAGCATCCGGGCTTCCGCCTGCGCTTCGGCGGACAGGGGGACGTGAACCGCCATCTGATCTCCGTCAAAGTCGGCGTTAAATGCGGTGCAGCACAGGGGGTGCAGCTTAATCGCCCGGCCCTCTACCAGCACCGGCTCAAAGGCCTGGATGCCCAGACGGTGCAGGGTAGGCGCCCGGTTCAGCATGACAGGGCGGTCCTTGATGATCTCGTCCAGGGCGTCCCAGACCTCGGTCTTACCCTTGTCAATCATCTTCTTGGCGGATTTGATATTGTTGGCCAAACCATCGGCGACCAACTTCTTCATGACAAAGGGCCGGAATAGCTCAATGGCCATCTCCTTGGGCAGACCGCATTGGTACAGCTTCAGCTCAGGGCCCACCACGATGACCGAACGCCCGGAATAATCCACCCGCTTGCCCAACAGGTTTTGACGGAACCGGCCCTGCTTGCCCTTGAGCATATCGGACAGGGACTTGAGGGCCCGATTGTTGGCTCCAGTGACGGCGCGGCCACGGCGTCCGTTGTCAATCAGAGCGTCCACAGCCTCCTGCAGCATGCGCTTTTCATTGCGGATGATGATATCCGGCGCATTCAACTGAATGAGACGCTTGAGACGGTTGTTTCGGTTAATCACTCGGCGATACAGGTCATTCAGATCGGAGGTGGCAAACCGGCCGCCGTCCAGCTGGACCATGGGCCGCAGCTCCGGCGGAATCACGGGCAGCGCATCCATCACCATCCAGGCGGGATTGTTGCCGGACTGGCGGAATGCCTCCACCACCTCCAGGCGCTTGACAATGCGCAGCTTTTTCTGCGCAGATGCGTCCTTCAACTCGCTGCGCAGCCGGTCTGACATCTCCGCCAGATCGATTCCCTCCAGAATCTCCTTAATGGCCTCGGCTCCCATACCGGCCTTAAAATCGTCCTCGTACTTCTCCCGCATGTCCCGGTACTCTTTCTCGCTGAGAATTTGATTTTTCGTCAGCGGACAGTCTCCCGGGTCCGTCACGATATAGGAAGCGAAATACAAAACCTTCTCCAGTACCTTTGGAGAAATATCCAAAATTAAGCCCATGCGGGAAGGGATTCCCTTAAAATACCAGATGTGGCTGCAAGGGGCGGCCAGCTCGATATGCCCCATGCGCTCCCGGCGGACCTTGGCTCGGGTGACCTCTACGCCGCAGCGGTCGCAGATTTTGCCTTTATAGCGAATTTTTTTATACTTTCCGCAGTGGCACTCCCAATCCTTGGTGGGTCCAAAAATCCGTTCACAGAACAGGCCGTCCCGCTCCGGCTTCAGCGTCCGGTAATTGATGGTCTCCGGCTTCTTGACCTCTCCATAGGACCATTGCCGGATCATCTCCGGGGACGCAATGCCAATTTTAATCGCATCAAAGGTGGCATTTGCCATTCATTCACGCCTCCTTATTCTTCGCTGCTCCCGCCGACGCTCACTTCGGCGAGATCGCTGAACACATCCATGATATCATCGGGGCCGTCCTCGTCCACGTTGTAGCCGGATTCAAACACCTCGTTTTCATCGGTCACATAGGTCTCCTCTTCCGCGGTGTAAACTACCTCGTCGTCCTCGTCCTCATCCTTGAGCTCAATCTCATTGCCCTGCTCATCCAGAACCCGGATGTCCAGGCAAAGGGACTGGAGCTCCTTCACCAGAACCTTGAAGGACTCCGGCACACCGGGCTTCGGCACGTTGTTGCCCTTGACGATGGCCTCATAGGTCTTCACACGACCGGACACGTCGTCCGACTTGACTGTGAGGATCTCCTGCAGGGTGTAGGCAGCGCCATAGGCCTCCAGCGCCCAGACCTCCATCTCACCGAAGCGCTGGCCGCCGAACTGGGCTTTGCCGCCCAGGGGCTGCTGGGTCACCAAGGAATAGGGGCCCGTGGAGCGGGCGTGAATTTTATCGTCCACCAAATGGTGCAATTTCAGGAAATAGGGATAGCCCACCGTTACCAGATTATCAAAGGGCTCGCCGGTCCGGCCATCGTACAGTACGGTTTTTCCATCCTCCCGCAGCCCAGCCAGCTGCAAGGTCTCTCGGATATCCTTCTCGTTTGCCCCATCAAAAATGGGAGTGGATACCTTCCACTTTAACGCCTTCGCAGCGTATCCCAGGTGGACTTCCAGCACTTGGCCGATGTTCATCCGGGAGGGCACGCCCAGGGGATTCAGCACAATATCCAGGGGGGTTCCGTCCGGCAGGAAGGGCATATCCTCCTCGGGCAGGACCCGAGATACCACGCCCTTGTTCCCGTGGCGACCGGCCATCTTGTCGCCCACGGAAATTTTCCGCTTCTGAGCGATGTAGACCCGGACCACCTTGTTCACGCCGGGGGGCAGCTCATCGCCGTTCTCCCGCTTAAACACCTTGACGTCTACTACAATACCGCTTTCGCCGTGGGGCACTTTCAAGGAGGTGTCCCGGACCTCCCGGGCCTTCTCCCCGAAGATGGCCCGCAGCAGCCGCTCCTCTGGTGTCAGCTCGGTTTCGCCCTTGGGTGTCACCTTGCCCACCAAATAGTCGCCAGAGTGGACCTCCGCGCCGATGCGGATGATGCCGTCCTCATCTAAATCCTTCAGGGTATCCTCGCCTACGTTGGGGATATCCCGGGTGATCTCCTCGGGTCCCAGCTTGGTGTCTCGGGATTCGGTCTCATGCTCCTCGATGTGGATGGAGGTAAATACGTCTTCCCGCACCAGCCGCTCGTTGAGCAAAATTGCGTCTTCGTAATTGTAGCCCTCCCAGGTGACGAAGCCGATCAGCACGTTCTTCCCCAAGGCGATTTCGCCCTGAGAACAGGCGGGACCGTCCGCAATAATCTGCTGAGGCTCCACCCGCTCCCCCACCGTCACGATGGGCCGTTGATTGATGCAGGTACCTTGGTTGCTACGAGCGAATTTGGTCAGCCTGTGCTCCGCTGTTTCACCATTGTCGTACTTCACGGTGATGCTGGTGGCGGAGACGGCAGAGACAGTTCCTGCGTCCAGCGCCTTGATGCAGACCTCTGAGTCCACAGCGCACTTGTGCTCCACGCCGGTGGCCACAATGGGGGCCTCCGTCACCATCAGCGGCACCGCCTGGCGCTGCATGTTGGCGCCCATCAGAGCACGGTTTGCATCATCATTCTGCAGGAATGGGATAAACGCCGTGGCCACGGAGACCATCATTTTGGGGGAAACGTCGATATAATCAATGACATCACGGTCCACTTCAATGATCTCGTTCCGGTGCCGGCAGGTAATCCGGGCGTTTTGCAGGCAGCCATTTTCGTCCACAGGCTCGTTGGCCTGGGCCACGTAATAGTCGTCCTCCACGTCGGCAGTCATATACTCTACCGTATCCGTCACCCGGGCGCTCCCCTTTTCAATCTTCCGGAACGGCGCCTCCACAAATCCATATTCGTTTATCTTGGCATAGGTAGCCAGGTAATTGATTAGGCCGATGTTGGGGCCTTCCGGCGTCTCGATGGGACACATCCGGCCATAGTGGCTGTAGTGGACGTCCCGGACGTCAAAGGAGGCTCGCTCCCGGCTCAGACCGCCGGGGCCCAGGGCAGAGAGGCGGCGCTTATGCGTCAGCTCTGCCAGAGGATTGTTTTGATCCATAAACTGGGACAGGGGCGACGAGCCGAAGAATTCCCGAATCACCGCGGTGACAGGGCGGATGTTGATCAGACTCTGGGGCGTTACCGCGTCCAAATCCTGCACTGTCATGCGCTCCCGAATCACCCGTTCCAGTCGCGTAAAGCCCACCCGGAACTGATTCTGCAGCAGCTCGCCCACGCAACGCAAGCGGCGGTTGCCCAGGTGGTCGATATCGTCGGTCACACCGACGCCGGCAGCCACGCAGCAAAGATAGTTGATGGATGCCAGGATATCGTCTGTAATGATGTGTTTGGGAATCAGATCGTCCCGCCGCAGCTCTATGGCCTCGGCCCAGCCGTCCTCCGGCACGGTATCCAGCATCTCTTTCAAAACAGAAAAGCGGACCTTCTCCTTGATGCCGAACTGCCGGGGATCGAACGAGACGAACTGGCCCATATCCACCATATCGTTGGAAAAGAGCTTGACCACGTGGTCCTCTACCATCACTGCCGCCTGGTTCACGCCCCGATTGGAGAGCTCATGCGCTCTAACCCGGGTAACCAACTCGCCAGGCATGGCCAGGATTTCCCCGGTCAAGGGATCCGCAATGGGCTCCGCCAGCACCTGCCCGGACAGCCGGGACCAGATATCCATCTTTTTGTTGAACTTATACCGGCCCACCTTGGATACATCATACCGCCGGGGGTCAAAGAAAAGGGCGTCCAGATAGGACTCCGCATTTTCCACCGTGGGGGGCTCACCGGGACGCAGCCGGCGATAAATCTCCAGCAGGCTCTCCTCCCGGGTCTTGCAGGTGTCCTTTTCCAACGTGGCCCGAATGAGAGGATCCTCACCGAACAGGTCTTTGATCTTTGCGTCGGTGTCCACCCCCAGAGCCCGTATCAGGCAGGTGATGGGCAGCTTCCGGTTTTTGTCAATCCGGACGTAAAAGACGCCCTGGTTGTCGGTTTCATACTCCAGCCAGGCGCCGCGATACGGGATGACGGTGGTGGTGTAAGTGTGCTGATCCGCCTTGTCCACCTCATGGCCGTAGTACATGCCGGGACTGCGCACAATCTGAGAGACAATGACCCGCTCGGCTCCATTGATGACGAAGGTGCCGCCGCCGGTCATAATGGGGAAATCCCCCATAAAAATCTCCTGCTCCTTAATCTCGTCGGTCTCCGTATTGCGCAGGCGGACCCGGACCTTGATGGGTCTGGCAAAGGTCGCGTCCCGTTCCTTACACTCCTCCACGGTATACTTCGGCTTTTCATCCATAGTGAAGTCCAGGAAGGACAGCTCCAGCTTCCCGCTGAAGTCCGTGATTGTACCCACATCCCGGAAGACCTCCTGCAAACCTTCGTCCAGGAACCATTGATACGAGTCCTTTTGAATCTTCAAAAGGTTTGGCATCTCCAGGATTTCATTATATTTGGCATAGCTCTTCCGCAGGGTCTTGCCAAACATCTGATCCTTGACCATTGCCATATGCGCCATCACAGCCTTTCTTTCGGCCGAAGCCGGAATAATGTATATGGTATATCGCACGCCCGGGCCCGTTGTTTATTTTTCGCCATTCAGGTCTTGACACAATCCAGACGCTATGGTACTATGGTTTTGCAAGATGGGGAGATATGCAGTCCATCATATCACAGCATGGACAATCAGCATACCACATCTTTTTTTATTTGTCAATATTTCCAGGATAAAAACCCTGCTTTTGCCGTTTCATACAAAAGCAGGGTTGTTTTTTTCTGAAAAATTGGCGGAGGCCCATGTCTCCCCTCGGCTCATCGGCAGCCTCCACCTGTCGTCTTTTGGGGTAAAAGGTAGGACTACTTAAGTTTAGAGAACACGACATACACCAAACGCGGCACATCCCAGTTATCATTAAGGCCGATGAATTGCCGCGTAGCCCACAGGGGCAGTTCTTGCCTATTCTTGCTTGGGAGGATTTACTATGGGGCCGGAGCAATACTTGATTCAGGATATTGCATGCTGGCCATACTGTCGGATCGAAGCACTCGGAACTATCTGCGCATGGGCCTGCAGTCCGGCAGAAAGGGGCGGAAATGGAGGTTTTCCGCACGAGAGGTATCCCAATTCCTGGATGACCCTTTTGTTCAGCAGGCTTTGGAGGTCAAGTGGGCTGCTATGGTTTCGAATTTTCTGACGAAATCCCATCAAACAGCAGCCGCGCTCTGTGTGATCGTAGATTTTCCCGCTTCAGATGCTGCGGAGGCTCTGCGGCTGCAGGAGCTGCTTATCTCTCTGGTCAGTCAGTCTGCGGGGGCCGTCTGCATGCGCCGCCCTACCATTCCACACAAAGGCAAGTCCGCGTTTATCTGTCCGGTCCAGAAAACAGATACTCCCAATATTGAACGCACTGTGAAAAAGCTCTGGTTTTTCCAATAACGATTCCCTTCTCCTGCCTGTACCATGCAGACAAGGAGGGATTTTTATTCTGTAATTCTTTTTGAGTTGGTGACTGCTCGTTTGGACCAGGTGGGCTTTGTCGCCATCTGGCCGGTCTTTCACCCGTTCGTTTTTGCCCTGTACCATGCACAAACGGCATGCTATGCCGGACGGGAATTTCCCAGGCCCCCAGACTTCCGCGGAAACACCGCCATCTTCCGGCAAAACCGGCCTTTGGATATTTGATATCTGCAAGGGCAACTGGACCCAGACCGACTGGCCGCAGGCTTGCTACACGAGATGTTTCACGCTTTTCAACAGGAGTCCGACGAAAACCGGTTTCCCCAGGACCTTTCGCTTTTGTTTGCCCCCTCCCCGCCCCAGGCTCTGACCTGGAAGCTGCGGGCTGGTCAGCTTTTTACGGAAGCCGTAGATTTTTCCGTCTCCCGAAAGGAGGCATTTCGGCTTTTAAGCTACTTCTGCGGCACCCAGCGTCAAAGCAGACAAATCAGGATTTCAACAGGAACGCCTGGTTGAAACGATGGAAGGCATGGCAGATTTTGCTGGCCTTCAAGCCTGTGGGCGATTTCTTTGAAAAAGTATTAAGTAGACCTGGCGCATAAGCAGCGGTATCTGACAGCACCCGGCCCCCTTTTGCTGGACGCCCGCCGCATGGCTTATGAAACCGGTGCCCTGCTCCTCACCGCCGCACAGGCAGCCGGGATCTCCCTGGTCCACTCGTTAAGCGGACAGACAGAGCCATTGTGTTCCTTTCTGAAACGCCATTTCCCCTTTAGCTCCTCGACGGAGCCGCCCACCTTGGCGCAATATCAAGCAGTTTTGATCTTGCAAGGCGCCCAGGAACAGGCGCATACGGCGCTAGTCACGCGCTTTATGCAGACCTCGCCGAAATTCCGGCAGGGGCGCTTCCGCATCTGTGGCTATGACCCCATGAGCCGATTTCCAGCGGGCCACCGCCTGTTTTGTTCCCATTTTTTGCTCCTCAAAGATCTGGAGGCCTGGGAAACCCTCCTATATGCGGGGCAGTGCCTTCTGGACCTGGTGACAGATACAGTAATAGCAGGAAGCAAAATAGTTTAGCAAAACAAACCGGCACAGGATAGCAGGCCTTGCTTTTACTGATTCCTTTTTTCAAGCTGATTTTTATTGAAATTCCAAGCCAATACAACAAAATCCGCCGCTTTCCAGCGGCGGATTTTGTTCATTCACCTGCCAATGCCAGCAGCTGCGGCTCCTGGAGCCGGAACCGGCGGGCAATGGGCTTTGCCACCTCTCCAGCTTGAATCATCTGGCGCATTTGGGCAAAGGTGACCCACTTCACATCGCTGGTTTCTCCAGGCTGAAGGACAATCTCGTCTAATGGCGTCGGCCGGATTAAAAAATAGAAGTCATAAAACGTATCGGTGGTCCGGGCAGTCTCCAGAAGCTGGAATTCCTCCTCCCGTGCCCGAATTCCGGTCTCCTCCCATAGCTCCCGGACAATGGCCTGCCGGCTGGTTTCGCCTGCCAGAGCGCAGCCACCGGAATTCTCCCAGGCGTTGGGATAGGACTGCTTCTCCGGCGCACGCTTGGTCAAAAGCAGCCTGCCCGCGCCGTCGCTCACCCAGGTGCAGACCACCAGCATAAAATCTCCGCGGTCCAGAGGCGTTCCCCGCTGATGCAGCCGACCCGTCCGCCGCCGCCTGCGATCATATACGTCACAGTATTCCATAATCCGCCTCTCTTTCTGGCAAACCGCCTCTTTTTTCACATATGCTATCATAGCATACCCGTTCTGTCCTTGCAACTTGCCCTCACCATAGGAATTGCTAGAAATTTCAGAAAAGCCCAAGAGCAGCCGATCTCCGCCCGCCCCCGCGACCCCACGGCAAACCGGGCCGCGAGGCGCCTGTCTGCCCCGCGGCCCGGTTAACACCAAGATTTGCCCCATCTGCTCCCTTATTCGGCGGAAATGAGGTAATAATACACCGGCTGTCCACCCGCCAGCAAATTGATATCCGCATTTGGACAAGCCGCCCCAAAAATATCTGCGGCCTTGCTCGCCTGCTTTTCCGTAATATCTTCACCGTAAAAAATGGTGATGTATTCCTTCCCGGATTCGCGGACCTTTTCAGCCAGCGCCTTTAGTAGCGTATTGATATCCCGGCACGTACCAAACAGCGCCTTATCATACATGGCAAGGTAATCACCCTGCTTTATTACGTGCCCGTCAAAATCCGAGTCGCGGGCCGCATAGGTAATTTGCATGGTATCCACATTGCCCAACGCCTCTGTCATGGCGGCCACGTTGTTTTCCTCCGTACCCTCCGGATCATAGCTCAACATGGCTGTAATCCCCTGGGGAATGGTCTTGGATGGAATGACTACTACCCTTTTTTCCGTCAAGGGGTCCACCTGCTGGGCAGCCATAATAATGTTTTTGTTATTGGGAAAGACAAAGACCGTTTCCGCAGGAACTCGATTCACCGCAGTCAGGATATCCTGGGTTGAGGGGTTCATCGTTTGGCCCCCGGATATCACGCCGTCCACCCCTAAATCCTTGAACACAGAGGCGATGCCGCCGCCGGCACAGACGGATACCACGCCGAATTTCTTCTCGGGCGTCGCAACCTGGGGCTGTAGCTCCTGCTCGCTCATTACCTTTTCCGTATGCTGCAGCCGCATATTCTCAATTTTGACCGTGACGAAAGAGCCGTAGGACAGAGCCTCCTGCAACGCAGTACCGGGATTGTTGGTGTGCACATGGACTTTGATAATTTCCTCGTCATCCACCAGCACCAGACTGTCGCCCAGGTTCTCCAGGAAGTCCCGCAGCAGCATGGGATCCCTATCGTTTTCCCGGGAGATAATGAACTCCGTGCAATAGGTGAAGGTAATGTCCTCTGTGGAGAATTCCGCAAAGCTGGCCTGCTCCTTGGGCTCCTCGTCGAAGGCGCCCTCCGGTGCGGTCACGTCCTCTCCCCGCAAAGACAGCAGCATCGCCTCCAGAGCAAGGACCCAGCCCTTTCCGCCGGCATCGATGACGCCGGCCTTTTTTAGTACGGGATTCTGGTTGACCGTATTGGCCAAAGCCACCTTCGCCTCCTCCAGCGCCGCCTCATGAACAGATTCAAAATAGCTGTTTTCCTGAGCGGCACTCAGCGCCCGGGCCGCCGCTAAGCGGGCTACCGTGAGGATGGTACCCTCGGCAGGCTTCATGACCGCCTTGTAGGCGGTATCCACGCCCTCCTGCAGCGCGCTGGCCCACAGGACGCCATCGCACTCCACCCCGCCCTTGAGCGCCTTAGAAATGCCGCGAAACAGCAAGCTCAGAATGACGCCGGAATTGCCTCTGGCGCCCCGCAGCATGGCGGACGCCGTAATCGAGGCGGCTTGTTCTAACGATGGGTCTTCCGTTTTTTTCAGGTCCGCCACCGCCGCGTTAATGGTCATGGACATATTGGTTCCCGTGTCGCCGTCCGGCACCGGAAATACATTTAGCTCATTGATCGGTTGCTTATGGATTTCAATAGAGGCGGCCGCGCTGATGATCAGTCTGCGAAAATCGGCCCCGTTGATGGTTTGCCTCAAGAGAATTTACACCTCCGTAATTGGGTCATGCCCAATCAAATCGTTGGGATTACCCAATCATCATGGAATCAATGTAGACATTCACCGCGCGGACCTCGGTACCGGTGCACTTCGTGACCACATAACGAACCTCTGAGATGATCGAGGCGCCCACGGCGGAAAGATTCACCCCATGGTCCACCATGATGTGAAGCTCAATGGAAATCGAGTCGTCCTCGTGAAAGGTCACGTGGACCCCCTTGTTCATCGACTCTCTCCGCAGCAGGTGGACCAGGCCGTCTGTCATGGAGCGGATTGCCATGCCCTTGACGCCAAAGCAGTTGGAAGCGGCAACACCAGCAATATTGGTGTAGACATTGCTGCTGATGGTAACCGAACCCTTTTCCGTATTCTGACGAATCATGCAGGAACCTCCTTTGCCGAAAAATCAGCGTTTCGTGTACAATTATATTACCCCATCTAAAGCAAAAGCACAAGGGGAAGTTTTCCAGCCTAAATCATCGCTTCTTCCCAACAGGCCGGCGCCGGAATCCCCAGCATTTTGACAATCGTAGGCGCCACGTTAGCCAAGCCATACTGGCCCTGCCGAATCTGGTAAGCGATATCCGGGTCCCAAATAATAAACGGAACGGGGTTTAGGCTGTGGGCGGTGCGAATGCTGGTTTTTCCCTTCTTGGTTTCCGTCATTTGATCTGCGTTTCCGTGGTCGGCAGTGACGACGACCGTGTATCCGTATTGGCGGGCGGCTTCCAGAATCCGGGCCAACCCCCGGTCCACGCATTCCATTGCCGTGACAGCCGCCTCCAAGACACCGGTATGCCCCACCATATCTCCGTTGGGGTAATTGCAGCGCAGAAAATCATATTGGCCCGAAGCTATGGCCGCCACCATATGGTCCGTAATTTCCACCGATTTCATGGCTGGCGCCTGCTCAAAGGGAATGATGTCGGAGGGAATTTCCTCATAGGTCTCCAAATCTGCACAGACCTTACCAGACCGGTTTCCATTCCAAAAATAAGTGACGTGGCCATACTTCTGCGTTTCTGACAGGGCATATTCCCGAATTTTATGGGCGCAGAGCACCTCCGTCAGGGTGTTCTGAATCAACGGCGGCTCTACCAAATAGCGCGCCGGGATTTTTAAATCGCCGTCATATTCCAGCATACCGGCAAACTTCACACCCGTATAATCGCCCCGGTCAAACTTATCAAAGTTTTTTTGGTCAAAAGCCAGAGAAATCTCCTGCGCCCGGTCTCCCCGGAAGTTGAACAGAATCACGCTGTCGCCGTTGGAAATCTTCGCCACAGGTTCTCCGTCCCGCACCACAACAAAGGCAGGCAGGTCTTGGTCAATGCAGTGCAGCTCCTCCCGATAAGTCTCAATGGCCGCCTGGGCGCTGGGGAACTGCCGGCCCAATCCCTGAACGTGGGTCCTCCACCCCTCCTCCACCATGGGCCAATTGGCCCCGTACCGATCCATAGTGATCCGCATCCGGCCTCCTCCGGAGGCGACGGCATAGTCGTATCCAGGCGCCCGGAGGGAAGCAAGCGCCCGTTCCAACTGTTCGACATACACCAGCGCAGAGGTGGCCGGCACATCCCGTCCGTCCAGCAGAATATGGCAATACGCCCGTCTGATCCCCTCCGCTCTAGCCTGGCGCAGCATGGCAAGAAGATGGGAGAGATTGGAGTGGACGTTGCCGTCGGACAGCAGGCCAAGAAAATGCAGGGCACGGTCCGACTGCCGGCAGTTGTGGATCAGCTCCCGCCACGTCCCCGACTGAAACAGCTTGCCGCTGGAAATGGACTCCTCCACCAGCTTGGCCCCCTGCGCGTAAACCTGCCCGCAGCCCAAAGCGTTGTGTCCCACCTCGGAGTTTCCCATATCGTCGTCCGTGGGAAGGCCTACTGCCGTGCCATGGGCCTTCAGCCAGGTGTGGGGGCAGGTCTGTAGCAAATGGTCCAGGGTGGGGGTGTTCGCTTGCTGAACCGCGTCGCCGGGCCCGCCGTCCCCCCTTCCCACACCATCCATAATGACTAGGGCAATCGGTTTTTTCATCTTGAGATAGCCTCCCGCTGTTGCTCATTCTTTCAAATTTGGTCGTATTATTTTACACCATTTTGACGATAGAAACAACTATTTTTTTCAATTCCCACGGAAATCACAAAAAAATAGGGCCCCTTGGCAAGGTCCTTTGATGAAAAAGTCCTGGATTCACATTTATTTAATAATTCCTTGCTTACTTTATTAACATTTGCCTGATAAGATAATAGCATCAATGATTTTCTTTTTCATTTTCGCCTCTCTTTTGTCTTTCGGAAGAGCCCCGCTGTCGGATTGGTCAACCGACAGCGGGGGTTTTTCGCGTTTTCATAGGCTTTTGGATGGACGCCTCCGGGATGCGGACTCTTGATCTGGATTTTTCCCAGCCTATGTTGTATGATTATAAAAAATGAAGGGCAAGGGAGCGATTCAGATGGAGCAGCGGGAAGCCGTCATCCGGCTATGGTTCGATATGTGGCTCCAGCAAAGGGATTTGGGTATGGAATCGATTTTTATGCCGGACTGTACCTACCTGGAAAGCTGGGGGGCGAAATACGTGGGCATCCCGGCAATTCGCCGCCGGTTTCACGACTGGAATGCCAAAAACCGGGTCACAGTCTGGAATATCCGGCAGTTTTTCCATCAGGACCGGCAAACCCTGGTGGAGTGGTATTTTTCCTCAGCGTATGGCAACGAGGCCCTGTCCGGTTTTGACGGCATGACGCAAATTCACTGGTCGCCAGATGGTAAGATTCAGACGTTAAAGGAGTACGGCTGTAAGCTACCGCACTATGAGCCATATCCCAAGACACCGGTGCTTTCCCCTCACAAGCGGCTCTATATCATCGGCGGAACCATGGGCGTTGGGAAAACCACGGTAGGCCGAATTCTGCGGGACCGGCTTCCCCGCTGCGCGTTCTTGGATGGGGACTGGTGCTGGGACATGCATCCCTTTCAGGTTAACGACCAGACCAAGCGGATGGTTCTGGATAATATCTGCTATTTGCTGAACAGGTTTTTTCACTGTCCCAGCTATGAGAATACTGTTTTTTGCTGGGTATTGCACCAGCAGACGATTCTGGACGAGCTGCTGGCCCGTTTGGATACCGCTCATTGCGCGGTGCAATCCCTATCCCTGGTTTGCCGGGAAGCAGTTTTGCGGGAGCGTCTGGAGCGGGACGTACAGACGGGCCTGCGCACAGCGGACGTGGTGGAGCGCAGCATTTCCCGTCTCCCCCTGTATGCTTCTTTATGTACCCGGAAAGTGGATGTATCAGATTTGACGCCTCAACAAACTGCCGACCTCATCTTGCAGATCGGCCAAATGCCATAGGAGGAGCTCAATGCATATAAGACCCTACCGCTCTGAAGATTGCCCAGAGCTGGCAAACCTATTCTACAACACAGTTCACATGGTTTGCGCCCGGGATTACACGCCCGAACAACTGGACGCCTGGGCGTCGGGCTATGTGGACTGCGCCGCTTGGGACCGAAGCTTTCTGGAGCACGACACCCTAGTGGCGGTTCAGAACGGG
Source organism: uncultured Eubacteriales bacterium (assembly GCA_958402445.1). Classification (GTDB taxonomy): domain Bacteria; phylum Bacillota; class Clostridia; order Oscillospirales; family Oscillospiraceae; genus Faecousia. The sequence continues at coordinate 57,364 of CATXTO010000009.1, forward strand.
TGTATACTGGGCTTTGGCGACATGCGGCCCGACGGCTATCTGGACCGCCTGTATGTCCATTCCTCTCACCAAGGTCAGGGCGTGGCCACCACGCTTTGCGGGCTTCTGGAAGCCCGCTGCCCGTCCGTGCTCCTATATACGCACGCCTCCATCACAGCCCGGCCATTTTTTGAATCCCGCGGCTATCGCGTGGTGCGCCCCCAGCAGGTATCGCGCGCCGGGGAGCTCCTCACCAATTTCGTCATGGAAAAGCGGCGAAGCCTGTGACGAACGGCTGCAATGGCGGAGGCGCATCGAGCAAGCGTCGCTTCCCTGCCACAGGGCTGTCTGTTCATTTCTGTTATAGGGGCGTGCTGCGCTCGCCCGCAAAACGGCCGCAGGCCGTTCCCCACAGTCGCACCACCAGTAGAACCGCTGTAGGGGCGAGCTGCGCTCGCCCGTGAAACGGCCGCAGGCCATTCCCCACAGTCGCACCACCGGTAGAACCGCTGTAGGGGCGAGCTGCGCTCGCCCGCAAAACGGCCGCAGGCCGCTCCCCTCAGTCGCACCACCGGTAGAACCGCTGTAGGGGCGAGCTGCGCTCGCCCGCGGGCGGCCAAAGGCCGCCCACATGCATCACTGAAAAAGTTCCATAGGGGCGCACCCTACACGTTGTTGGGCATCTGAGGAGACTTTTGCGCCCGCAGGCGGAAAAAGCCGGCCAGCCCTGCGATGAAAAGCCCCAGGCCCACCAATACCGCCGGAGAGACATACCAGAACAACACGCCGGTATTTCCCAACGCTTGAAACAGGGGCAGATCAGACACATACTGAAACAAATGGGAGACAGGGAAAGCGGCGTTCATCACAGCGACCATAGCCTGTAGAATAGCCCGTAAGTTTGATATGCAGAGCTCCGGGGTGGGGCCGAAAGAAACATCGAAGACGCCGGAGACCAGCAATTCCCATATCACTGCATAACAGGTGCCAAACACGGCCCATCCCATCAGGAGCTTTTGTTGCCCCCGCCGCCAGCTCTGGCCAGAAGTAAAAAGGGCAGTACGAAGTACCAGAGCATCAGCAGAGCCAGCAACACGCTGATTGCGGCCAGCCACACCGGGTGGCCCTTTAATTGATAGGCCAGCGTAGACGGAGTGAGCTGCGGGATATACATAATTGCAACAAAAATTACATGAAGCGTCAATAGCTGTACCCATAGCTTCCAGTCCCGGCGAATGGATTCTTTCATAACAAACTCCTTTCCTTCTTACCACTTACCTGCCAAGGAAAACAGCTTTGCACCCTGGTAGCGAAGCAGGGTATTCTGGGGATACAGATACCCGCCCTTGTATACTACTGGTCTATTTTAACGCATCGAACTCATTTGGTAAAGTAGCAGAATACAAAAATAACTGGGCGGAACATTTCCCTTTCTTCCTGTCGGAATTCATCCCCATTTTTCAGTGTCCGATCTACTCCGCCTAAATTGCATTTGGGCGCTGGCCGCACGAGAATGGCCTGTGCGCACGATTGCCGCTCCCGAATGGAATGCCTGCATGAATGTGGGGGTTGCGGGCGAGCACAGCTCGCCCCTACAGCGTTTTCTATTAACAATGGTACTATTAAAAAGCGTTCCGCCTGTAGAAATCAGTATGCTGTGACCTCATGGACGAAAACCGATACGAAAAATACAAATAGTTGAAATTCGTCCGCCCAAGGAGTGAATTCCGAGGGCGGACTCCTTCCCGCGCCAGCAGACGCGGGAACCCTTCGTCCCCATAGCTTCTTTGGGATAGAATGGGGCCGCCGGGAAGTCCCGGCGGTCCTGCAGACCGTCGGCAAACACTCCCGCCAAAAGCTTCGGAGGGAAAGATAGTGTGAAAGAAAACCGTCAGGGTTTTCTTTCGCGTACAATCAAACGACTTTTTGAAACTTTTTATGGTGTTTCAAAAAGTCCAACAGCCTGCCGGCAAAGCCCCAAGGGACTTTGCCGGCAGGCTGTTGGGCCGCCGGGAAGTCCCGGCGGCCCTTCGCACTTATTTTCCTTGATAAACCGCTTCCATCGCCTTCATGGTCATGTAGGTATCGAACTTGCTGACCAATTCCCAAGGCGCGTGCATGGACAGCACGGGCACGCCGGCGTCCACAGTGACGATATTCCGGTTGGCCATATAAGCCGCCACCGTTCCGCCGCCGCCCTGGTCCACCTTGCCCAGGGTCGCCGTCTGCCACACCACGCCCGCTTCCTCAAACAGGGTGCGGACATAACCCATGGCCTCAGCCGAAGCGTCGGAGGCGCCGCCCTTGCCCTTAGAGCCTGTGTATTTGCAGATACCCACGCCGTAGTTCAGCTTGGCATTGTTGCGCTTGTCGCAGGTATCGGGAAAATTGGGGTCAAAAGCGTTGGTCACATCGGCAGACAGGCAGAAGGCGTTCTCAAAGCAGCGGTTGAGGCTGGCGCCCTGGCCGTCGCACAAATCCTGGACGAAGGTCTCAAAGCACTGGGATTGCATACCCGAAATACCAACGGAGCCGATCTCCTCCTTGTCCGCCAAAACGCACACGGCAGTCTTCGCCGGTGTTCCCAGCTCCAGCAGCGGTTTTAGCGCGGCATAGGCGCAGACCCGGTCGTCGTGGCCGTAAGCGCCCAGCAGGCTCCGATCCAGGCCTACCTCGCGGCACTTGCCTGCGGGGACGATGGTCAGCTCGGCAGACACGAAATCCGACTCTACGATGCCATACTTCTCATGCAGCAGGTTTAAAACCGCCAGCTTAACCCGTTCCTTCCCGTCGTCGCCTGCAAAGGGCTCCGTACCCAGAATGACATTGAGCTGCTCGCCTGCAATGCCCTCGGCCAGGGTCTTTTTCATCTGATCGGCGGACAGGTGAATCAGCAAATCAGATACGCAGAAAACAGGGTCCGTATCCGCTTCGCCAATGGTCACCGTAATTGTCTCACCGTTCTTCTTATAAATGACCCCGTGCAGAGCCAGGGGTACTGTGGTCCACTGGTATTTCTTGATGCCGCCGTAATAATGCGTTTTCAGGTAGGCGATCTCCATGTCTTCGTACAGGGGATTCGGCTTGATGTCCAGCCGGGGGCTGTCCACATGGGCCGCGCTGATGTTGATGCCCTCGTTTAAGTTCCTCTCTCCGATGACGGCCAGCATCAGGCTCTTGCCCCGGTTGTTCCGATAGACCCGGTCACCGGTCTTCAGGGCCATGCCGGGCTCCAGGGGCCGGAAGCCGGCCTTCTCCGCAGCGGCTACGGCATAGGTCACGGCCTCCCGCTCGGTTTTGGCCGCATCCATAAACGCGCAATAGGACTTGCAAAAATCCTCCATCTCCGCCCGCTGTGCCGCGCTGAGGCGGTCATAACCGTTTTTTGGCTGATACAGCAGTTTCTCCCGAAGCGCTTCATTGGTCATAGGTGTTCCTCCTTAATTTTTAGTTCCTTCGTCATATTGCCTTCCACCGGCGCCGCAGAAAAGCGCCGCCGACGGACGAACCTCTAGTTTTCCCCAGTGGCAAGGCGCTGAAACAGGGTCAAACACATTTCAAAAAACTCCTGCTTTGTTCCCCTGTTCTCTAGACAGTAATCGCACCGCGTCCGATAATACGCATCGTCCGGCTGCGCCTGAATCCGACGGGCTGCATAGTCCCGGCTGATCCCCTCCCGGGTCATAAGCCGGGCAATCCGGTCCTCATAGGGCGCGCACACTGCCGCGGTCCAGGTGCATAGGCTGGCCAAGTCCCCCTCCAGCAGCGCGACCGCGTCAATGGCGGCCAACTCCCCCGGCCATTCCGCCAGCCGACGCAGGACCTCCCGCCGCACGGCGCTATGAGTGATGGCGTTCAAGGCAATCAGAGCCTCATGGTCGGAAAAGACCAGGTTTCCCAATTCCTTGCGCGCCAGGCGTCCGCCTTGCACCATGCCTGGAAACCGCTTTTCGATGTTCGCCAGCAGCTCCAGGTCCTCATCCAGCATAGAGTGGTAAATCTCGTCGCAATCCAGGGCCAGAGCCCCCAGGGTACGAGCCGCCTCCAGCGCGGTGGTTTTGCCGCAGCCGGAGCCTCCTGTGATACCCAGTATCCTCACAGCTCTTCCTCCGGGTCTACGACCTGAAAGCCCGCCGCCTTCTTCAGGCGATTCTGCACGGCGAATGCCACACCGCCGCCCTCCGGGCATCGGGCATATACCTTTCCCACAGCCGGATCGTCCAGGATCCTCAGGGCCGCAAAAAGCCCCGCCGACAGGGTAGCGGGATCGGCCTGCCGGCCATAGGCCAAAGGATTGCACCCTACATACAAGGGCAGCTCCTCCGCAAAGCACAGCACCCGATCTCCAGGGCCGTAACGCCGACGAATGTATGCCGCCGCCTGATCGCTGCTCCCAGAGACGATGATCACGGGCTCCTGGGGCGCATAGTGCCGATACTTCATACCTGGCGCCTTCACCACGGCATCCCCCGTAATTGGGGCGGTTACCGCCCGGTCAATCTCCAGCTCTCCCAGGAGCTTCCCCAATTCCTCCGGCGTCACGCCGCCAGGCCGCAGCAGCCGGGGACGGGCTTCCGTCAAATCCACTATGGTGGATTCCACGCCTACCGCGCAGGGTCCGCCGTCCACCACCGCCTCGATCCTCCCATCCAAGTCGTGGAGCACATGCTGGGCCGTGGTGGTGGAGGGCTTCCCAGACAGATTGGCCGATGGCGCGGCTAAAGGAACGCCGGCTAAACGTATTATTTCCCGGGTCACTGCGGTGACCGGGCAGCGCACCGCCACCGTGGAGAGCCCCGCCGTGGTCCGCCGGGGAACTTTGTCCCGGGCTGGCAGCACCAAGGTCAGGGGCCCCGGCCAAAACCGCTTCACAAGATGGTAGGCCATGGAAGGAATGCTGTGGCAGTAGTTCTCCAGCATCTCCGGGCCGGTGACATGCAGAATCAAGGGGTTGTCCTGGGGTCTTCCCTTGACCTCAAAAATCCGGGCCACCGCCCCCTCATTTAGGCCGTCAGCCGCTAGACCGTAGACCGTCTCCGTGGGGATGGCCACCAAGCCTCCCCCTCGAATAATTTCCGCCGCAAGGGCCGGTGCCTCCGGGTCCCCGGCGCGCAATCGCAAGGTTTTCATAGCAAATCCTTCAATCCTGGCTGTGCCTGAGCTTTTCGGCCTGGTCCGCCGTGACCAGCGCGTCGATGAGCTCGTCCAGCGAGCCGTCCAGAATGGTGTCAATCTTATACAGCGTCAGGCCGATGCGGTGGTCCGTCACCCGCCCCTGGGGGAAATTATAGGTGCGGATCCGCTCGTTGCGCATACCGGTTCCCACCTGGCTCCGGCGCAGGCCCGTAATTTCCCCGGAAACTCTGGCCTGTTCAATTTCGTAGAGTTTAGAAGCCAGCATGCGCATGCATTTCTCCCGATTTTGCACCTGGCTCCGCTCCTCTTGACAGGAAACGACCAAACCCGAGGGCTTGTGAATGAGTCGGACCGCGGAAGAGGTCTTGTTGATGTGCTGGCCGCCGGCGCCGGAGGACCGGAATACCTGCATCTCAATGTCCTCCGGCCGCAGCTCCACGTCTACCTCTTCCATCTCCGGCAGCACCGCCACTGTAGCGGTGGAAGTGTGGACCCGGCCGCCGGATTCCGTCTCCGGCACTCGCTGCACCCGGTGCACCCCGCTTTCAAATTTCAACCGGGACCAGGCGCCGGCGCCGCAGACCAAAAAGTCCGCCTCCTTTACGCCGCCCAGCTCCGTATCATTATAATTCAACAGTTCGATGCTCCAGCCCCTTGCCGCAGCATACATAGAGTACATGCGAAACAGGCTGTGGGCAAACAGAGCGCTCTCCTCGCCACCAACGCCGCCGCGGATCTCCATGATGACATCCTTATCGTCGTTGGGGTCCCGGGGCAGCAGCAGAATGCGCAGCCGTTCCTGAAGCTGCTCCTGTTCCTGTCTGGCCCTGTGCATCTGCTCCTGGCATAGCGCACGCATCTCCAGGTCGGTCTCCGAGGCAAGAAGCTCCCGGGCCTCTTCCTGGTCCCGCTGCGCCCGGCAAAAGGCCCGATACGCCTCTACCACCGGCTCCAATTCATTTTTTTCCTTCAGGAGCCTTGCCGCCCGGCCGGGGTCCTGAAAAAAATCCGGCTGCTCCGATTTGGCGCAAAGCTCTTCATAGCGGCTCTCGACCGCACGTAGTTTTTCCAGCATGGATAGACCTCACAAATCATCTTTCTCATGCATTGTACCAGCAATTTGGGGAAAAGTAAACCCGCGGTAAAAAATTAGGCCCTTTCGTACGTCAAAAGGGCCATAGAAGCCCGGTCCGAGAGCGTTTGCAGGGCGGACAGCCGCTGGGCGCCGGCCTGGGTAATCCGCCAGAAATGGGGCGTCATGGCCAAAAGGTTCTGGATTTGATTGCCCGAAACAGCAAAGGAAAACGTCACGGGCCTTCGCTCCAAAAGCCGGAAGCCGGGAAAGTCCGGCTGCAGATTCTTTTCCCGGTGCAGAAGCGTGGGGTAAATCACCCGTTTCAGCGCCAGCAGGTGGTCCTCCGCGGCCAGCGCATGCAGTAGCACGCCGCCGGGCCGCAGAACCCTGGCAAACTCCCCCGGCACCGCCGGCGCAAACAAACACAGCAGCAGGTCAAAGCTTTCGTCCGGAAAAGGCAGGTGCGCCGCCGTGCCGCAAAGCCAGCAGGCGCGCCGATATCGTCCGGCGGCAAACCGAACCGCCTCCTTGGAGATATCCAGACCGGTCAGCGCGGCGCCGGGTAGGCAGTCGGCCACCTGAACGCTGTAATAGCCCTCCCCGCAGCCCACGTCTAAAATCTGCCTGGCCCGCGGGGCCCAATTCTCCGCCGCCTGACAGACGGACTGGGCCATGGGCGCGTAAAACCTCCCATCGAGAAACGCCCGGCGGGCGGCCACCTGTTCCCGGGTGTCTCCGGGATGGAGCGCATGTTTCTGTGTCACAGGCAATAGATTCACATAGCCCTGCCGCGCCACATCAAAGCTGTGCCCCTGCGGACAAGTCCACACGCGGGAGCCTTGGCGCAAAGCGCCGGAACAAATCGGGCATCGTATCTCCGGCATTTTACTGTCTCCTTTGCCGGCAGCGCTGTCGCGCCGCCTTGTTTTCCGGCCTGAGCCGGCTTTTTGATGGACTTCCAAAAAGGAGTGGATTGTCATGAAAAAATCACCGTGGGTGGCCTGTGCCGTCCGGGCCGTTGCCCGGCTTTTATTTTTGTGTCTGCTGCTGGCCCCTCTGTCTCCGGCGCGGGCCGCAGATCCCAAGTACTTGGCCCTGACCTTCGACGACGGGCCGTCCGGCCGGTTTACCCGAAAGCTGCTGGAGGGTTTGGAAGACAGGGACGCCAAGGTCACCTTTTTCCTCTGCGGATACCGGCTGGAGATTTACCCGGAGCTGGCAAACGCGATGCTAGACCAGGGCCACGAGATCGGCCTGCACGGCTACAGCCATAAATGTATGGCAAAAATGGACCCGGTTAAGCTGGACCGGGAGCTGGAGGACACGGCCGCTCTTCTGACCGCCCAAACCGGTCAGAATTTTTCTCTGCTGCGGCCTCCCGGCGGCATAGCCAATCAAACCGTTACCCATGCCGCCCAGGCGCATGGACTGACGCTGGTCACCTGGTCCGTGGACCCGAAGGACTGGGACACCAACAACCAGGAGACGGTGGTCCGCCGGGTGGTGGAACGGGCCCAAGACGGGGACATTATTTTGCTCCACGATATGTCCGACAGTTCCGTCGCCGCCGCGCTGGAAATTATCGACACCCTGACCGAGCAGGGCTATGTATTCGTGACTGTTTCAGATTTGGCCGCCCTGCGAGGCGAGGCCTTGCAGGCGGGTGTTCTGTACTCGGAATTCCGCATTAAAGATGATACATCTTTGCGATGATCGCCTCCGCCGCCCAATTGGGCAGAATCCGGCCCAGGAACGGGAAAATCCGGTAAATTCCGCCCACCGCTTTTACACTGGGCAGGCGCTTCCGCTCCAGCAGGCGCAACGCCATGCGGGTGACGCAGGCCGGGTCCTTTCCGGTCTGCTCATCTCGGGCCATCTGCTCCACCGCCCGGCGACAGGCCTCCCGGTAAGGGCTGTCCGCAGCGGCTGCCGCCATCCGGCGAGCCTGGGTAAAGCCGGTCTTCAGATCTCCCGGCTCAATGAGAGCGGCCTGGATACCATAGGGGCGCAACTCCATGCGCAGGCACTCGGTTTGCTTGCGCAGGGCTGCTTTGGACATGGAATACAGGCTCTGAAAGGGCAGGGCAAATTCCCCGCCGATGGAACCGATGTTTAAAATGATGCCCTCTCCCCTGGCCCGCATGCCGGGCAGCACCTCCCGAGCTACCCGCAGCGGTCCCACCGCGTTCACATCCAGCTGCTCCAGCGCCTCCTGGCCCGTACAGTCCTCCACCGCGCCGGCCAGCCCGGAGCCGGCGCAGTTGACTAGGATATCAATCCGTCCGGCCTCCTGCAGGATTCTCTCCACACAGGCCTTCACAGAGCTGTCCTGGGTGACGTCCAGTTGGATTGGCCGCAACTCCCCCCGCTCCGTTTGATAGGGTTCCGGCAGCCGTCGCGCACCGCCGTATACCAGGGCACCCCGCCCCGCCAGGGCTCTGGCTATGTCCTTGCCGATTCCGGAGCTGGCTCCTGTGACCAGCGCCACTCGGCCCGCAATTCGTTCCATGGACTCTCCTCCTTCCGGACAACCGTCCGGGTTTTTTATCGTTATATCACGTTTTGGCCCCTTTCGCAACTAACACGCCCCAAGTTTGACAAGGGTCTTTCCTTTTTCGCACCGGCGATATAAAAATAATTGCCAAATGGCCTGCAGCCTGCTGTTTAGGTGGTATTGTATGCCAGAAAGAAATGCTGATTTTGGAGTCCCTACGGCGGAAGGCTCTGGCGGCTGGATTCGAAACTGCCTTCCGCCCCGCCCCAGCTCGGTCTTTTCCTGCGCCGGGCCGAACGGAAATCGGCGGCATCCACACAGAACATCAAAGGAGCGCATGCTGCCGCAGTTAATTGGGGTACCATGGCGGCGGTCCTGGCTACCGGAGGCTCGAAATTTTGAATTTTATCCCTGGGCTATGCCCTGTGCGCGGTGGACTTATCCCAGTTATATCCTGTGGCGGTGCGCAAAACACCACCGCCGCATTGATTCTGGCCGTGGCCTCGTGGTTCGTGCAGCAGGGTTACCCGATAGAGGGCATCGACGCCTATGTGATCTCTTCGATTCTGTCCACCCGACTCAAGCCAGTACTGGCGGAGCTGGAAATCACCATTCTCGCAGGCCGAGACCTCCGGGCCTTCCAATTGCTGGCCAAGCGTGCGGACTGGGTGGACGGGCTTCAGCAGATCTATGTTTTACCTCTGCCGACGCCAGACAAATTCTGCATTGGGCGACCGGCCAGGTCTTCACCCGCGTTCTGGGGAATGCCGTCGTATTCAAGCGCACCCCTGCGGGTCAGGCGTCGCTAAATCGCTTCTTGTTCAGCGCAGGCGTGAGATCAGAATCAGAAAAACAAAAGAGCCCCATACCAGCGCGTTCGTATGGCTGGTGTGGGGCTCTGCGACTGTAGCAACCGCAAAAGAACCAAAGGCGGATATCCATTAGTTTTAAGTCAGGCTACCTTAGGCCTGTGTCTGCGTCCTTGCCTGCGAGTGCTGATTTTTTAAAACAAGCTGAGCTGTTCAGCAGGCCGCTCCCGCCGGAGTGCGGCGTTTTCCCGTACCACGCTGTCCGGCAAATCGGCCAGGAAGGGAGAGGGCTCCGGCCCGGCGGTGAGAACCAGCTCCTCCCTCGCCCGGGTCATGCCCACATACAGCAGCCGCCGCTCCTCCTCCAGATCCGCCGGACGGCCCTGGGACTCCAAAGGTAGTGTGCCAGCCTTCACCCCGGCCAAAAAGACCACCGGGAACTCCAGGCCCTTAGAGCCGTGGAGCGTCATCAGCCGCAGCGCACCCGACTCCCAGTTTCGGCCCGCCGCCCGGCACAAATCGGCCTCCTGTCCCAGGGTCAGAGCGTTCCATAGCTCTGAAAAGCTGGCGTGAAAGACCGCCGTGTTCTGCAATCGCTTTAGAGCCTGCGTACTGCCGTATTGGGTTTGCCAGCGCTCCACCAGCTTCCAGGGTTTCTCCCGCTTCACCAGAGGCAACCACGCCTCGGCCCGGTTCAACCAAGCCTCCAGGCAACGATCCCCTTGGACCGTCTTTCGCATTGCCTCCGGGTCAAAGGCCCCTCCCGTTGCGCAGGCTCCCTGGGCCTTAGCAATCAAATCGGCGGGGCAATGCCATAGCAGCCGGAGGGCGGTTTCCAGGGCGGCCGCATCCCCCGGCTCCACGAGAGCGCGGAAAAAGGCCAGCGCGCCCCGTACCTCGTCTGCGTCCAGGAAGTCCTCCCGGCCGCTGACCACGCAGGGAATGTCGTCGTGCCGCAGACATTTTTCAATCAGCTCCAGCTGGCGGTGGGTACGGCATAGCACGGCGATGTCAGAAAAGGCCCGGATCTGCCGCTGGTGGTCCAGCTTCTGCGCCTCCAGCATGTCCACGCCGCCGGTCATGCGGCCAATCTCCTTGGCGATGAAAATGCCCTCCGAGAAATCGTCCGCCGCCTGAACCAGCCGCACCGCCGCACCAGACGGACGATTGGGATGGAGAAGCCGCGCGCCGCCAGGGTTCCCCGCAATCACAGGCTGGGCCGCCCCAAGAATCTCCGGCGCGGAGCGGTAATTCTCCGTCAGCCGAATCTCCCGGGTCTTGGGGACATCCTCCAGCAGCCGCTGAAAGCAGCGTCCGGCGGCTCCGCGGAAGCCATAGATGGATTGGTCCGGGTCGCCAATCACGAAAAGGCTCTTCCCGCCCCGGCTCCAAGCACAGACCAGGTCATACTGTGCATTGTTGATGTCCTGAAATTCGTCCACCAGCAGGTGGGTAAACCCCTTCCGGCCCGTGGTGTCCAGTTTCAACGCCTCGGTGAGCAAATCGTCGAAATCCAGCGCGGCCAGCTCCTTTAGGCGGGCCTGATATTCCTCAAACAGCGCCGGGTCCAGTTCGCCATCCTCCAAGGAGGCGCCATTTTTTACTCGGGACACGGCCTGAACCAGGCTTTTCGGGCCTTTTTTGCTGCCGTTACGCTTGAGCACTTGCCCTGCCACCTCCAGCGCCTCCCCCTGGCCAAGGAGCCGCACGTCTCCTAAAAGCGCAAGGCAAATGGCATGAAAGGTCCCGATGCTCATGCGCGCCACCGTTCGTCTGCCGCCCAGCCGGGCCTCCAGACGGCTCCGCATTTCAGCAGCGGCCTGGTTAGTGAAGGTTACGGCGGTAATTTCCTCGGGCTTGACGCCCTTCTCCTCCACCAGATACGCGATCCGAGAGACCAGGGTCTTGGTCTTGCCGGTGCCCGGCCCGGCTACCACCGCCACCGTTCGCTCCTGAGCCGAGACCGCCGCCTGCTGCGCCGGATTCAGCGTCTCCTCCTGCCGGCTCGCCGCGGATTTCTCGAACACGGGAGCCGGTTTTTTCTGCGTCCATCGGGCCTTCGTCTTATTCTTCGGCGTCTCGTCACCGAACAGGGAGTACTGGCCGTTCAGCCGCTCCATCTCGGCGGGCGTCAGCAGAGAAATGGTGCCGTATACCCCGTCAAAGCCAGCCCGACGCTCCACCCGGCCCAGGCGCAAACGACGGATGCCCTCCGCCACACAGGGGCCGGCCGCCCGCCGGATGTCCTCGATTGGCGTTTGACGGAGGATACAGAACTCCGAGCCCAGCGTACAGAGCAGCCGTTCGTATTCCTGCAGCGTCCTTTTTCCTGTGGCGGAGCTGCCGGTAGAGGCCGCAAGGACCTCCGGCAAAGGCGCCAGGCGCTCAAAGGGCTTTGCTCCGGCGGGCCGAAAGCCCGCTGGCCGGTCTGCCAGCTCCTCCACGCGGTGCTCCACCCCAATGGTCAGTTTTTTCCCGCACACCGGACACAGGCCGTCCCGCTCTGCGGTCTCGGCGGGGCTCAGGCAGACGCCGCAGCCCCGGTGCCCATCCAGATGATACTTTCCCTCCTCAGGAAAGAACTCTATGGTTCCCTGGAAGCCCTCCCCGGTCCGGATGGCTCGAACCAACTGCGGATAGGAAAGCCCGGTCTCCAGCAAATTCGCTTCACGGCCCAGCTTAGCAGGCGAATGGGCGTCGGAGTGGGAGACCAGGGTGAAGCCGTCCAGGGCGGAGACCCGCCAGTTCATGGGAGGGTCCGAGGAGAGTCCGGTCTCTACCGCGTGGATGTGCCCTGTCAGGTCCCCAAAACACGCCTGCATGGTGTCAAATCCGGAAAAGGCTCCAAACATGGCAAAGTGGGGCGTCCAGATGTGGGCGGGGATGAACTCCGCATCCGGGCAGGTCTCCAGGGTCAGTTCCAGCAAATCCCGGCTGTCCAGGCCCAGAATGGGGCGGCCGTCAGAATGTATGTTTCCAATGGCTTCCAGGCGGGCAGAGAGTTCGTCCGCCGCCTCCAGACTGGGCAGCAGAATCAGATTGTGGACCTTGCGGGTTTTTCCGTCCCGCTTGTAAATAGAGCTGATCTCGCCGCTGACCACAAACCGGGGCGCCTGCCCCGGCGCACAGCCCGGCAGGCGCAGGTCCTCCCGCAGGGCATAGACCCCCTCCCCAGCGGGCACCAGCTGCTCCTTGAGCTCAGCGCGCCAGGCCGGGTGGGTAAAATCCCCGGTTCCCAGGAGCTCAATGCCCTTGCGCCGGGCCCACCAGTCCAAGTGGGGCGCGTCGCAGTCCCTGCTGGTGGCCCGGGAAAAGCGGGAATGAATATGGAGGTCGGCGATGTACATTCTGGCACCTTCTGTCGAAACAAGTTGGCCCCCATTATAATCTTTTTTGACCTGGAATGCAATGGTCGATGGTATTTCGGGTCTTTTATATTGATTTCCTGAATCTTAGTCCCTGCTACCGGCGTAGGAATGTAGGGAACGACCTGTGGGCGTTCCGCGGGCGTGCAAAGCACGCCCTACAGGATGAAGACCGATTCAAAATATGTAGGGGCGACCTGCGGGCGCCCGTTGGGTAATTTCCGGAACTTGTTGGACTTGGCGGGCAAAGCTCGCCCCTACAGTGGGTGCGGCATGATTTGAAGGTGTAGGGGCGACCTGCGGTCGCCCGCGGGCGTGCAAAGCACGCCCTACAGGATGAAGACCGATTCAAAATATGTAGGGGCGACCTGCGGGCGCCCGTTGGGTAATTTCCGGAACTTGTTGGACTTGGCGGGCAAAGCTCGCCCCTACAGTGGGTGTGGCATGATTCGAAGGTGTAGGGGCGACCTGCGGTCGCCCGCGGGCGTGCAAAGCACGCCCCTACAGTGGGTGCGGCATGATTCGAAGGTGTAGGGGCGACCTGCGGTCGC
>CATXTO010000010.1 GCA_958402445.1 uncultured Eubacteriales bacterium
AGCGGGTGACCCAGATTGAGGTCTCCACCGCGGAGCCCTACGTGGAGTTCGGCATCTACGGGGACAAATCCGTGGGTATGGAGCTGGATCGGGCCGTGGCTTCTGCCGGCACCTTGCTTCAGGCGGGTGAGGTCTGCATCCTCTCTGATTTTCAAGAGGATGTCACCGTGACCTATACCACTAAGCGAATGACCATGCGGGTGAATTTCGTGGTGGATTATGGCACGGTGGAAACGCCGCAGCACGTGACCTGGGGCGCTTGTGCGGAACAGCCGGTGGCGACCCGCACCGGCTTCCATATCGAGGGCTGGTATTACGACCCGGACTTTACCAGACCCTATGATTTCTCCACGCCGGTGCAGGAGAATCTGACCCTGTACGGCAAGTGGGCGATTACCTATTACACCGTCAACTTTTACGTGCGTGGCGCGCTTTACCATACCCAGACGCTCCGGTATGGAACCACCGTGTCATTACCGGATACCAGACCGCAGCCCGCGGACGGGTATGTATTCAACGGCTGGTATGAGGACGAGGCCTGTACCACCCGCTACCAACCGGCACAGATTTACAGCGATTTGAATCTGTACGCCGGATGGAAAGAGGCAACCCTGGAAGCTGTGTATCTCAGCGGCAATGGTTCAGACGAGAACACCGGCATGTCCGCCGACGATGCGGTGGCCACCTTCGCCAAGGCCAAGGAGCTGCTGGCAGAGGCCTCGCAACAGATTATCTTGATTTCCGGCATGGTGACGGTAACGGGGACGGAGCTCTGGTCCCTGGCGGAGTATCCCAACGCCCGGGTGGTCCGGGACAGCAGCTTTACCTCCACCAACTCCAACACCGGCTTCATGGTAAAGGTGGATAAGGGCGCCAAGCTGACCCTGGAGCACATTACCATCGACGGCGGCGGGGTCTACTGGGAGCAGGTCACGGGAGAGCCGCTGATTTCCTATACGCCCGTGGCCATGCGCGGGGACTTCAATCAGATGTTAGGGCCCACGCTGATCCTCAACGACGGCGCGGTCATTACCGGCGGATACACCAAGAGCACCACGGTGCCAGCGGGGGCAATCTCCATGCAGGGCAATTGCAATGTCCTGGAAATGAACCCGGGCGCAAAGATTACCGGAAACCGAGGCGGCAATGTGGGCGCGATTTCCATGAACAGCGTGGGTGGGCGCATTACCATGAACGGCGGCGAGATTACGAACAACGTATCCCAAGCCGTCTCCACCTCCACGGTGCTGCGGTATGGCTGCGCTATGGACTTGGCCGGCGGGTCTGAGGCCCGCGCGCAGGTCATCCTCAAGGCGGGCGCGGTAATCTCGGGCAATGTGGGGAACCTGAACGTGGGCTGCGGCGGCGTTGCCATGAGCTCCAATGTGGACTTTTTGCTGGACGGGGCCACCATCACCGGGAATCGCGGCGGCGCGGCTGGCGGTATCATGGTCAGCTGCGGCGGCACCAACGCCGGGTCCAACCCGGTTTGTACCTTGAAATCCGGCGCTATTTCCGGCAATACCTCAGTCAATGACACGGGCGACGACATCAGCGTGATGCATGCCAATACCAAGCTGGTGTTCGCCTGTGAAAAGGATGCGCTGGAGATGAATACGCCGATTTACAACGTAGCGCCCACGGCCGCCTACCCATGCCAGGTCTACCTGTCGGTGCCTGCGGCGCAGGTTCCAGGTCTCACGGTGGCCCGGGACGGATATCAATTGGACCAAATCCTGGTAATGGGCTTGGATTATACCCTCACGGAGGCGGATCGAGAGACAGTGACCTTCTCCGGAATGACGGATTGGTACCGCGCAGCCCTGGACGCGGAGCAGAACGCCATGGTGGTGCAGGCCAGTCATACCGTGGGCTGTGGGGTTTACCTGGCCGGTAACGGCGAGGACAGCAACGACGGTCTGAGCATGGAGTCTCCAGTAGCCACCTTTGCCCGCGCCAAGGAAATCCTCAAGAAAAACGCCTCCGCCACCCGGGACAATGTGATTTATATCCTGGGAGACTCCAGCAAGTACAGTGAGCTCACGGTGACGGGTAACGAGACCTGGAGCCTGGAGGATGTGCCCAACGCCTATGTGCAGCGGCAGGAGGACACCAGCCTGGTAATGGTGTATGTCACTGGGACCCTGACACTGGAGAACATTACCATAGACGGAAACCGCTATTATATGAAACAAGCCCAGGGCGGGAGTCTCTTCCGTCTGTCAGACTCGGGCACGTTGAACATGAAGTCCGGCGCAGTTTTGCAGAATACGAAAGCGGGCGGCGTGGGCGCGTTTATTCAGCTCAATGACGCCGCCACCCTGAATGTATACGACGGCGCGAAAATCTGGGGCGGCGGTGGCAACACGCCTACGGCCTCGCCTGGTATGGTGGATGTGAACGACACATCTGTGGTCAACGTGTACGGGGGCGAGTTTGTAGACAGCGAGATGCGAGCCTTCAGTCTCTTCGACACCAGCGTGCTGAACTTCTACAATGGAAGAGTTGCCAACTGCTCGGTCCCCGGCGGCGGTGCGGTGTTCTATCTCAATGGCGCTGCCAACCAGAGCACCATCCATGTTTACGACGGTGTGTTTGAAAACAACCGGATCACTGGCAGCGGCAATACGTACATCGGCGCGATCCTGTACGCCTTTACAACCTGCAACGTGAACTTCTACGGCGGCACTTTCCGGAACAACGTCTGTCTGCCCAATCCCATGGCCAACGGCTTTGGCTGTTATTGCGGCGGCGGCAGCTTTATCAAGGATTTTGGCGTGAATTTTGCGCCGAAGGATGGGAAGGTCTTGGATTTCACGGGCCAGCCGGTGTACCTGAAGGGAACCGTGGCAAGCTGCAAGGTCGGCGCCGCGCTGACTGGAAATTTGGAGCTGTATTTCGAGACGGCGCCAGCGGCGGGCCGCGTGGCCGTGGTGGGGAACGGCTATACCCTGACCCAAGCGGATCTGGCAAAGATCACCTGCCGGAACGAGGGCGTGACTCTGGTTCTGGACCAGGCAAATAACCAAATTGTAGTGGGAGGGTAAGCGGTCCGGCGCATCCGAGGCAAGGAAGCCTACCACAAACAATGGGTCCCCGGGATATCCCGGGGACCCATTTTCGTTCACGCAATTGCAGGTTAAAGAGAAAGCGCCCCCTCGGGAATGCCGATGCGAGGCGGGGTCCCATGTTCGAAAGACCGCTGTAGGGGCGAGCTGTGCTCGCCCGCCGTATTCATAGGGTAATCATTCGACTTCTGTAGTCTCAACCCGGTAGGTTCCCAAGCGGGCGGCCGCAGGTCGTCCCTACGATCTCATTTTCAAAAGATTTCTGTAGGGTGAGCTGTGCTCGCCCGCGGGCGGCCCCAGGCCGCCATGACCCCATCCAAACGGCGCATCCTCAGTGCGGGCCTTTTGACAGGTTTCAACGCCGTGATTTAAAACAGGACCAGCACCCAGCGATAATAAAGCCGCTTCCACCAGGCGGCCTGCTGAAGATGCGCCAACAAAGCGGTTTCTTGGGCCCGGAAGAGCGCCAACTCCTCCGATGTGATCGGATGCTGGCTGAATCTGGCCTTCATGGCCGTCGCCTCCAGCTCCGCCGGTAGCGCATGTCCCGACTGTCTGGCCAAGCGGCTCAAATGCTGCCAAATCGCCAGGGCCTGGCTGTTCCTGGTTCCGGCTGCCCGCTTCCGGCGGCGAAGCCAGAGTATGACTAGCCTGCGCAATACAATGGCTGAGACCGCCGCGCCCAGCCCCGCGAAAAGCCAGCCCAGCCAATTTGCGGAGGCGGCGGGCTTATCCTGGTCAGTAGCATGCGACGCGGTGGGCTCCTGCGCCGTTTGGTCCGGCTGCGCCGGCCGCGTTGCCGTGGCCCCAGGGGCAGATTCCGTAGCTTCCGGATTTGGGCTGCCCTGCCCGGCGGTATCCGACACGCCCCCCGCAGGCGTGGCCTCCAGGGGCAGCCAGCCCACTCCGGGAACGTAATACTCCGCCCAGGCGTGGGCGTTGTCCACGGTGACCGAGGTCCATTGATCCGCCTGGGCGTAGACTACATAGCCGCTGACGAAACGGGCCGGGAGTCCCAGAGCCCGGAGCATGGCGACGCAGGCGGAGGCGAAGTGAACGCAGTAGCCGGTCTCGCTGTCCTGCAAAAACCAGACCGCAAAATCAGAACCCCGGGGCATCCGAGCTGTGTTGAGATCGTAATTCGCGGAATCCCGGACGTAAGCCGCCACGGCCTCCGGCAAGTCCTTATAGGAAAGCTCGGTAAGTCCGGCCTGGTCCGCCAGTTCCCGCAGGGCGGCGTCCGTGCCCTCCGGCAGTTGGGTATAGACCTGCTGGACGCGGTTGGCATACGGCCGGTCCAGGTCCAGGAGTTCCCCGCTGAGCTCCGGCAGGTAAGAATTCAGAATGACAGTTTGCGAACCAAAGACCATTCTGAAGGCCTCCTCCAGCTCCGGCCATAGCTGGTAGGAGATGGTGTACGCTCGCAAGCCGTCCGGATTGGACAGCCTGGCATCCAGCTCTGAGCGGCCGATTTCCGGCAATTCGGTCAGATAGTATGGGGTATACAGCACCTCCTCTTTGTTGCGGGTTCGCAGGGAGATCGTCTCCTCCACGGGTTCGTACAGGCCCTGTAATAGATTTGTGGACAGCAGCAAGCCCTCGGCGGGATCCGCCAGGTCGCTGAAATCCGATGCCGGCAGGGACTCCCATCTGGTCCCGGTGTAGGTTCCATACGCGGCGCCCCGCAGGTAGACGATTCCAGAGGATTGGGCCAGCACCTCCAGCGCCGGCCGCCCGGTTTTCTGCCGGGGACCGGTTACACTCAAATTGATGGCGTTGGGGTCTGAGGAGCCGCCGATAGACAGGTGCAAATTGCCCTCGCCATCAAACTCAAAGGGAAAAGTCCGCACAAACCAATCCGCCAGGGATTGCTGCATTTGATCTGCGTCAGCGGACCTGGTATAGGTCCGCTGCGGAACGGCCAAGCAAATTCCCACAATGAGAGCGGCCACCGGGAGCAGAAGCCCCAGGGTGAGAAACGCGCCGTCCCCGCCGCTACGCCGTCGGGTGTTTTGCGTCAGGAGCAGCAGGCAGGCGGCGCCCAGCAGCGTCAGCAGGCACCAGGTGCTGGGCGGCGTGTCCACCACCACCACGCATAAAATGAGCGGCAGGACCGAGAAAAGCAGGGCTGGAACAGCAGTCTGGCGCCGCAGTACGGTCCACGCGGTCATGCAGGTTAGAAACGCCTCCAAGGTCAGAAACACCAGCGTACTGTCCCCGGTTTCCTTGGGCAGCCATGCTGGAAGGTATAAATCCGGGTAGGCCTTGCTATAGAGCGTAGTGATATTGGTATAAAGGAGCCGGAGTCCATTTTGAAAGGCGGGCCAAACCAGCAGCGTCAATGCGCCCAACCACAAAAGCCATACCAGCAGGACGCAAACCCAAGCCCGGCGAAGCCGGAACAGAAGCGACCAAAATAGGGCCAGCAGCACGCAGGCGAACAGCACAACCGGCTGCTGGGCCGGGATGTGGAAGGCTGTCAGCAGACAGAACGCACTGCCCCCGGCCAGACCGAGACTGAGCAAAACGGAGGAGAGAAGGGACAAAAACGGCGCGCCGCTTTTCTTCATAGCCGCGCCTCCTTTCCCTGGGGCAGGATATGATAGTGCCAAAAGGCGTCTCCGGTCCAGTCCTGCGCCGTAAGCGCCTCCTCCGCCGGCGTGGCGCGGCACAGCCGGTCCACCAGAAGCTCCAACTGTGCCCGTTCCTCTACGGAGGCGGCGAAATATCCGCCCGCCGCGGCCCAGTGGACCAGATGGCTGATCTCATGGTCCAGAAGGTAGCCGGAGAGCCAGTACAGCTGGTCCAGCACGCCGTCCAGGTCCTCCGGGCTCCCCCGCAGGTCCAGCGTCAGCAGCACCGGATTTCGATCCGGCTCCTGCGCCTCCCGGATGATGGGCCGATCCGTTTTGGCCGTAAGCTTCCAATGGACCTCCCGGAGGCTGTCGCCCGGCCGGTAATCCCGCAGCTCGTGGGCTTCGGAGAATCCGCCGCCGGGCTTGGGCCGGTAGGAGAGCACCTGGAGCTGAGACAGGTTGGGCAAGGGAGCCGGGGGCTGCGGTATGGGCAGCACGACGGTTTCCACATGGCCGGGACAGCGTCGGGGCAGGCGGAACAGGCCCAGGTAGTCATAGACCCGCACCTTTTCCAGAGAGCAGATCAGGCGGCCACAGTGCACGGTGGGCAGAACGGTGCTCCACTGGTTGCCGGAGCAAATTTTGAGGAGAACTCTACCCCCAGTAAATCCCGCCTGGAGCCGAATCCGGGCCCGGTAGGCAGGACAGGGCAGGGGACAGGAAACCCGGACCCAGGCCTTGGCGGCGGTCCCCCGGCGCACGGTGGCGTCTGCGTTCAGGGTCAGCCGGAACTGAAGCATAGCCGGCAGGCTCACCAGCAGGGAGAGCCAGGGCAGGCATAGCAGAAGCAGTAGCAGGTACCAGGAGAACCAGGCGTAGAAAAAGCAGTAAAAGACCAGGCCGCCTGCCAGAGCGGCCAGATACAAAAGCCGATTCCGCAGCATGGTTCAGGCCAGGCGGGGGGCCGCAATGGCCTTGAGAAGTTCCTCCAGGATGGTCCGGCCCGTCAAGCCTCGGGCGTCCGCCTCCGGCGACAGCAGAAGCCGATGCACCACGGTGTCGCAGAAAACGGTCTGCACGTCCGCGGGCAGCACATAATCCCGTCCGTTTAAAAAGGCGATGGACTTTGCCATGGCCGTAACAGACAATGTGGCACGAGGACTGGCCCCCCGCAGGATCGCCGGGTGACTGCGCGTCGCGCCAATGAGCGTGACCACATAGTCCACGACCTCATCCTTGACGTAGACCGCCGCGGCCTGATCCTGCAGCTCCAGAAGCTGCGGCAAAGGCAGAACCTGCTGAATCTTCTGCAGGGGGTTGCCATCCTGCCGGCGCAGAACCATGTTGCGTTCGTCCTTCGGCGCAGGATACCCCATGGACAGCCGGATGGTGAAACGGTCCATTTGGCTGTCCGGCAGGAGCTGCGTACCCGCAGCCCCCACTGGATTTTGGGTAGCAATGACGGTAAAGGGCTGGGGGATGGGATGGGTCTGGCCGTCCACCGTGACCTGGCCCTCCTCCATAGCCTCCAACAGGGCCGATTGGGTGCGGGAGGTAGCCCGGTTCAGTTCGTCGGCCAGAAAGAGATTACACAAAACCGCGCCGGGCTGATAGGTCATGGCGCCGGTTTGCTTGTCATAGATGGAGTAGCCAGTCACATCGGAGGGCAGCACGTCGGGTGTGAACTGAACCCGGCCATACCGAAGTCCCAGGGCACGGGAAAACGCCAGGGCCAGGGTGGTTTTACCCACGCCTGGAATATCCTCCAGCAGGATGTGGCCCCGGGCCAAAATGGTGGCCAGGACCCACAGGAGAACCCGATCCTTTCCCACCACGGCTTTCCGGACCTCGCCCATGATTTTCTGCGCGTACTGCATATGGTGTCCTCCCTTTTTGGTTCACATAAAACAAGTATACCACCGGATAGTCTTCAGGGCAACCGGAGTTTCTGAAATTTTGGAAAAGAAAACGTGGCAGCCAGGTCGTCTCCGCGCAAGCGGGACCGGTTTGGGTTTTGTTTTTCTGAGTGACTTTCCGCAACGGGAAGTAGGGGCGACCTGTGGTCGCCCGCCAGTAGGTTGGGTACCGCCTATGTCGCGGGGTTTACGGGCAAGCACAGCTCGCCCCTTGGGGATGAAAATCGATGGTGCGATGTAGAGGCGGCCTGTGGCCGCCACAGGTGTGAAGGAAACTGGGGAGGTATTTGTCCATTCAGGCGGACTTAAAAAACCCCGCGGCCCGGAATAGACCGGGCCGCGGGGAAAAGAAAAGGAGGTGAAGAAATGAAAAACGAATTCCTATCTATAAGATACCGGATAAATGTGAACAAAAAAAGTGAGAAAGTATTAAAGATGTGTGAAGTGCTTAAAAAACACCCAGATGCTCCAAGAGAATTTTCAGTCCCAGGAGAATGAGAATTGCACCGCCGGTGAACTCTGCCTTCTTTTCAAATCGGGCGCCGACGCGATTGCCAATCCGCACGCCTAGGGCGGAAAAGAAGAAGGTTGTCACGCCGATGAGTGTAATGGCAAGCCAGATGTTGGAGGGGTTGAACCGGCCGTCCGTCACCAGGGGCAGCGTCACCCCTGCCACCAGGGAAATACCGGCGGCCAAGGCGTCTATGCTGGTGGCTACCGCCATGACCAGCATGGTTTTGGCCGACAGGTCTGAAGAGACCTCTTCCTCCTCACCGGTCAAAGCCTCCCGTATCATATTCCCGCCGATGATCAGCAGAAGCAGAAAGGCGATCCAATGATCGAAGGCCTCAATGGCATGTGCAAAGGAATTTGCCAGCATGAAACCCAGCAGCGGCATCAGGGCCTGAAATCCGCCAAACCATACGCCGACCCAACAGGCCTTGCGCAGCGTCGCTTGCTTCATGGCCAGACCCTTACAAATGGCTACGGCGAAAGCATCCATGGAAAGCCCTACGGCTAGGACCAAAAGCTCTAAAATATGCATATCCATCCTCCTGCGCAATCAACCGGCGCAGAAAAAAATGAACCTACCTGCCAATCCAGATAAGTTCCTCATGACCTGTAAAAGCCGACGACAGCTCCAGAGCGCGGCGGCCCGCGCCAGGGCACCGGCGGCGTCTGAAACTGAGGAACATTTTACCATGGGGAAAAGTGCTTGTCAAGGAGAAACGGCGCGCCTCCCCCGCCGCAAAAAACGGTGAGCCGAGAACGCAGTTCCCGGCTCATTTTGCCCGCCGAAGTCCGGCCAAAAATAGGCTCGTCCGCTGGGGAGTGCCCGTCCGGCAGTAGGGTCTGTGGGGATATGTCTGCTGTCGCGGAAAAGCCGGGGACGCTGACAAGGCTGATAGCGCCTCTCAGCGCAGCCCTTCCAAACTGTCCACGGGCAGGGATAGCACTACGGTTTCCGCCGGAGTGTGCAGGCCGGCCTTCTCCGCAATGGTCTGCATAATTGGAAGCTTATACTCCCGCCGGGCGAGAATGGCCACCAGCTCCTTTTCCTTTTGCAGGGGAATGCCCAAAAAGTGCTCGCTTTGCTGCTCCCCCAGCATGCGGGCATGCAATAGGGTTCCGCCAGTGGCGCCGGCCAGACGGGCGGCGGCCATGACTTCGTCGCTGCTGTCCCGGTTGGTTAGAGCCAAAATCAGTTCATAGGCGGCGGTGTTCATAGTAGATTCCTCCTTATCCGTGGCTTTGGGCTCCAGTCCCCGGCAGAGCCAACGGGCGGTTTTCCCGCTGATCCCGGACAGAGGGACGGTAAACAGGATACCCATGCCTGGCTGCGTCATCCAGAGCCGGTCCCGGAGCTCCTGCCGTAGGTCGGGCAGCAGACACGCAGGGACTAGGCTCAGCGTCAGGGTCCGGCTGGTCTCTCCAATGCCCAGTACCTGCAATACCTCGCTGGCAGCAGTTCCTATGGCCGGGGCGGCGAGAGTATAAAAGGCCCCGTGGGCTGCGCAGATGGCACAGACCTGACTTTCCCGCCCCCGCCCCACAAAGGTTCCCAATAGGGTGATGCGGGGGCTGGTGAGACTGTTTTCCATGGGTCTGCACCTCCTAAGTCAAATAGATGGAGACATCGTATTCCAAAATCTCCCCGTCCGCCTCCCCGGCTGCGGACCCGGCGCGACGGAGTCTGCGCCGGTAGAACAGCCCCATGGTCTGGATAGTGATCAGTGGCGTCATGGCCACCAGAGCCACCACCCCAAAGGCGTCCGTGAGAATGGAGCCGCCCAAGGCCTCGCAGGCGCCCATGGCAAACGGCAGCAAAAATGTGGCTGTCATGGGACCGCTGGCCACGCCGCCGGAATCGAAGGCAATGCCTGTGAACATGGGCGGTGTGACGAAGCTCAGCGCGATGGCAAGCCCGTAACCCGGCAGGAGCACGGCGTAAAGGGGAATCTGGAACAGTATCCGGCACATGGATAGGCCGATGGACACGGCCATACCGGTGGACAGCGCCCGCTGCATGGCTTTTTGGCTCAGGGCGCCGCCGGTGACAGTTTCCACCTGGGCGTTGAGCACATGTACGGCGGGCTCCGCCATGACGATGAACCAGCCGGCCACGGCGCCCAAGGGAATGAGAACCCAGCTGTATCCGGAGGAGGCGATCGCCGCGCCCAGCTGGCGGCCCGCAGGTAGAAAGCCCACATTGACGCCGGTGAGAAAGAGGACAAGACCCAGTAGGGTATAGAGCAGCCCCACGGCGATTTTTGCCAGATGCCGGGGCTTGAAGGCCCTGGTGAGCAACTGGAATAAAATCAGAACGCAGACCAGAGGCGTGAGGGCCAGCAAAACCTCCTTTGCATATCCCGGCAGGGCGGTGAGCAGGGCGCCGGCGGCCTCCCGGCTGTCAGAGACAGACGTAAACAGAGCCTCCGTGCCGGCGGCGGCATCCGGCCGGAAGAAAAGTCCCAGCAGCAGAACGGCCAGAATGGGGCCGATGCTGGACAGCGCCACCATGCCGAAGCTGTCCGATTCACCCCGGGCGTCCCCCCGGGAGGCGGCGATGCCCATACCCAGGGCCAGGATAAAGGGGACGGTGATAGGGCCTGTAGTGACGCCTCCGGCATCGAAGGCCACCGCCAGCATATTGCGCGGCACAAAAAAACTGATGACAAAGACGATTCCATACAGAACCAGCAGAAGATAATGCAACGGGATTTTCAGCGCGGTCCGCAGCACTGCAAAGACCAGAAACAACCCGACTCCTGCCGCAACGGTCCAGACCAGCACCGGGTTGGGGACAGAGGGGACCTGATTCGCCAAAACCGCCAGGTCCGGCTCCGCTACGGTGACCAGCACGCCCAGCAAAAAGAAAACCCCAATGGTGAGCGCCGCTCGCTTGGTGTGGGTCAGCTTCCGGCCCAGCGCCTCGCCCATGGGCATCATCGCCATGTCCGCGCCCAAGGTGAACAGGCCCATGCCCGCAATGAGGAAGACCGCGCCGGCCAGGAACAAAATGGTTGTACCCAGGGACAGAGGCGCGATGGTCATGCTCAGCAGCAAAATGAACAGGGTGATGGGCAATACGCTCAGGAGCGCTTCTTTTGTTTTATCCTTCCAAGCTTCGTGAATTACAATCCCTCCTTACAGTGAATATTCAGTCCGTGGGGTTTCAGGCTTCCTGGGGGGAGACGGAAGGCGGGAGCGGGGGGAGCGACGGGAAACGGAACAGGGGGCTATGGAGCGGCAGGGGCCTGCAATTCGGCCAGAGCAGCGGAGATATCCCGGCAGATCAGGGGCCGCATGCTCTCGGCGTACTGCTCGGTGGAGGCCTCCAGCAAGGCCTGCCGGATGCAGGGCGCTAAATCCGGCCGGGAAGACACAATCTCGGGAAGGCGCTGGATGCATTGCCTGGCGGTGATCGGCTTTTTGTCTGTGATATGGGACAGGTATTTCGGAAGGCACTGGTCCAGCTTGCCCTCTTTATCCCATTTGGCGTTTGCTGCGATGAGGGCCAGCCCCCGGGACCGGACGTAGGAGCTGGGATCGTCCAGCATCGCAACAAACTGGTCAAAATAGGGGTAAACCCCACTGGTTTTCCCGCTTTCCTCCAGCAGTAGATGCAACGCGTCGTAGGCGGCTTGGTGATCTTTGGCCCAGAGGGCCGCCACATAGGATTCCATAGCTTCCCTGCCCTTCTATCATTGGACCTGAGTTGCGTCTTCAACCTCTTTTGCAGGTCCTATTTATTTTATCTTACCATATTTTCTGGTTGTATTGTGTAAATTTTTAGTAAAAACGGAAAGGACAAATGGATGCAATGGAAAAACAATGGACAAAACCGCCAGAAACGCAAAAATGCCCAGGTTTTACTTGCAGGAAACGCCGGGGCATTGTATAATTAGTCGAAAGCATGCGCGTCGCCGCGCCGGCTGGGGATTCTGGAGGTGTTTTCCATGCAATATCAAAAGTTCGCGCTGTTTAGTGATTTGGACGGGACCTTGTTTTCCTCAGACCGGACGGTGTCCCTGGAAAACCGCAGCGCTCTGGAGCGTTTTGTGGCTGGGGGCGGCCTTTTTGGCATCGCTACGGGCCGCGCGCCCCGCAATGCCTTAAAGCTTTTGCCCGGCGTGCCCATCAACACCTGGTCGGTGGTACTCAATGGGACCGAGGCCTTTGATTATCGGACCGATGCCGTTGCGCTCTCCAGGAGCCTGTCTCAGCTCCGCATGGCCGCGTTCCTTCGTGAGGTGCTGGATACCTGGCCGCAGGTCAATGTGCTGGTCTGCTCCGAGAGCAGCCTTTATTTCCTGTCCGCGCCGGCTTCGCAAAACCGGGATTTTTTTGATTCGCATCAGCCATGCCAGGCTGCCACCCTGGAAATGGTGTTGCAGTACCCCTGGCTCAAATGCCTTTTGTGCGCGCCCCGGCCAATTTTGGAGCGGCTGGAGGAGTATGCCGTGCAGACAGGCGTTACGGAGACGGCGGACCGGGTTTATACGGCGGTGGATTATCTGGAGTTCTTGCCAAAGGGGGTCCATAAGGGCCGCTGCTTGGAGGACCTACGGCGCATGGGGGAGCTGGCCGGGCGGACCATTGTGGCGGTGGGAGACTGGACCAATGATGTGGAGCTGCTACAGGCGGCGGATGTGGCGGTCGCGCCGGCCAACGCCCTGCCGGAGATTAAGGCATTGTGCGATTACGTCACGGTATCGAACAACGACAATGCCATCGCCGCGGTCATTGATGAAATTCTCCCCCGGCTGTAGCGCCTCCGAAGGAAAAGCTCCTTTCAAGTGACACTTTAAAATAGAAAGTAACCTTGCCGAAAAGCAATCAATGTTTTTCGGCAAGTTTTTTCTTATAGCAAAAAAAGCCCACTTGGCACGTTACATACCTGTTTGAACGTGTCATAGTGGGGTTTACACGGTTTGTAAATAAGCGTCAACTTGGATGGGTTGAGATATTCTTGTGAATGAAATTAGATTTTGCTGGTGATGACTGTAAAATATTCTTTTATAATCCTCTCTGCATTGATATCCATATTCTCTTCTCCATTTAAGTAAATAACTTTACACGGTAACGAGGAAGCCCATTCTAAATGCGTCTTTAAGCATGGGGAACCATCTGCATCATAGCGAGCGGCACTGTCTAAAAAGCGTTGATGTTCCTCATACATATCTCCCCCTTTCAGAATTCGTTCTCCGTAAATCCTCCATTCTCTTTGGTGAAGTCGCGCTTGTCTGATCGTTGCATCTGCGTTGATATGGGCAGCCAAATCAAACAGGGGAACGAATGGGGCATTAAAACTGTCCATAGAGCCCGCCATCACAAAATGATCTGTGGGGGTGATGGCATGCATCAAACGTTCCGCTTTTTCTTCTCTTGCATACATACTTGTAAACGGAATGGCGGTATCTTTTCTCCAAATATAGTCGTCTATATCAAAATAAGGATAACCAAGCCGCTCTGCAACGGCTCTTCCCAATGCTGTTTTTCCGGAACCTGCTGAACCAAAAATGATAATTCCTCTTGCCATGCTATCCTCCTTAAATTCTGACTTGTTGTGGCGTCTATGATACAATAATTCCCACGGAAAAGCAAAGCATCTTTCCGTGGGGGTTTACCTTTTTATGGAAAAACCCCGAGCAAGGCCGGTTTTCGCAGTCTAATTGCGGGATCCGGCTTTCTCGACCCATGGCGGAGAGGAGGCGCCTGGAAAGAAAAGTATTTAAATAAATCTTTAAATACCGCTTGCAAAAGGACATCGGATGGTTTACAATAACCGAGTGAGAAGCGGTTGATGCATGCCAGGGCAGGGGGAGGAAATTCCATTGGGCTTCGGCGAGACTTTTTCCGCGCTCTCGGATCCGGTCCGCCGGGAAATCTTGTCGCTGCTCCGACAGGAACGGCGTTCCGCCGGGGATATCGCGGGGCATTTCAGCATAACGCCTGCGGCAATTTCTTACCACTTGCGGAAGCTGAAAGAGGCGGACCTGGTGCGAGAGGCTCGGGAGAAAAACTTTATTTATTATGAGCTGAATGCCTCCGTTTTTCAGGAGGCGCTTTTGTGGCTGGAGCAATTTCGGGAAAGGAGCAAGGAGAATGCGTAAGGAATACGGGATCGGATTGGCATTGATTTTAGTTTCTTTTGTGGTGACGGGGATTTGTATTGCCTTTATGCCGGACCAGGTTCCCATGCACTATGACGCGGCAGGGGTGGTTGACCGGATCGGCAGTAAGTACGAAACCCTTTTGTTTCCTGCCGCCACGCTCCTGATTGGCGCCTTCCTGCTGGGGATGGCCAGGTATCAGAGGAAGAAGCAGGAGCTTGGCAACGAAAAGGTGCTGCTGCGCAGCGGAATTGTCCTGCTGGTGGGAGAGAATCTGCTCTTTGGTTACTTTTTATATCGGGCGATGTCCAGCGCTTCCGCCGAGGCCGGGGAGATACAGGACCTATCGCTAAAATTGCTTTGCATCTTGTTGGGGGCGCTGCTTTGCTGCCTGGGGAACCTGATGCCAAAAGCGCGCAAAAACGCTGTGTTTGGGCTGCGGACCTCCTGGAGCATGAAAAACCAGCGGGTCTGGCAAAAAAGTCAGCGGTTTGGCGGAATATCCATGGTGGTGTGCGGGTTCCTCACGCTGCTTTTGGGAATTTTCCTACCCAATTCTGTCTGCCTGCCCGCATTGCTGGCGGTGCTGACCTTGACCCTTCTGGCGGACCTTTGGGCCTCCCATCACATCTATCAAAAGGACCTTCAGCTCCATCCGGAGGAAAAGACAAGTTTTTAAAAGTGCGCGTATGTGGGGCGGACGGGACCAAGCATGGAAGCGGTGCGCGCAGCTCTATCGCATCAGACGGACAACATGGCCCCGGATGCGGACTGGTATCCGGGGCCTGGTGCTGCAATGAGTGCGGGCGTAGGCTTCGCCCCAAAATCAATGCTTGCGCGATGCATTGAATTGTGCTAAAATAGAGTTGCAATAGGTTGAGATAAGGAGTGGTGATTGATGACGCAGCCAATGGAAAAAACTGAAAAAGACCTGGCAAGGTGAAATGGATTGGAAGGTTTCGCCGCGACGGGTGGGGAACCTTCGTGTAGCCTGTTGGGAGCGTATCACGAGGCATGTTGCGTCGATCACTGCTGTCCTCCTGCAGAGACAACCGCGAACGGTTTGTTTCTGCGGAATTTTTTTGCCTATTTTCAGGAAAGGAGGTGGTTGCGATGGGAGAATCTAAAGCTCAGCATTCGCACCAAACAATAAGGGAGGAATTATGTGACAGATTTGCAAACCTATGGGTTTGACCCGGCGTTTTGGCCGAGGCAAGAAATGCAGAATTTGGGCCGGGTGACGGCGGTTTATCCGGGGCGGTATCAGTTGGTTTGCGCCCGTGGGCCCCTCTCTGGTTGCCTGAAAACCGCCGCTTACGCCATGGACAGACAGGCACTCCCCACCGTGGGGGACTTTGTACGTCTGGAGGCATTGGACGGCGGTATGGCCAGAATCCTGGAGACGCTTCCGCGCAAGACCTTTTTCTCGCGGCTGGACCCCTCCTCCGCCGGTCATGCGGCGCAGGCGGTTGCCGCCAATTTTGACTATGTATTCCTATTACAGTCGCTAAATCAGGACTTTAATCTGCGCAGACTAGAGCGGTATATCACCATGGCCTGGCAATCAGGGGCGGTGCCTGTGGTAATTCTGACCAAAAGGGACCTCAACGACCACTGGGTGGAGCAGGTGCAGGCGGCGCAGACGGTTTCGGCAGGCGCCAAGGTGCATGCGGTCAGCGCTAGAACAAAAGAGGGCCTTGCCGCGCTGTCGGCGTATCTTAGGCCACGAAAAACGGTGGTGTTTCTAGGCTCCTCCGGCGTGGGAAAGTCCAGCCTACTTAACGCGTTTGCAGGAGAAACGGTCATGGAGGTGGGAGAAATTCGGGAGGATGACGGCAGAGGCCGCCATACCACAACGAACCGCCAATTGCAGCGGCTAAATTCCGGCGCCATGGTCATCGATACGCCGGGGATGCGGGAGCTGGGCCTCTGGGATGCGCTGGCCGGCCTGGAGCAGAGCTTTGCCGATGTGGAGCAGTATTTCAGCGCGTGCAGATTCCGGGACTGCCGACATCAGACGGAACCGGGCTGCGCCGTACGCGCCGCAATCGCCGACGGAACGCTGCCGACAGAGCGTTGGCAGAGCTATCAAAAGCTGCTCCGGGAGGCCGGGCGGGCCGGGAAAAAGCCCCGTAAAGAGCGGTAAATACCGCGCTTCGCGGGAAGTTACAAAATAACCGGCGCCGGACAACAGGTTGCAACCTGTCGTCCGGCGCCGGTTTGGCGCGCAGGAGCGCATATGACACGGGTGAACAGCGCCGAATCGCCGGCCTCACCGTTTGCGCTGGCGCCAACGGGCCTAATTAGGCCACGCGGACGTTAACAGCGCGCTGCTTTCTGCTATCCTTAGGATCGGGCTCCGTATCATATTGCACCTTCTGCCCCTCGGACAAGGTCTTGAAGCCAGTGTTTTGAATGGCAGAGAAGTGGACGAACACGTCGCCGCTGCCATCGTCGTTGGAGATAAATCCAAAGCCCTTTTCCTCGTTGAACCACTTTACAGTACCGTTTTGCATAACCGTACCTCCATAAAAATGTTATTCCAGTGCAAAAAGAAAAGCCGCGGATGGTAAGTCAAAATGAAAATTGACTTACAATTCGCAGCAATCAATTCCTACATTTAGAACACGCCTACAGTATACACAGGGAATTGAGATTTGTCAAATGGAAATTTCAGGTTTTTTACAACGATAGGAGACGGAATTTGACTCATCCGGGAGACGAGGAAGCAAAGCTTATTGGCGTGTGGGATGCAGGACCCCGCGCTCCCCGAACCCTGTGCTTCCAATCGTTTTCCTATTTGCCGAAACGCAGGTGCCCGGGTCTCTGCCGGGCCTAGATCCAACGGAACACCATCCCATCGCCGTTCCATCGTAGGGACACGCTTCACGCGCCCGCAGGCGACCAAAGGTCGCCCCTACATCCTCCGAATCAGACCACACCATCAAAAAAATCCAAACCGAAATCCAGCGCAGCGAATTTGGTTTGAAAAGGCACAGACACGGAGGGGACAAACGCCCCGCTCCGAATGGGTGGGGCGTTGCGGCAGCGCAGTCCTCTGCGACGAGGCGTGCTTCGCACGCCCGCGGGCGACCGCAATTCACTCTACTGTGTCGGAACAAAGACGCGCCCCTCCCAGCGGAGTCGGCTGGCGAAAGGGGGCGCATCGTAGTTCCGAGAATTGCAAATGCGATGAATCTCGTATTGATAAGAATTCTTGGTGCAGTTAAGCAAGTCAAATTTGAACCAGACTTTTCCGCCGCCGCCGACGCTTTGCTCTCCAGACACCAAACAGGGGTAAGGGATATAAATATACTCCCTACTCCTGTTTTGGCGTAATACTGTCAACATTTCAAAACTCTTATTCGTCCTCGTCATACCGTAGCGGACAATAAAGCACCGAAATGCCGACTTCCTGTGGTTTCCCTGCATCCTTTTTCTCTTTCCAATCCAGGTCAATATAATAATCTCCAAGGCCAAAGCCGCCGAAACACGCCTCAAATGGGCGAATTTCTCTTGTGGAGAAATGGATCACACCCGCGCCGAATCCTCTTTCATGAATCTCTGACAACACCGTATCCAGGCAGTCCTGACACAAAAATGTGGCCGTCTTTTCCACGTCCAGTATTTCGTCCTCATTGAATGTGATGGATTCACTGGCATGGCCCCATTCGGCATCCTCATACACATAGGCACAGAGTCCGTTGTCGTCATTATAGAGCCCGTGGCTGGTCAAGCACCCTGTGTTTTTTTCGATCAACACGCCGTGGTTGTCATAGTGGTTAATCACAATGGGCATGACCTCAAAGGTGTTTAGGTTAATAATCCCCACGTTATTCTGCTCCCAATAAAACGGCTCTTCGGCTCCGCTGCCGCATAGAAAACAGTTCTCGGTGGACACGGTGGAGATCACCTGTGTCGGTTCAGTCTCCTGCTGGGACACTTGCGGTTTCGCTCCACAACTTGTCAGAAACAGCACCATCATAATAACGAACATAATCGTTTTTTTCATATCTGCACTCCTTATATTTGAACGATGGAA
The DNA here is from genome assembly GCA_958402445.1 of uncultured Eubacteriales bacterium. Taxonomy (GTDB): domain Bacteria; phylum Bacillota; class Clostridia; order Oscillospirales; family Oscillospiraceae; genus Faecousia. Next base: position 18,220 of record CATXTO010000010.1, read on the forward strand.
AGTCCTTGGCTTCGGCATATTTCAGTGTATTTCGTGTTCCGCCGCGGGACCCGCTGTAGACGGCAATTACACGGGCGAATGCTCCACCATCCATTCGTTTCTAATTTGAAAGCAAGCTGGGCTGTACCCAGGGGAAATATATTTGACTAGATCGGCGGTATTCATAATGCACCGATACCGCTCCTGCCACGCTGCACGCCATCGGGTTTCAAAACCCGCATAGGGGCTTGCGCAAACCAATCGTATTGGCTGTCCCTCTGCCCGGAGCCGGAGGACGATCGCTGCCGCCCAGATGTCTACCCCATGGGCCATACCCGAAATGAAGGTTTGATAGCCATCCTCAATCGCCGCCTTGATTACAGCTTCAAGGGCGGCTTTTATTTTGTCCGCTGGTATCGACAGCTTTTCCGGGCGGTGACCCGTGAAACAGCATTGGTGTTGTCTAAGTTCTATTTTCGTTGTCATTTTAACCTCTTCTCTATTTTTGATATGGAGATTATATCCCCTTAATAAACAAGATTATAACCCCCATATTAGTAATACAAATATTGGGGGTGGTTTTGTGATAATCTTTGACAACCTTTGGATAACAATGGAGTCTAAGGGTATAACCCCTTATCAATTAAGGGAAAGTTGCGATTTTGATCGAAAAACAATTAGACGGCTTGAAGAAAATAAAAATATAGAAACTAAGACCTTGAATAAGATATGTGCCGCTTTATCATGCAAGATTGAAGATATTGCAGAATACAAAGCAGACGAATCATAATCAATATTCCTTATATTTTAGGTATTTTTATATGGGGATTATATCCCCTTAATAAATAAGATTATAACCCCCATACTGATTGATGTCAATATGGAGGTGTATCATGATAATATTTGATAAATTGTGGCTGGTTATGAAACAACGAGGTGTATCTACCTATCAACTAAGAGAAATTTGTGGCATTGACAGTAAAACAGTTAGACGGCTTCGAGCAAATGAAAATATAGAAACTAAGACCTTGAATAAGCTATGCACCGCATTATCGTGTAAACTTGAAGACATTGTGGAATACATTCCTGATAAAAAGGATTCTTGAATGAGAGACAGGAGCAGATGCTCCTGTTCCGCAGACGATTTCTTTGGGACAAACTCGGACGCTGCCCGTTTGTGTTCCTGAATATAACGGACGTTGGAAATCTCACCGGATGACGAGAGGAGGTTTTCCTGGGCCGAAAAAAAGCTAATTAACCGCACCATCATACCACGTATAAAATCGAAGCTATCGCCCGTTGCATCCTGCCGGACATTCTTGCGTTCTATGAGAGTGAGGAGGGCCAGCGGGAGTTTGCTGTGTGGAAGAAACAGCAGGAAAATCAAAGTTGATAAAGACAAAGGGGCGGACGCACCGTGAAATGGCTGCGTCCGCCCTTAGTGTTTATGGGTTCTGTTTTTTCTTTCGAGGGCCTCTCGGTTTAGATTCAGGTCTCTTGATAACGCCGTTTTGGAAATGAGTATCCTCAAACCTCTCGAAATAAACAAATAATCCGAACCCATCTCCCACCGGGAAGATTTGGCTCGGATTATATTAGTTTGGTGCCGGTGACCGGGCTCGAACCGGTACGCTTGTTTAGAGCGAGGGATTTTAAGTCCCTTGTGTCTGCCTATTCCACCACACCGGCTTAACGCAGCTCATTTTATCACCTTTTCCCGGAAGCGTCAAGCGGTTTCCTGGAACTCCTAAGAAAACTGGACAAATCGGCCCGGAATGCGTAGCATTCCGGGCCGGGGTTCACGATTCCAGCGGGATAAGACGACCGTCTTGAATCCGGCAGACCTGGTCCATCCGCGGCAAAATCTCCAGGTCGTGGGTGGCGATGATCACGCAGTAGTTGTCCTGATGCGCCAAGTCCACCAGAAGGTCAATGATCCGGTTCCCGTTTTCCGTGTCCAGGTTGCCGGTGGGCTCGTCGGCCAGCAGCAGGCGCGTGTCCATGCTCAGGGCCCGGGCGATGGCCACCCGCTGCTGCTCCCCGCCGGAGAGCATGCTGGGAAATCGATTTAAGACCGTCTCCGGGAGATTCACCTTCTGAATGAGCGCTTGCGCCTTCTCCCGGGCCTGCTTGCCACGGAAACCCCGCAGCTCCATGGGGTAGGTCACGTTTTCAGAGACGGTGAGCAAGGGAAACAGACGGAAGGACTGGTAGATCATAGCCACCCGCTCCCGCCGGAACCGGTTGAGGTTCATGGCGGTAGTCGGTTTCCCCTCGAACAGGATTTCGCCCTCCTGGGGCAGGTCCAGACCTGCCATCAGGGACAGCAAGGTGGACTTCCCGGAGCCGGATTTACCCACCAGGGCGTAGACTTTTCCCTGCTCAAAGGAGTAGGTGACGCCTCGCAGGGCCTCCACCTGCTGGTACCGGGAGCGGTAACGAAACCGCACATCGTTGATTTCCAAAATTGCCATGTCAGTCCCTCCTATTCTTTGTCGGAAAGTACGGCCAATGCCTTGGACGATTGCAGATGCAGCGTGCTGATGCAGCTGCCCAAAAGCCAGCAGGCCAGGAAAATCCCGGTCATAATCCAGTGCAGCCGGGGCGAGGGCCGGCCCAGGGCGGCCCAGATGCCAAAGCCCGCGCCGCAGCCCAGAAGACTCAGTAGGAATTGCTCCAGGAAAAAGGCGGTAAAGATCCGGAGGTGGGGCGCGCCCAGTCCCCGCATGATGGCCAGCTCCCGCTTTCGGGCGGCCACCAGCAGATAGGACAAAACCAGGCCGATGAGACCGGTGAGCACATACAGGCAGGTATACAGCGCGTCCAGGTATTGAATCTGCCGATTTAGAGAGTTCACCGTGCTGTGAAAGTCCTTGTCATAAATCACAAGATAGGTTCTACTCATGCCGCCCCCGGAGGCGTTGGCCTGATTGACTCCCAAGAAGCCCAGCTCCTCAATGGCATCTTTCAGTTCAGACAAACGGGCCGGATTGGAGAAGGTAAAAATGGAGCTCTCAAACACGGTATAGGGGATGACCTGGCTCAAAACCGTCTCCTCATCATATATCCCCTTGCTCTCCAGCGTATAGGAGGTCACGGGACTACAGTAAATATCCGCTTTCTCACCCGCATTTTTCTGGAAGATTCCGATAATCTGATACTCTAAGCTCAGGCCGCTATCGCTGACAATATTTGTTTTAAATCTATAGAGCGGTTGCAGCTCCTCCCAAAGCTCCCAGGAGATAAAACAATAATTATCTGTAAGCTTTACAAGCTCTTTCGACAGGTCTTCTCCATGCGCCCATACAATTTGATCCGGTTTTGCATGGGCCGATAAAAATTCCAAGCCGGTATTGTCTTCCAAGAAGGCCACAGAATGCTTCCGCAAAGCAAAGGGTTGATCGCCAGGGGATTCCAGGGGGAAGGGGTCCCGGGGGACCGTGGTACCAGCCTGCCCGCCCACGGGGAAGGTGAAGTCCAGCGGGGTGTACAGCGTGTCCTCGCCCCCCTGGGGAACATAGCTGCCCACCACCAGATACTCTAGCTCGTAGAATCTGGGCCATGCATCCACGCCGACCATGATGCGGATAATATCCCCCAGCTCAATACCCTCCTGGGCCATCATTCTGCTGGAGAGCAGGCAAATTGCAGGGTCTTCGCCCCGGAGGCAGCTTTCGTCGTATCCTTCCAGCCAGGTGACAGAGGGTGGCCCGCTGAAAAAGGCTTCCGGCGTATCCGTCAGGGAGGTGATGCCGACAAATCTGGAACCGGCGGCGAATTGGGCAACCATGGTGGCCAAGGCAAACTCGCCGGTGGGAATGGGGATGGGCTCGACATTGTAAAGTGTACCGCCCGCATCCTGGCGGACCCCCTCAAATTTGTAGTGGGCGCCGCTGGATGTGACGTTCAGGGTGTCCAAAAGGCCTGTGTCGTACAGGGCCTGTATGCTGGCGGCAGGCATGGTCAAGCCGCCGATCCGCTTACCCTTGGAGTCCGTAATATGGCCCCGCAGTGTGGTATGATCATAGACGTACTGGAGCTTATCCCGGTACACATCGGCAGTGGTGGTGAGCTGGCCCAAGAATACGGCCACCACAATCGCGGTGAGCACCACCACGAAACTGCGAATTCCACCCCGCCGGATGGAGAGCAGGGGATATTTCAGCAGGCCGCCGGCCAGATGGGAGCTCTTGCCCAGGTGCTTGGGCGCCCGCTGCCTACTTGGCCGCTTCCTTTTCCTTGCGGCCAGCACGGAACGGGTAAACAAAGCGCAGCTCAGCAGCGCCAGGGCCAGCAGAACGCCGGCCGCAAGGGCAAACAGCCAAGTGGAGGTGGCAGGGGAGAAGGTCAGCTCCTTGCTGATGGAGAGGTTTGCGTTGGAATACCGCAGGTCAGTGGTCTGATACTTTGCGGCGAAGTCCGCCACGAAAGCCATTACCCGGCGTTCCAGCAGACTGCTGACGACGGCTCCCAGGCCGGCGGCGAGCAGGGCGATGAGGCCGGAGCCGGCGGCAAAATAGCCGAAGACGTGAGGCTTTCCACTGCCCAGAGCCAGCATGGTCTCCGCAGCCTCCCGCTGGCGGTAGACGAACAGATAGCCAAACAGGCCCAGCACCGCCAGAACCACCAGGCAACAAACGGCTAGGAAAATTTGGGCGATGCGCAGCAGCTCCTGGAAGGGCGCTACGGTGACGCTGTAGCCCTGGTCGTAGATTTCCAGCCGGAACCCGCTGGGGAGCTCGTGCTCCACGTTTTGATAGAATTGATCCGCCAAGCGGTTATCCAGCTGGAACTGTCCCACGGTAAAGCCTGTGGGGCAGTCCGCGGCAGTGTAGGCGGCGCTGTCGGGCACAAAAACCCAGTCCGTATAGGTGTCTACCGTGTTAAAAATTCCAACAACGGTGTAGCGGTCGGTGAGGTCGGGGGTGTCCCCTGGCGCATAGGCGTCGTAAATACCTTCCGACTGTGTAAAATACATGGACAGCTGGACGGTGTCGCCCAGGGAGAGCTGCAGTTGCTGGGCCAGATACTCAGGCAGCATGCACACCTTGGCGCCCTGTGCATATTCTTCCGCCGTAAAGCTGCGGCCCTCCTTAAGATAGAGCTCCTGCTGCTGAAAGGGGTAAAAGGTATCGATATCATCCGTCATCTGTACCCGCACGCCATTGTTCCGGGCCAGCATGACCTGAGCTATTTGATAATAGACGTTATCCTCAGAGAGGGAGCCGTCCGGCAAAGGCGCTCCGGCGGGGACGGTCTGGCCGCTGTCCGACCCGATTCCCTGGAGCGACCAGGGCTCCGGCAGGAACCAAACATAACTGTTCTGCCCCTGTATGTATCGTCCGGTAAAGACGTAGTGTCGGCCTGGTTCAATCTCCAGGCCCTCCAACGCACCGGGGCTGAGAAAAACAGAGTTTCCCGAATTGTCATAGAAGGAGTACGGGCACGACTGAATAATACCCTGGTAGGCGCCGGTATGGTCTTCCCAAAATAGGTTACTCACGATAAGTACCGCCATGTCCTCATTGTATACCTGCGGGTCTCCCCGATGCAGATTTTCGATGGAGCCAAGGGCGCTCCGGTTGGCGCCCCAGGCGAGAACGCCGGCCTGCCGCGTCAGAGAGGATAGGTCCAGCTGTTGCAAAGCGTCGGCCATCTTGGTATCATATACGTGAGAATCGGGATAGGCGGCCCCCACGTATTCCAGCACGCCGATGGTCTGGTAGTAGGCATTGCAGGCATCCAGGTATTCTGCTACCGCGCTGTAGACGCACAGGCCCAAAGCGAGCATTGCCGTGAGCGCCAGAATCAGGAGAAAAAATAGGATGGTCTTGCCGGGACTGCGCCATATGCTTCGGAGTCCGTTTTTTACTGCAAGCAAGGTTAGTTCCCTCCTTTTACTGGGTATCCTTTTATCAGAACCGCCAGATAACTCAAAATTTTACAGGAATTTACAGAAGTTTTGTCTATCATAGCACATAGGTATCGACTTTACAAGGCAGAAGCACCATGAAAAAGAATCCATTTTTGTGCTGACGCAATTGCGTTTGCGCACTTTGCTATGGGATAAAAACGTGCTATAATACGTTTTATTGCATGAAGCGATGCGGCCCATACAGGTGTCACTTGCATTCCGGGATCAAGGAGCCTGCTTGAGGGGACTGCTGCTGCGATTTCCCCAGGTTGCCCTCCGCTATCTCTGCAACATGAGTTAAAGCCATCAGATAGGCTTGATTGCTGGGCGTAAGCTGCTTTAAAATCGCAATTGCTTCCGCTAGGTTCGATGGCTCCATCCCATCCCTCCTTTTAATAATTTTGTGATATAAGAATAGTACAAAAAAGATATATTGTCAATAGAATGGGAAAACGAAAGAAGCAAACCTTGGTTCCAACTTGCTTTTCTATACAGTTTGTGATATTGTTATATTACAATATCACAGGGGAGATGAGCAGACCGTATGAGGCAGCGATTGAAAGCGGTCCGTAGGGCGTTGGGAATGAACCAGACGGTGTTTGCCGAGCACCTGGGTATCACCCAGACGGCATATTCCATGATTGAAAATGGAAAACGGCCACTGGCAGAAAAGTACGTCAAAATTATCTGCGCGGCGTTTCACGTATCCGAGACGTGGATGATCCGAGGAGAAGGGGACATGTTCGACGCCTCCCCTTATGAGGAGGAGTTCACCCGGATTTTCAGCGGCCTGGAGCCGGAGACCCAGGAATACCTCCTTTTGATGGCGCGGGAGCTGCTGAATACCCAGCAAAAGCTGTTGCGCCCCACCCGGGAGCTTTAGCGCGGGAACCACGGTGCCCCACAGCTGGGCCGGCTGAGTCCAGCCGTCGGGAGCTTGTGTATCACCCGTTCCATTTACAAATAGATGAGAAACCGGACCCGGCGGCAGCGCCGTGTCCGATGGGCCAGAAAGGAAGGAGGCGTCGCTTTGCGCGAAGCCAAGTCTTGGATGCGGCTGGACAACGCCGCAAAAATATTCCCCGCCGTCCGGCGGCGAAATTGGACCAATGTGTTCCGGCTTTCCGCCATGCTGCGGGACCCGGTGGACCCGGCCCTGCTGCAGGAGGCCGTACAGGCGGTATTGCCCCGGTTCCCGTCCATGGCGGTGAGCCTGCATCGGGGAATTTTCTGGTATTACCTGGAGCAGGTGCCGGAGGGGCCGAAGGTGCGCCGGGATGGGGCCTGCCCCCTGATGCATATGACGGACCGGGAGCTCCGCACCTGCGCCTTGCGGGTTTTGTATTACGGAAACCGGATTGCCGTGGAGTTTTTTCATGCAATCACCGATGGAAACGGCGGGCTGATCTTTTTGAAAACCCTGGCGGCAGAATACGTGACCAGGCGCTACGGCGTAGCGGTGTCCTGCGGCGGCGGCGTCCTGGACCGAAGTCAAGCGCCGGACCCGGAGGAGCTGGAGGACAGCTTTCCCCGGTTTGCCGGGGAGGTGGCCATGAGCCGGAAGGAAGAGGGCGCGCTACGGCTCCGGGGCAGCCGGGAGCCGGGCGGCTTCCTGCACTTGACCACGGCGACCCTGGAGGCGGAGCGGCTCAAAGAGCTGGCCCACCGGTACGATGTGTCGGTCACTTCATTTTTGGCCGCCGTCATGCTGCAGGCCATTATGGAGATGCGGCCCCGCCGCATGGGGTCCGCCAAATGGGCAAAGCTCACCATTCCCGTGAACCTGCGCAAGCTCTTTCCCAGCCGGACGCTGCGTAATTTTGCCCTGACCGTCAACGTAGGGGTGGACCCCAGGCTGGGGACCTATACCCTGGAGGAGCTCTGCAAGTCCGTGCAGAGCCAGCTCACCATGCAGGTGACGCCCCAGCAGATGGCGGCCCGCATTGCCGCCAATGTGAACCCGGAGCGGATGCTGGCTATGAAGGTAACGCCTTTGTTTTTAAAAAATCTGGCGATGCGGATGGTGTATCGCATGGTAGGAGAGAGTAAAGGGACGCTGAATATTTCCAACCTTGGCCTGACCAAGCTGCCGCCGGAGATGGCCCCATATGTGGAGCAGCTGGATTTCATCATTGGCGTACAGGCCACCTACTTCAATAACTGCAGCGTTGTGACCTATGGAAACAGGACCCGGATCAACATGACCCGGAGCTTGCGGGAGCCGGAGCTGGAGCGGCGCTTTTTTACAAAGTTGGTGCAGCTGGGCCTGGAAGTAACCATGGAGAGCAACCAAAGATAGCGGCATGTTTCCCTGTGGAAATTTGTAAAAATAGGTGGGATTCTCATGTATTGTGTCAACTGCGGCGTGCGGTTAAACGACGCCGAAAAACGGTGCCCCCTGTGCGGCACCCGCGTGTATCATCCGGACCTGCAGCGTCCCGCGACAGAGCCCCTGTATCCCCGAGAGTGGGCGGCTACGGAGCCCGAGCGCAGTGGACTGCGCTTTCTCCTGACAGTGATCTTCGCCGTGGCCGCCTGCGTGTGCTTCCTAGTGGAATTCAGCCAGTCCCGCACCGTGACCTGGTCCGGATACGCCCTGGGCGGGATTTTGCTGGCTTATGTGCTCTTGGTGCTTCCCATCTGGTTCCGGCGTCCCAATCCCGTAATTTTCGTACCGGTGGACTTTTTGGCCGTAGGCTTATATCTGCTGTACATTGACCTGATGACCAAGGGCGGGTGGTTCCTCTCCTTCGCGTTCCCGGTGACGGGGATCGCGGGCTTGCTGGTCACAGCCGTGGTCGCCTTGGTCCGCTATGTAAGACGAGGATACTTTTTCATTCTCGGCGGCGCCCTGCTGGGGGTTGGCGGTTATCTCATGCTTCTGGAGCTGTTTCAGTGCATTACCTTTGGCGGTCAAATGTTCCGGTGGTGTCTGTATCCCACGGGAGCCTGTGCCCTGCTGGGCCTGTTTTTCATTTTGGCGGGCGTGATCCGCCCCCTGGGCAATGCCCTGCGAAAAAGGATGTTTATTTAAGATTTTCCTTAATATTTCTTAAAATCCAGGCTGTGTTCTGGGATTTATGCTACAATATCCAAAGAGGTGATGTGCTGTGAATCCTGGCATCCGAATCCTGGCCGTAGATGACGAACCGGACCTGCGGACCCTGCTGCGAATTTTGTTGGAGAACCGGGGCTATGCGGTGACGGAGGCCGCTTCTGGGGAAGAGGCTGTCCGGCGGCTCCGGGAAGATCCGGTTTACGACTTGGTTATTATGGACATTATGATGCCCGGTATGGATGGCGTAGCCGCTTGTCAGGCCATCCGGGAGTTTTCCACAGCACCGATTCTGTTTCTCACTGCGAAAACACAGCTGGGAGACAAAGCCTCCGCCTACGGCAGCGGAGGGGATGATTACCTGCCCAAGCCCTTTTCCCAGGGCGAGCTGCTGATGAAGGTGGAGTCGCTGATCCGCCGCTATCGGGTCTACAAGGGCAAGCGGGAGGAGGTCCTGGAGGCCAGCTTGCAGCTGGACGAGGACCGGCGCTGCGCCATCAAAAATGGGAAAGCGGTGGAACTGACAGGCAAGGAGTTTGAAATCCTGCAATATTTTTTCCTGCACCGGGGCAAGGTGCTGGACGTGCGGTCCGTATACGAGGAGGTCTGGGGGGAAAAGTACCTGCCAACCTCTACCAACACGGTGATGGTGCATATTTTAAACCTGCGGAAAAAGCTGGAGGAGGACCCGGCCAATCCGAAGATTATTCGTACCGTGTGGGGAAAGGGGTATCAGTTTGGCTGATTCGAGGCGATTTCGCCGGCTGAGCATGAAGCTGCTGGCGATGCTGCTTCTGGCTGCGGCGATGAGTACGGCTGTGGGCCTGACGGTACAGGTGGCGGGAGACTCTATTATTGCCAATTACTACTGCTCCCAGCGGCGGCAAGAGGCACGCCTGCAGGAGACCATTACCGCGCTGCGCCGCTATGTGGACGAAGGGAGCGTCGCCTCTACCGACGCACAGAGAATCGGCGCCTGGAACCGGGAGCATCCTTATATTCAGCTCACCATTTATGCCAACAATACAGTGCTCACCTCGGATCGGTGGGGCGCGGAGCTTGTTGGGGCGGACTCCGGCTTGGTGATGCGCGTGGGCAGTGCAGAGAGCGCGGATCATGCCTACCCGGTCAATTTTGCCGACGGCGCATATCAGGTCCACGTCTACGATTACTCCCAGAGTCGGTGGTACGGCCTGATGAATTGGATTTCTATTATCGCCGGTGGCGTAGTTTTTCTGGTGCTTATGCTGCTGTATAACAGCCGAGTTACTCTGGCCATCGGCCGGCTGTCCCGGCAGGTGCGCCGGGTGAGTCAGGGGAACCTGGCTCTGGAAATTATGCCGCCGTCCCGGGATGAAATCGGCAACTTGGCGGAGGATGTAGACGCCATGCGGCTGTCCATCATTGACAAGCTGCAGCGGGAGGAGACCGCTTGGCACGCCAACACCCAGCTGATCACGGCCATTTCCCATGATATCCGTACGCCTCTGACGGCCCTCATCGGGTATCTGGACATTCTGTCGGAGGGTCCGGACCTGACGGAGGATCAGCGGCAGCAGTATCTGGAGGTGTGCTGCCGGAAAGCGGAGAAGCTGCGGGACCTGACTAACGAGCTGTTTTCCTATTTCCTGGTGTTCGGCAAGCCGGATTTGGAACTGAATCTGGAGGAATATGACGCGCTGACGCTGCTGGACCAGATTCTGGGCGAGCAGATGGCGGATTTGACCCAGCGGGGCTACGTCTTGCGAACTGTGATGCCCCGGTTTCAATGCCAGATCCGGGTGGATGTGCAGCATTTACGGCGTGTTTTTGACAACCTGTTTTCCAATGTGCTGAAATATGCGGATCAGGAGAAGCCGGTGACGGTGGCTGCCGTGCAGGAGTCGGACACGCTGCACGTGTGTCTATCGAACTATATTAAGAAGGATGCCGGCGCGGTGGAGAGTACAAAGATCGGACTGCAAACCTGTGAGAAGCTTTTGAATTCCATGGGCGGAACGTTTTTGCGGTATCAGGATGACCGCGGCTTTACCGCAGAGGTGATTCTGCCGATTTGTGGAGAACCGGCGGGGGAGAAAACGTAAAAAGGAGGAGAAAATGGCCAATATGCAGCGGTGGAAACCGGGCGCAGGCACAGCCCGGCGCGTCGCTCAATTTGAACGGCTCCTGCAACAGGCCCGGGAGGGACTCTCAGGTGGACGATTTGCCTCGGAGATATCCCAGGATAAGCTGCCGCAACTTATCTGCCGGCACAATTCCCTGATTCGCCGCCGGCTTGGGGACCTGGATATGGCCCTGCAGGAGAACAAAGCTGTGAATTTGTCTCTGGCAGCGCGCCAGGTGACCGGGGTTTTCATCCGGCCCGGCGAAACCTTTTCCTTTTGGCGTCTGGTGGGGAACCCCAGCGCCCGGAAAGGATATCGGGCAGGGCTCACGCTTCGCACGGGAAAGCCGGAGACTTGGGTCGGCGGCGGGCTGTGCCAGATGACCAACCTGATTCACTGGATGGTGCTGCACAGCCCTCTCACGGTGGTGGAGCAGCATGCCCATCAGCCGGCGGATTTCTTTCCGGACTACGGCAGGCAGATTCCCTTTGGTCTTGGCACATCGGTTTTCTACCGGGATTGGGACTACCGGTTTCTGAACGCCACGGACTGCACCTTTCAGCTCCTGGTGTGGACGGACGAATATTACCTGCGGGGAGAGCTCCGGGCGGATAAGCGGCTGCCGGTGCGGTATCGCATTACGGTGGAGGATGACAGGTTTATCCGGGAGAATGGAGCGGTGTACCGCAGGGGGCGGGTGTACCGAACCTGTTTAGACGGCAATACCGGAGCGGTTTTGTTTCGAGAGCTGCTGCGGGACAATCACGCAAGGGTGCTGTACGACACCTCCAATTTGCAGATTCAGAGAGAATAAAGCGGCGGCGGTCCGAGGACCGGCGCCGCGGTTTTTTATCTGGAAAGAAAACGGCTTTTCCGGCTGGGTTGATTCCAGCCTGCTGCAATACGGTTTCCAGCAATCCTACCATCACTTGACATAGCTACATTTGCGGTTATATAATAAATAACCGCCAGACGTTTTTTCGGTCCTGTGTTCGGTCTGCGGCGCCGCGGCGGGAAGCACAGCCCTAAAATTGCGATAGGCAGCTGGCCGAAAATTTTTTTTATGGATCAGTGCAGGCGTCTGATCCGGCTGGTCGAGACCATCCGACAGCCACGGTACTGCGCCGGCGCTTCGTGGAAGTCATTTTTGCGCTGCCACATGCATGGAGGTTAAAATGAAACTAATCCTGGACCGAAAGCCGTATCTACTCTATGAGACGGTGGGAATGCTTGTCAAATATGTGAACCGGATTTCTTTTCTGGAAATCCGGGACACTATGCAGCGGCTCTACCGAGGCTGTTTCGATGAAGTCTGGAACAGGCGCTTGGAGTGCCTGCAGACCATCACGGACGAGGTTTGCGGGGATCTGAACCGGGAGGATGAGGAGATCCAGTATTTCTTTTCCCGCCGGGAGGTAGGGAATAACCGAGATGCAACCACCATGGCCCGGGTCATGACCACCTCCTTCCTACAGTACCTAGACCACAGCCTGGAGGGCGAGACGCAGGTGCTGAAAACCACCTGGGAGCAAATGCAGTCTGTGGGCTTTCGCCTCTATGGCAGCCTGTCTGGCATCGCTTTTGGCCCGCTGGAGCCGGGAGAGAAGCGGCAGAGCCTGTTCCGCCAGATCTACGGTCTGGGCTTTCAGGGAGACTTCGCCATGGAGGTGCTCAACGTCCTGGAGGATTATAGTGGAAATCTGGACCGGTTGGTGCGCCTGATTGCACCCTACGCCCGGCGGCTGGAGGAGCGGCTTGCCGCCCAGCCCTGGCTGATGGAGTCCATCGCAGCCTACTGGCAGGAGCAGTTCCAGGAGATGCCCCCGGAAAAGTTTTTAGGCGACTCAAAGGTGGGGTATCGGGAGCCGCCGGTCAATTCGGAGCGCCGGGTGTGTTTTTCCCTGATGGACTGTACGGAGCTGCACTGGGAGACCGCCGATTCCATCCTGCATCCGGAGCGGAGCCTGTTCGTGTTTGGCAGCGTAATCATCGCAGAGTGCTCCCGACGCATGTACAGCGAGGATTTGGATTGGATTTGCGCCGCATTTCGTACTTTGGGAGACAAGAGCAAGATGGAACTGCTGATGCGGCTGGCCGAGGGCCGCAGCTACTGCCAGCAGCTGGCAGAGGAGGCCCGCTGCAACACGGGAAACATGTCCCGGAATCTGACGGCCCTGGCCGGCAACGGCTTTTTAAAGCAAGAGCGGGAACAGTCCCGCACCTATTACACCACGGACCTGGACGGTATCTCCCGCTTCTTCCGGGAGGTGGAGGATTTGTTTGCCAGAAGAGGCCCGGCCTGAAACGAAAGGCCTTTTGTCACCGCGGACTTGAAACCGGTCTGAGAGCAAGAAAAATTCTTGATCTCAGACCGGCATTTTTATGTGACGCCCAGACGACGAATCTGGATATATCCCACTTTTTTCCAGAAAAGAGTGAATAAGAAGTTTAAAAAACAGAAGGTGAGAAACTTTTCTTCCTTTCATTTGATTTTCGCCCCGTATTCTTTTCCCTGCTGATTCGGCATGGATGTAAAAAAAAGACTTGATTTTATAGAAAAGTGTCTTTATAATGCTTATAGAGGCAGGAACAACCTGCGCAGAAAAGCAGAATAACGCGCCTGGCCGTCTCAGCCCACAGACGGCAGGCCACGCGCCGACCCAGAACCGCGCTGGGAGACGGCTCCAAATCGGTACGCGCCGGGGAGGGCCGCGCCCGCTCCGGAGGTATAAATGATAAGAAAGGAAGAGGAATGTACATGAAGAGAAGTGGTTTTGCCAGCAAGTTCTTAGCAGTAGTCCTGACAGCCGTGCTCCTACTGGGCCTGATGGCGCCAGCCGGAGCGGCGGGAACGGCCTTGGATTCCGTCCGGCTCTCGTTTGAGCAGGTGGACAACAGCGAGGTGACTGCCGGATTGCAATCCGTGGAGGCGGAGCTGCCGGAACAGGCACCGTACGCGGATACGGACGAAGTTCGTGTTTCCATCCTGTTGGAGCGGCGCTCCACCCTGGAGGCTGGGTTCTCCACCCAGTCCATCGCAGGGAACGCCGCGGCCATGCGTTACCGTACCGGCCTGAAGGAGGAGCAGGCGGCAGTCACTGCGTCCATAGAGCGCCAGGCGTTAGGCGGCGCGTCTTTGGACGTGGTCTGGAACCTGACCCTGGCCGCCAACATCATTTCCGCCAACGTTCCCTATGGGAAGATCGACCAGATCAAGGCGGTGGACGGCGTCAAGGATGTGGTACTGGAGACCCAGTACCGCCCCGACGTGGTCTCCATGGGCGGGGAGGCGTCGCCCAATATGACCATCTCCACCCAGATGAACGGCTCCAATGTGGCGTGGGAGTCCGGCTACACGGGCGCCGGAACCCGGATCGCCATTGTGGACACCGGGCTTGACCTGGACCACCAGTCCTTCGACCCGGGGGCCTTTGACCACGCCATCACCGAAGACGCCCAGAAGGCCGGTATGTCGCTGGAGGCCTATACGGCGGCCAAGGACTTTCTGGACACGGCGGAGATTGCCTCCGTGCTGCAGCAGCTCAACGTGCACGAGAGAAACGGCGCGGTCACCGCGCAGCAGCTCTCGGTGAACTCCAAGGTGCCCTTTGGCTACAACTACGTAGATAACAACCTGTACCTGACCCACGACGAGGACTATCAATCGGAGCACGGCTCCCATGTGGCGGGGATTGCGGCAGCCAACCGCTACATCCCCCAGGGCGGCGGCTTTGTGGACGCCGCCTCTGCGGTCAAGGTAGTGGGCAACGCCCCGGACGCCCAGCTTTTGGTGATGAAGGTCTTTGGCGTGAACGGCGGCGCGTATGACTCGGACTTCATGGCCGCCATTGAGGACGCCATCATCCTGGGCTGCGACTCGGTGAACCTGTCTCTGGGCTCCCCGAACCCGGGCATGGCCACCAATTCGATTTACCAGAAGCTGCTGGACTCCTTTGAGAAAACGGATACCGTGGTGGTTATGTCCGCCGGCAACGCCGGCAACTGGGCGGAAAACTCCATGACCAACAACGGCCATCTGTACGCCGAGGACGTGAGTCTGGACACCGTGGGCTCTCCCGGCTCTTATAAAAACACCCTGGCGGTGGCCTCGGTAGACAACGACGGCGCCATCGGCAGCTATTTCCAGCTAGGCGAGACCCGGATGGTCTACATGGAGCCCCAGTACGGCGGGGACTCCATGGACACCCTGGACCCCAATGGGAAGGGGGCGGAATACCCCTATCTGTTCATTGACGGTAAGGGCGAAGCGGCGGATTACGCCGGCATGGACCTGACCGGCAAGCTGGTCTTCTGTTCCCGGGGCGGCAGCTCCTTCGCCGAGACGGCCAACACGGCCATGGGCCTGGGGGCGCTGGGCCTGGTGGTCTACAATAACCAGCCCGGCGGGATTTATATGAACCTCTCCGGCTACCGCTACACCGCGCCCTGCGTGTCTATCTGCCAGGCGGACGGCGCGGCGGTGAAGGCGGCGGGCAAGGCCCAGACCACCCAGAGCGGCCTGACCTATTACACCGGGACCATTTCCATCCATAAGGGTATGGAATCTGGCTATTGGAACACCCCCTACCGCACCATCAGCTCTTACAGCTCCTGGGGCGTACCCGGGGACCTGAGCCTTAAGCCGGAGGTCGCGGCCCCTGGGGGGAATATTTACTCGGTGAACGGCTCCCATATGGGAGCGCCAGAGAGCGGCAGCGACACCTATGAGGTCATGTCCGGCACTTCCATGGCCGCGCCCCAGGTCACCGGCATGATGGCTCTATTGCAGCAATACATAGAGGAAAACGACCTGCACCAAAAGGGGCTCACGGACCGGGCGCTGGCTCAGTCCCTGCTCATGTCCACCGCGGAGCCTCTGGTCGAATACGCCTCCGGGAACTACTACTCCCTGCTGGCCCAGGGCGCGGGCCAGGCGGCGGTGGACCGGGCCATCCGCACCCCCACCTATCTTCTGGTGGAAGGACAGCCGGACGGAAAGGTCAAGGCCGAGCTGGGAGACGACCCGGACCGCACCGGGCAATATACCTTCCGGTTCTCTTTGCAAAATCTCACGGAGAACGCCCTGGATTATACCCTCTCCGCGGACCTGTTCACCCAGGCTGTGTTTGAGGACTATGTGGATATGAACCAGGAGGAACTGGGTCTGTACATGGACACCCAGACCGCCAACCTAGACGCCCTAGTCTCCTACCTGGCCGATGGCAAGCCCATCTCGCCGGTCCGAGACCTGGCGCGCTACGATTTCGACGGAAACGGCTTGGTCACCCAGGCGGACGCCCAGCTTTTGCTGGACCATTTGATCCAGGGCACGGCCCTGGCTGCAAATGCCGACCATGCCGATGTGAACGGCGACGGCAAGGTCAACACCTACGACGCCCATGCGCTCCTGTCCTTGCTGAATTCCGGCATCGTTCCGGTGCCGGCCAGGGGCAGCGTGACGGTGGAGGTGACCATGGCCCTGACTGAGGCGCAGAAGCAGGCTTTGGACGCCTCCTATGAAAACGGGGCTTATGTGGAGGGCTTCGTCCGCGCCACCCCGGCGCCCACCCGGGAGGGGGAGCAGGGACCTGCCCACAGCATTCCGGTTCTGGGCTTCTACGGCAACTGGTCGGACCCGTCCATGTTCGACGTCGGGTCCTACACCGTGTATGTGAACGGGCAGGAGACCCGGGCGCCCTATGCCAGTATGCAGGCCAACTCTCTGCTGGTGCGGTATGCCAGCGATCCCTCAGGCCTGTACTACTTTGGCGGCAACCCCCTGGTGCCCGACGAGACCTATCTGCCCGAGCGCAATGCCCTCAACAACGAGAATGGGGACCGGCTGGCCGCTTGGGTGGTAACCGCTATCCGGAACGCGGCCAATACCCGATACACGGTCAAAAATGTGGACACCGACGAGGTGCTGAAGCAGGAAGAGGCCGGGGAGCTTCCCTCCGCCTTCTTCTTCACGGATTACGGCCAGTGGGCCAACGATGCCCTGCTGCTACGATCCGGCTTCAACGCGACGGGCTTGGCCGAGGGAACCCGGCTGGAACTGACCTTGGAGCTGGCCCCGGAGCTCTATGTCCAGGAGAATGGGACCACGGATTGGGAGTCCCTGGGCAAGGGCACCACCCGTTCAGTGCCCCTGACCATTGACAACACCGCCCCGGAGCTGCTGGATGTCTCCTATAATATGATCAGTAACACCATCACCGCCAAGGCCCGAGATAATCAGTACATCGCCGCGGTAGCCCTCTTTACAGCTGGCGGCAGCAAGAATCTGGCCTTTACCGGCTCCAACCAGGAAAAGGCTGGGGAGACCGCCACCTTTGACCTGGACCTGTCCGAGGTCAACGGAAAGCGGTTCCTGCTGCAGGTCATCGATTACGCCAACAACACCACGACCTATCGGGTCGATATGACCATCGGCACGCCGCCGGGGGACCCGTCAGTGTATGGCTTCGATTTAGAGGCCAACGCGTGGATTGGATTTAATATGCAGAATCCGTCTGAAACCGTGCAGGATCTGGCGTCTTCTGAAAATGTTTTCTATGCCGCCACAGATGCGAACGGTATTATGTACGCCACAACTAGATCCGGATGTCTTTATGTTGTCAATATGGAGGATCCATCGGAGACCATCTATGTCTGTGATTTGAATGTTGTTTTTACAGACCTGGCTTACAACCGGGCTGATGGCAAAGTTTACGGCGTAACAGATAGAAGCGAGCTTTACTCTGTGGATCCAATATTAGGAACGGTAAACCTTCTAGGCAAAATTGCGGCGGATACGAACACTCTGACTTGCGATGACCAAGGAAACTTTTATTGTGTGATTCGAGGGGTGGGAAATGATAGAGGTACGCTCTGCCAGTTTAAATTGGATAACATATCTTCTCCCACATATTTAGCTCAGGGTTACCAAATAGGTATGGGTATCCAAGCTCTGGAGTGGAACCCCAACGACGGTTGTGTATACTGGATGCAGCATTATTTGTTTTACTCGCATGGCGGTCAGTTTGAACACAATTACAATTATATTTATCGCTTTGATTTGGAGACTGGAACGGTCATGAGCAGCACAAATATGAATACTCATATTTCTTGCCTGACCATTCCAGATCAAGATGCCGAGCCGCAGTGCCCGGAGCCCACGGACCAAATTGCAAGTATACGTTTGTCTCAGCAGAGCTTGAACCTGCAAAAGGGGGAAGCACGGCAACTGCGGGCGGGCGTGTTGCCCTGGACCGTTACGGACCGCTCCGTGACCTGGACCAGCACCAATCCCAGTGTGGCGACGGTGGATGAAAATGGCTTGGTCACCGCTCTGGCCAACGGCGAGACCACGATTAAAGTCTCCTCTAATCTGGATTCCGCCAAGTCGGCAAGCTGCACGGTGACGGTGGAGAATCCACAGGTTGCGCTGCAGGGCGTGGTCCGGGATGCCAAACAAAATACGGAGCTCTTTACCTGGAATCTGCGGCAGGGCGGCTCCTGGACTTCTGGGGGCAAGCTAGATATGCCGGTTTCCTCTGCAGTCAGCGACCCACAGAACCAGATGCTGTATACCTGCGGCACGGCAGAAGACGAATACGCCATGTACCAGGTGGAACCTGCCACGGGGAAGATCTTGAAAACCGCCCCCAATAGTCTCGGTATCCCCCTGTGGGATATGGCCTACTGCGAGCTGTTTAGCACGGAGGACCAACCCATGATCATGGGGATCTATGGATATTACCTTCTGGCCCCCATGGATCCGATGCATTTAAACAATTTGACCCTGGACCTGAGCAGCAAGCTTTCTCCGTTGGGCGCTAGCTATGTGGTGGCCATGGCTGCCGGTGGGCGTTCCACATGTGATACCGCCGGTTTCGGTACTGTGGAAGCGGAACTAATTTATCTGCTGGACGATCTGGGGAATGTCTGGAAGTGCTGGACTTA
This sequence comes from uncultured Eubacteriales bacterium, assembly GCA_958402445.1. Taxonomy (GTDB): domain Bacteria; phylum Bacillota; class Clostridia; order Oscillospirales; family Oscillospiraceae; genus Faecousia. Next base: position 37,217 of record CATXTO010000010.1, read on the forward strand.
CTCCAGATATGATACCTATTTTTCTGAGTTTGAAAGCGTGTCCACAGATCTACCCAGTCTGGACTTTGCCATCCGGGACAACCTCATGAACTGTTCCATGTGGGAGGACCGGGCCACGGGTACCCTGTACCTGTCCTACTATGATGGAAGCGATACCCAAATTTACAGGCTTACCTATGACCCAATTGAGAACACGTACAGAAGTCTACTGCTGGGCGACATGGGCGACGGCGTGGGACCTGCGGCCCTGTACGGCGGCGAATCCTACGGGACTGCTTCGCAGAATGTGGTTTCCAGCCAGGCCGGCATGGGAACCGTGGAAGGCATGCCCTTTGAAGCTATGGAGCTGCAGCCCATTGAGCTACAGCAGACCGTGACCGGAGGCCTGAACGCGGTGGGACAAAGTGAGACCAAGACCACCGCCGAAACGCCGGCTCTCCGGAGCGTAGTGCTGGACGAGGAGGCCGGGACGGTGACCGTCACGGTTCCCGCGGCGGAGGCCGCCACCAACGGCAGGCTGGAGCTCCGCTACGACAAGGATGTTTTGTCCCTCACGAAAATCACCAGCCCGGTGCAAATGTCCTCCATCCAGCAGGGTGTGGGCAGCGCGGTGCTGGGCTACGCCGCCCTGAGCCCGATTTCCAAGGGCGAACCCCTGGCGGTGCTGACCTTTACCTACCAAAAGGGCACGGAGAATCTGGTGACGGACGTGGCGGTGAAGACCACGGAGCGCAACGACCTGGAGCTGGAGGAAACCGCCTCGATCCCGGTGGAATTCCCCTGTCACGGCGGCTCCGGCTGCCCCAGCAAGCAGTTTAAAGACTTGGACGTGAACGCATGGTACCATCCTTACACCGACTACGCAATCTCCCATGAGATGATGCTCGGCTATGAGAACGGGACCTTTGGGCCGGGCCGGAACGTGACCCGGGGCATGGTGGCTACGGTGCTGTACCGTCTGGCCGGCAGCCCCAAGGTGGCTTCGACTGCCACCTTCGCCGATGTGAAGGACGGACTCTGGTATTCCGACGCCGTGGCCTGGGCCCAGGAAAGCGGCGTTGCCAAGGGCGTGACGGAGACCAGATTTGCGCCCAATCAGCCCGTCACCCGGGAGCAGACAGCCACCTTCCTGTATCGGTTTATGAAGGATTATGAAAAAGTGGACATGGCCCCGGGCGCGGATTTGTCCGCCTACCGGGATGCTGCGCAAATCTCTGCTTACGCCCAAGACGCCATGGCCTGGGCCAATGCGGTGGGCCTCATAGAGGGTGTCGACGCGAATACCCTGGCGCCGCGCCATACCGCCACCCGGGCCCAGCTGGCCAAGCTCCTGACCATTCTGGACCGAGACCTGTTGCCCTAAGCGCACCACCCCTCAAGCAATCTCCTCAACCTCCTTCCTTTAGGCTGCGGCCCCGGCGAGCTCTGCCCGCTGGGGCTCCAGTCCGTTTTGCCAGGCCCTAGGGTAGTAAAAAGAAAGGAAACGGCTTCAGCCGTTTCCTAAGAGATTGTATGGTTTCAAAGGGGAGCTGTAGGGGCGAGCTGCGCTCGCCCGCGGAACGACCACAGGTCGTTCCCTACAGCCCATCATCGATCAATGTCTGATACGGGCGGCCAAAGGCCGCCCGTACATTTCCTCATTACTTTGTTTTTGTCTGGACTTCTTGCTCCCGACCACTGGCCGGCTTACGCTGGAGAATTCGAATCAAACGGGGACGGTTATACCGTTGAATCAGAATAAACGGCAGGTTGGACAGAGCGTAGATCACAGTGACCACCAAGCCCAGGGGCGTGGGCACAAACGTATAGAGCGGCAGGCTCAGAAAAATCAAAATCCAGTGTACGCACTCCGCCACACAGGTCTCCTGAACGAAACGAAGCAGACTGTCCCTTCCCTGATGGCCCTGCATTTGTTTGGTGAAGGTGCGTTTGGTGTGTTTGCTTTTGTCCGGAAGCCGGTCTTTCCACCAGCGGATGCCCAGCGCTTCGTAGGCCTTGCCCTCCCGCTCCCAGGCCCAGGCGCGATAGGGAAACCGCTCCCAGTGAAACCACCGTCTGGGCAGCGCCTCCCCCGCCACATGGGCCAAAATCCCCACGGCGGCAATGTATTTTACAATGGTCAGGATCTGATTTAGGATTGTCATATTCATTGCTCCAAGCGTAAAACAGACGGGCATGGCCCGGACAAAAATTGATCACAACGATACAAAACAGGGGGAAATGACCGCGGCAACCAGAGGACAAGCGCCTCACGCCAGCTGCCGGCCCATAAGCACGCCCATGGCGGAGGCCATCATCAGGCCCCGGGTCCAGCCGGAGGAGTCCCCTAGGCAGTAAAGATGCTCCACGTTGGTTTTCAGCTCTGGTGTCATTTTGACCTTGTTGCTATAAAATTTTAGCTCCGGGGCGTACAGCAACGTCTCCGTGCTGGCAAAGCCCGGGACGACCTGGTCCATGGCCTGGATAAAGCCGATGATATTCATCATGGCCCGGTAGGGCATGGCGGCAGTGATATCGCCGGCCACGGCGTCAGGCAACGTGGGCTTCACATTGGAGAAAGCCAGCTCCTTGGGCCAGGTCCGCTTGCCGTCCAGAATGTCTCCATACCGCTGAACCAAAATATGGCCGTCGGCCAGCATATTGGACAGCTCGCCCACCTTCTGGGCGTAGGCGATGGGCTGGTTAAAGGGATTGGTGAAGTTATGAGAACAGAGGATGGCCAGGTTGGTGTTGCTGGATTTCAGATCCTTATAACTGTGTCCGTTGACCACCGCCAGGTCGTTGTCGTAATTCTCCTGGCTCACAAAGCCGCCGGGGTTCTGGCAGAAGGTCCGGACCTTGTTTTTAAAGGGCTGGGGATAGCCGATGAGCTTAGACTCGTACAGGACCTGGTTGACCTCCTCCATAATCTCGTTGCGCACCTCCACCCGGACGCCAATGTCAACGGTGCCGGGCTGGTGGGCGATATCATGCCGGGCGCACAGAGCCTCCAGCCATTCCGCGCCTCGCCGGCCTGTGGCGATGACCACGCTGCCGGCATCCAGCTCCCGGCGGTCAGAGCCCGATTCCGCCACGACACCTTTGCAGGAGGCGCCCTCCATTATGAGGTCCGTGCAGCTGTAGCCGAAGAGCATGTCTACGCCCTGATCCTGTAAGTACCGCTCAATGTCCAGATAAAGCTGCTGGGCCTTTTCCGTACCCAGGTGCCGGATGGGGCAGTCCACCAGCTTCAGACCCGCCTGAATAGCCCGCCTGCGAATTTGGCGGACCTTTTCCGGATCCGATATACCTTCTACGTGGGCGTCCGCGCCGAACTCCAGGTAGATTTGATCGGTATAGTCAATGAGCGCCTGGGCAAAATCCGCGCCGACCAGGTTGGGAAACTCCCCGCCCACCTCGCAGCTTAGGGACAGTTTGCCGTCGGAAAAAGCCCCGGCCCCGGAAAAGCCGGTGGTGATATTGCAGGGCTGGCAGCCTAGGCATTGCTTGGTCTTGGCCTTGGGGCAGCGCCGTTTTTCCACCGGCTGGCCCTTCTCCACCAGGAGGATTTTCTTGGTGCTGCCCCGGCGCAGCATCTCCAGGGCGGTGAAGATGCCGGCGGGACCGGCGCCTATGATAACCACATCATAACGCATGGGGATGCTCCTTTCTATTTAAAAAAACTTCACTTACCCGCGTTCTGCATGAGACCGGCCGATTTTGTCAAAGCTTTCTGTAGGACCCGCGCCATAGAAAAGGAGACGCCTTGGGACGTCTCCTGAGGGCAAGGGATCCGGCAGGGCCTTGCCGGGCCGCATGCAGTGCAGCCAGCCCGGTGGGAGCAGGGCTCAGCAGTAAAAATCCTTGATTTTTTTGGCCCGGCTGGGGTGCCGAAGCTTGCGAATGGCCTTATTTTCAATTTGACGGATGCGCTCCCGGGTGACGCCAAAAATCTGCCCCACTTCCTCCAGGGTATGGGTCCTTCCGTCGTACATGCCGAAGCGCATGCGCAGCACGTCCGCCTCCCGGTCTGTGAGGGTGCCCAAGATTTCAGACAGAGCCTCCGCCAATAGGGCGTTGGAGGTGGCGTCGGCGGGACCCGGCGTGTTGTCGTCCTCCACAAAGGAGCCGATGGTGGTGTCCTCCTCGTCTCCAACGGGAGTGTCCAGGCTCAGCGTGTCCGCGGCCGTGCGGTTAGCCTCAATGATCTTCTCCACAGGCAGGTTGAGCTCCCGAGCGATCTCCTCCATGGTGGGCTCCCGGCCCAGCTCCTGCACCAACTTCCGGTTACAGCGGGTGGCCTTGTTGATGACCTCTACCATATGCACTGGAACCCGGATGGTCCGGGCCTGATCGGCGATGGCCCGTGTGATGGCCTGCCGGATCCACCAAGTCGCATATGTAGAGAATTTGTTTCCCTTTGTCCAGTCGAATTTGTCCACGGCCCGGATGAGCCCCGTATTGCCCTCCTGAATCAGATCCAGGATGTGCAGGCCCCGCCCGGAGTATTTCTTTGCGATGGAGACCACCAGGCGGAGGTTGGCCTCCGTAAGCTTGTCCTTGGCGGTCTTTTCCCCCTCGGCCACTCGTTTCGCCAGATCAATCTCCTCTTCTGCGGAAAGCAGTTTTACCTGGCCGATTTCCTTCAAATACATGCGCACAGGGTCGTCCAGATTGTACTCCGCGGCCAAATCCACGGGGTCTACCAGTTCCTCCTCCTCAATATCACTCAGGTCGACCTCCAGGTTCATTTCTTCACCCAGATTCAGCCCCAAGGTTTCGTCCAAGTCCAGCTCCAGGTCCGTACCCACAATCTGGATGCCCAGGGTATCAAATTTCTCATATATTTCCTCTATTTTCTCCGGAGAGATATCCAACTTTTCCAGTTCTGCGTTCAACTCTGAAGCCCGGAGCATCCCGTCCTTACGGCCTTTGGCAATGAGAGACTGGAGCACGGCGTAAGATTCGTCATTCGCCTTTGGGGGCTTCTTCCCGTTGCTCATAAACGCACTTCCTCCATTCGGTCAAACTAGGCGGATCCCATCCCGCCGCATTGACTATAACCTGATTTGCTTTCTTTGACAAGGGCGAAACGCCGGGCATTTTATGAAAATTCTGAGAATTTTCCCATTTCTCCCGGGTTTTGCTCAGACGCGCCGGTTTCCGCCCCGCATTGTGTCAGTCTTTGTCTATCCCACGGTCAGAGTTTGCCCCAGCTTCCGGCTTCTCATACACCGGAGGTGTCGAAACAGGGATGGGGTGGACCGTAACCAGGCACCGGTGAATGGGCGTGCCCAGGGCATAGAATTTTTCTTCATAATCGGTCATGACGCCCACGGGCCCTCGTTCATGCAGATGCCGGGTCTCCGCCAAAACGGAAAACCCCAGGTGCGCAAACTCCCCCAGGGAGAAGTCGAACAGAGGCGCGTTGTCCGTTTTGAAGGCGATTTGGCTGCCGTCTTGAAGGACCCGGCTGTATTTTTCCAAAAAGCTGCGGTGGGTCAGGCGCCGCTTGGCGTTCTTCTTTCTGGGCCAGGGGTCGCAAAAGTTGATGTACATTCCATCCAATTCGCCGGGTGCGAAACAGGACTCGATTTCCGCTGCGTCCAGAGCAACAAAGCGTATGTTTTGCAGGTTTGCCTCCCGGGCCCGTTCCATGGCCACCACCATGGCCTCCGGCACTCGCTCCAGGGCGATCAAAAGCATGTCTGGGTTCGCGGCGGCAGTCTCCGCAGTGAATTTTCCTTTGCCGCAGCCAAGCTCTACCCACAGCCTGCGGCACCCCGGCATCTGGCTGCGCCACTGGCCCCGAAGCTCCTCCGGGTTGCGAACCCACCAGGCAGCGCAGCGCTCCATTCGGGGGCCAAGGTTGGGCTTTTTCCGCATACGCATGGCAAATACCTCCTGCAAGACAGATTAAGCAATTTATTATAGCAGAAAAAACAGAAGGAGTCAAAAGGAAAAAGCAAGAAAACAGCATAATTCATGTAGGGGGTCTGCTTCGCACGCCCGCGGGCGGCCACAGGTCACCCCTAATAGCACCATCGGTAGAAATTCCGTAGGGGCGAGCTGCGCCCGCCCGCGGAACGACCGCAGGTCGCTTCCTAATTCCTACAAAATCACATTGTACCCTGTAGGGACCCCACAAAGGCGTAGCCTTTGTGGGGAGAGGGGCGGCAAGGCAGCGGTGCAGATGGCAGCGAATGAACCGCTGGAGCGTGGGCGACCAAAGGCCGCCCCTACATTCCCGCCATCTGGAGGAACCGCACAAAACAAAATCAGGATGCATTTTTTAAAAGAAAAAAACTTTTTGTTGCTTTTTTCTGCAGAGCTGCTAAAATAGGAATATCCAGCGCCGCAGGGAGTAGGAAATTGCGCGTTAAGTACCGTTCGGATGGGAGGTTGCCGACGGGCGAAGGGATCTTTATCCCGCGATGCGATTTCCGCAACCGCCTGAGCCGGATGCCCGACCGCAGCAGAGCCGTGACCCGCCTCTGCCGCTAAGTCCAACCACGCAGGTCTACCTGCGTGCACGGGGGCGTGACGACTGGAGACAAGCGCATATGTTTCTTGAACCTCCTCCACTTATTTTGAAGGGAGGACTTTTTTATGTCCCAAATCCATGAAAACGCCGTTTCCCCAGGCGGCTGCGCGGTGATTCGCGCGGATAGCCGCATGAGCACCAAGCAGATTGCCATCTGTGCCCTGCTGTGCGCCCTAAATGTCATTTTTGCTCGTTTTTTTACCATTATGCCCAGCGCTGTGGCCAGGTTTTCCATAGAAGCGGTGCCCATTGTCTTGGCAGGCTTCTTTTACGGTCCGGTGGCCGGTATGATGGTGGGCTTCGTGGGGGATACCGTGGGATGCCTGTTTTCCTCCTACGGCTGGGACCCCATTTTGTCCGTATCTCCCATGCTGATGGGCCTGTTTGCGGGCCTTTTGCGGCCGCTGGCCTACCAGGTAAAAAAGCCTTGGGACATCTGGAAGGTGGCGCTGACCATTCTGCCTGGGAAGGTACTCGGCTCTGTGCTCTGGATGAGCCAGTGCCTGGTCTGGCTGGGATACTCCCAGAAGGGCCTGGGGGTGCTGATGGGCGCCCGGTCCATCGAAGCCGGCCTGGAGCTGGTGCTGGACACCCTGGTGGTTTTTTTACTCATGCGGACGGGGCTGTTCCGGCGGGCAAAGCTGTTTCCTCCAGAGAAGAAAAGAGATAAGCGGTCTTTGCCCAATGTGTTGCGCCTGTGGAGCGGCGGCCTGCTGGTAGCGCAGGTGGCGGTTTTGGTGCTGGGGTCCGTGACCTTTGGCCTGGGATTCCTGAATGCGCAATGGAACCTGGCCAGCCGGATTGGGAATGCACTCTTGTATACGCTACCTGCTTTGGCGGCGATTCTCCTGTTCCTGGTAGCCCTTGCTCTGGATAAAAAGAAAGAACACAGACAATTCCAAAAGGCTTAGAGATGGGCGGATGATAAAGAAAATGAACGATAAAATGACGGTTCAGGAGGCTCTGGCCTACATCCACTCCGTGAGCTGGAAGGGGTCCATTCCGGGCCTGTCCCGGACCCGGGAGCTGTTGGCCCGCATGGGAAATCCGGAAAAAAAGCTGAAGTTTATTCACGTTGCCGGAACCAACGGCAAGGGCTCCACGGCGGCCATGCTGGCCTCCATTCTGCGCAAGGCCGGCTATCGTACCGGGCTTTATACCTCGCCGTTCCTGTTCCATTTTAATGAACGGATGAATGTGGATGGGGAGGATATTTCCGACCAGGAGCTGGCGGAAATCACGGCGCTGGTGCGGCCCCATGCGGAGGCCATGGCGGACCATCCCACGGAGTTTGAACTGGTCACCGCCATCGCCATGGCGTATTTTGTCCGGCACCAATGCGACATTGTGTCCCTGGAGGTAGGGCTGGGCGGGGAGCTGGATTCCACCAACGTAATTGACGCCCCGGAGACGGCGGTCATCTGCAACATCGGTCTGGACCACACGGAGGTCCTGGGGGATACGCTGGAGCAAATTGCCCAGGCCAAGGCCGGCATCATCAAGCCGGGCTGCGCGGTGGCGCTGTACCGGGGCCTACCCTCTGTGGAGGCAATATTTGAAAAAGCCTGCCGGGAGCGGGGCGCGACGCTCCGCAAGGCGGATTTTGATGCCATCCACCCCGGATCCAGAAGCTTTGACGGCCAAGTTTTCGATTATGGTAGCTGGAAGGACCTGCGGCTTCCGCTGCTGGGAGAACACCAGCTGAAAAACGCCGCCGTGGCGCTCACCGCCGTGGAATGCCTGCGGGAACGGGGCTGGAGCCTGCCTTCGGAGAGCGTTTACGCGGGTCTGCGGGACGTGGTATGGCCGGGCCGGTTTGAGCTTCTGAGCCGGGCGCCGGACTTTATTGTGGACGGGGGGCATAACCCCCAGTGTTTGGAGGCCCTGGCCCAAAACGTCCGTGACTATCTGGCCGGACGGGATATTACGGCCCTCACCGGCGTCATGGCGGACAAGGACTATTCGCAAATGTACGCCACCATGGCTCCCTTGGTCTCTCGGTTCGTCACCGTCACGCCGGACAATCCCCGGGCCATGCCGGCGGCGGACCTAAAGCGGGTTTTAACGCCCTTTGGCAAGCCGGTGACGGTATGCGGTTCGGTGCGGCTGGGCGTACGTGCGGCCCTGGAGCAGGCGGGCCCCAGTGGCGTGGTGCTGGCCTTTGGCAGCCTGTACATGGTTGGTGATGTGCGTAAGACTGTGAAGGAAAATCAGGAAGCCGTATAGGCTTGCCGGAATAGGAACAGAGCGCGTTGCGGCGCGCCTCATCGCAGCGGAACGCGCTGCCGCAAAGCCCCACCCATTCGGGTGGGGCTTCTTGTTCGTTCCGCCGCCGCTCCCTTTTAAACCGAACCCGCTGGCGCTGGGCTTCGGCTTGGGCACGAAATCTGAGAATAAAAATGTAGGGGCGAGCTGCGCTCGCCCGCGGGCGTGCAAAGCACGCCCCTACAGGATGCATGTTGACGGCGCGGTGTAGGGGCGCCCTGTGGTCGCCCGCATAGGAAATCCACCGGTTACGGGATGTGGGAGACGCCCTGTGGTCGTTCCGCGGGCGAGCGTAGCTCGCCCCTACAGGATGCATGTTGACGGCGCGGTGTAGGGGCGACCTGTGGTCGCCCGCATAGGAAATCCACCGGTTACGGGATGTGGGAAACGCCCTTTGGTCGTTCTGCGGGCGTGCAAAGCCCGCCCCTACAGAAGGAGCAGGGAAGGCTTTTAATCGAACAACCGCTGATTCTGTGTCCCTACCAGCATCTCAACCGTTGGTTCAATTGGAAATGAAACCAATGGTTGATTTGAATCCACAACCCCTCCATTGTATACAACCGGCGTTTGGCTTATAATACAAACAGAATTTGATATTGGAGGAGGAACTATGGCTGAGCTGAAAAGCATTCTCAGCGACTCCATTGCAAAATACCGGAAAGCGGCCGGTATGACCCAGGAGGAGCTGGGACGGCAAGTGGGCGTCTCCACCCAGGCGGTGAGCAAGTGGGAGTGCGGCGGTATGCCGGACGCCGGCCTGCTGCCCGCCCTGTCCGAGGCCCTGCACGTGAGCATCGACGCCCTGTTTGGGCGGGGCGGGGAGGGCGCGGCGGACACCGCGCGCCTAGTTGCCGACGATATCCTTCGCACACCCCAGGAGCAGCGCTTCCGGCGCATCTATGCTCTTTGCTGGGCGATGATGCAGGCGAACATCGGCAGTAGCGGCGCCTTTGGACGCTCCGTTGAGAATATTGTCCAGGGGCTGAAGCCCGTGGAGCGGTTGGCCGGGGAGCAGTCGGAGGCCTATGTGGTCGTCCATAAGAGCGACGCCGGGTTGGAGGAGGCCTCCATTGCGGCGGATTATCAATATTATTTATTGATGCCCAAGCCCCAGGGGGGCTTCCCCTCAGTCCTGCGGAACGAAAAGAGCTATCTCACGCTGTTCGCGCTTTTGTCCCGGCCCAGCCGCCTGCGCATGCTGGCTTTCCTGGAGCGAAGCGCCTACGCCTCCTTTACGGCGGACTTTGCCGCTAGGGAGCTGTCAATTCCGCTGGAGGAGGCGGAGGAAGCCCTGGAGGACCTGTGCCGCCACAACTTTCTCTACCACATTGCGGTGGGCACCGGGCAGGGAGAACAGCGGACCTACCGCCTGCGCACTGGCTTAAACCTGATGCCCTTTTTCCTGTTTGCGGGGCAAATTATGGGGGATAGCAAGGAGTCTGTGCTACTGTTTGACATGCGAACGGGGCCCATGCTTCTTGCGCCGCTGGGGGAGGGCAACCCTGACGCCGCCTGGGATTTACAGGCCGATATCTTGTTCGACATTCAAATTAAGGGGTAACACGATGAAAAAACAAAATAAAACCAAGCTGGCCCGGCCCTACCTCCGGGCCAGCCTGCAAGGCAACCGCCTGTTTCTGGTCCTGTCCGTATTTGCGCTGTTGCTGGTCAGTGCTCTGGATGTTTTTACGGCGGTACTTTTGCAGCTGCTCATGGATGCGGCCACCGGCGGAGAAATGAACGCGCTCCTGCCCTTGCTGGCTCTGAGTGGTCTGCTACTGGTAGGTGGCTTCCTTGCTACCCTGTTTTTGCGGGAGGTCCGAACCCGGTACCTGCGGCGGGCCAGCACCCAATACAAGGCAAAAATGTTTGCCGGGCTCACGAAAAAGAACATATCCTCCTTCGCCGCCGAGCGGACCAGCACCTACATCTCCGCCCTGACCAACGACGCCACCGTGGTGGAGGAAAAGTATTTCCTGGGCACGACGCAGATTTTAGAATTGGGCTTTCTCTTCTTTTTGGGGCTGGCCATGATGCTCTGGTACAGCTGGAAGCTGACCCTTGTATCCATTGCCCTGAGCCTGCTGCCGGTTTTTTTCTCCGTTCTGTCCGGCGGGAGCCTTACCAAACAGGAGCAGGCGGTGAGCCGGAAGAACGAGGGCTTTGTGGCCATGGTCAAGGATTTGCTCTCTGGATTTCCCGTCATCAAAAGCTTTCAGGCGGAGCGGGAGGCCCAGGATTTGTTCAGCCGGGAGAACGACGAGCTGGAGGGGGCCAAATTCCGGCGCCTGCGGGCCCGCAATCTGATTCAAGCCATCGCCAGCCATGCGGGTTTTCTGATGCAGTCGGGCGTGTTCATCTTCGGCGCGTACTATGCCATTCAAGGGCAGATCAGCGGCGGCGTGGTGCTGGCCTTCGTCCAGCTCATGAATTACATCATGGCCCCCATCCAGCAGCTGCCGGAGCTGCTGGCCAGCCGCAAGGCTGCGGTTTCTCTGGTGGAGAAGGCCGCCGCCGCTCTGGCGGACCATACCGGCCAAGAGGGCGGGGCCCGCATCGAAGCCCTTCGTGACGGAATCCGCTGCCGGGATCTGCGGTTCGGCTACGAGGCCGGCAACGAGATCCTTCGGGGGATAGACCTTACCTTCCAGCCGGGCAAGAGCTACGCCATTGTGGGCGCCTCCGGCAGCGGAAAATCCACGCTTTTAAATCTGCTGCTGGGGAGCTGGAGCGGCTATCAAGGCAGCGTCACCATTGGCGGACAGGAGCTGCGGACGATTCAAAGCCAGAGTCTGTATAACACGCTGTCCCTGATTCAGCAAAACGTCTTTGTGTTTGACAGTACCATTGCCGAAAACATCACCATGTTCAAGGACTTTCCGGAAGAGGCCATTCAGGACGCGGTGCTCCGCTCCGGCCTGGCCCAACTCCTGGCGGAAAAGGGGCGGGACTACCGCTGTGGCGAAAACGGCTGTAATCTATCCGGCGGAGAGCGCCAACGGATCTCCATCGCCCGGTGCCTGCTGAAAAAGACCCAGGTGCTGCTTATGGACGAGGCTACCGCCGCCCTGGACGCCCAGACCGCGGCCAGCGTCACCCATGCCATTTTAGATGTGGAGGGGTTGACCCGGATTGTGGTGACCCATAAGCTGGACGCGGCCATTCTGCGCCGGTTTGACGAGATTTTCGTCCTGCGGGGTGGCGTGATCGCAGAGCACGGCAGCTTTGACGCGCTGTTGGATGAAAAGGGTTACTTCCATGCGCTGTACAGCGTATCGGAGGGCGGGGAATAAAGCGAGGGTTGAGAAAATCTTCCCTTTCGACATGCAGGGCTGATGAGGTGAACTACGGACCTCATCAGCCCTGCGTTCTGTCTGTTTAGTCGCGTCTTATCAGTATGAGGCTGTAGGGGCGGCCACGTCGGGGCAAAGTCCGCTCTTGCTCCGGCGGCCTGTTCGGCCACCATTGCATCGCTGCCTTGCCCCTCCTTTCCAAACCGAACCCGCTGCGCTGAGCTTCGGCTTGGTAGAGGGGGAAACGGCGGGCGAGCGCAGCTCGCCCCTACGGGATGAGGATTGTCGATAACCGGATGTAGGGGCGACCTGTGGTCGCAGCGCAGCTAGCGCCTACGGGATGAGGATTGAGGGTACGGTGTAGGGACGGCCTTTGGCCGCCCGCTGGGGAATCTACCAATTACGAGTGCAGGGAACGACCCGTGGTCGTTCCCTGCACTACGTAGGATAACGTTACAAACGCCTTCCTATGGAATTTCAACTGGCTGCGGGGCTGTAGGGGCGGCCCGCGGAGGCTGGGCCTCCAGATTTTTCTTCGCCGTGGAGAGCATGAGCTTGATGCGGTTGAGCTGGTTGACCTCCGAGGCGCCGGGGTCGTAGTCCACCGCCACAATGTTGGCCTGGGAAAAGGTCTTCCGCAGAAGCTTGATGACGCCCTTGCCCACCACGTGATTGGGCAGGCAGGCGAAGGGCTGAATGCAGACGATGTTCGGGGCGCCGGAGTGGATCAGCTCCACCATTTCTCCCGTGAGGAACCAGCCCTCCCCGTACTGATTTCCCACGGATAAAAAGGGCTTGGCGAACTCCGCCACCTGGGCGATGGGAATTGGGGCGGTGAACCGGCGGCTGGCCTTCAGCGCCTCGATGGCAGGCCGGCGGAGCCTGTAAATGGCCCGCACCGCAAAATCCCCCGCCTTGGCGCTGCGCCAGGTACCGCCTAAAAATTCGTGCTTATATCCGGCGTTGTAAACGCAGTAATTCAGGAAATCCATGAGGTCCGGCACCACGGCCTCCGCGCCCTCCCGCTCCAGCAGGTCCACCAGGTGGTTGTTGGCCAAGGGCATGTACTTGACCAGAATCTCTCCCACCACGCCCACCCGGGGCTTGCGGAGGGATTCGTGGATGGGCAGCCGGTCGAAGTCCGCCACAATTTGCCGGCAGTATTTTTTAAACTCCCGCCCGGAAGCGCCGCCGGTCAGCGAGGCGATACACTTCTCCCGCCAGGCCGCGTGCAGAGCGTTGGCGCTACCGGGCTCCAGCTCATAGGGCCGGACCCGGTACAGGCACCGGAGGAACAGGTCCCCGTACACCAGGGCCCGCGCCGCGTCCAGAATCAAGGGCACGGAAAAGTGAAAACCGGGATTCTTCTCCATGCCGTTGGCGTTCAGGGAGATGACGGGGATGTGGGACAGGCCCGCCTTGTCCAGCGCCCGGCGGATGAAGCCCACATAGTTGCTGGCCCGGCAGCAGCCGCCGGTCTGGGTCATAAGAACGGCCAGGCGGTTTGTGTCGTACTGGCCGGAGAGAATGGCGCTCATGATCTGCCCCACCACGGTGATGGAGGGGAAGCAGGCATCGTTGTTCACGAATTTCAATCCCGTGTCAATGGCGGTCCGGTTGTCGTTGTTGAGAATTTCCACCTGGTATCCATGGCGATGGAACACGGGCTCCAGCAAATCAAAATGAATGGGGGACATCTGGGGCGCGAGAATGGTCCAGTTCTCCCGGCGCATTTTCTCCGTGAAAACGGAGCGGTGGTATTGGGCCGGCGCTAAATGGGGCGTGATGCCCTGCCTGGCCCGCATTTCGATGGCTGCCAGAAGGCTGCGCACCCGGATTCGGGCGGCGCCCAGGTTGGACACCTCGTCGATTTTCAGCACGGTGTACAGCTTGCCGCTGCCCTCCAATATCTCCGCCACCTGGTCCGTGGTCACCGCGTCCAGGCCGCAGCCGAAGGAGTTGAGCTGAATGAGCTCCAGGTCCTCGCGGGTGCGGACAAACTCCGCAGCCGTGTACAGCCGGGAGTGATAGACCCATTGGTCGTTGGTGCGCAGGGGCCGTTCCGGGGTGAAATCCACAGGGATGGCGTCCTCCGTGAGCACGGCAAGGCCGTAGGAGGCGATCATCTCCGGAATACCGTGGTGAATCTCCGGGTCCACGTGGTAGGGCCGGCCCGCCAGGACGATGCCCCGTCGGCCATTGGCCTCCATCCAGTTCAGCGCCTCCCGACCCTTGGCCCGGATGTCCGCTTTGGCCCTTTGCTGCTCGGCCCAGGCCTGCGCCACGGCCCGACGGGTGTCCGCCTGGGGAATATCCCAGGTTTCCCGGCAGAGACGCTCCAGACGGGCGGCGGCGGTTTTTTTGTCGGTCAGGGCGATAAAGGGCCGCAGGTAGGTGACTCCGCCCTCTGTCACCGCGTCCACGTTGTTTTTCAGATTTTCCGGGTAGGACACGACGATGGGGCAGTTGTAGTGATTTTGGGCGCCGGGGGTCTCCTGACGCTCATAGAAAACACAGGGATGGAAAATCGTCCGCACGCCCTGGTTCACCAGCCACTGCACATGACCGTGGGCCAGCTTCGCGGGGTAGCACTCGGACTCTGAGGGAATGGACTCCATGCCCAGCTCGTAAATGCCTCGGGTGGACAGGGGAGACAGCACCACAGTAAACCCCAGCGACCGGAAAAAGGTGGCCCAGAAGGGGTAGTTTTCATACAGATTCAGCACCCGGGGGATGCCGATTGTGCCCCGGGGCGCCTGGTCCTGGGGCAAGGGCGGGTAGTCGAACATGCGCTGGAGCTTGTAGGCCACCACGTTGGGCCCTTTGTCCTGCGGGGCGGCGGCGCCCAGCCCCTTTTCACACCGGTTTCCGGTGACGTGCCGCCGGCCCCCGGGAAACGTGTTGATGGTGAGCATACACCGGTTGGAGCAGCCGCCGCAGCGGGCGGTGGCGGTTTTGTATGTAAGGCGCAGAATCTCGTCAATGGAGAGCATGGCGCTGGGCTGCCCCTGGTATCGGTCTTTGGCGATTAGCGCCGCGCCGAAGGCGCCCATGATGCCGGCGATGTCCGGACAGGTGGCCTCCACCCCGGCGATGCACTCGAAGGCCCGAAGGACGGCCTGGTTATAGAAGGTGCCGCCCTGCACCACCACGTGACGGCCCAGTTCCCGGGCGTCCGCCAGCTTAATGACCTTGTACAGCGCGTTCTTAATGACGGAATATGCAAGGCCTGCGGAGATGTCCTGGACCGAAGCGCCTTCCTTTTGCGCCTGCTTCACATTGGAATTCATGAAAACCGTGCAGCGGGTGCCCAAATCAATGGGATTTTTTGCAAACAGAGCCTCCTTGGCAAATTCCGCCGCGCTGTACCCCAGGGAGCTGGCGAAATTTTCTAAGAAAGAGCCGCAGCCGGAGGAACAGGCCTCATTGAGCAAGATGGTGTCCACCGAGTGATTCCGAATTTTGATGCATTTCATGTCCTGCCCGCCGATATCCAGGACGCAGTCCACCTCCGGGTCAAAGAAGGCGGCGGCCCGGTAGTGGGCAATGGTCTCCACCTCGCCATCGTCCAGGAGAAACGCGGACTTTAAAAGGGTCTCGCCGTAGCCGGTGGAACACGCTCGCAGAATTTTGACCTCCGGCGGCAGGCGCTGGCCCAGTTCCCGCATGGCCTGCATGGCGGTTTGAATGGGGGAGCCCTGGTTGTTGGCGTAGAAGGACCAAAGCAGCTCTCCCTGCTCACCGACCAGGGCCAGCTTAGTGGTGGTGGAGCCTGCGTCGATACCAAGGTACGCGCCGCCCCGATAGGCCGATAGAGAAGCTTTTTTTACCTGCGCCCGGCTGTGCCGGACCTGAAATGCGTCGTATTCCCGCGGGCTTTCAAACAGCGGCGGCAGGCGCTTGAGCTCAAAGGCAATCTCCACCCCCTGGCGGAGCTGCAAAATCAGCCGGTCCAACTCCACCGGCTGGCAGTCGCCGGCCTCCAGAGCCGCGCCCATGGCGGCGAACAAATGGGAGTTCTCCGGGTCCACGATGTGCTCCGGCGTCAGGTGCAGCGTGCGGATGAAGGCGTTTTTCAGCTCCGGTAGAAAGTGCAGCGGACCGCCCAAAAAGGCGACGCAGCCCCGGATGGGCTTGCCGCAGGCCAGGCCAGAGATGGTCTGGTTTACCACCGCCTGAAAGATGGAGGCGGCCAGGTCGGGCAGGGTTGCTCCTTCATTGATGAGCGGCTGAATATCGGATTTGGCAAAAACGCCGCAGCGGGCAGCGATGGGGTAAATCTCCTGATAGCGGGCGGCCTCCCGGTTAAGGCCCTGGGCGTCGGTCTGGAGCAAGGAGGCCATTTGATCGATGAAGGAGCCGGTGCCTCCGGCGCAGACGCCGTTCATCCGCTGCTCCAGACCGCCCCGGAAGTAGATAATTTTAGCGTCCTCGCCGCCCAGCTCAATGGCCACGTCGGTCTGAGGGGCGGCCTGTTCCAGGCTGGCGGCCACGGCCACCACCTCTTGGACAAAATCAATGCCCAGATGCTTGGCCAGATTGATGGAGCCGGAGCCGGTGATTTTAACCTGAAGCCGGCAGGGTCCCAGCTGGTCCCGGGCCTCCTGCAGCAGTTCCGCCAGGATCTGCTGGGTATGGGCCCGGTGTCGGCGGTATTGGCCGAATTGAATCCGGCCTTCTTGGTCCAGCACCACCAGCTTGACCGTGGTGGAGCCGATATCAATCCCCGCGGGGAAACAGTTCAGCATTGCGAAAACCTCGTTATCTCTATTTTCATTATGAAATCTTACAATTATAAAGTATAGCATGTTGCGCCCCGATTGCAACATGGCAATTTCTTTAAGAAACTGAAAATTTTTCCCCCTATTTCCGAACCTGGGAGCGCAGCCGGCGTCTATGAGAGTTCCACTGGCGGTTTGGCTGTGGGGGGCAGCCCGGGGGCGTGCAAGCAGCCCTAGCAGGGTGAGACCTGGAATCGGGGGATGTAGGGGCGTGCGAAACACGCCCTACGAGGTTAAAGCAGCCATCCATCTGTACGGGTAAGAGGGACCCATTCGGCCATTTTGTACGCCTGGGAAAACCAAAGAAAACTTTGCTCAAATTGCTTATGTGAAACGTGCATAAATTGAGATATCATCGTGCATGCAAATGGACGAAAGGTAAAAAATTGGAAATAATTTGATTGACTTTTTAAGAAAAGAGATATATAAATAAAATGTACATAAAAGCGCGCGAGGACTTGCGTCATGGCGCACGAATGAAAGTGCCGATAAAGTGCCCATGCCGTAGTCCCCAAGGGAAAATGAAAGGAGCATATGCATGAAACACACGTGGAAAAAAAGTCTGGCCTTCCTACTGATGCTGGTGCTGCTGTTGCAGCTTCTGCCAATGGGAGTCCTGGCTGCCGAACCCTCCGGCACGCCTGTGGGCGATGTGATTAACGTCGGACCTGCGGACGCAAGCACAGAGCTGTTGTCCAGCTCAATCTCGGATAAAAAAACCGACGTGCAGATAGACGTCGGGGAGGAAGTAAACTTTTTGGTAGAACTGGAGGCAAAACCCCTGATTTCCTATCTGGGCCAGGGTTATGACTCCACGGAGGAGTTGCTGACCTCCGACACCACCGCCCAGCGGACGGTGAGCAGCGCCCAGGCGAAGGTGAGCCGGGCGATTCAGGCCTTGGATGATGTGGAAATCATGGATACATATAGCCTGCTGCTCAACGGTTTTGCGGTCAAGGCCCCCTATGGTCAAAAGAGCGCCATCGCAGCCATACCCGGGGTTCGGGCCGTAGAGCTGGCGCAGTCCTACGAGCGGCCAGTGGTGACCGATGAAGAGACGGCTCAGCCCTACCTCCACACCAGCGGCGACTTGGTGCATGCCTCTAAGGACTACACGGGCAGCGGCATCCTGGTCGGCATTCTGGACACGGGCCTGGACAAGACCCATGAGGCCTTTGCCACAATGCCCGAGACCCAGTCCATGACCAAGGACCGGGTGCAGGAGGCCCTGGACAACCTCAACTTCCACGCCCAGGGCACGGCGGATCAGATGTATGTCAGTGGAAAGGTCCCCTATTCCTTTGACTATGCGGATGAGGATACCGACGTCACCGACATTGAGGGGCACGGCACTCACGTGGCGGGTATCGTCGCCGCCAACTGCGAGAATCTCACCGGCATGGCGCCGGACGCGCAGCTGGCCATTTTCAAGGTCTTCTCCGATACGGAGAGCGGCACCTCGGACGTTTGGACGATGCCGGCTCTGGAAGACGCGGTGAAACTGGGCGTGGACGTGATCAACATGAGCCTAGGCCTGGCCTGCGGCTTCAGCTCTGAGGGGCAGATCATGGACCGGGTGTTCAGCCGGGTCGAGGACGCGGGTATTGTCCTGATGGTCTCCGCCGGCAACGACAGAAACTCCAACGAGAACCAGCCCTACGGGCGGCGTGCTTTGGCGGAAAACCCCGACAACGCCATCGTTGGCTCTCCCTCCACCTCGGACGCTGCGCTGTCGATTGCCTCTGTGGAAAATACGAAGAAGTACATCTCCTTCTTTCAGGTGGAAGGGGAAAAGATTGAATTCGCCGATCCCAACAAGGGCTCGGATCTGTCGTTTGAGAAGCTGAACGGCACCTATACCTTTGTGCCGATCCGCAATTATGGCGCCGACGCCGATTATGTCGGCATGGACGTCCAGGGCAAGGTTGCTCTGGTGATGCGGGGCTCGTTGTCCTTCCCGGAGAAGGAAGCGGCCGCAAAAAAGGCCGGCGCCATCGCCATGGTGGTGTACGACAACGCGCCGGGGGACCTCACCAATATGCAGGTCGACGGTCTGCTCCCCTGCTGCTTCATTTCTCAGGCGAATGGAAACAAAATTAAATCCGCCTCGCCGAAGACCCTGACGGTTACACCGGATATGCTGGGCTTCTTTGACAATGATTTTGCAGGGCAGATGTCCAGCTTCTCCTCCTGGGGCCCGCGGCCGGACCTGGCGCTGAAGCCTGAGATCACGGCCCCTGGCGGCCACATTTATTCCTCTCTGCCGGGCGGCGGATACGGCGACGCCAGCGGCACGTCCATGGCCTCTCCCCATATGGCGGGCATCGCCGCGGGCGTGCGGCAGTACATCAACAGCGTGGAGGCGTTCCAGGACCTGAGTTCGTACCGAAAGGGACAGCTGGCCAACGCCCTGCTCATGAGCACCGCCGCGCCGATTGAAGATCCGGACGGCATCCTCTACAGTCCCAGAAACCAGGGCGCAGGTCTTGTAAACATGGAGGCCGCTCTGAAGACCAAGGCGTACCTGACGAACATTGACGGCGACATCGCCAAAGGAGAGCTAGGCAGCTCCGAAACCGGCAGCTTTACCTTCTCCTTCTTTGTCAACAACTTCAGCGACAAGACTTTGAGCTATCACGTCGATACCGCCGTGCTGGCGCCCCAGTCCTATGTGGAGGAAAATGTGACCTTCATGTCGGATCAGGAGCGGAAGCTTGCCGCGGAAGAGTATACCCTGTCCTATTCCGGCGGCGTGGATGAGACCGGAAAGATCACCGTTGCCCCCGGCGGCAGAGCCCGGGTCACGGTGCAGGTAGCATTGACCAAGGCCGGCCAGGACAATCTGGCCGCGTTCCCCAACGGGATTTATCTGGAGGGCTTTGTGTCCCTGGATCCCCTGGACGAGGGCGGCGTGACCCTGGGCGTACCCTTCCTGGGTTTCTACGGGGATTGGTATGAGGCCCCGGTCCTGGAGCCCACCGCCTATGAAACGGGCAGGCAGGCCATCACGGACACCACAAAGCTGGGCCTGTTCGGCTATTCGGATGGCAAGGGCTTTCTCCTGGGGGCGGATGCGGTCACGGGACAGTATAAATCCCAATACCTGCTGGTCTCCACGAAGTACTGCTTGAATTACGGGGTTTCCCCGCTGCTGCAGCAGCTCCGGAACGCCAGATATGTGGAGTTCACGGTGACCAAGGACGACACCGGCGAGGTGTATTACACCAATACCATTGAAAACGCGTATAAGTCCTTCTGGTACCCCAACGTCGGCATGTTCTACTACAATGTAGACCAAACCATGTGGGACCTGACCTGCGATTACGGAAACAATGCCTTTGGTCCCGTGCCGGACGGCGCTTACACCTACTCGGTGAAGGCCTGGGCCGACGGCGCGCCGGAGGATACCTTTGACACTTTCTCTCTGCCCATCGTGGTTGACAGCGAAGCGCCTGAAATCGTGAAGTACAGCGTAGTAGAAGAGGAAGGCGTTAAGTACCTGGACTTGACAGTCCGCGACAATAACTACGTCATGGGCGTACAGCTGGTGGATGAGGACGCGCAGATGGCGCTGTCCGATCCCGTGAGTCTGAACGGGGATCAGGCCGGCGGAGAAATGACGCTGCGCTTTGACCTGAGCAAGGCCGGCGGTGCGGAGGTGGCGCGCCTGTACATGGCCGACTACGCGCTAAACGAGGTCACCACCGACCTGGTGAGCCTAAATCCGGAGGGCTTCCAACCCACCGGCGTTTCCCTCAACATCGGGCAGCCCTCTGGCCCCGTGGGCGGTACCTGGCAGTTCCAGGCTACTGTGGAGCCTGCAGGCTATTTGACCGAGGAGCAGAAACAGGTAACCTGGTCAGTCAGCAACGAGGATATCGGCTCCATCACCCAGGACGGCCTGTTCACCGGTCTGGCTGCGGGGACGGTGAACGTGATCGCCACAACGATCAACGGCATCTCCACTTACACGGAGGTTCATCTGTATCAGCCGGTGGAGCCGACGTATACGGAGATCCCGGACCAGCTGGAGTACACCATCACGGAAAATGGCAATTACCGGTTGCCGGAGACTCAAACCTCCAAGTACATGCACATCACCGTGGGCCCGGAGGCCAAGGAAGTCAATATTTATGGACGTCCCGATGTGACGTATCAGGACCTGAAGATTCACGTCCCCAGCAAGGCAACCCTGCGGCTGAAGGATGTGCACATCGCGCTGAATCTGAACTACATGGATCACGGTAGCAATTGGTCTTACTACGGTGCCGTGAACTTCCAGAGCGAGGGCAGTATCCTCTACATCATGGGTGACAACTCCATTACGCGGGACGCGATGAATGCAGGTACGGTCGCCGCGATCGGCATCCGTGCCCAAAAAGATGTGATCAAATCCAGCGTCCTGTTCAGCGGAGACAACGACGCCACTATGACCATCGACACGGTTGACGAAACGGGCTATACCATTGCCTATGCCGCCTCCATCGGCGGCAGACCGAGCGAGTGCACCGGCGACATGACCTTCAAGGGCGGCAGCTGGATCATCCGCAACAACGGCATGGGCGCCTGCATCGGCTCCGGTGCCAGCAGCGGCTCCCAGTACGATTCCAAGCTGTACACCTCCAAAATCACCATTGACGGCGGCAAGTTTGATTTGGAGACCAGCCATACCGGCACCCACGTGGGCGCCTGCATCGGCACCGGCTCCGACGGCTTCAACGGCGTCGACGTGGTGATCAACGGCGGCACCATCAACGCCACCTCCTGGTGCGGCGGTGCGGCCATCGGCTCCGGCATGTACGCGCATATGGTGGAGTATGGCGAAGCGCCGCTTACGAACCTGACCACAGTCGCCATCAACGGCGGTACCGTCCATGCCTATTCCAAGTACCACGAGGACGCGTCCGGCAAGTCCCCGGCGGCGGCCATCGGCTCCGGCTATCGCACGGGCGCCAATGTTCCCGTCACCATCAACGGCGGCCAGGTCTATGCGGAATCCGCCACGGAGGCAGCGGCCATCGGCAACGGCTCCTCTGATAAATACAGCAATACCAGCATCACCATCAACGGCGGCCTGGTTACGGCAATTTCCTCGGCGGAGGGCGCGGCCATCGGCGGCGGCGGTACCGTGGGCGCCACCTCGGCCAACGCCGGGGTCGTCACCATCAACGGCGGCTCGGTCAAGGCCGTTGCAACCGGCACCGGCGAGAAGATCGGCAACTCCTCCACCGGCACGGTTCCCGCGCAGGTCTGGAACAACGACTCCCTCCTAGTCTATGAGGTGCCGCTTCCCTCCGGCGGCTGCGACTACCTGATGGCGCCAGATGTTATTCGGTTTGGCGGCGATCATCCCGACGACACCAATCACTACCTCTACATGACTGAGGGCGACCATTATATCTATGTGTTTGGCGGCGAGTATCAGGGCGGCTACGATGCAACAGTCTCCCAGGACGGCGTGACGGTTCGTCGTCGCGGATATGTGGAAAAGTACGATGTTGTCCTGAATCTGACTGGCCTGACCTCCAACGCCCCGGAAACTGTGGAAGAGGGCAAAACCCTGTCTTTCACCCTATACGCCGATGAGGGCAACGGACTGCCGGATATCATTCAGGTCGCTATGGGCGGCAAGCAGCTCACCGGGCAGCAGTACGCCTATGACGGCAACTCCGGCGCGTTCTCCCTGGAGAACGTGACGGGCAAGGTGGAAATCACCGCGGCGGGCGTGACCGGCGTGGAGTCCTTCACGGTCACCTCTGAGCTGGTCCACATGAGCTACACAGGCCCTGCCTTTACCACCACCGGAAAGACTATCATCGGCGAGCTAAAGGCTGACAGAGACTATGAGCTGCCGGACGCCATCGAGGTGACCATGGGCGGCAAGGCTGTCCAGAACTTCACCTACGACAAGACCACGGGCTCCATCCAGGTACCCAACGTGACCGGAAACATCGTGCTGCGCGGCTCCGGCAAGTTGATTAACGGCAAAACCATCACCTATGCGCTGACAAACCTGACTCATGACGGTGTGGCGGAGTATTTGGCCGGTAGCGATCTGGAAATCAATTTACAGCCCGCCGAGGGCTATGCCCTGCCTGAGACGGTCAGCGTCACCGGCACACAGCCTGTGATCCGGTATTCTTACAATCCCTTGACGGGCCGTCTGACCATTTATCGGGCGACCAGCGACCTGACCATTACCGCGGCTGCCGTTTCGCCTTCCTTCGACACCGCGAAGCTGGAGGCGACGCTGAAGCGGACCAAGCCCGCCTATGACCATCCCGAAAATTACGTGGCGGGCGCGGAGTACGACGCGTT
>CATXTO010000011.1 GCA_958402445.1 uncultured Eubacteriales bacterium
GTGGCGGGCGCGGAGTACGACGCGTTTAAGGCGGCCTACGAGGCGGCCAGGGACGTATTGGCAAATCCGAAGAATCAGAAGCAGGTGAACGACGCCGAAGAAACCCTGCGCCTGGCTTATGAGAAACTACAGCGCATCGCAGATATCGACACAGCGAAGCTGGAGGCGACGCTAGAGCGGACAAAGCCGGCCTACGACCACCCCGAGTATTATGTTGCGGGCGCGGAGTACGACGCGTTCAAGGCAGCCTACGAGGCAGCCAAGGGCATTTTGGACAATCCGAAAAACCAGAAGCAGGTGGACGACGCCGAGGAGACGCTGCGGCTGGCTTACGAGAAGCTGGAGCCTATCGAGGTGATCGATACCGCGAAGCTGGAAGCCACACTGGAGAAGGCCAAGGAGGCCTACGAGCATCCCGAGAAGTACGTGGCGGGCGCGGAGTACGACGCGTTCAAGGCGGCTTACGAGGCGGCCAAGGGCGTGCTGAAGGACCCGAAGAGCCAGAAGGAAGTCGACGACGCGGAGGAGACCCTGCGCACGGCCTACGAGAAGCTGGAGCTCTTGAAACACGCCAAGATTACCATGAACCTGAAGGGCCTGACCAGCAACGCGCCGGAGCAGGTAAAAGCCGGGGACGACCTGACCATCCAATTCACTGCCCAGGCCAAGTACCTGCTGCCCATCAGCGTGTCTCTGTCTCCCAGCGAGGCGTTTGAAAAGGCGCAGTACGATGTGGAAAAGGGCATCCTCACCATCACGGGCATCACCGGCGATGTGACCGTGACCGCGGAAGGCGTCGAATTCGCGTATGGGGATGTACGGCAGAACGAGTGGTTCTATGACGAGGTGGCCTATGTCACTCGCTTCGGGCTGATGAATGGGGTCGACTCCCAGATTTTCCGCCCGAATGGAGCCATGACCCGGGGTATGGTAGCCACGGTTCTCTACCGGATGGCGGGTTCGCCGAAGGTGACCGGAACCACGCCCTTCACCGATGTGGATCAAAACCGATATTACACGGACGCCGTGCTCTGGTGCTATCAAAACGGCATCACCCTGGGCGTCAGCGAGACCCGGTTCGGCGTTAAGAGCAATACGACCCGGCAACAGGTTGCCACCTTCCTGTACCGCTACGCCAAGCTGATGGGCTGCGACGTGAGTGCCGCGGGCGACCTGTCCAAATTCCCGGATGAAGGCAAGATCTTCCCCTTCGCAGAGGAAGCTTTGAGCTGGGCGGTTGGCGCCGGCCTGATGCAGGGCAACGACAAGGGCCTGCTGCGGCCCCAGTTTAACTGCACCCGCGCCGAGACCTCCGCGCTACTGATGCGGTTCTGCCAGAACGTTCTGGTGGAAGCAGAGTAAGCGTTTTTAGAACCTCTGATTTTAGGGGGTACTGCAAGATGGTTCCCATTTTGCAGTACCCCCGTTTTCAGAATGAAAAAGAAAGATTGCTGCTGGTAATTTTAAAAATGATGGAGTATAATGGATAAGAAATGTATCGATTTTGCGACAGCCTAAACGCATCGGGATTTGCGCCGGGAAATGGGAGTGATCGCTTGGACATCACGTTTATCACGCGTCCGCAGCTTTTGCTGGAAGCGGTGGAGCTGATATATCTTACCATGCATCAGGAGAGCTATGATGACCTCAAGCAAAGGATTCTGCTGACCTATGGCGCAAAATATGATAAGGAGCAGGAGCAGCAGTTTTCCGCCCGGTTGGATTTTCTGTCGCGGCTGCAGGACCAGACGGAGCAGCGGCTGGATTTGCAAAATCCCCGGCTGCAATACTATTTTGAGCGTCACGCCACCAGCGGCTCCAGCCACTGCTGTCTGGCGACGGTGTTGACCTCCAGCTTTAACGACATTACCGAAGACGACCCGACTCGTGCGGCCCGAGCTATGAAGTTCCGCAGGCGGCTGTTGATCGGACAGGGCTTTGAGATTGCCAATATCTCCTATAGCGGTCTCACCTTCCGCCGCTGCAGCGAGGGTCAGCCCCCGGCGCTGCACGAGCAGATTGACCGCCTGGACTGTTCATCTGAGTTCAAATGGAAGATCATGACAGCCCTGTGCGAATACGACGACAGCCTGGAGGAGCTCCTGGGGCTGATTCAGCCGGTGTGTGATTTCCTGGACCAGGAATTGGAGCGGCTGGAGCCCCTGCTGGAGCCGGTGTACGCGTATTGGAAAACCTGTATGGAGAACAACTCCCTGGCGGAGCTGCTGCTGCGTATCGGGCCCGGCCAGGGCGAGGCTCAGCTGGACCGCCAGAAAATCACTGTTCGTTTCTGGCGGACGGCCTGCAACCGGATGTTTCTGGGGGAGAATTGGACGGTACCGGGGGAAACTGTGGCCTATATCGGCATCATCGTAGAGCTGGACGACGCGTCGGACGGCAGCCAGGCCAGCGATCAGGTGATTTGCTCCATGCTTCGGGTCATTGGAGACAACAGCAAGTTCTCTATCTTAAAGCTGCTGCGGGGACATCGCATGTATGGCCAGGAGATTGGAGAACAGCTGGGGCTGCACCACGGCACGGTCTCCCGGCATCTGAGCAGCTTGTATCACAGCGGCCTGGTCTCCATGGAAAAGGGGAACGGCAGAGTCTGCTACTATACCCTGAACCGGAAAGGGATCCAGCGGCTCCTGGAAGTGATGGAGAAGCTGTTTTTGGAAGCGCCGAAGGAAGCGGAGGACAAGCCCTCGGAGGAGGCGGAGCCTGCGTCCTGCGGCGTATAGAACAACAGCATACGCCATTAAAAATTGCAGTCCCCGACCGGCAGCGGCTGGGGACTGCTTAGACTGTCGAAAGACCCCGTAGGGGCTCTTTCGACAAAAAAATTGCAGGCTGCTGCATGCACTCGCTGTGCGCTTGTAGCGCACAACTCGTACACTAGCAGCCTGAAAAGTATTTTCCAAAACGCACATGTCGCGGCGGAAAATGATCTGAATCCCTTCGCCGCCTGCGGGCGGCGAACTCTGCGAGGCTTTTTTGAAACGTTGTGCAGCCCCTGTCCAGCAGCGGCTGGGGGCTGCTTTTTTCTGCATGCAGGAGATTGTGGGTTCAGGTTTAAAATTCGGTAGAAAAATACCGATTGAGATCTTGCAAAATGGGACAGCCTATGGTACATTCATAGGAGAAAATTGTACCGCGTTAGAAGCAAGCGAAACGGGCGAATCGGCGCGGCGGGGTAACGCATGCTTTTATAACGTGCGGCGGCCTGGAAAATTATAAGGAGGAAAGCAAATGCTGACGGGAAAAGTTGCGATTGTCACAGGCGGAACCCGAGGAATCGGATTAGCCGTGGTGAAAAAGTTTTTGGAGAATGGGGCGAACGTGGCGCTGCTGGGGTCCCGGCAGGAGACCGTGGAGCAGGCCCTGAAGAAGCTGCAAGCCTATGGCGAGCGGATCATGGGCCTGTGGCCGGATCTGTGCGACCCCCAGGCGGTGGAGGAGGCCTTCGGCCGAGTCCATGAGGCGTGGGGACGGTTGGATATCTTGGTCAATAACGCGGGTATTTCCGCCCGGGACCGTTTTTATGAGTATCCCCCGGAGGAATTTCGCCGAATTATGGATTTGAATGTAAACGCCGCCTTCCTTTGCGCCCAGGCGGCGGCCAGGCTGATGCGCCAGCAGGGCGGCGGCGTCATTTTGAACACCAGCTCCATGGTGAGCCTCTATGGTCAGGCTGCCGGCGTGGGCTATCCGGCCTCTAAATTTGCCTTAAACGGCATGACAAAATCCTTGGCCCGGGAGCTGGGACGAGATCATATCCGGGTCAACGCCGTAGCGCCTGGCGTGACCAGAACGGATATGGTGGCCGCGCTGCCGGACGCGGTCATCCAGCCTTTGATTGCCACCATTCCTCTGGGCCGGGTTGGAGAACCGGAGGAGGTGGCCAACGCCTTTTTGTTCCTGGCCAGCGATTTGGCCAGTTATATCACCGGCGCAATTCTTTCTGTGGATGGCGCGGCCATGAGCTGAGAATTGTGAGGCCATGGGTGCCCCGCTGCGGTGATTTGGGGCCGCATCGGGGCACTCTCACAAGGACGTCTGCTTAGAAACTAAGGCTGATGGGTTCATTAGGCGCTTAAATCTCACGGAGGGGAATCCAGGCGCGGGAACTGGGGAGGGACAGCATGGAAAACAGACGGCGGAACACCCGGCGGGAAAGACGAAATCCGCTGGAGCATCCGGTGGGCATTCTTTTGGCGGAGCTGGGGGATTTGATTTTTCTCAATTTGCTGTGGCTGCTGTGCAGCCTGCCTCTGGTGACTGTAGGCGCTAGTACCAGCGCCCTGTATGCGGTGTGTCTGAAAAAGGCCACTGGGGAGAGCCCGCCGGTCTTTCGCGCCTTTTTTCATCATTTTAAGCAGAACTTTAAGCAGGCGACAGCTCTGTGGCTGCTGAGCCTGGGCGTCCTTCTGGTGGGAGCCGCGGATTTGTACTACGCCGGGCAGGACGCCGCCGGGAATCTGGGACTTCTGTTCTCCCTGTTGGGCGCGGCGGGTCTGATGGTTTGGGCTGCGATCTCCGCCTTTGCCTGGCCCTTGACCGCCCGATACACCTACCGTTTTCGGGACTTGATCCGCAATGCCGTGGTCATGACCGGCCTGTGCTGGAGGCAGCTGTTGGGTATCCTGGGCTGTTGGCTGCTGCCCGGCCTTCTGGTGCTCTTGGCGCCGGGAATGACGCTGCGGTTTTTTGGATGGGCTCTGGTTCTTTGGGGCGTATCCGGCCCGGTCTATTTGGCGGCCCGGTTTTCCTGGCGGGCCTTTCTGCGGCAGCACCTGGAGCCATGAAATCATGGGGATGTGCAACCGTACCCGCTTGTAGGAGTTAGAAGGAAATGGAAAGAAAAATATTGCAGCGAAACTCAGCCTGGTTGGGGTGCTTGGCAGTGAGTCTACTTCTGGGCGCTTGCCGCCCGGTTGGGGAACCGGTGCGGGCGCCTGCGCCGGAGGGCACGGCTTTGCTGATTTTTCCCTATACGGAATTCTCTATCGAGGATGCGGCAGGGCGGACCCTGGCCTTTACAGGCGGAGATTTAGAGGGGGACCTGGAGCTGCTTTCCCAGCAGGTGGCGCCCAGAGGGTCCGCCCCGGCGGAGCTGCAGCTCACAGTCCCCGCCAGCGGTGCCTTTACTTACAGGACGGAGTCCCAGAACGCCGACTTCAGCGCCACCTTTGCGGACTTCACCGGCGGAGCCGGCGGGGACGGGGTGCAGGAGGTCTGTGTAACGGCGGATGGGTCTGTGACGGCCAAAGGGCAAGATATGGAATACCGAATCGGTCTGATGCTGGGGCAGGAAGGCTACGCGTATTTCACGGTCCAGGGGTCCGGCGACGGTACGGTGAGCCTCCGGCGCGGCAGGCAGGAGCTGGAGCTCCAGGGCGCGGCGGGTCCGTGTATTCTGACCGCGCTGCGGGAGAACGGAAAGGAGCTGCAGCCGGTGGCCCTGACCCTCTCCGGGGAGCTGGTCACGTTGGAGCTGGCGGAGCGGAACGAAGGACCGGTTCTCCGAGTCCTTGGGGAGACCGGGGTGGAGGAATTCCCGCTGATCGAACGGCCTGACCCATAAACCCCGCAATTTAACCAAAGCAGCGGCCCCACCGGATGCGCGTTCCGCACAAAAATTTGAATGGGGACTTTTTTCGTTTGCTGAACTTTTTTTGGTGTGATATAATGGTTTCAACCAAAAAAGGAGGACAAATCCCCATGAAACGCATCAAAGCAGCCTGTATCTACAAGACCATCTACTTTCAACTGAAGGAGGATCTGGACCATGACGCTGCGGCTACCGCCGCGCAGCAGGAGGCCGCCGCCTATCTAGCCGCCTTGGAGCGGAAGCGGACTCAGTACCGGATTCTAGAGAAAACCACCCAGACGGACGGCTCCGTGCTGATGAAGCTGAAGATGCAGTACAACGACCATCCCTGCGGGGACTATCTGGACTAATATCCCGATACAAAAAGCAGCCCAAAGCCGGGATACACCGGCTTTGGGCTGCTTTTTCGTGAATTTTGCACGGGGCTCAGCTCTCCTGGGAGAGAGGCCGGTTCTGCAGCTTGGCCACGCGGGCCGCGATATAGTCCGGGACCTCGTCCCGCTGGATGCCCAGGGCCGCCGCCAGCTCGCTGAACAAAAGCTCCTCCGCCCGCCGCAAAAAACCGCCGTCCACAGCGCCGAATTTCCGCTTCTGCTCCTGCGCCGCCTGCTTTTTCGCGTGGATCGACATGGTAAGCGCCAGCAGGTCCAGGCAGTCATGAGTTTTGATGCAGGCCTCGTAGTGCTCGGTGAGCTCCCGCATGGCCCGGCTGTGATAGGCCTCCGCTTGCATGGATGGGATTTGGTCGATCAGCTGCTCCGCTTCCTCCCGGGAGAGGATGGGACGCATAAATACCTTCGGGTTATCCACCGGCGTAAAAATCATACAGTTTTGATGCAGGGGCTCCAAGGTATAGTAAAGCTGCCCTTTGCCCGGCCTGGTGTCCCGGGGCTTCACCTCCAGCACACGGCACACACCATTGCCTCCGTAAACGATCAATTCTCCAACGTGATACATTGCAAACACCTCGTTCTCACAATTCCGCTGCCATTTTCCCACTGCGCCGCCGGGTGAAAGGCCGCCTCTAAACCCGTTTTCTTGCAAATTATAAGTTACATTGTTATTCTAGCACATTTTTTGAAAAAATGTAAGAAAAATTTTCAGACTTTTGGAAAAATTCCAAAATCCGCCGTTAAGAAAGTCTCTGTTTTTGAAAACGGAGCCGGAGCGGCAAGAAGCACGAGCATCCGCGCCCCTGCTTTGTGACATGGGGTGCTCCGTGGCGTGAAGATCACCGGTTGGCGCAAAAACCGGCGGCGCGGCGGGCCAAGACGGGGCGGAGGTCTGCCGTCAACGGCAGATTGTGAATTAATTGTGAATAGATAAAAAAGGAGGCAAAAAGCACCAGGTTACCGGTTGACAAAAGGGATTTTGCGCGGTAAAATTGCTTTCACTCAACAAAACATAAAAAGCGGCACACAGAAGCTGGGCACCCTGCCGGCCATACCGTGCCAATTTTCCCGCGCCCAACTGTGCTGGAGCACATAGTATACTTGGGGTGCCGGAAGACGGAAAGGACCCGTTATGCTGGAACTGAGAAATATCGTTAAGGACTACAAAACCGGTGGTGAGACAGTCAAAGCCTTACGCGGAGTCAGCATCGCGTTCCGTCAGAGCGAGTTTGTAGCCGTTCTGGGACCATCCGGCTGCGGCAAGACCACGCTCCTGAATATCATCGGGGGCCTAGATCAGTACACCACGGGGGATTTGTTGATTCACGGTGTCTCTACCAAGCGGTATAATGACCGGGATTGGGATGCCTATCGAAATCACTCCGTGGGTTTTGTATTTCAGACCTATAATTTGATCCCGCATCAGAGCGTCCTGTCCAATGTGGAGATCGCTCTGACCATTTCCGGCGTGTCCAAGGCGGAGCGCCGCCGCCGGGCCAAGGAGGCTCTGGAACAGGTGGGCTTGGGGGACCAGCTGCGGAAGAAGCCAAACCAAATGTCCGGCGGACAGATGCAGCGGGTAGCCATTGCCCGCGCCCTGGTCAATAACCCGGACATTCTCCTGGCCGACGAGCCCACCGGCGCGTTGGACTCGGAGACCAGCGTGCAAGTCATGGAGATCCTGAAGGAGATATCCCGGGAGAAGCTGGTGGTGATGGTCACCCATAACCCGGACCTGGCCGAGCAATACGCCTCCCGTATTGTGCGCATCAAGGAC
Organism: uncultured Eubacteriales bacterium; assembly: GCA_958402445.1. GTDB lineage: Bacteria > Bacillota > Clostridia > Oscillospirales > Oscillospiraceae > Faecousia. The sequence goes on from CATXTO010000011.1 coordinate 7,781, forward strand.
GGGACCCTGCTTAGCGATTCAAACCCCTACCCTCCGGCGGAGCAAGCGCCGGAAAATGCAGGGAAAAGATCCCGGGTCTCCATGTCCTTTGCCACGGCCTTCTCCCTGTCCCTGCACAACCTGATGACCAAGAAGGCCCGCACGTTTTTGACCGCGTTCGCGGGCTCCATCGGTATCATCGGCATCGCCTTGATTCTTTCTTTGTCCAACGGTATCAACCGGTATATCACCAAGGTCCAGGAGGATACGCTCTCCAGCTATCCCATCTCCATCGAGGCCGAGAGCATGGACACCACGGCGCTGATTACCTCCATGATGGACGCCCGCAGCGGCGCAAAGGAGGAAGCGCACCCCAAGGACGCCGTTTATTCTAACACGATTATTTACGATATGCTCAACGCCCTCAACGAGACCAGCACCACCACCAACAACCTGGAGAAATTTAAGGCGTTTTTGGATACGGACCCGGAGGTGGAGCAGGCGGCTTCTGCTATACAATACGTATACGACCTCAATATGCCGATTTTCACCACGGACGTCACAGGTAAAATTGTGAAGACCGACTTCATGGAGCTGATGATGGAGGCCATGGACCAGGAGGAATATCAATCCTCCGCCATGATGCAGAAATTTTCGCCCCTAGCCTACATGGAGGTCTGGAGCGAAATGCTGCCGGGCGAGGACGGCAGGCTGGTCAGCGACTTACTCTATGACCAGTATGATCTGCTTTACGGCGCCTGGCCGGAACGCTACGACCAGGTTGTTCTCATTGTCAATGAGAACAACGAGCTCTCCGATTTGGTGCTCTACGCCCTGGGCTTTCAGGATACCCAACGACTGACGGAGATTGTGAAGGGCGCCATTAATGGGGAGACTGTGGATGCAAAGGAGCAGTCCTGGAGCTATGCGGAAATCTGCGAAAAGAAGTATAAGGTGATTCTGCCGGTGGAGTGCTGGCAGCACAGCGCCGACGAGGAACGCTATTTGGACATGAGCCAGACGGAGACCGGCCTGGATTATCTCTATAACGCCGATTCCGTGGGTACGACCCTGGAGGTGGTGGGCATCGTCCGGCCCAATGGGGAGGCTGCGGCGACGATGCTCAGCAGCGCCATTGGTTACACCAGTGCCCTGACGGACCATCTGATTGCCCAGGTTTCCCAGAGCCCCATTTTGCAAGAGCAGCTGGCCAAGCCGGATACGGATATTTTCACCGGTCTGCCGTTTCCCGCGGAAGGCATAATAGAGCCGACGGACGGAGAGAAGGCGTCCGCCATTCAGGAATACATGAGCACCCTGGATACCACCAAAAAGGCGGAGCTCTATACCTATATCATGTCCATTCCCCTGGATTCCGAGCTGGAGGCCATGGTGGAGCAGGCGCTGTCCGGCGTGACAAGGGAAGAGCTGGAGCGGCAGGTGGTGGAGCAGTACGCCCAGAGCATGGGGGTGGACCCCGCCACGGTTGCCGATTACATCGCCAGTATGGACGATGCAACCCTGTTTGAAAATGTAAAAGAAGCGCTGCGCGCCTCGATCACCGAGCAATTCGCGGCGCAGGCGGCCCAGCAGCTGGGCGCCCGCAGCGCCGAGGAGCTGGCTGCGGCCCTGGATGCCGACGGTCTGGAGCAGGAGCAGTACGTCAAGCTCTTTGATACCTATATGCCGCCCACGGTTTCCGACAGCACCTATGAGGATAACTTAGAGGCTTTGGGCTTTGTGGACCAGAACAGCCCCAGCGCGATTCACCTTTACGCCGCCACGTTTTCCGACAAAGATAAAATTGCGGACATCATCACCGCCTACAATGAAAAGGCGGATGAGGCGGACCAGATCACCTATACGGATTACGTGGCCCTGCTGATGCACTCGATTACGGATATCATCAGCGGCATCTCCTACCTGCTCATTGCCTTTGTGGCGATTTCCCTGGTGGTGTCTTCCATTATGATTGGCATCATCACCTATATCTCCGTACTGGAGCGCACCCGGGAGATCGGTATTCTCCGGGCCCTGGGCGCGTCCAAGCGGGATGTCTCCAACGTCTTCAATGCAGAGACCCTGATCGTGGGCTTTGGCGCGGGCGCGCTGGGCATCGGGGTCACATGGCTGCTGTGCCTGCCCATCAACGCCATTTTGCATCACCTGACGCAGATGGAGACCCTCAACGCCCAGCTTCCCTGGGCCGCTGCCCTGATCCTGGTGGCCATCAGCATGCTGCTGACCTGGATTGCCGGCCTGATTCCCGCCCGCATGGCCGCCCGCAAGGACCCTGTGGAGGCCCTGCGGACGGAGTAGGGGGCGCTTTACAAGAAGAGTCCTCGCAAAGCGCGAGCCCCGGCATTGCCGGGGCTCGGCCTATTGCTTTTATTTCGGGAGCGTGGGCTCCACCATGGCCCAGAGCTCCGCTGCGGTGATATTTGCCATATACCGGACTGAAACGCCATCGGGATAGAGAATTTCAAATTGGAAGCGGGTGGTGCCGGAATCGGTATTCCGCTGCTCCCTGGCCTGGAGGACCTCCCAGGTCACATCCTCCGCCAGAAAGACGGGGTTTGAGATGGTCTGCTGGTATTCCTCCGGTACGCTGTCGCACCAGGGAATTTCGTAGAGTCTCAAATCATAGGAGGCGGGGTTATCCACATCCACCTGATAAGTTTCCAGGTAATCCTCTGGGTATGCGCCGCCCAACCGGTCCACACAGATAAAAATGTTGTCATACCCCTTCGTCCAGAGAAGCGTCAGGTAATCCCGGTTCTGGCCCAGCTCCCGCCGGCCCTCCTCAAATTGGAACCGGGCGGGAACCTGGGCCGGAAGATAGGCCTCAAATCCCGATTCCTGCCTTGCCTCCTCCCAGGTGAGCCTCTCGCTGCGCCACTGCGGAACTTCCGCGGGAACCAGCTGGCTCAGGTGGAGGTCCTGCTCCGGTGATAGCATTTGCGTAAGGGCATTTTCAATCAGAGCCTGGGCGGAGCCGTCGTTGTCCGCTTCCAGCTCCAGGCGAGCGCCTACGGCCTCACCGGAGTCCCGCAGGAAGGACAGCGTGTAGTGGTATTCAGGCGTTTGGTCTCCGTCGGAGTCGTAGTAATTTCGAGTCGCGGAGACCTCTGTTCCCCAGACGTCGGTAATGCCATCAGAGCCAACGACCATACAGGCGGGAGGAAGCTGGCCGGGGCATATGGTCAAAAGAAAGTGGCCCTGACTCTCATCCTCACCGGACAGGGTGATCCAGAAGAGCGATCCCTGGCCGTCATACATGGCGGTGCCCGTTAAGCTCCAGCCGGCCTCCTCCCACCAGGCTCCAGGGCCCCAGATTCCAGCCAGGTTCTCCGGCGTGAGGTTTTCTTCAAAATAGCCGTCCGGCAGGGCGATGTCAAGCGCGACATTGTCCCCCGGCTGCCCATAGCGGAGCGCGGGCAGCTGGCGGCTCCGGGGGGACTGTGTGGATTCCGGTTCTGTTTGCCCGGCTGTGGGGACGGAACCAGGCGCAGAGGCCAGCTGTTCCGGCGCCTGGGGCGCTTCTGCGGGACGCCATAGGGACAGTCCCAACAGCAGCGCGGCGCAGGCGACCAAAGCGCCTGCGGCGTACAGGGGCCAGTGGGGTTTTTTCACCCGGTTTTCCGGCAGGTCCAGCAGCGCCCGATGCAGGTCCTGGGACGGACGCTGCCGGTCCATGATGGTTCGATATCGATTGCTCATGCTTCTGCCTCCAAAAGTTTTTTTAGCTTGCCGCGGGCCCGGGCCAGACGGGAACGGATGGTTCCCTGGCTCTGCCCCAGCATGGCCGCCAGTTCGGCGGTGGAGTAGCCTTCGTAATAGTACAGGTGGATGACAGCGCGGTCCCTGGGCGGGAGCTGATAGAGCTCCTCCAGCGCCTGCCGGTTCGCCGGCTCGGCCGCCGGAAGTTCGTCCAGCAGGGGTTCCACCCGGCGGCGCCAGGCGGAGCGCAGGTGGGAGATGCAATGGTTCACGGTCACCCGGGTGAACCAGGCCGCCTCCTGTTCCGGCGCGGTAAACACCGGTTTTCGCTCCAGATACTTGACAAAGACATCCTGCACCACGTCCTCCGACTCCTGGGGAGAGCCCAGAATGGCTAGGGCAGTGCGGTAAAGACGGGTTTCCTGGCGCAGGACAAGAGCCTCCCAGTCCACCGGCCGGTTGGACGTTTGGTTCATGGCTGTTGCCCCCTTTCACTTCTTATAACGCAACGGCATGGAAAAACGCTGCAAATGAAGTCCGGATTTTTTCAGCCCCCAAAGGCCGGTCTCGCCAGATGAAACGCCCGCCGCAGTGGCTGCGGCGGGCGGGGGACTTTCGAAAAACCTTCCCGCCAAAGGATTCGGAGGGAAAGATAGTGTGAAAGAAAACCGTCAGGGTTTTCTTTCGCGTGCAATGAAAAGACTTTTTGAAACTTTTTACGGTGTTTCAAAAAGTCCCTCAGCCTGTCGAAAAAGTTCCAAGGGACTTTGTCGACAGGCTGACGCCCGCCGCAGTGCTGCGGCGGACGGAGGGTTCAGGAAAGGGGCTGGAATAGCCGGGCGCTCCACAGGGTCATACCCAGCTCCTGCTGGTAGAGCCGGAGCAAGGGATGGTTGTCTCGGTTGGCGGCGGTCAGGGTGAGAAAAGAGATCCCCTCCTGCCGTGCGGCGTCCCGCATGGCTTGGAACAGGCGCTTTCCCAGACCGTGACGCCGGTACGCCGGCGCTACATACAGCTCCTCTATTTCAAGGCAGGGGGAATCCGGGGGCATGACGCTACACATGCCGGTGGAACGATAGGAGCGGGCCAGCAGGTATCCGGCCAGATGCCCGTCCCACAGGGCGACCCAGCCCTGCGCGTTTTGCAGCTCCCCCTGTGTGTCGCCGGAGAAGCCGTAGGTGATCGCCTCGCTCTCCCACTGGGCCGAGAGCGCAGCCACGGCCTCCCAATCCTCGGGGACCATGGGACGGATCTGCCCCAGGTCCGGCAGGCTCCGAGCCAGGTAGCCCGTCCTGGTCAGGACGTAGCAGACCTCGTCTTCCATGCTGCCGTCGTAGATCCGGCAGCTCTGGTGCAGGGTGCCCTCATAGGAAAAGCCCAGCTTTTCAATTACCCGGCGGGATTGCCGGTTCCAGGGGAAATGAAAGATGGACACAAGCTCCAGGTTTAGCTCCCGGAACGCGAAATCCAGTACGGCGTTGCAGCACTCCAGCATGAACCCCCGACCCCAGAAGTCCTCTGCCAGCACGTACCCCAGCATCCTGGCCCGCTCCGGCCCCAGGTCCCGCTTGCTGTCTTTGTGCAGGCCGATGGAGCCGATTACCCGGCCGGTTTGGCGGTGGACCAGGGCCCAGGTCTCGTCCTCTGCCTGGAACATCCGTATGATTTTCTGAGATTCCTCCAGGGATTCGTGGGGTTTCCAGCCGGCCATCGGTCCCACTTTGGAGGAGCGGGCATAGGCGTATACGTCGGCGGCGTCCTCTGGCCGCCAGGCCCGCAGGGTGCAGCGGGGCGTCTCAATTGTTTTCATTTTGTTTCCTCTCAGCTTAAAATCTGGCTTGAATCGCCGCAGCTCCCTGGGCCAGCATGGCATCCGCCTGGGGGCCCAGCGCCTGCCGCAGAAGGGCGTATTCGTCCAACCCGCCCTGGCCGTGGGGTACGGCGTAGGCGCCGGCGTCGGACCCGGGGGCCACAAGACCGCCCAGGGCGGCGAACCGGGACACCGCCTCCATGGCCGCGTCCAGAATCCGCCCCAATTCCCCCTCGGGATAGCGCCCGGTGCCCCGCAGATTGCCGATGGTGGCCAGGGTGGGGACCCAGACCGTACCGGCAGCGGCCATAGCCGCAAGAGCCTCTGGGTGCAGGTAGGCTCCATGCTCCACAGAGTCCACCCCGGCCTCCGCTGCGTAGAGTACCGTGTCGCCGCCGTTGGCGTGGGCCATGACCGGAAAACCCTCCTGATGGGCAATGGAAATCAGCTCCCGGATTTCCTGCCGGGGCAGGGGCTCGCAGGTGAGCACGCCAAATTGGTGAAAATCCATTAAGCCGGCGATCATAATTTTGATAAAATCCCCGCCCTGGAGCCGGACCTCCCGCACCAGAGCGCGATACTCGGCTATGGTGTCATAGCCGCGGCCAATCAAGCCGCCGTACCGGCCCCGCTTATAGATGGGAAAGACCGGACAGCGGTAGACGACGCCATAATCGGCGGCCAAAGCCCGGGCCCGCAGGCAGACCCCCCAGCGGTCTCCGCCGTCCCGGAGATAGGTAAAGCCCAATTGCGCATACCAGGCAAGCCGGGACCGAATCAGGTCCTCCCGGGGGCCGTCTTGATGAGCTGCGATGGCGTCCCGGTAGAAAACGCCGTCCAGAAGCATATGAATGTGACAGTCTACGGGCATTTGACATCCGTCCTTTGCAGCGTAAGGCATAGATTTTTTAGCGGCTTGCAGCGCGTCCTGCGGTTATTATAGCACGGCGCCAGCAGTTTGCAAGAAGGGGACTTTGCTTTCCATTCCGGCAAAGCCGCCAGCATAGACAGAAAGGAGGAACGTCTATGGAGAACAAGAAATGGGTCTGCTGGACCCTATTCCGAACAACCTTTTCCCTGAGTGCGTTCACATTTGGGGGCGGGTATGTGATGATTCCCCTGATGCGGCAGCGATTTGTGGAGCGTCTGCGGTGGATTTCCGAGGAGGAAATGTTGGATTTGGCCGCGATCGCCCAGTCGGCGCCCGGCTCCATGTCCATCAACGCGTCCATCCTGCTGGGGTACCGCGTAGCAGGCATCCGCGGCGCCCTGACGGCAATTCTGGGTACGGTGCTGCCCCCGCTTCTGACCTTAACGGCCATTTCCTTTTTCTACCGGGCATTTCGTCAGAATGCCGTGGTCCACGCCGTGCTCCGGGGCATGCAGGCGGGCGTGGTGGCCGTGGTCACGGACGCTGTTTTAAACCTGGGTGCCGCGGTGCTGCAGGAGAAAAACGCGCTGCGTATTTTGGTGATGGCGCTGGCCTTTGGAACCGCGTTTTTTCTCAAGGTAAATGTGGCGTATATCATTTTAGCCTGCGGGTGCATCGGGGCGGCGCAGGAACTGATCAAGCAGCGCCGGGGGAACAAACGGGTACTGCAGGCAGAGCATAGCGGTATCCAGAGAGCCCCGGAGCCAGCCGAGTCGGAGCCTCCGGTGGCTGTGCAGTCGGAGGCTCCAGAGCGAAATGGAGAGGAGGAGCGGGAATGACTTTCTTACATCTGTTTTGGGTGTATTTTCAGGTGGGCCTGCTCAGTGTGGGCGGCGGACTGGCCGCTATGCCGCTGATTCAGAGTCAGGTGGTCCATACCTACCACTGGCTGACGCTGACGGAATTCACTGATCTTGTCACCATCGCGGAGATGACGCCGGGCCCCATTTCCATCAATTCCGCCACCTTTGTGGGAATCCGAATCGCAGGAATCCCGGGGGCGCTGGTGGCGACCCTGGGGTGCATTTTGCCGGCCTGCCTCATTGTCTCCGGCCTGGCCTGGCTGTATTATAAGTACCGGACCCTGGCGGTGGTGCAGGGCGTGCTTCAGGGCCTGCGGCCCGCGGTGGTGGCCCTGATCGCGTCGGCGGGCCTGTCCATTATGGTACTGGCCTTTTGGGGAGAGAGCGGCCCCTCCTGGAATCTAAGCTCCATCAATTTCGTAGCGGTGGGCCTATACGCCGTGGCGCTGTTTATTCTGCGCAAATGGAAGCCGAACCCAATTTTCGTCATGCTGGGCTCCGGCGTGATCGGCGGCCTGATTTACCTGTTGCTGTGACAAGCGGCTGCTGCCAGAGGAGCGTCGTGGCGGCGATGCCCCGCCGGAGCGCGCCGTTTCTCTGGCGGCAGCCAAGAGGGTATTCCCGTTGTAGGGATAAACAGACTCGCAGATAAAACGGCATAAAAATATAGGCTCTCGGAAAGAAAAACCATCCGGTCTTCCCGCTCAAGAGCCTTTCATTTAAATTTTTCGGTTGAGAGACCGCCGTCAGACTGGAAAACGCCCCGCTTTCAGCGGGGCGTTTTCCTTGAGCGTAAAACGAATAAAAGAGAGAGGTAGGAAGTAGTCCAACTAGAAGGACAAACGAGAAATGCGGCTGTAAGGAATACGGCTCACGGCTTCCGTAAAAACCTTACATCTATACCATAAAGGGTACATTTGAACAGACTATGAATAAAAAGAAAACAAAAATTGAAACTAAGATGAATGAATTTTGAGAAATTAAAAACAGGATGTAGCCATAGCCGTCAGCCGCTGGCGCTTCAAAAGCAAGCGGAACCGTGCAGGATGCCGCCATGAAAAGCAATTGCCCGGGAAGGCAGACATCCCAGGGGCGTTCCCCTGGGATGTCTTTTGGAACTTCTTACTTCAGGCCCTGCTCGTAGGCCTCGACCATTTTCTTGACCATCTGGCCGCCCACGGAACCGGCCTCCCGAGAGGTCAGATCGCCGTTGTAGCCCTGCTTCAGGTTCACGCCAACCTCAGAAGCGGCTTCCATCTTGAACTTATCCATGGCCTCGCGGGCTTCGGGAATGTTGAGCTGATTGTTGTTTCTCATTTTCTTACATCTCCTTTTCCTGTTTCGGGTAAGAATATGTCCTGAAAGGCCAGATTCGTTACCGCAGTCCTAGTTTCACCCGATCCCTGTCGGATATGCGGATAATAATCAGGAAATGCACGAAAAATCTGGGAATCATGAAGGGGGGCCACAGGCAGCCTTTGGATTTTATTACAAAATATGACTTAAATGGAAGGGCCGCCTGCCTCCATATGCGCTTCCCAAAAAGCTACGGCCTCGTCCAGCCAGCCGTCCGCCTCGCTGCCCCGGGCCAGGCCCATGCCGTGGCCGCCCCGGCGAACAGGCCGGAACTGGAAGTCCAGGCCGTTGTCCGCAGCGCGCTGGGCGAACGCCAGGCCGTTTCCATGAAACGAGAGCAGCGGGTCGTCCTCGCATTGCCAGAGGTAGCAGGGCGGAAAGGTGCCGTCCATGTGTTCTAAAATATAGGTGGGCTGCAGAAGCCTGCGCCAGTGAATCCCCATGTAATTTCCGATAAAAAATTGAAGCGCCGGATTTCGCTCCTCCAGACTCAGCAGAGGATATCCCAAAATCAGGGCGGAAGGACGGGGCAACTGCTTGGCGCGCCATCCGAAATTGGTGGTGCCCAGAGAGGCCGCCACATGACCCCCGGCGGAGAAACCCAGGACGGCGTAATCCCGCATGGTGGTCTGGAGCTGCGGCGCGTGTTTCGTCAGATAATGGAGCGCTGCATGCAGGTCCCAAAAGGGCTTGGGCAGCCGATTCCGCCGCCCGCAGCGATAGCGCAGGATGAAGACATGGTAGCCCCTGGCGTTGAGAGCGGCGGCCACGGGCAGCCCCTCTACCGTGATGGCTACGTTAATGTACGCGCCGCCTGGAATCAATAGGACAAAAGGCATGCCGGGCCGGCCAGCGGAAAACAGAAGTCCCACGTCTTGTTTGCTGGAGTCCTGCCGCACCTGCTCCGCGTCGTAAACAGGCAGAAATTGCAGGCGGCCATTTCGCGCCTGCTCAATGGCGGCGTTCAGGCCGTAGGGCAGATCTGCGTAGCGCCAGACCGGGCACAGCCGGCACAGGGCCTTGATGGACAGGCGCGGGTAGAGCAGATTTTGCGGACTGCCCTTGGGCCCGAGCAGAAGATGCCCGGAAAAAGGGCGGAGGTTCGGTTCCCGGAGGGCGGCTCCGAAGCTGGTTCGCGCTGTGATCGGCGCAGGTTGGGGCAAGGACGGTTTCATGGGGTTCCTTCCTATCTGCTGCCCAGGGCCGGGAATCGGCCCAACACCGCAGGCCGGCGTCCAGCACGCAAAAGGCTCTGGTCGGGCAGCTCAATTCTATTGTGGTTCTAGTTTTTGCAGGAAAAGCGGATTTGCACCCCGCACTACGGCGTAGAGCGTTTGGCGTATCGTTTTTGTCTTTTCATTTGACTTGAAAATCGGTTTGGCGCGGCAAAAGCGAGTTCTGTTCTGAATTGTATTACTGTAGCCAATTTTCAAAAGAAAATCAACCCCTTGGGAAAAGTTCCTTTTGAAATTGCGCCCAGAAGCGCCATGTGGTACAATAGTCGCAAGGCGGCGGTACTTATATGATCCGTTTAACTCGTCTCCTGCGGAGACGATCAAACCCACCACTGTAGTATACCACTCCGGCCGCGTTTTCCTGAAATACCAGAATCCGAAAAGCAAAAAAATAGGGGGGAGAGCATGGCTGAGATTACCAAACGGGCGCTGGCGGCGTCCTTAAAAAAGCTTGTGGGGCGGATGCCGTTGGATAAGGTGACGGTGACCGACATCGCGGAGGACTGTGGCGTAAACCGGCAGACCTTTTATTACCATTTTCACGATATCTGCGATTTGGTGGAGTGGATTTACACCAAGGAGGCCAGTCGGCTTTTGGAGGGAAAAACCACAGGGGAGACCTGGCAGCAGGGCATGCAGCAAATTTTTAACTATTTGGGGGAAAACAGGACCTTTGTTACCGCAACCTATCGCTCCGCCTGGCTGGGGGAGCTGAGTCGGTATTTGGACCGGGAGGTAAAACGGCTTCTGTCCGGGGTTTGGATGGAAAAGGCGGGTCAGGCTCTGGTGAATCCGGCTGACCGGGATTTCATCCTGTGCTTTTATACCCATGCTCTGACCGGCTTGGTGCTGGAGTGGGTGGAGGACGGGATGCCAGATCCGAAGGCGGCTCTGGCATCCCGGCTGGAGATTTTGCTGCCGGGGGCCTTTGACGTGGCCCTGGATCGTTTTCGCACAGACCGGTGACGAATGTTGCGCTTTGTCCCAAATAAGACAGGAGTCGTCCGGTGACCGATTTTCGGGCGCCGGGCTTTTTCTGCCCCTAGCCATAAAGCCGCCGTGGGTATGGCAGAGCCAAACAGAAAAACGTGCGTTTTATAGACTAAATTATTCCAAAGGAAACGATGAGGCGTTTTCTCAAAACGGGAACCCTTTCGCGGCAAGGTGGCTACAGGCCTGTGGGCCTGAGGAAAAGGAGGCTGCGCAAGATCGCGGCGACACCGCCATGGGCATACTGCCGCGGACCTATCATCCGCCGCCTTGACGTCGGGTCGTGACAATGAGCCTTTTTTATGAAAGGCTTTGCTTGCCGGTTTACAAAATATCTGTAGGATGTTTAAATTTCGTTTCTTTTGCGGACATACTTTCTTCATAAACACATCGTATGATGTTGACATGAACAATCCGTAAGGAGATGGAAACCATGGAAAACTATGAAAACGACCATAACAGTTTCAACGGCTGCGAAAATACCGAATCCTCCATACCGGATCCCGAGTTTATGCCGGTGAATGCCGCAGAGCCTGTGGGCCCGGCGGAGCCTGAGGTTTCCCAGCAAGACACTGTAGTTCCGGCTCCCGAGATGTCCAACTGGGAGAATCGTCCCGACGAGCCGGTACAGGGCGCCTATCGGGGGGCCGGATCTGGAAAAAAGGAGTCGCCCTTTGCGGATTCTCCCTATTATATGGAGTATCAGCCCCAGACTGGCGAGCCGCATGAGGATGAAACGCGAGCGACCCAGAGCGATGCATACAACCATTATGAGGCGCCCCGGAAGGCCAAGAAGCCTAGACAAAAAAAGACAGGGTCTCGGCGCAGAGGAAGCCTGGTGGCGGCGGCGCTGGTATGTGCCATTCTGGGTGGCGTCGGCGGCGGCGCTCTGACGGCGCACATGACCAACAGCAAATGGGAGAAGGCCACCGACGAGCTGCAATCCTCCTTTCAGGAGCAGATTGCCGAGCTGCAAAACAATCAGGGGACCAATCAGCAATCGGGACCCAACGCGAAGCCTGTTTCCAGTGAGAACGGACTCACGCCCGCACAAGTTTACTCGCAGAACGTGAACTCAGTGGTAGCGATTTCAAATTTAGGCGCCGGGAACCAATGGGGACAGGCGACGCAGAGCTCCGGCTCCGGCTTCATCGTCTCGGAAGACGGTTATATTCTCTCCAATTACCATGTGGTGCAAAACGCGCAGACCCTGACCGTCACTCTATACGACGGCACGGAATATCAGGCCAAGGTGGTGGGCTACGACGCGGTGAGCGATGTGGCGTTGCTTAAGATTGAGGCGTCTGGCCTGCCTCCTGTAACCATCGGCAGTTCCGAAGACTTGGAGGTGGGAGAGCAGGTAGTGGCCATTGGCAATCCCCTGGGAGAGCTGACTTCCACCCTGACGGGCGGTTATATCAGCGCTAAGGGCCGTACCATCAACACCGAGGGCACGCTTTTGAACATGCTGCAGACCGACGCCGCCATCAACGCCGGCAACTCCGGCGGCCCCCTGTTTAATATGAAAGGCGAGGTGGTTGGGATCACCACTGCGAAATACTCCGGATCCACCAACTCCGGCGCCTCCATCGAGGGTATTGGCTTTGCCATCCCTGTGGATGATGTGATGAGTATTTTTAAGGATTTAAAGGAATATGGCTATGTCACAGGCCAAGCCTACTTGGGCGTTGAGGTGCGGGACATGGATACCTCGGTTGGGGATATTTACAACCTACCCGTGGGCCCCTATGTCAACAGCGTCACCGAGGGCGGCGCCTCCGAGAAGGCTGGCGTGCAGGCCGGGGACATTATTATCGCCCTGGGCGATAATGAGATTACCAACTATTCGGATTTGGCCAACGCGCTGCGCCATTTTAAAGCCGGCGACAGTACCACCATTACGGTGTTTCGGTCTGGGCAGAAGTTGACTCTAGACATTACGCTGGCGGAAAAGCAGGTGCCTGAGACGACACCCAGCGGCTCTGAATCCACGGAACCCACTGCGTCCGAGAGCATCCCGGAGGACCAGGAGTCAGGCGGCTTCGACGATTGGAATGACTTTTTCGCCCCCTTCTTCGGCGGCGGCAATTAAGCAGCATTGAAACGGCGGCGGAGCCATCGGCTCTGCCGCCGTTTGCGCTTGCAAGGCACCGGTTTTACGTCTTGGAAGAATCCTTTGGGAATCAAAATATTGGGACGGCCTGTGATCTCTAGCTTGGGAGCGGCCTGCCACGCAGGATGTTCGGGCGTGGGAAGCACGCCCCTACGGGATGTGTATTGGCGGCGCGTCTGTAGAGGCGACCTGTGGCCGCCTGCAGGGAAGCCTTTTGAATCTGCCGAGCGGGCGGGCGTGGGAAGTACGCCCCTACGGGATGTGTATTGACGGTGCGTCTGTAGGGGCGACCTGTGGTCGCCCGCAGGGAAGCCTTCTGAATTTGCCGGGGTGGCAAGCACGTCCCTACAAGGGGAAACGGCGGGCGAGCGCAGCTCGCCCTACAGGGCTGCTACGGCGGCGGAGCCGTAACGGCGATTTGGGCCAGTTCTCTGGAATGAGAGAGGATCAAGGTTGTGTTAAGAGGCTTTGGTGGGATTTTAAAGAATAAATATTTTTAGACAAGTTGGCTCCCCCTTGTTTTTTGTCACATGGAGGGGTATAATAAGAAAAAATTCACACAGGAGGTCATTATTATGGCTGTGACCATTGAGAAAGATACCATTATCGGGGAAGTGCTGGATATTGCGCCCCAGGCGGCCCCCTTGTTTATGGCCATTGGCATGCATTGCTTGGGCTGTCCCTCCTCCCGGGGGGAGACGGTAGAGGAGGCCTGCATGGTCCACGGCGTGGACTGCGACTCCTTCCTGACTCAGTTGAATCATTTCCTGGAGGTCTACGAGACCTCTGAGGCGGAGAAACAGTAAAGGCAGAACAGCCGCCGCAAGGGTAACCTTGCCGCGGCTGTTTTCTTCTGCCGCCAGAAGGAGGGAGGACACATGAAGCTTCCGGTTTGCAAGCGGCTTCTGGCCTGTGCGGACCTGGTTCATCCGGGAGATCGGGTTGCGGATGTGGGGACGGACCATGGCTATCTCGCCATCCATCTGCTGAAAACCGGCCGGGCCTCCCAGGTTTTTGCTGCGGATGTGGCCAGGCAGCCTCTGGAGCGGGCCAGACGGAATGCCCAGCGGTTTGGCGTTGGAGAGGGCATCTCCTTTTATCTCACCGACGGCGTCCAGGACCTGCCCCGCGCATTTGACGTTTTGCTCTGCGCGGGTATGGGGGCCGATACCATCATAGGGATTCTGGAGGAAGCGCCCTGGCTGCGGGATGGGGAACGACGTTTGATTCTGCAATGCCAATCCTCTCAAAACGAGCTGCGGCGCTATTTGGGCCAGCGGGGCTGGCGCATCTCCCGGGAGGTGCTGGTACGGGACAGACGATTTCTTTACACGGTACTGGAGGCCTTGCCAGGAGGCGGCCCCCTGAGTCCGGGGCAGCAATATGTGAGCCCGGCCCTGTTGGAAGCCGGCGGCCCCCTGCTGGGGGATTATTTGGACCAGTGCCGCCGGTCCGTGGAGCGGGCGGCGGTGGGTCTGGCCAACGCAGGAGACCCTGGGGCGGCCTATTATCAAGCCGCGCTCCGGGAGCTGATGGATATGGAGGGACAACGATGACGACAGTTCAGGATGTGCTGGATTATATCCAAGAAGAAGTGGCGCCTACGTACATGAAGGAGGATTGGGACCGGGTGGGTCTGCTCTGCGGGCGCCACGACCGGCCTGTCCGAAAAATTTTGGTGGCTCTGGACGCGTTCGCCGTCGTGTGCCGGGAGGCGGCGGAGGCGGAGGCCGATTTGCTGGTGACCCATCATCCGGTGCTCTGGAAGTGTGAGGAGGTGAATGACGGCACGGCCACAGGGCGCAACCTGCTCTTTTTAATTGAGCATGGGATCGCGGCCATCAACGCCCATACCAACCTGGACTGCGCGCCCGGGGGAGTCAATGACTGTCTTGCGGCGGCCCTGGGGCTGCAGCAGGTACAGGTACTAAATCCCCTGGGGACGGACGGCCTGGACAGACCCTACGGGTTGCTGAGGCAAGGGTGTTTGCCCAGCCAGAACCTGGAGACCTTTTTAAGCCGCGTAAAGGAGGGACTGGGCTGCCCGCACCTGCGGTATAGTTCTGCTGCACGTCCGGTGGAATCCGTGGCCGTGGGCGGCGGTAGCTGCGCCGGGGAGCTGGAGGCGGTTTCGGCGGCGGGCTGCGATACGTTTGTCACCGCGGACGTGAAATACAACCGCTTTGCCGACGCCCAGGAGCTGGGGGTCAATCTGGTGGATGCCGGGCATTTCTGGACGGAGAATCCGGTCTGCGCCTCTTTGGCGCGGCGCCTGCAGGTCAGGTTTCCGGATGTGCGGGTGAAACTATCAAAAAATCACACGGATTGCATAAAATTCTTTTAAAACCGGTTGATTTTGTCCAATTACCTGTGGTACAATACCAATCGAAATGAGAGCGACAGCTACCACGCAATAGAAGGGAAGATTCTCATGTCCGGACATTCCAAATGGCATAATATTCAAAAGACCAAGGGCGCGCAGGACGCGAAGCGGGCCTCGACTTTCACCAAAATTGCAAAAGAGATGATTGTCGCGGTGAAAGAGGGCGGCGGCGCCGACCCGATGAACAACTCCCGTCTGGCTACGGTCATCACCAAGGCCCGGGCCGCCAACATGCCCAATGACAATATTAAGCGCGTGCTGGAGCGGGCTTCCGGGGCCGGCAGCGGCGAGAGCTATGAGTCTATCACCTATGAGGGTTACGGCCCCGGCGGTGTGGCGGTCCTGGTGGAGGCCATGACGGATAACCGCAACCGCACGGCAGGCAATCTGCGGCATCATTTCGACAAGTTCGGCGGCAATATGGGAGCGACCGGCTGCGTTGCCTGGTCCTTTGACCGGAAGGGCGTCTTGGTGATCGACAACGAGGACGGCGACTACGAAGAGGACGTGGTGATGATGGATGCGTTGGATGCCGGCGCTTCTGACTTTGAGGCGGATGGGGATTGCTTTGAAATTACCACGGACCCGGATGATTTCAACGCCGTAGCCGATACCCTGACCCAGAAGGGGTATCATTTTGTCTCCGCGCAGATTGAAATGGTCCCTCAGAATTACCAGAAGTTGGAAAAATCCGAGGACGTGGTGAACATGGAAAAGATGCTGGACCTATTTGAAGAGGACGACGATGTACAAAACGTCTGGCACAACTGGGAGCGAGAGTAGGAACCTGGAAAAAACGGATCGGCCTGGCAGTCATTGACTGCCAGGCCGATCTTACTTTTTTACCACAGCCTGGAGGAATTCTTACGTCGGCCTGTAGCCTGTGCTCACTGGAGCGTCATATAGGCCCGGACGGTGGTTGCTCCTACTACCTGGACGAAATGGGAAACTCAATTGGAATGATGACGCAGGTGGGGCTGCCGTGATAAGCTATCGGTACGGCCCCTGGGGCGCACCCACGGCAACGGGCGTCGGGGAGCTGGCGAAGATAAATCCCTGCGCCTACCGCGGCTATTATTACGACCAGGAGACCGGCTGCTACTACCTGCAGAGCCGGTACTGTGATCAATATGATTACAGGGTCAACTTTTTCCTAATTTCTTTCTTTTGTCTTGACTATGTCGTTGGGGAATAGTTTATATTGTAACTATATCAAGCAACAAGGGGGATTCATAAATGAATGAATTGATTAAAATACGGGAAGTTTCAACCAAGTATGATATTTCAGCACGCACGCTACGCTATTATGAGGACATGGGTTTGATAACCAGCATCCGCAGCAATGACTACGCTTATAGGCTGTATGATGAAGCTGCCGTAAAACGGTTGGAGCAAATTTTAATCTTACGCAAACTGAATATCGGTATTAAAGATATAGGGCGTATATTTAACACATCCGGTTCCCAGGTTGTTTTAGAGGTGCTGGGTAAAAAGGTTGACGATATTGATCAAGAAGTATCTCTTTTACACGAACTCAAAGAGATCGTACTGGAATTCATCCATCAGATCGAACAAGCCGATTTCGGCAAAGATTCCGATGTAAAGATGTTATATAAGAAAGCCAAAGAAATTGAATCCCAGATTACCAACGTGGATTATAACGGCAACCCGTCTAATGTAAATCGCTTAATAAAGGCTGCGGAAAAGGTGGAACGGGAGCCGGATATTCTGATAGTTGAAATGCCACCCTGCCGCATGGTGACATCAGGGTTGTTGGAAGATGAAAATGAGTTCAACCACTTTGACGCCATGTGGATGCGTTTAGGCTCACGTATCGCCGATAAGGTAAACCCTCGTGATTATATGTATTACGATGCAGAAAATCAAAAAAGCGTTTGGCTATTTATGCTTGAGGATTGGATGACAGCAGACGATACTGAGGGGTACGATATTATCACATTTGACGGCGGCTTGTACGCAGCAGTGCTTGCGGACAGTTGGGAGTACAGCGAATATGAACGAGTAAACAAAGGAGTCATGAAATGGCTCGCACGGCAGGAGCATTTGGAACTTGATGAAGCTTCTGATCGACATATGCTGCATCATTTTGCTGGGCCGCACTCGGAGCAAATGAAAGAGTGGGATTATGGTAAGGTTCGATATTTTATACCGGTTAAGGCAACGGGCTAACTTTTGCCTCTGTCTAGACACAGGCATATCACCCCGGCACCGGGCTGTTTTTGAATGCGGATGATACTGCATCATGAAACATAAATGGAACGGCATTTGAGGGTAACTTATTCAGCTATTGTAACAATAACGTGCCAAATGAAGGTAATCCATCGGGCCTTCTTGGGAAGCACGGGTATAACAAAGTCAGCTTTGTCGCAGGAGCTATTGAAGTTGCACGAACTCTGCTAGGTAGCAGCATCGGTGAGTTAATCGCAAAAGCACTTGATTATATTGACCCGTGGTGGGGATTTAAAAGAAATAACGGTTATATTTTTAATTTAATGAGATGGTAAGAATGCACAGAATTAAATTTGATTCACTTTGCAACTGGCAAGTGCTTTTTTACGGGTCATCGATATCCTATTGCTTTGTATCGCAATTCTAGCTTATGTCCTGGGCCTATATTCCGCCTTTACTTCAGAGGTAAGCGATTGGGTGGAAGTCGCCATTCTGCTCTGGCCGCTATTTTCTGCTGTTTTTTTCCGTTTGGCGGACGGTTGCCGACAAAACGACCACTCCTAAGGTCCTGTATCTGCAATCCATCCAGGAGTTTGGCCAGTTTGCAGTCCCGGCGCAATGGTCTATTACAGGAGACGGCAGCCATGCGGCTTACATGAATCAGGGGGAAATCTTCGCCGTTCTCTGTATTCTTCCGCTCCGGCAGCTTGAGCAAAGAAGCGAATGGACCAATTCTGTCCCGATTGAGATCATGACAAAAAGGCCGGGGAGGATTTGTTTGCGGATGTCGTTCAGGTCTGCCGTTACAAATGGGGAGAGAAGAAAGGCCTTGGCGTGTACGAGCAGGAGGACAAGGCTGTTCAGCTTCTTTTATTGGACGCGAAGCGGGCCGACAAGAGGATTGTGAAGGAATGATCACGCATATAACCCTCATTGCATGGGAACAACTGCACGCGCAGGGCCCTACAGCGACCATCGACGGAACTCTCGCAGGGGTGAACTGAGGCCGCCCCTACAACCCGCCGTCAGCCGATATCCGATGGGGGGATAAGCACCAGTTATAACATACAATTTAAGCAGCCGCGGGGAGATTATGCGCCCCGCGGCTCTTTATCGTTCCGAAAAGTCCAGCACGATCCGCAGGCGTCCCTGGAGATAGTCGGCGGAAAGGGTGCCTTGAAGCTGCTCGGTCAGCGTCCTGGCGATGGACAGGCCCAGACCCGTGGCGTTCTGCCCGGTCTGAACGGTGAAAAAGCGGTCAAACAGCTTTGCCGTTTGTACGGCGTCCAGCTGCCCAGCGCGATTGGAAAAGAAAAGCCTGCCCGTGGGCTCCAGGGTGACCGATAGGTCGCCGTCGCTGTATTTGAGCGCATTGCTTAAAATATTACTGAGGATACGGGATAAGGCCGCCCGGTTCAGCGGACGCACCACCCTGGCCTCTGGAATCCGGATG
This sequence comes from uncultured Eubacteriales bacterium, assembly GCA_958402445.1. Classification (GTDB taxonomy): domain Bacteria; phylum Bacillota; class Clostridia; order Oscillospirales; family Oscillospiraceae; genus Faecousia. The sequence continues at coordinate 26,744 of CATXTO010000011.1, forward strand.
TCCGGCGTGATACCCTTTTCCTGAAAGGCCGCATAGAAGGCGGCGAGGATTTCCTCCAGGGCCTGGTTCAGCACCACAGGCTCCCGAGTCTCATACCGCTCACCAGACAGGACGATAGAATACTGGAACAGCTCCTCCGTCAGCTCCTTGAGGGCGGCCACCCGGCTGGCAAGGAGCTTTAAATACCGTGCCGCGGCCTCGGTTTTCTCCTCCTGCTCCAGCAGGTCGAGGTAGCCGCAAATCGAGGTCAGGGGGGTCCGCAGGTCGTGGGATAGGTTGGTGATCGCTTCCTTTAAGGCCCGGTCTCCGCTGGAGAATTTGGCGTGCTCCTTGCGCAGGGTTTTGAGTTGCCGGTCCAACTCCGCAGCGAGCTGCCGCATACTCTGGTCGCCGCAGGAGAGATCGAGCCCTACATTGGTATCGGAGACGAGTCTGGCGGCCAGCTCCGTTTTGATTTGTTTCGCCGCCCGCCGAAGCAGCACGACCTTGCCACCCAAAACCAGAACCGTGGCCCCCAATGCCGCGCACAACACACCCAGCCAGACCATTGCCGCGCCCCCTTTATTTCAAGTCTTTTTTCTGAAACGCAAACGCGCCCGCCAGGGGAGACAGAATCATGATTGCGACACCGTAGAGGGCCATTTGCCAGAGATGCGGCGCGCTCATTCTCGATAGCTGTAAACTTTGCCCGGAGGGCAGAAGGTCTATTAGGAACTGGTACACGGCCCTGACTGCCTCGTTCAGGTAACGGCTGTTGGGTATGGACTTCCAAACCGGCTCACCTCGGACGATTTCCAAGGCCTCAATGGTCGCCGGCTCCGCGATTCTGGCCAGAAGATAAAGGCAAAGGAACATGCTGACGATTACGCCCAGCAGATTAACAATCGCAGCGGCGGTTTTGCTCTGCAGCAAGGTGGCGGTGAGATGAAAAATGGCGGCATAGGACAGAAGCATCACGGTTCCACATAGGGCCAGTTGCAGCAGGGCGGCGGCAGACGCCTGGAAAAAGCCAAAAATCGGGATTCCCACCGCCAGCACCACAAGGGTATAAATCAGACTGAGCAGGAGACTGGAAACAGCGCAGGTGAGGTAGCCCGTCCAATAAACCGTTGTCCGGGTGTGTCCGACTATAATTTTATTGCGGATGGTACCGTCGCTGTACTCCGTACCCACGAAGACGCTGCACAGGGCCGCCAGCAGAAGACCCGGTATGGCCACGAAGCCGGAGAGTCCGTACCCCTGGATCCATACGTTCTCCAGGGGGATTTCCGTACCGTTGAGGTGCATGCTGTGGCGGAGGCCCAGGCAGACGGCCAGGCCGTACAAGGCCATCGCGGTGGCACAGACCCAGAAGAGCTTGGTTTTTCGCAATCGGTAGAGCTCAGCGCGCAGTAGTTTCGTCATGATCATTCCCTCCCATCAGACTCATGTAGTAGCTCTCCAGGCTCTCGTCCCGCTCGGACAGCTTCAGCACCTGGCAGTTCTGCTCAGCCAGGGCCAGGGTGAGGTCCGTCACGTTCCAGGCGCCGTAGAGATCCGCCTGGGTGTCGGAGCGGATGGTATAGACAATTTTCATTTGATCCAGTACCCGGGCCAGCGTCTGGACGCTGGAGACCTGAATCCGGGTGCACTTGCGGCAGGCGGCTTCCAGCTTCTCGGCGCTGGTCTCCTGCAGCATCCGGCCGTGGTCCAAAAATCCATAATGCGTGGCCAGACGGGACAGCTCGTCTAGAATGTGGCTGGAGATCAAAACGGTGATCTCATGCTCCCGATTGAGCCGGAGGATCAATTCCCGGATTTCTACAATTCCCTGGGGGTCCAGGCCGTTGGCGGGCTCGTCCAAAATCAGAAAGTCCGGCCTGCCTGCCAGGGCCACGGCGATGCCCAGGCGCTGCCGCATGCCCAGGGAAAAATGCCGGGCCTTTTTCCGTCCCGTGTCGGCCAAACCTGACAGCTTCAATAATCCGGGGATATCCCCATAGGACGGAAGCCCCAGGACGCGGGCTTGCTGCATCAGGTTTTCCTCTGCGGTCATGTCCAGGTAAACGGAGGGCGTCTCCACCACGGCTCCCATACGACGGCGCGCCCGGGACAGGTCGCGATCGGTATTTTTTTGCCCGTACAGGGTAAAGCTGCCGCTGCTGGGGCGCTGCAAGCCGCAGATCAGGCGGATAAGGGTGGTTTTCCCGGCCCCGTTACGCCCCACCAACCCATAGATGGCGCCCTTTTCCACATGCATGCTAAGGCGGTCCAGCGCGCAGAACCTGCGGTACTGCTTGGTGAGCTGCTCGGTGCACAGCACATATTCCATATTCAATGCCTCCTTGTGTTGAATGCCCCTAGCATAGCGCCAAATGGTTTAGAAACTGGGAAAGACAATGGTAAAGAAATGGGAAAGATTTATCACTCCTGCAGGCGGAAGCCGATGCCCCAGACCGATTCCACGTAGTCACATCCCGTGGCCTCCCGCAGCTTCCGCCGCAGGTTGCTGATATGCACCTTGAGGGAGCTCTCCACACAGTCCGGGGTTTCCCAATGAGCCAGCTCTAAAAGCTGGGACTTTGTCACCACCTGCGGAGCGTTTTGCAGAAGCTGACGGAGCAGGGCAAATTCCGTTTTGGTCAGGCGAATGGGGACGCCTCCGGCCTGAACCGTATGCGCTCTGATGTTCAGCTCTAAGCTTCCATAGGTGAGCCGTACGGAGGACCCCGCCGCCGCGGCGCTGCGCAGCTGTACGGCAATCCGCGCCAGCAGCTCCTTGGTGTCAAAGGGCTTGGTGAGGTAATCCGCAGCGCCGCGCAAGAGCAGGTCAACCTTATCCTCCACTTCCACCTTCGCGCTGATCACGATGACGGGAATGCCTTGCAGCTTTGCCAGCAGCTCCTCGCCGGGCAGGCCGGGCAGCATCAGGTCCAGGAGAACCAGGTCCGGCGTTTCTCGCTCCAGCAGCAATAGAGCTTCGGTGCCGGAATAGGCCGTAAGGACGCCGTAGCCCGCCCGGTGCAGCACCTCTTCCAGCATGGCTGCAATATAAATATCGTCGTCTACGATCCAAATTTTTTTCATTCTGCGATTCTCCTTTCAAGAAGGCGTCAAGCAAAGAGAAGGACAAGGCCAGTCTTTTTCTCTATTATACCTTGGTTGACCGTCGGGTCAAGCCGGTGGCAATAAAGAATAGTGGAACATCCTATGTAGGGCGGGATGCCCTCATCCCGCCGAAACCCGCATGGATACTATGTTTCTATGAAGTTTATATTTCTATTTCAGAGACTTTAAAATGCTGTTTGACGTTTTTTTGACGCCCGTGCTCCACGGGTACTTATAAAAAGAAACAAGAAGATATGGGGATTATGCTCCACTTGTGAGCGAATGACTTGTTTTCCCTTTGCTGCATTGGAAATTCATTTTCGTTCCTTTCCATTCCGCTTTTTAAAGCCAAAAAGTTCCGTAGCAAGCATAGGAAGAGGGTACCCTTTTCCGAAAAATGACCTATTGGGAAGTTCCCCAAACCTTCTTGGCTTTTTCTAAATAGCTTTTCACGAGTGCGCCTCAGTAAAGTGGAAAGCCAGTAGCAGATATGGTAATATAGAACCACAAAAACAATGGTGATATTTTTATGTTTTAGGCAGAGGAGGTTTGCGCTATGATAGATGGGCACATTCATATTGAACGAGGCGAATACACACTTGAATGGGTAGGTCAGTTTGTAAATAAGGGACTTGAGCATGGTCTTGATGAAATATGGCTTCTTGAGCACTGTTATCGTTTTCGCGAATTTGTACCTATGTATGATTCCGTATGTGCATACAGCGAGTATATTGATAAGTGGTTTCATAAAAAGGCCGGAGTATTACAACTTGAGGATTATTTGAGGCTTATTCATAAAGTCAGAGAAAATCCATTTCCGATAAAAATTAAATTTGGACTTGAAATTTGTTATTTCAAAGAGTTTGAGGCATTTGTGACCAATTTAATAAAGGATGGGGCGTTTGATTTTCTTTTAGGTAGCGTTCATTTTGTTGATGGTTTTGCGTTTGACCATAAGAGTGAGCATTGGGACAATATAAATGTTGATAGGGTGTATAAAAGATATTTTGAAACATCGCTTGAGCTTATTAAGTGTGGCATATATGATGGTATCGCCCACCCTGATTGCGTAAAGTTATTTGGACACACCCCATCATTTTCACTTGTAAAATATTATGAAGAAATGGCACATGCGCTTTCAGTGCATGATATGTATGCGGAACAAAGCAGCGGCATCTACCGAAGATGTCCCGATACTGCTGAACTTGGTATGAATAATGAAATGCTGAAGTGCATGAAAAAGCATAATGTCAAAATCATAACGGTTTCTGATGCTCATTGTCCAGAAGATGTCGGCTCGAAAATCTCAGAATTAAACAGGCTTATTGTTAAAGCATAAATTATGTTCCCAAATAGAGCATCTCAAGCGCAGCATTCATGCGGCCTAATTGGTATGAAAATAAGGTGGCAAGGATTTTTATTCCAATCTCTCAAAATGCCTTTTGACTGCGTAACAATACATTACCGCTTGACGCTTTTTTGACGCCCGCACTTACAAAAGGAAGTTATAAAGAGATATGGAAGGATTTAATCAGAAACGGCGCAAACCATTATATAGCAAGGTTTCTGTCGTTCTCTCATAAAGACTTATAAGAAAATATAAAGCGTTTTTTGTGCTTTTAATCAATAAAAAATCCCCTTGACAAAACTGTGCTTACTGTATATACTGTACCTATACAGAAAGGGCAGGTGAGAACATGCAAGTCCTGATTGATAATCACAGCGGGGACCCTATTTACGATCAAATCTATACGCAGATTAAAAATCAAATCATTGGCGGCTCCCTGCCCGAGCACACGCCGCTGCCCTCCATCCGTAATTTGGCCAAAGACCTGCATATCAGCGTGGTCACCACCAAACGCGCGTACGACGAGCTGGAGCGGGAGGGCTTTATCTATACTGTGGCGGCGAAAGGCTGCTTTGTGGCGCCCAAAAATGTGGAGCTTCTGCGGGAGCAAAACCTCAAAATGATAGAGGAGCATTTACAGGAGGCGGCACGGTTGGCAATATCCTGCAATCTTACCAGACCGGATATTCTCGCTATGCTGGACCTGATTCTTGAGGAGGGATAAGAAATGAACGCGCTGGAACTTCGGAATGTAAAAAAAGCCTATCCGGGCTTTACCCTGGGGCCGCTTGACTTGACACTGCCCTCCGGCTGCATCCTAGGGCTCATTGGAGAAAACGGGGCGGGAAAGACCACCACCATCAAGCTGATTTTAGACCTGGTGCACAAAGACGGCGGCACAGTTTCCTTCTTTGGCCGGGACGGTGCAACACAGCTTCCCACTGTGAAGGAGGACTTGGGGGTCGTATTGGACGAGGTGGGAATTCCAGCCTGCCTGACGGCCAGACAGGTGGAGCGCATGATGTCCCACACCTACCGGCAGTGGCAGTCAGACCAATATTTTCGCTATTTACAGATGCTGGATGTTCCTACAGATAAGGAATTTGAGGCGTTTTCCCGGGGAATGCGGGGAAAGCTGGGCATAGCAATCGCCCTTGCGCACTCGCCCAAGCTCATGATTCTAGACGAGGCCACCAGTGGTTTGGACCCTGTGGCCCGGGAGCAGGTGGTGGAGCTGCTGGAGGATTTCACCCGGGACGCCGGCCATGCCGTTTTGATTTCTTCCCACATTGTCAGCGACCTGGAGAAGCTCTGCGATTATATCGCGTTTTTACAGCGTGGACAGATTCTGCTGTGTGAGGAAAAGGACCGGCTGCTGGAGCGCTTCGGCATGCTTCACTGCACCCAGGTGCAGCTTGCCGCGCTGGCGCCTGGAACTGTCCGTGGAAAAAGGGTCACCGCATACGGGGTAGAAGCCTTGGTGGAGCGGGAGCGGCTGCCAGGCGGCCTGCAGGCCGGTCCGGTGAGCGTGGAGGAGCTCTTCCTTTTCATGGTCAAGGAGGGAAATTGAAATGAAGGGTTTGCTTTTGAAGGATTTTTACATGGCAAAGAAGACCTGCCGCATTTTTTTGCCCTTAGCATTGGTTTTTATCGTGATTTCTGCAATCGGCGATCAAAACCTGATGTTTTTGCTGTATCCAATTTTAATTTCTACCGTCATACCGGTGAATTTACTCTCCTATGACGAGAAAAGTAAGTGGAATTTGTACAGCGGAACGCTGCCCCTGGAAAGATCCCTGCTTGTGGATGTCAAATACATCATGATTTTGATCTTGCTGGGACTCAGCGCGGTGCTGGTGGGCATCGCGCAGGTGATTCGCATGCAGGTTACGGGTTTTGTGGATTGGGAGAGCCTTTTTAGCCTGTTGGGCGCGCTACTGATGCTGGGCCTGCTCTCTCCCAGTCTGATGCTCCCGGTCGTCTTTAAATACGGGGCGGAAAAAGGGCGGCTGGCCTATTATGGAATCCTTGTGTTTCTCAGCGGGCTGCTTGGCGCGCTGGGCGCCCTGAGCCGTTCCGGAGCCTTGCAGACGTATCAGGAAGCGCTGCGCCCCTGGGGAATCTGGGTTGGAGTAGGCGTTTGTGCTGCATTGTTTATAGGATCCTGGTGGCTTGCCATTCGTTTTTATGAAAAACGAGAGCTGTAATCCATGAAAACCCATGGAATATATCCCAAATGCGGGGCACAGCAGGCGATCCGGATTCCCGATCATGGGAGATGATAATGGCAACAATATCTACTGTTCCTCCGTGACCCTGTTTGGGCGGGTACCGGTGATTCGCTATGTCTGCTGCGCATGCGGCTATGTGGAGAGCTGGGTAGAGCGAAAGAGGACATTCGGCTAGCACGTCTTTAAGCCGCTTTATTTTGCATGGCAAGACCGGGTTTGCAGGACCCGTCTTGTTCAGAAGGCTCCCGAATCTGCAACAGGCCGACCCTTTTCGGGCCGGCCTGTTTTATGCCACTTTCTGGGACGATCGCAAGAGTCCCGGGCAGTTTGGAGTGAAGCTGAAATCATAGTCCGGTAATTTCCTTTGATGGACTGTACTTTTTTAACTTTCCCCAATTATCATTTTAGTGGTATCTAGTTTGACAAAATGAGGGAGAACCCGACGCTTTTCGCTGCGCTGTACGCCTTGGGAAGGAGGTAGATCGCTTACTAGGACCAGTAAACGGCGGCTGGGACTCCCTGTTTGCATTCTAGGAATACAAAATGAAAATAGGGGGCATTTTTATGCAATTACAAAAGAACCTGGCGATAGCTCTAGGGAAAATCAGGGCACAGAAGAACCAGTCCGTCACAAACTTCTCGGAGCTGTTGGGTATCGCCAGATCCTCCCTGCAAATGTTATTAAAGGGGCGGGGAAATCCAAGGCTTGACACAGTGGAGTATATCGCGGAAAAGCTTCAGGTGAGCCCCTCGGTCCTGCTCTCCGGCGGCGACTCCCGGGAGCCAACGTTGGCATTGGAGTATTTGCTCCAGACGATAGAGTCTGTGAGCAGGCTTCCCATGGAAAGACAAAGACAGATCGCGGCTCTGCTTCAGGAGCTGGTCTCTCTTTGGAATTTGACGCCCTGCGGCATTTGAGCAATTGCTGCGCTAGGAGGAAAGCGGGAAGCGCCGCGGCCGATCCGGTTGGCAGGCGAGAAAACTAAGCCCTCTGCCGGTGTCCGCATTTGGGGCAGACATAATAGGTGACGGCTTTGCTCCGCCTGCCTCGCAAAAGCGAGAACAGGGCGATCCAACCGATGATGGGAATGCACAGCAGGATTAGATAGAGCAGGACGGATAGGCAGCCCCGCTTTCTCAGCTCGGAAACCACCTGAGCTTGCATTTCAGAGCCGCAGCGGGAACAGATTTTCGCATAAGACATGTGGTTGCTCCTTCCTGGCCAACGCCGAAAAATAGCTTAGCATGGCCGCATGCTTGCCTACTGTGTATTTTACCATCCGGCGGGAAACCGGTCAACCGCAACCTGCTGGAAGATAAATTGCCGCCGAAGACTTTGGTCTTCGGCGGCAAAAGCTTGGCTCAATCGGTTTTTGCCTGAAGCCACAGCTCCTCCATGAGCTGATTGGTTTCCGCGGGCAGGAACAGGAAGGTGGTCCCCTTCGCCAGTGTCTCCGGGCTGGGATAGGCAATTTCGCTGGTGGCCATTTCCTGGTCCATGTATTCCTTTGCCGCTGTCTCCGGCGTACCATAGCCAATCCAATCCATGTTGCCGCCTGCGATTCTGGGTTCGCAGAGGAAATTAATAAAGGTCTCTGCGGCCTCCTTATTCTGGCAGGAGGTGGGAATGCACATGGCGTCAATAAAGAAGTTGAAGCCCTGGTGTTCCGGCAGGTAGAAAGCCAAATCCTCGTTTTCGCCGGCCATGAGCAGATAGTCGCCTGCGTAGTAGGGGGCAATCCAGGCCTCCTCGTTTTCCATCAGGTCGAATATCTCATCCATGACGTACTGCTGGACCAAAGGCTTTTGCTCCGCCAATTTGTCCGCAGCGGCCTGCAGTTCGGCACGGTCCGTGGTGTTCACGTCGTATCCCAGCAGATATTCCGCAATGCCAAAGGCGTCCCGGGAGTTGCCAAACATCAGAATTTTATTGGCGTATTTCTGGTTCCAAAGAAGCTCCCAACCCGTGACATCGCTTTGGTCCACATATTTGGTGTTGTAGATGATGCCCACCGTACCCCAGGTGTAGGGAATCGAGTATTTGTTTTCCGGGTCGTAAGCCGTGTTCCGGTAGGCCTCGTCGATCTGCTGATAGTTGGGGATGTTGTCAAAATTCAGCTCCAAAAGCATGTTTTCGTCAATCATCCGGGCAATCATATAGTCGGAGGGGATAATTACATCCACGGAGATCCCGCCTGTTTTCAGCTTGGTGTACATGGTCTCGTTGGAGTCATAGGTGGTGTAATTCACGTGAATATTGGGATAAGCAGCTTCAAACTCCGCGATGACGTCCATGGAGCCCTCGTCGCCCTCGGCGATATACTGGCCCCAGTTGTACACGTTAATGGTGACATCACCCTGCACGCCGCCGTTGCTGTCGGGCGGATTGGTGCCGTCTGAGGGCTGCGAAGTGCCGGGTTCCGGTGGGGTAATACCGCCGTTTTGCGCGGTTGCAAAGTTGGCGCAGCCGGACAGGGCGCCCAGCGCCAGCAGGGCTGCCAGAAGTAGTGCAATTCCTTTTTTCATGCTTCTGCCTCCATTTCAAGTTCTGGCCACGGGGCCGGTATGCAGGACATTTTTCCGCTTTTCCGCCCTGGCCTGCAGCACGTTCATGAGAATCATCAGCAGCAGAATCATGCCAAAGAGCAGGGTGAACAGCGCATAAATTTTTGGCTGTAGCGGTTTTTTCGTGTAATTGTAAATTTCTACGGGCAGGGTCACGTAGGAGGGGCCGTAGACAAAATAGCTGATGACAAAGTCGTCCAGGCTCATGGTGAAGGCCATAATGGCCCCGGAAACGACGCCGGGCATGATTTCATGAATGGTGACCTTGCGGAAAGCCTGCAGCGGGGTACAGCCCAGGTCCAAAGCAGCTTCCTGCAGCGCAGGGTCCATTTGCTTCAGCTTGGGCATGACGTTCAGGATCACGTAGGGCAGGTTGAAGGTCACATGCGCGATGAGCAGAGTCCAGAAGCCGAGGATCCGATTCTGCCGCAGCAATACCCCCACAAAGACAAACAAAAGGGACAGAGATACGCCTGTGACAATATCCGGGTTGGTCATAGGGATGTTGGTGACTGTCAGGACCAGAGAGCGCAGCCTCGGCTTCATGCGGTGGATGCCGATGGCGGCGGCGGTGCCCATGACGGTGGCAATCAGACTGGACAGCAGGGCCACCTCGATGGAATTGCGCAGCAGGGGCAGGAGCTTGGCGTCCTGAAAGAGCTCCACATACCGGTGAAGGGTGAATCCCTCAAAATTTGTGATGTCCTTGCCGGTGTTGAAGGAGGCCACAATCAGGACCGCCATGGGAAGGTAGAGAAAAAGAAAGATCAAGATGGTGTATGCGCGGTTGAGCCTTTTCATACCATCACCGCCCCTTCCGCATCCTTCCCGGCAAACCGATTCATGATTCCCACGCAGATGAAGATCAGAATCATCAGCACCAGGGACAGAGCCGCGCCCAAATTGGGATTGTTGGCGCTTTTGAATTGGCTCTCAATCACGTCGCCAATCATGGTTGTGCTGGTGGAACCCAGCTTCTGGGAGATATAGAAGGTGGAAACCGCTGGGACAAACACCATGGTGACGCCGGAGATGATCCCGGGGACTGAGAGGGGAAACACCACCTTTGTGAAGACGTGGCGTCCGCTGCAGCCCAGGTCCTCCGCCGCTTCGATTAACAAAGGATCGATTTTCATGATGACCGTGTACAGCGGCAGGATCATATAGGGCAAATAGTTATAGACCATGCCTAAAACAACGGCGCCCGTGGTCCGGATCAGGGGCAGCGGACCGATACCGAAGAGCCCCAGGAACTGGTTGATGATGCCGGTGTCCCGCAGAAGGCCCACCCAGGCCAGAGTCCGAAGCAGGAAGCTCATGCACATGGGCAACATGACCAGCAGGTAGAGAAAGCGCTGGGCGGTGGGCTTTTGCCGAGCGATAAAATAGGCCACAGGATAGCCGATGACCAGGCAGATGAAGGCCGCCAGCAGGGAATACCAGATGGAGCGGCCGAAAATTTTGGGGAAGGCGCCGGAAAAAATTTTGGATAGGTTCCCCAGGCTGAACAGGCCGGTGTTGGGATCGGTGAGCGCATAAAACACCACCACGCCCAGGGGAATTAAAATGAAAACCAGCATCCAGACCATATAGGGACCCGACAAGAGGTAGGAACGCCCGGAACGCTGCCGGGGCTCGGGAGTTACTTTATTCTTCCGCATCTTCCGCATCCTCCGTCAGCTCGTCGTACTCAGCAGAATAGGAGCTGTAGTCTCCAAAGACGCCGGAGTATTCGCTCTTTCTCATGACGTGGATGTCCTCCGGATTTAAGCGAATGCCAATGGTGGCATCCACGGGGTAAAAATCCGTGGTTTGAATGAGCCATTTAAAACCCTTGAAATCCACAATGATATCATAATTAAGTCCCTTAAAGGTAACGGAGGTGACCGTGCCGGTCAGGTGGCCGCCGTCTGGAGCGACAATATCGATATCCTCGGGCCGGATGACCACATCCACAGGCTCGTTCCGGCTGAAGCCCTTATCCACGCAGGGAAAGCTCCGGCCAAAGAAGCGGACCAGGTAATCCTCCAGCATCACGCCGTCGAGAATGTTACTCTCTCCGATGAAGTCCGCCACAAAGGCGTTTTTCGGCTCGTTGTAAACATCCTCCGGCCTTCCGATCTGCTGAATCCGCCCTTTGTCCATGACCACAATGGTGTCGGACATGGCAAGCGCCTCCTCTTGGTCGTGGGTCACGTAGACAAAAGTGATTCCCATGGCCTGCTGGATGCGCTTGAGCTCATTTTGCATGTCTTTCCGCAGCCGCAGGTCCAGCGCGCCCAGGGGCTCGTCCAGCAGCAGCACCTTGGGCCGGTTCACCAGAGCCCGGGCAATGGCCACCCGCTGCTGCTGCCCGCCGGACAGAGAAGTCACCTTTCGATTTTCATATCCCTTGAGGCTGACGACCTCCAGCATCTCCGTGACCCGCTGGTGGACCTCCGCCTTAGGCAGCTTAGAAATTCGAAGGCCGAAGGCGATGTTGTCGTACACGTCCAGATGGGGAAACAGCGCGTACCGCTGAAACACGGTGTTGATCTGCCGCTTATAGGCGGGCACGTCGTTCATACGACGGCCGTCAAATAGCACATCGCCGGAGGTGGGGGTGAGAAACCCGCCGATGATGCGCAGCGTTGTGGTCTTGCCGCAGCCGGAAGGGCCCAACAGGGTTAAAAATTCATGGTCCTTAATATAGAGGTTGATTTGGTCTAAAATTCGTTCACCGTCAAATTCCATAATCAGGTCCTTTAGACGGATGAGTTCTTTGGGCATGTATCCTCCCCCATTCCTTATTTCTGTAACATTTTGTCATATCCCGGATCCCATACAAACTGAATATATGTATATCTGAAATCTCCCCTTTTGTCAATAAAAAACCCCGCAAAATTCCTGCGTTTTTTTACCACAAAAGGGGGACGGCTCAACGGAAGTATTGCTGCACAAAATTCACCTCGGGGACTTGGAAGCTTTTTTCGTTTAAATAGGTCAAAATTCCTGCGTCCGAGGTAAAGCGGAAGGTGAGCTGGTAGGCGTACAGAGCCTGGTATTTCCGGCTACAATCCCGATTTAGTTTGCCGTATTTCCCATCGCCCAGCAGAGGATGTCCGGCATGGGCGAGCTGGGCCCGAATTTGATGGGTCCGGCCGGTGATGAGCTCACACTCCAAAAGAGACAGGCCCTGCTTGACGGCGAGTACACGATAGCGGGTGATTGCGGTTTTGCTCCCGGGCTGAGGCCGGTCCGTGATATACACCCGGTTTTTCGCCGCATCTTTGAACAGATAGCCGCGCAGCGTGCCTTGGGGGGGCTCCAGAACGCCCTCCGCGATAGCCAAATACCTCTTCTCCAGCTCCCGGTCCCTGATTTTTTGATTGAGGATGCGCAGGGATTCCGCATTTTTCGCGGCGATGACCAGGCCGCCGGTATTCCGGTCGATGCGGTTGCACAGCGCGGGGGCAAAGGCGTTTTCCGCCCGAGGGCGCCATTGGCCCTTGGCGTATAAATAGGCCTGAATGTGGTCGATGAGCGTTCGGCCATATTCGGCGCCGTCGTGCGGATGCACCGCCTGCCCGGGCTTTTTGTCCACCAAAAGAATATTTTCGTCCTCATATACAAGGTCGAGCTTCGGCACAGCCACGGTGAGATAGCCGTTGTCCGCCCGAGGCGCGTCGAAGAATTCATCGTTGATATACAGCTGAAGGACGTCTCCGACCTGCAGCCGGTCGTCCCGCTGTACCCGGGCCCCGTTGCGCTTAATCCGCTTTAACCGGAGGTACTTTTGCGCCAGGGAGGCGGGCAGCAAAGGCACGGCCTTTGCTAAAAAGCGGTCGACTCGTTGACCGGCGTCGTTTTGGGAAATTACCAGTTCTTTCACAAAGATCCCTCCTGGCGGGAGCCTGCATTCAGCATGCAACGCTTGACATGCAATGTCAGGGAAAATTTCCGCCGCCCGGTCACAGGCGGCGGAAGATAGAACGAGAGCGGGGGGGGCCTACAGGGCCTGGAAACGCTTCGCCCCCCAGGTGAGCAAATGCCGATACAGGACAAAGCAAAGCAGCAGAAGCGCGCCGCAGCAAATGAGCAAGTAGGGCTCCGGCAGCAAATATTGAGACAGCAGAAAGCCATAGAGCAGGCCCAACAGCAGCATCACGCCCCACATGATCAGCATGGTCAGCATAACTGGCATGGACTGCTTGCAGGGATACGCCTCGCTGATCCAATCGAAGCGGGGCATCAGCAGGTTGAACAAAAGGCCCAGAAGCCCGCACAGAAAGCCCAGCAATACCGGCACCACGCAGGACAAAATAATTCCCACTGGGCTGCAGCCCAAAGCCACGGCCAGAATCAGGCCGGACAGACCTGAGACGGGCAGCACCAGCTTACAGTGGAACCGAAGCTTAGCCTTTAGAATCTGCGCACTAGTCAGGGGCAAAGCCTGAAGAATCCACAGGGTTTTGCCCTCCAAGGAGATCGAGGGGGCTGTAATGCAGGTCATGGAGACCATAAAGCCCAGCGCCGCGACAATCAGCAGAGATGTCATGGACTGGATGCCGGGCAGGAGGGAGAACAGCTCCAGAACCTTCCCCCGGAAAATGACGCCGGCTATGGCCATGGCAACCAGAAACACAAGCCCCAGCCCCATGTTGGTCAGATAGACGGGGCTGCCCAGAAAGTGCCGCAGCTCCTTGTATTCCAGGGCCCCTCCGGCGGAGCCGGCGCGCAGGGACTCCAGCCGCAGACGCTTCCGCTTCGCGCTGCGCTGGGAGAGGGTGGAGCGGAGAAAGCTGATCGATAAAAGCCAATAGATCAGGCCGAAAATTGCCCCTGTCATGGCCAGAAACGCCAGAAGATACAGGAAATTTCCTGTGGAGGCCAGCCCCATGGCGTAGATGGGCCAGACCCAAACCCGCAGGGCGGCGGCAATGGAATCGCCGCTGGTGGTCATGGTCAACAGAATTTGGTTGATCTGGGAGTAGACGGCGAAATAAACGCCTAGGAAGACAACCAGATAAAGAACGGAAGCCAGGGCCTTATTGATCCGGCTCAGCAGCAGATGCAGCAGCCAGCCCAGCAGACAGGCGATGGCCTGTGCCCCGAAGGGGATTGCCAGAGAGCAGAGCAGATAGCCCACGAGGCCTGCGGGGGTGAAGCCGATCTGTACGCCATAGATCACACCGGCAGGGCCTAGGACAGTGGCGCAGAACAAAAGATTCAGGGCCAGCAGGGGAACCATGCGGCTCAGGAGAATCGTCCGGGGCCGGATGGGCATGGCCAACAGCAGCTCGTTGTCCTTGGCGTCGTAGAGCTGGCTCTGGGTGGTGAACACACTGCCGATGACCGACAGCATCAGCGCCAGAAGACCGGCCATGGCAAAATACAGCCAGGTAAGACCATAGGTACAATAGATCGTCAGAGCGTCGAACAGCATGGCAAACATGCCGCAGAAGACCACAATCAGATAGAGGAACAGAAGGGCAAAGAGGACTTTCACGCCGGTACCCTGCTTTTTTGCCAGGCCGTTGCGGAAAGACCGGGCAAACAGCGCCCGGAACCGGACCTGCAGCAGCGCCTTGATCATGCCTGTCCCTCCAATTCCAGGAAGACCTGCTCCAAGGAGGTCTGCCCGCGCACCTCGTCCATGGGACCGGAGGCCACCAGCCGGCCGTTTTTAATGATCGCCACCTTATGGCAGAGCTTTTCCGCCACCTCCAGCACGTGGGTGGAGAAGAAGATGGCGCCGCCTGTGGCGCAGTGCTGGGCCATGACGTTCTTCAGCTGGTGAGAGGCCAGGGGGTCCAGGCCCACGAAAGGCTCGTCCATGAGAATCAGCCGCGGGGCGTGCAGCAGGGCGGAAATGACGGCGATCTTCTGTTTCATGCCGTGGGAGCAGGCGGAGATAGGCTGGGCCAAATCGTCGGTCATGCCCAAAAGCTGACCGTACTGCTGGATGCGCGCGGTGCGGTCCGCCTGGGATACGCCGTAAACGTCGGCCACGAAATTTAAGTATTGAATGCCTGTGAGAAACTCATACAGGTCAGGATTGTCCGGAATATATGCCAGAGACTGCTTGCAGCGCAAGGGCTCCGTCCGGATGGAGTGACCGTCCACCCAAATCTCCCCGCGGTCAAACTGCAAAATGCCGCAGCTGGCTTTCAGGGTGGTGGTTTTGCCTGCGCCGTTGTGGCCGATGAAACCAAAGATTTCACCGGGCGCGATATGGAGGCTCAAATCGTCTACAGCTACCTTGGAACCGTAGGTTTTGGTGAGATGTTCGATACGAAGCATGGCACTACCTCTTCATTTAAAATTGATAACTGAAAGCATTATACCAGAACGGCCCGGGCAATACAAGAGAAACCGCTGAAATATCAGAAAATTTCAGAACGATTCCGGCAATTTTAGAAAATAATGTTTGACAAAACACGGAAAGACTCGTATAATATCTCGTGCATGACTGCGAGGAAGGGATATCTATGCTGCTCGGATTGTCCAAAATTATAGACTGCCCCGGCGCGTCGGTCTCCTTTGCAACCAGCTTGGATCTCAGCGGCCTGGATTTCGGCGGCTGTTATCCGGCGCAGGAGCCGGTGCAGGCGTCGGGAACGGTACGAAATACAGCGGGTGTGCTGCTTCTGACGGGCACGGTCGGCACTAGGCTGCACGGTGTCTGCGACCGCTGCGCACGGCCCTTTCAACGCCAGGTGGACTACCCCCTGCAGGTCGTTCTGACTGCGGACCAGGACGGCGGCGACCAGGAGGACCCGTGGGTTTTTCCTCTGGTTGGGGACAGCGTGGATTTGGATGACGTCATCACCACGGCTTTTGTGCTGAATATGGACTCCAAGCTTTTGTGTGAGCCGGACTGCAAGGGTCTGTGCTGCCGCTGCGGCGCAAACCTGAACGACGGCCCCTGTGGCTGTCAACCGGAAATGGATTCCCGTTTTGCTGCTTTAAAGCAGCTTCTTCAAGATCAATAATTTTGACGCTGTGAAAAGCAGTCCGACCTAAGGAGGTGTCACGCATGGCTGTTCCAAAGTGTAAGGTTTCAAAGGCGAGACGTGATAAGCGTCGCGGCTCCAACTGGAAGCTGTCGGCTCCCGGTTTGGTAGCATGTCCCAAGTGCGGCGAGCTTAGCCTGCCTCATCGGGCCTGCAAGGCTTGCGGTTTCTACAAGGGCCGTCAGGTGATTGCGGTGGAGTCCAAGTGACCGAGGCGAGAAAATGAGAGGAAGGTATGTTCGATACCCTTCCTCTTTTTCTTTTTCCCGCCGTCCTGATGCCGTTCCACCATATTTGCCAAAAAAATGTTTTTAACGGTTGACCAAAGTTTGGTATCATGCGATAATATCAGGCAAGTATATAGATTAGAATGCAGTTGTACAGACAGGAGGGGTTTCCTTTGCCAAAGCCCTTGGTTGCTATTGTGGGCAGGCCCAACGTGGGCAAGTCCATGCTGTTTAATAAACTCACGGGGCATCGGTCCGCCATTGTGGAGGATACGCCGGGCGTCACCCGGGACCGGATTTACGGTGCGTGCGAGTGGTGCGGCAGAACGTTTGATCTGGTGGATACGGGGGGAATTGAACCCTCCACAGACAGCGAGATTCTCAAGTTTATGCGACGTCAGGCAGAAATCGGAATTGAACTGGCCGATGCGGTGATTATGGTTACAGATGTCAAGGTTGGCGTCACCGCCGCGGACGAGGCTGTGGCATCGCTGCTGCAGCGGTCCAAAAAGCCGGTGGCGCTGGCCGTGAACAAGTGCGACTCCGTGGGCCCCACCGATCCGGAGGTCTACGCGTTTTATAGCCTGGGCCTGGGAGACCCCTTTGAGATTTCCGCCCTCCATGGCCACGGCACCGGGGACCTGCTGGACTGGTGCGTATCGCAGTTCCCCCCGGAGGAACCGGACGAGCAGGAGGAGGAGCTGGTCCGGGTTGCCATCGTCGGCAAGCCGAACGTGGGAAAGTCCAGCCTCCTGAATCAGATTTTAGGGGAGGAGCGGGTAATCGTCTCAGACATGGCGGGCACCACACGAGACGCCATTGACAGCTACTTTGAAAACGAGTACGGGAAATTCTGCTTTATCGATACCGCCGGCATGCGGAGAAAGTCCAAGGTGGACGACGCCATCGAGCATTACAGCAACCTGCGGGCCGTCAGCGCCATAGAACGGGCGGACGTCTGCTTGGTGATGGTGGACGCAACCCAGGGGGTGACGGAGCAGGACACCAAAATCGCGGGCTTGGTCCACGAGGCGGGGAAGGCAGTCGTGATTGCGGTCAACAAATGGGACCTGGTGGAAAAGGAGACCAACACCATGAAGGAGATGGAGCAGACGGTCCATCAGGGCCTGAGCTTCATGCCTTATGCCCCGGTGGTGTTTTTATCCGCTCTGACGGGCCAGCGGGTGGATAAGCTCTTCTCGGTCATTCGCACCGTGGCCCAGAGCCACGCCATGCGCGTCACCACCGGCGCGTTGAACAGCGTCCTGGCCGACGCCACCGCCCGGGTGCAGCCGCCGACGGACAAGGGCCGCCGCCTGAAAATCTACTATATGACCCAGGCCAGCGTCAAGCCGCCCCATTTCGTCATATTTTGCAATGACGCCAGGCTGTTCCACTTTTCCTATCAGCGGTATCTGGAAAATCAGATCCGCAGTATCTTCGGCTTAATCGGGACGCCGGTTCGCATTACCATTCGTCAAAAAGGAGACAAGGAGGCGTGAGCTATGGATTCCCTCTTTCTCCTGCGTCTTGCCGTTTCCTTCCTCACAGCCTATATGCTGGGGAATATCAACGGCGCGGTCACGGTGTCGAAGCAGCTGGACAACGACGACGTGCGGACCAAGGGCAGCGGCAACGCGGGGATCACCAACTACCTGCGCACGTATGGACTTCGGAACTCCGGGCTTGTGGCGGTAATCGATCTGGTCAAAACCGTGTTGGCCTGTTTGGTGGGAGGACTGCTGCTGTTGCCCTACGGCTATTATTTGGAGGGGGTCATGCTGGGCGGCCTGGGGGCTACGCTGGGTCATGACTTCCCCGCTATCCTGGGCTTCCGGGGCGGCAAGGGAATTCTCTGCGGCCTGGGAGCGGCGTTGGTGGCGGACTGGCGGATCGCGCTGATCGTCCTGGGCGTTTTTGCCGTGGTGGTCCTGTTGACCCGCTATGTGTCTCTGGGGTCCTGCCTGGCGGCGCTGACGCTGCCAATTTGTTTTGTGCTGTTCCACAGAGAGAGCCCCTGGGCCCTGGCTGGGAGTATTTGCATTTTTATTCTGGCACTTTTTATGCATCGGGACAATTTGCAGCGCCTATTTCAAGGAACGGAACGGAAGCTGAGCCTTCGGAGGAAAAAGGAGCGGCCATGAAGATTGCAGTGATTGGAAGCGGAGGCTGGGGCACGGCCCTGGCGGTACATCTTTGCAAAAAGGGGCATGCGGTTTGCCTTTGGTCTCATACCCCGGAGAAGGCGGCCCAGATGGCAGCGGACCGGCGAAATCCTATGCTGCCGGATGTTGCCTTGCCGGCGTCTCTGGCCGTTTCGTCTGACGCCGCCTGTGTCAGCGCGGCGGAGCTGGTGGTAATCGCCGCTCCCTCCTTTGCAGTGCGCCAGGTTTGCCGAGCCGTGGCCCCTGCGCTGCGTCAGGAGGCGCTGCTGGTCTCCGTGGCCAAGGGAATTGAGCCGGACACCCTGCAGCGCATGTCGCAAATCGTAGTGGAGGAGACTGGGCGCACCACAGTGGTCTTATCCGGGCCCAGCCACGCCGAGGAGGTAGCGAAGGGGATCCCCACGGGCTGCGTGGCCGCCTGCGGGAATCGGGCCGCTGCAGAACTGGTCCAGGACACGTTCATGTCGGACCGATTCCGGGTTTATGTCAACCCGGACGTGGTGGGCGTGGAGCTGGGCGGCGCGCTGAAAAACATCATTGCCCTGTGCGCGGGCATCTGCGACGGCATGGGCTTTGGGGATAACACCAAGGCCATGCTGATGACGCGGGGCCTGACCGAAATCGCCAGGCTGGGGATGGCCCTGGGCGCCCGGCAGGAGACATTTGCCGGGCTGGCGGGTGTGGGAGACCTGATTGTCACCTGCACCTCCATGCATTCCAGGAACCGCCGTGCGGGAATTCTCATCGGGCAGGGGATGTCGCCCCAGGCCGCCATGCAGCAGTTGGGGGCGGTGGTGGAGGGCTATTTTGCCACCAGGTCCGCTCATTTGCTGGCCACCAGGCTGGGCGCCGATATGCCCATCACCGCCGCAGCCTATCAGGTGCTGTACGAAGGGCGGGATGTACAGCGGACCGTGGAGGAGCTCCTGTGCCGGGAGCGCAAGGCGGAGCTGGAGGACGCCGGCTGGGAATCCGAGCCGGCTGTCTCAGAGCGATAACATAATACCGCGGGGCGTCCTATTAAGGACGCCCCGCGGTATTATGCCGTTTGCTTAAAAAATAGGGAAGCACTGCGTAATAAAGTAGCAAGACTACTTATATTTGCTTTGTATTGACGAGAATTTGAAAAAATAGATCAACTTTATAAGATTCTAGTTTCAGTACAGGCAGTAGGTCGACCTTGATCAGCGAGTACACATATGCTTGATTGGTATGGATGAGCTGGGGTATCATAGAGGACTTTATCCTCTGGAAGGATCGCTATGGACCATCACCTCCTTCTCATAGCTTCATCCATAATATGACGGTTTAAGCGGTGAATAGTTAGAGACGGTTTATGGGGACTATAAGAGTTACAAAATAGGGGCGACTAGGAGCCACGGCTAAAGCTTTATTTCTCCATGATATAGTAACGCCGCTTTCCCTTTGAGATGGATTTATACTCGATTGCCTCGGTGGGGCAGCCGCAGATGCAGGCCATACAGTGGGTGCAGTTCCCCTTCCAGACAGGCTTCCCATCCGCCATGTCAATGTTATTTAGAGGGCACCGCTGGGCGCACTTGCCGCAGGAGACGCAGGCATCCGAGACCGTAAAGCCTTTGTCTTTGATATAAAAGCGATAATAGAGCGGATTGAACGGCCCGCTGATAAAGCGTCCTACCAAAGAGATCGGCGTCTTGGGGAACGGCTCGCCCCGCCCGATCTGCCGGACAAGCTCGGAAAAAACCGGCTTCGCTCGGGCGATTATGGCCGCGCATTGGCTCTCACTGGGCGCCGCGGACAGGGCAATGTAGTTTTCCGGCATCTGTACCGACGCAAGTCCCCGATAGGTCAAACCGGTTTCCGTGCAGAGCTTTGCGGCATAGGCCGCCGCATTTCCTCCAGTGCCGCCGCCGCGGGTCAGAATAAAATAGGCGTTTTGATTCCCTTCAAACCGGGTGCTGCGAATCCACCGTTCCACTACCTTCGGCACACGCCAGGCGTAAATCGGCGCGACAAACACCAACGGACGTTCCGAATGGAACGTTCTTTTTTCGCCCTTTTTGAGGCACGCATTGATAGAGACCAGCTCGTCGCCCAGCTCGGCCGCGATCTGCTTTGCCGCAAGCTGGCTGTTGCCGGTGCCGCTGAAATAAAAAACCATTTATGATGTACCTCCTCCTCAATCTTCCATGATATAGTATCGGCGGTTGCCCTTGGAGGCGGATTTATACTCTATGGCCTCTACAGGACAACCACCAATACAGGCCATGCAGTGGGTGCAGTTCCCATTCCAAACGGGTTTCCCATCTTCCATGCGGATATTGTTGAGCGGACACCGCTGGGCGCATTTGCCGCATGAGATGCAGGCGTCCGAGGCGGCAAAGCCCTTGTCGTGGACAAAGAGGGCGTAAAACAGCCTGTTGACCGGTCCGCTGTTCATCCTGTCTTTCAAAGAAATGGCGGCTTCGGGAAACGGCTCCCCTTTTTGGATCAGCGCGGCCAGCGACGCCACACGCGCCCCGGCTTTTTCCCGAATCGCCGCGCATTCCGCTTTGTCCGGCGTATTGGACAAGGCTACATAGTTATTCGGCATGGCGACCAGAGCCAGCCCAAAAAAACGCAGCCCCTTTTCTTCACAGAGCTTCTTTGCGTAGGCCGCGGCGTTGCCCACGCTTCCGCCGCAGGTCAGGACAAAATAGATGTTTTGATTCCCCTCAAACTCCGTCTCTCGAATCCACCGCTCCAACACTTTCGGCATCCGCCAGGCGTAGGTGGGAGCCACAAATACCAGCGGACGTTCCGCATGGAACGTTCTTTTTTCGCCCTTTTTGAGGCACGCATTGATAGAGACCAGCTCGTCGCCCAGCTCGGCCGCGATCTGCTTTGCCGCAAGCTGACTGTTGCCGGTGCCGCTGAAATAAAAAACCATCCCAATACACCCCTTCTATTGCGGATCGATCCCGCTGACCATCTGCTGCAAATATTCCTTTGCCTGTGCCTTAGAGCACGCCCTTTTATCCAGGTATTTCCACTCGAGAATAATCAGGATCGCCTGGCTATACAAGTTTGCGGCCATCTCTTGGGGTATCTTAAAGCGGTGGGAATCCGGATTGCGCTTAAAGGCCGCCGACATATTGGACAGCAGGTAAAACCGGATTTGATTGATGAGATACAGATTGGGCGGGTTATTTTTTAAAACTGCTTGTACCGTTTTGCTATTTTGGTCAAAAAAATCAAAACAGTTCTCCATCAGCGTGTTCATCCGCTTCGCACAAGTTCCCGCGTCCTGGCAGCCGCTGTCCAACCGGTCACGGGCGGTCATGAAACAATACTCTAGAAGATCGTATTTGTCGTCAAAGTAATTATAGAAGGTGGCCCGGGGCAGCATGGCCTTTTCGCACAGCTCTCCCACCGCGATCTCCTCGAAAGATTTTTCAGAGAGTAAAAAAAGCATCGCCTGCTGGAGAGAATAAAGGGTGCGGCTTGCTCCGATGGTCAATTTTTTCGTTAAGTCATATTTCACTTTTTGTAGCTCCTTTGACAATATTTCGTTTTTGTCTAAATTTAATCGTCCGTTTTGTTCTGTCACTTGCCTTTCTACGGGAACCATTATAAACTATAGACCGTATTTAGACAAGTGAAAAAATAAGTACGCTTGAAAATATATCGTACGGCTGCAACTGGGTCTGAAAATTTATCCTGTTTCAGCTGCCTATGCGGTATTAGCCCTACGGAGATGGCACAAGCGTACTGCTCCGGTTCCTGACGAAAAAACGCGGTACGCCGGGCTTGTCAAACCAAAATAGAAATGAGATTTTGAATATGAAGTATCCGAATTTATTTACCCCCATGAACATCGGCTCTGTGCCAATCAAAAACCGGCTGGTGATGACCGCCATGTGCGTGGGCCTGGCCCATCACGACGGCGCGGTCAGTGACGCTCTGGCCGCCTATTACGAGGAGCGGGCCGCCGGAGGCACGGGACTCATCATTACGGAATGCAGCCGCGTCAACGAGACGGACGCCGTGGCCTACCCCAGTATGCTGTCCATGTCCCACGACCGGTATATCGGGCCCCTCCGCAAGGCCGTGGAACGGGTCCACGCCCACGGAGCCAAGCTGTTCATGCAGCTCTACCATCCCGGACGGCAGAATGTGGCCATCTTTCCCACGATATGGCAGTTCAACGAGCGCATGGCGCGGATCTTCCCGTCCTATTGGGATCTGTATTTCAAAGTGGCCGGCAAGTTTGACGCTTCCGTCATAGACGACCCCAAAACCGCAAAGCGGATGGGGAAGTATATGAAGCCCCTCCTGGCCCCCAGCGCCGTCCCCTGCGGACTGGCGGACAATCCCGTCCGCAATCAACACACCGTTCCCATGACGATTCCGCAGATCAAGACCCTGATCGGCCAATTTGTCGCCGCCGCCAAACGAGTGAAGAAGGCCGGAGCTGATGGGGTGGAGCTCCACGCCGCCCACGGTTATCTGCTCCAGCAATTTTTAAGCCCCTATACCAACCGCCGGGAGGATGAGTACGGCGGCTCCCTGGAAAACCGGATGCGGCTTCTGAGGGAGATTATCGAGGGCATCCGCAGGGAATGCGGCTCCGATTTCCCCATCAGCGTGCGCCTCTCGGTGGAAGAGTTCTATGACACCATCGGCTATCCTGGCCAGGGCATCACCCTGGACGAGGGCGTGGAGATGGCCAAACGGCTGGAGGGCTTCGGCATCGACGCGCTCAATGTCAGCAGCGGCAACTATGATACGGCGCAGACCTCCTGTGAGCCTATCAGCTTTACCCTGGGCTGGCGCAAGTATCTGGCAAAGGCGGTGAAGGAGCAGGTCAGCATACCCGTCATCGCGGCCAACCTGATCCGCACGCCGGAGCAGGCGGAGGCGCAGCTTACGGAGGGGACCCAGGACTTCATCGCCATGGGCCGTTCCCATCTTGCCGACCCCCATTGGGCGAATAAGGCCATGGAGGGGCGCGGCGAGGACATCAATCGCTGTATCTGCTGCCTGCGCTGCATGGAGACCTTCCAGGAAAACATCATGAACGGCAAGCCGGTGGAGTGCGCGGTGAACCCCCACGCCTGCCGGGAGAGTGAGCTCCCCCGCGCCATGCCGAAGGACGGGCTGCAGAGGTCGGTGGTTGTCGTGGGCGCGGGCCCGGCGGGCCTCACCGCGGCCAATGAGCTGGCGGCTCGGGATTTTAAGGTGACTGTACTGGAACAGGGCGCCGACCCCGGCGGGCAGCTCCGCCTTGCTGCGGCGCCGCCCCGCAAGGAGAAGATCGACTGGTTCATCGAATATTTGACCCGTCAGTCCCTCGGGCTGGGCGTGACCATTCAGTATAACACCAAGGCCACCAGGGAGATCATTGACGGGCTCCGCCCCTACGCGGTCTTTCTCGCCACCGGCGCGGAGCCGCTGACGCCCAAGCTCCCCGGCGCGGAACTGGAAATGGTCACCACGGTCAAGCCGGTCCTGACAGGAGAGCGGAATTACACCGGCAAGGAGGTGGCCGTGGTGGGTGCCGGCCTGACCGGCCTGGAGACGGCGGAGCTGTTGATGGAGCAGGGCAATACCGTCACCGTCATCGGGAGTCCGGAAAAACTCGCTCCCGAGGCATTTGCCGTCAACGCCTCCGACGTGATCGAGCGGCTGAAGCAGGGTGGGGTGCGGTTCTTAACGGGCAGGAGGCTGGAGCGGATCGGAGACGGGATGCTCTATTTGAGGCGAAAGAAGGACGGCGTACAGGAGGAGATCCGGACCGAGGTCGCGGTGCTGGCCATCGGCGTGCGCAGCAGCAATTCGTTGGAACAGGAGTGCGCCGGGCACTATGAGCGGCTCTATTCCATCGGCGACGCGGCCAAGCCCGGACGCATCGGAAACGCCACTCGCAGCGCCTTTGAACTGGCCCGCGCGTTGTAGTAAATAAGAAAAGCACGGCCTCACACTGATTTAAGGAGTCAAGTTTTATGAGAGAACACAAAATTGAGATAAGATATGACAAATGTATCGGGTGCGGAATGTTTCTGCGGGATTATCCCGCCTACAATATTGCGGTGAAAAATAAAAAGTGTGGTAAAGTTGCAAGGCTGTATTATGTGCAGGCACTGCGTCGCCTTGTGCCCGAAAGCCGCCGTTTCCATCACAGGTTTCGATACGCCGCCATTCAAAATTGATAAACTGGTTGTTTTAGACCCGCATCAGCGTATGGAGGCCCTCCGCACCAGGAGAAGCATCCGATCATACAAAGAGAGGTCCATAGCCCCAGATGTCATTGCACAGGGCATCGAGGCTGGGCGTTGAACGCCTAACGGCGGAAATGCACAGGATATCTCCTACATCGTGCTTCAGGAGGAAATCGGCCGTTATGAGTGGATTGCGGTGCAGTTTGCGAAAAGGCCTCTGATATTGGTGAAACTGGTGAGCCCAACCGCGCGAAGCGCAGTCGTCAATGAACATCTTTTCTTTAAGGAAAGCGCCGGTAACCATTTTAATGGTTTCAAAGAATGAAATTAACGCTTCTTTGGTTGTCTCCAAGATGGAACGAATGGCGAGGCCCTTGGCTTGGGTTCCAATCCAACGGCCTTTTTGCAAAAATGGAAAACTGTAAAATGTAATACTATGGAGGAAAATGAGGAATTATCTCCAGCTGGGGGGACGCGCTATGCAACAGACGTCATTTCATGCGTATACCATGGCGCGTACACGGGACAGTTGGCCGGATGAAACTCGATTCCTTGAATACTGTTTTCGTACGCTCCGCCGTCAAGCGGAGCCGCATGCCAAGCCCGCGCCGGATTCCAGTAACTGGGGAATATATCTCATCGAAAAGGGAACGGGAGCTGTATGACCTCCTGTTCGCCTACCATTCATATACCGGGCAAGCGCGCATTCCCTGAAATCGAACCACATGAGCTGCTAATATATCAAACGAATTGTTTTACGCTCTTGAAGCGACGGCCCAAAGCAGGAGTGTAAGTGCGGCTTGGTAATAGCCTATGCGAATTCAATTCAACAGGAACTAGTACAAAACCAGTTAGCCAATTTGATTTCGCTGTGGTCTATCCCATTGCCTTCCTGTATGGAGAAAACAATATCAGAAAATTCAGGATTTTGTGATGCATAAGCAAGTCGAAACAATCTTTTTGTGCTCTTGGACGAATAGAAACGAGTATGACGAAAGATGAAAATGATATACATCGAAATAAATGCCGCCCTTGATACAAAGAACAGCATGTAATAGGGCGGCGTTTTCACATTTAAGAGGCAGAAAACCCCACAGAATAAGGGCCTCCCAGGTCAACGACTGACCTCGGAAGCCCTTTGTGTTTATGTGCTATGTGGTATTGGTCGGCGGCTTTGCCGCCGCGCCGCCTGTGATTCCCGAAACTTGCACAACTCACTTGGCGACGAAAGAGGCGAACCGTTAAAAGATTCGGTTATTGATATAAGGCCATCACCCGATTTTTGCCAAAGTATACTTGCCGAGACCGTGGTTCAGCAACCGCATGATTTCCAGTTCGTCTATCGCGTCAGTCAGGGCATTATGCATCTCGCAGTAGACGAAGTCCTCGCTGAGCATTCGGTAGACGCTCTCCACGCCATATCCGCGTTTCAACCTGCCCGTGCCACAGCAGTCGGCGCAACTCGGTATTTTCGGGTTGTGCTGCCTATACGCCGCCACCCTCATAATGTCATACCATGCGAGATGGGACAGTTCCGGCAGGTGCCGGTAGTCGAAGGCGGCGTTATATGCAAACATGGTCTCTACCTCATAGTCGGCGAGAAAGCGCACCAGATCCATTATCGCCTTTTCCCGGGAGCATTCAAGGTCTGGCTTGATGCCATTGACATAAAGGGCGTAGGTGTACATCCCGCCGTGGTTCTTAAATGGGGTGAGTATGTAATAGCGTTTGTCCACCAACTCGAATGTCTCCCAGTCGGCGATGACAACGCCTATAGACATAACCGCGTCGCCCCATGTAGTTTCCGTGTCAATAACGGCAAATCGGTTCATATGACCCTCCCAGCCGTTGGACGGCTTCCTCCGCACTTGCTACAAAATTCAGGTGCTTACCGTTCTTACACTCGTAGATATAGTCGCGGAGCGGCTTTCTTGTGTAATTTGATCAGTCACCGAAAATTGCAAGACGGTATCCATAGTACACAAACTTCTGCACGACCTCGCCTGCTACACCTGTGGACAGCTTGCAGAAGTCCTCGCAGATGACATCCTTGTTGACCGCAATCAGGTAAGCCTCGGTATTCACGGCAAAGTCGAGCGCAGACTGCCCGTCGATAATAAGGGGCGCTCAGGTTCTTTTCACCGAAAAAAGCGACGATTGCTTTGTATTGGCTTTTTCGGGGTTTCAGGCGATCACAGATGGCGTAGTAGTACTCAATCGCTCGCTGAAGGAACAAAACTACCCGGAATTCAATTTCCACTCGCTGCGGTATACGCACGCGACCGTGCTGGCGGAGAACAATATACCTCCTCAAATACCTACAAGAGCGGCTGGACCTCAAGGACTTACAGATAACAATGAAATACGATCTGCGTCTAACCGACTAGATGAGCGGCAAAGGTATAGAAGCTCTAAAAAAGTTATGAAAAGAAAGCATACAACGAATGATGTTGCCAACATCTTATTCCGGTATTGGAAAATGATTGGAGAAACCGGGTCTAGACGAAAAACAGAGCTTCCGATGCCAAACGCATCAGAAGCTCTGACATCAAGAAGTCCTGATTCTATGCGGGTTTACGCGCTTAGAGAACCTCAGAAACTGCGACCGCGCAGGCGACTGTGGCCCCGACCATGGGGTTGTTGCCCATGCCCAAAAAGCCCATCATCTCCACATGGGCAGGCACAGAGGAGGAGCCTGCAAACTGGGCGTCGGAGTGCATGCGGCCCATGGTATCGGTCATGCCGTAAGAGGCGGGGCCGGCGGCCATGTTGTCCGGGTGTAGGGTCCGGCCAGTGCCGCCGCCGGAGGCCACGGAAAAGTATTTTTTCCCCTGCTCCATGCACTCTTTCTTGTAGGTGCCGGCAACGGGATGCTGGAACCGAGTGGGATTGGTGGAGTTGCCGGTGATGGACACGTCCACGCCCTCTTTGTGCATGATGGCCACGCCTTCGCGCACATCGTCGGCCCCGTAGCACCGCACGGCGGCCCGCTCGCCTTCGGAGTAGCGGCGCTCCTGAACGACGGTCAACGTCCCAGTGTAGTAGTCAAACTGGGTCTGAACATAGGTAAAGCCATTGATGCGGCTGATGATTTGGGCCGCGTCCTTGCCCAGACCGTTGAGGATAACCCGCAGGGGCCCCTTCCGGGCCTTATTGGCGGAGCGGGCGATCCCGATCGCCCCCTCCGCGGCGGCAAAGGACTCATGGCCCGCCAGAAACGCAAAGCATTTGGTCTCTTCCCGCAGAAGCATGGCACCCAGATTCCCGTGGCCCAGGCCCACCTTCCGGTCCTCTGCCACAGAGCCGGGGATGCAGAAGGCCTGCAGGCCGATGCCGATGGCCTCCGCAGCCTCCGCCGCGTTCTTCACGCCTTTGCGTAGGGCGATGGCGGCGCCCACCGTATAGGCCCAGGCTGCGTCCTCGAAGCAGATGGGCTGGATGCTCTTGGTGATGGTGTAGGGGTCAAAGCCCTTTCCCTCACAGATGGCCCTGCATTCCTCCACAGAGGAGATGCCATATTGTGCCAGGACCCCCTGAATTTTATCAATTTTTCTCTCAAAACCTTCAAACAAAGCCATTGTCCTGTCCTCCTATTATTCCTTGCGGGGGTCGATGTACTTGGCGGCGTTGTCGAACTGCCCATAATGCCCCTTGGCTTGTTCCAGAGCCTGGGCGGGCTCCACGCCGTTTTTGATAAAATCCATCATCTTTCCCAGATTGATGAACTCGTACCCCACGATCAGATTGTCGGGGCTCAGGGCAATCCGGGTGATATACCCCTCCGCCATTTCCAGGTAACGGGGGCCCTTGTCTTTGGTGGCGAACATTGTGCCCACCTGGCTGCGCAGGCCCTTGCCCAAATCCTCCAGGGAGGCGCCCACAGCCAGACCGCCCTCGGAAAAAGCGGATTGGCTACGACCATAGACAATTTGCAGAAACAGCTCCCGCATAGCGGTGTTAATGGCGTCGCAGACCAGGTCGGTATTCAACGCCTCCAAAATGGTTTTCCCAATGAGAATCTCAGCAGCCATGGCTGCGGAATGGGTCATCCCGGAGCAGCCCAGGGTTTCCACCAGGGCCTCTTCAATGACGCCGTTTTTAATGTTTAGAGTCAGCTTGCAGGCGCCCTGCTGGGGAGCGCACCAGCCAACGCCGTGGGTAAAGCCGCTGATATCTTGAATCTCCTTGGCCTGGACCCATTTGCCCTCCTCGGGAATAGGAGCGGGGCCGTGATCGGCGCCCTTGGCCACGGGGCACATATGCTGCACTTCTGCTGAATAAATCATGGCAATCTTCCTTCCTTTTTCAAAGACTGCGGCGCGCTGCCCCGCGGTCCGGCGTAAATCCTAATTGGGGAAATCCCTAAATCCCAGCATTTATTATACAAGGAGGCAAGTTGCTTGTCAATTGAATCTGGACAGGATTTCCTCGGCAAACAGCCCAAAACGGCGGGGTAAAAAATGTGTTTTTCCGTCTATTTGAAGGAAGCAAAAAAGCTGCGAAACTTCGAAGTTATCCGCCGTCATCCAGGGTCAGGGTGATAACGGGAATTTCCGGCCCATTGAAAAGACGAAAGGTGCCGGCATTGCTGCCCAGGCCCCGGCTGACCACCATGGCGGCGGCGTCTTTGTGGTAGACACCTGCGTCAAATTTGGGAAACAGTCCCCGGTCCGTATCCGCCAGGCCGCCGATCAGGGGCAGGCGGATCAGACCGCCGTGCCCATGCCCGCAGAGGGTGAGGTCCACGCGCAGCTCCGCCCAGGTATCCAGGCCGTCGTTTCTGTGATACAGCAGCAGCGTGAAAAGCTGGGAGCCTCCCTGCTCCCGAAGCCGCTCCATCACCTGCGCGGGAGCGGCCATGTCTGCCGGACCATTGGGATCCTCCAAGCCCACCAATGCAATGGACTGCCCATCCCGCTCCAGGATCACCCAGTCGTTTTCCAGAAAGATCACGCCGGCGTCCGCCATGTCCTGCCAGACCGTTCTGCGTTGGGATACGGTCCACTCGTGATTGCCAGAGACATAGTAAACAGGCGCAATTCGACACAGCCGCTCCATGGCGGGTTCGATGAGCGAAAGTTCAGTGTCACGGTCAAACAAGTCTCCCGTGATGGCAATCAGATCCGGCTCCGCCTTGGAGACCGACTCTGCCAGGGACACGCCTCCGTCCGACAGGAAAGCCCCGTGAAGGTCGGAAATCTGCGCCACGCGGAGTCCGTCGAAGGCGGCGGGCAGATTGGGGCAGCAGACGCGGTACTGCGTCAATCGGATGCTACCGGCGGTTGCGGCGTCCAATAGCAGGGCCAGGGCCACAACGGTGAAAAAGGCGGCAAGGAGCCGTTTCCAAAGCTTCATGTGAATCACCCCTATTCAGTATACAAGCCCACCGCCGCATAATGAGGCGGAAACAAAGCGTTTTTGCAGGAGCGGGAAAAGAAAAACAGCTCCCCGCAGCCCTTTGGGCGTTTTGGGGAACCGTTTATGATGGAATCGACACGGAATCCTCTTCCTGATTTGGCGGCAGCGCCTTTGCGTTCGGGCTTGCGAATCCGCACGCTGCCGCGTGGCGGCGGCCAAGCCACCGGAGCATCAGTGGGCTTTATACCGGCCCTTTGGGGGCGACTCGCCCGCGGGCGTGCGAAGCGCGCCTCGTAGCCAGAGGACTGCGCTGCCGCAAATTTGCGCCTGACTGGACGCGGATTCATGCCCGCTCGGTCGCCCGTTGGGAGATTCTAATAGCTTGCTCGGCTTGCGGGCGAGCGCAGCTCGCCCCTACAGGGTAGTACCGACCCGGGGGCTGTGGGGCGACCTGTGGTCGCCCGTTGGGAGATTCTACTAGCTGCCGGGCTTGCGGGCGAGCGCAGCTCGCCCCTACAGGGTAGTACCGACCCGAGGGCCGTGGGGCGACCTGTGGTCGCCCGTTGGGAGATTCTACTAGCTGCCGGGCTTGCGG